>CAJFTU010000001.1 GCA_904420065.1 uncultured Emergencia sp.
ATACGTACTGAAGAAGGAAGAAGGCGGAAGACATACGCCGTTCTTCAACGGATACAGACCGCAGTTCTATTTCAGAACCACAGACGTGACAGGCGATCTGAAGCTGCCGGAAGGAACAGAGATGTGCATGCCGGGAGATAACGTAGTAATGGAGATCGAACTGATTACGCCGATCGCAATCGAAGAGGGACTGAGATTCGCGATCAGAGAAGGCGGAAGAACAGTAGGGTCCGGCGTAGTAACGGAGATCATCGAATAATCGGGAAAGCCGAGAACTGAACGAAAGAATCAGAGCCGGCCCGCGGAAGCGGGTCGGCTCTTTTGATGTCAAGACGGTTTTATTCCCCGACATTTTGATCCGAAAAATACAACAGAAAAGCATATATTATTTTTGCATAGGTTTTGTCCTATGCTTTTTTATGTGAAAAATCGGAAAGGGGAGATAGTGTGGGAATCCGTATTGCTGTGGAGAAATTTTATCTATTGCAGGCTAAGGTACAGGACGGTAAGACTTATTTATTACCGCAAAGGTTGAAAAGTTTAGGAAGAGAAATTCCCCTGCACAGGAACAGGAAAGAATCTGCTTGCTGATTTCTGTTATTCGTCTTTTACATATACGAGAATATCATTCAGATCGCAATCGAGACAGTAGCATAGGCGTGAAAGTATCGCAAGATCGACTCGTTGGACGTTGTTGTTTATGTATTTCTTCAGTTGGGTGCGCTGCATTTCTGCCCGGCATGCAAGCTTATTGATACTGATGTCCTGACTTTCCATGATTTCTTTAAGTTTTATCTCTACATGACCATAATCTATGTCTTTCATGGATTGACCTCCTTTACCCTTAATATAATAATTTCTGTTGAAAAAATTTCATATGAGTAGTAATATATGAGTATATATGTACTCATGTCGAAAAGCGCATATTCGCAGCAGATTGGGCACAATACAGAACCTGTAAGGAGGCAGGAGCGTGAAAGAAAAGAAGGAAAACAGCGGCTGTGGCTGTCAATTCGTGGCTCTTTGGGTTATCGCACTTATGGCCGCCTGTTTTGTTTACCTTATGAAATATGCTGAATATTTCGGAGCAGTGGTACTGTGTATTCTTGTTGTCATTTTTGTCTTCTGTCTGATCATACATAGTCTATCTGACGATGGCAGCTTAAAAGATGATATCACTGAAGAACAGGAGCAACCTGAATTTGAAAGTACGAGGCCTTCGGAACAAAGCAAGCAGCAAGATAAACAATCGATCCCGACATATTCTCTTATCGATGTGCCCCATAAAGAGTCGTTTGCTAACAAAGAAGAAGAGATGGTCAATCGACAATTTCGCGAATACATACAGGCGGTAAACCGGGGCATAAAATTTCAGGCAAAGCTTGAGGGGTTGAAGCAAAAGAGATCTTTTGTGATCACATCGGCGGAAAAAGCGCAGCTGGATCAGGAAATCGACAGACTCGATAAGGATCTCTGGGGAAATAAGCTGAATTCGATGAAGAAGACTTATCACTCGGATATGGCCGACGTGTTTTACAACGACGAGAAACTGAAGGCAAAATACCATTCTTTTATCGATATGCTGCCGGATAACGATCAGGTACCGTCCTGGCTCAGCGATTTTTTTCCTTCAAAGCAGGTAAAAATATGTGACATCGGATTCGTCATCAGCGAATGGGCTATTTTTACTCCGGCCTATGTAATGCTATGCGACAAACCTGAGCAGGGATTGAAACTTTGCACATATAGTTATGAATTTTCAAGAGCGAAGGTAGAGGAAAATCCCATTGGTTCGGGACATCAAATGACTTTTGATATAGCAGGCAGGGCAATAGGCTTTGAAAGCGAAGAAATGGCAAAAACCTTTAAAGAGCGGCTGCGTTCATATGCTGACAGCCTGGACTGGGAGATTGAAGATCTGGGTTTGAAGCATCAGCACCCATTCCCTGCCTCCATTTCGAGTCTGACGACACCCTCTTCCATAGAGAGAGAGATTACAAAAGAAAGAAAAGCGGCAGAGCTGGAAGAAGAAAAGCAGAATCTGCGCAGCTATCTTACCGTAGAAGACGGCGTTCTTACAAAATGGAGCGGTTACTTGAATGATCTCGAGATTCCACCGGGACTGGCAACCGAAATCGGAAAAGCTTTTCAATGCCGGAGAAGCACGTTAAAGACCATCGTTCTTCCCGAAGGCATTAGGGAAATACAGGCTGAAGCCTTTTTGGGATGCAGCGTTCTGAAGAGCGTCAGCCTCCCTGCGACGATGAGAAAGATTGGAAAACGTGCATTTAGCGGCTGCAAATCTTTGCGGGAACTGGTCATACCCGACGGAGTAGTCGAAATTGAAGACGAAGCATTTGCAAACTGCACAAAGCTGAAACGGCTGGTCATACCTGACACGGTTGAAAAAATAGGAGAGAAAGTATTGGAAGGATCAACGTCGCTGGAAAGTTTGTACATTGGCACAAGGAAAATTCCGGCGAATCTCTGCGAAAACTTCCGAAAACTCAGTGAAGTGACAGCCTCTTCTCAAATTACGGAAATCGGCGACAGAGCCTTTGCGCAGTGTACTCACCTGAAAAAACTGGAATCTGCAGGCAATAGATCCGGCTTTCCACATTTGGAGAAAATCGGCGATTATGCCTTTTTCCAGTGCAGTGCGTTTGAAGGATTTGATCTTTCCGATCAGGTCAAAGAGGTGGGCAGTTCGGCCTTTGCGTTCTGCAGTTCTCTGGAGAATATAAACGTAAGCAGCGGCGTCAACTGGTATAGGAGATCCTGCTTTACAGGAACACGGTGGCTCAGGAATCAGGCGGATCACGGATATATCATCGACGACGATTACCTCGAATACTATGGAGGCAATCAGGAAACAGCAGAGATACCATCCGGCATCAGGACCGTCGGGAAGTACGCCTTCTACCAGAATTCCCGGGTAAAGGAGATAAAGGTACCGGATACGGCAGAGGAGATAGAAGACTATGCTTTTGCGGAATGTAAAAATCTCAGATATGTGGATATTCCCGATTCTGTTGTCAGCATAGCAGATTCGGCGCTGACTGCCGGCAGTGGAGTGACCATAAGATGCACGAGAGGCAGCGCGGCTTCAAAGTTCCGGATCAGAAACAAATTCTCCTGCGAGTATGCAGCGAAATATAAAGAAGCGCCGCAGAGGAAGACGCCGGTCGTCGCTCCGATTGTTGCGGAAAGAAAGCCGCCAACAAGAAATAGTGAAATATCCGGCCTTACTGAAGAAGAGTTTTCTCTGATCATGGATATGCGCCGCAAGAAAGTAAAAGAAAAGGAAGAAGCGAAACGAGCGGAGCAGGAGCGTAAAGAAAGGAAAGCAGTTTCGGCTGCCGCAGAAAAGACCTATACACTGTCTGCCTGGCCGGAAGACAAAGTGAAACTGACCGCAGCAGGGAAGAGCAGGCTGATAACCAATAACATTTTCCCCGTGGTCTTTATCCAGACTGAGGCGGTCAGTGACCAATGCAAAGAAGGTAAATACGAGGTATTCGCCGTCGACAGCAGCGGTCAAATGATCAGCAACATCAGCGAAATCGATGCAGACGGAAGTATCTGCGGTATGGAGCATCGGGCTACGCTGATCCTTTCCGCTCACGGTGAATTTGACAAATCGGCGGATTACTTCGTGGTAATACGAGAAAAGGGAAAAGACACAGAAATACTGGAAAAGATACCGTACAAGATAAATATAGAATTCGCGTCAGAATTTGATTTTTAGGAGGAAGCCATATGGATGCACTGGATGCAAAGATTGTCGACAATTTTCCGGGAAAGATCGTCCGGAAAGATTTAACCGCATACATGAAAAGAGGGGCCAACGTGCCCACCTTCGTCTTGGAATACCTTCTGGGGATGTATTGTTCCACCGACGATGAAGAGGCCATACAGATAGGTCTGGAAAAGATAAGGAACGTTCTCTCCGAAAACTACGTGCGGCCGGACGAGAGCGAAAAGATCAAGTCCAGAATTCGCGAAAACGGTCAGTATACGGTTATCGACAAGGTTTCTGCCAGGCTGGACGAGTATAAAGATATTTACATCGCTCAGTTCACCAACCTGGAGATCGAGCCTTTTGTGCTTCCGGCAGAGTACGCAAGAAAATACACCAAGATACTCACGGGAGGAATCTGGTGTCTTACCAAGATTGCATATCAGTACGAAACCGATGACTTTGAGATAGATGACAGGAAACCGTCGAGAAAAAAGCGGGGACCTGAAGATTCTCCTTTCCGGATAACGAGCCTCAAACCCATACAGATGCCTAACCTGGATCTGGATGAGATCATTAAAAAGCGGGCTGAATTCACCTTTGACGAGTGGCGGGACATGATCCTGCGGTCGGCGGGTTATGAACCCGAAGCTCTTGAAGAGAAGCAGAAGATGCACTTTATCGAAAGAATGGTGCCGCTTATCGAAAAGAACTACAACTTCTGTGAGCTGGGACCGAGGGGAACAGGAAAATCCCATATCTATAAAGAGATTTCACCTTACTCCATCCTCATGAGCGGAGGGCAGACATCGACGGCCAATCTGTTCTTCAATCTGAGAACCCGCCACGTAGGACTGGTGGGGCACTGGGACTGTGTTGCCTTTGACGAAGTAGCCGGTATGCGGTTCAAAGACGTCAACGCCATTCAGATCCTCAAGGACTACATGGCTTCCGGTTCATTTGCCAGAGGAAAAGATCAGATCAATGCAGACGCTTCTATTGTGTACATTGGAAATATCAATGACAACGTAGAAACTCTGCTTAAAATCACCCATTTATTTACGCCTTTTCCGCCTGAATTTAACAACGACAGCGCTTTCTTCGACAGAATGCATTACTATCTTCCCGGCTGGGAGATTCCGAAGATGCGTTCGGAGCTTCTCACCGGAAAATACGGGCTGATTACGGACTGCCTTTCCGAGTTTTGCAAGGAAATGCGGAAGAAAGATTTTTCTCATACCTTCGACATCTATTTCAAGCTGAATAAGGATTTCAACAAGCGGGATGAGATTGCGGTGAGGAAGACCTTTTCGGGGCTTGCCAAACTGCTCTTCCCGGATGGAGAAATGAGCAAAGAGGAGACAAAGATGCTCCTTGAATACGCCATCGAAGGACGCCGCCGCGTTAAGGAGCAGCTGAAGACCATGGCGGGCGTTGAGTTTATCGACGTCAATCTGGGCATTGTGGATAAAGAGGAAAATACAGAAGATATTGTGGGTGTTCCTGAGCAGACGCCGAATACCCTTATTCCTGATGTGAAACTGCCATTTGGCCACGTCTTTGCCGTAGGTAAGAGCGCATCGGGAGAGATGGCCGTTTACCGTCTTGAAAATAAAGCTGTCAAAGGTTCGGGCAGTCTGGAAACTCAGGGAATAGGAAACAACAGACCGGTCCGGGAAGCTGTGACGGCTGCCTTTACCTATTTTGGAACCAATGCGCGGAAGGTGCTGCCGGGGATCAAGGTCTCAGAGAAAGATTACCTCCTCTACTATGGGGATTCACAGAGAAAAGGACTCAGTACGGAGATCTCTCTGGGAGAATTCATCGGTCTGTGTTCGGCTCTTGCAGAAAGATCGGTGATCGAGTCTCTCGCTATTGCCGGTGACATAAAGATATCCGGTACCCTTGCCAAACTGACCAATCTGGAAGAGATCTTCAGAGTATGTAAAAACGCCGGCGCTAAGCGGGTTCTCATACCGATGGACTGCATTATGGATATGCAAAGCGTGTCGAGAGAACTGCTTAGCGAAATACAGCCGATGCTTTACAATGATCCGTTGGATGCGGCTCGAAAAGCATTGGATATATTCTAAGAAGGAGGCTGCAGCAATGTTTTATCAGTGCCGCCAGTGCCGCAGGACGTTTGCATTCAACGATTCAATACGGTTTTGTCCCTATTGCGGCGGAGAACTGACCGAAGCCCGGGAAAACTACAGCAGCGAAGTAAGCGCAGAAGGGGAAGCCAGGCTGAATGAAGTGATCGATTCTATCTGGGGAGAAAAGGCTCGCCTGCGCTCTCTCTTTATCAGCGAGGTTAGATCCTGTATCACTGCATTCAACCATTATGCAGAGATTAGAATCGGAACAGAACTGCCGACGCCGGCGGACACGGAGTTTGCCCGGCAGTATGACCGTTTTAAAGGCAGCGAGAGCTGCGAAGAACTGCTTGGACAAGTCAGAGAATATGTGTTGGAGCTGGAAAGGGCAATACCTGCTATTCCGGGAGACCTCTATGCAGATGTTCGGGCAAAAGTCGAGATAGCTACAGATGACGTGGAAGAGACGGCGGCCGACTTATATGCTTTTCTTGAAAGAGAATGTCCGAGACAAAAGAAAGCGTTTTTCCGGGAGCAAAATTTGCGAATTGAACAGATTTTCAGCAGAGAGCAGCTGAAGGAACTCTACGGGCAGGTGCTTGTCGCCTTTGAAAAATACGAGCGGTGCGTGAAAGAAAATGACTTGTTCGCTGCGTTCCCTGTCAGCGCCAGCTACGGCAGCCTGAACGATTATCGGAGGAGAAAAGACAGAGAAAGTTTTGCTTTCTGCAATGAGGGCGACGAGACGGATATATTGACTGCAGAAGAAGCGGCTCAGGAATATGAAGAAATTTCGGCATACATGAAAGAGCAGAACGCCATACCTTATGGCGGCTTTCTCGACGAAGACTGTGATATCCATGTGGACGCATTCTGGAGAGGTCTTGAGGCCCTGTGCAGATTCATCGATCATTGCATGCTTGTCAAATGTGACACAAAATTCTTCTGCCTTCAGCGGGAGGAGATCAGGCAGATAGAAGATGACATCGCTTTCGGACGTTTTGAAATGACCGAAAACGCACTTAGGGGCGCGCGGAAACTGAAAACACGCCTGGATGAGAAAATAGGAAGCCTGGCGGACAGGTAAAGAGGATATGGAGGAATAACGGTGCGAAACAGAGTCTACAGCGGCGCCCTGACGGCAGAACAATTCCTGTTTTACGAGATCAGGATCGCCGTGGGATACTATATGAACGGCGACAGCCTGCAGCAGGCGGCGGAGCAGATCGCAGAGGGGAATCTCTTTCAGTATCCAACTTTGCGGGAAGTGAAACGGATGACAAAGGCCTGCTACAGAAGGCTGGATGCTTTGGAAGATCAGGAACTGGTCAGTGAGCTCCGAAGTGCACCTGCAGATATAGCCAGACAGAT
The DNA here is from genome assembly GCA_904420065.1 of uncultured Emergencia sp. Classification (GTDB taxonomy): domain Bacteria; phylum Bacillota; class Clostridia; order Peptostreptococcales; family Anaerovoracaceae; genus Senimuribacter. Next base: position 7,207 of record CAJFTU010000001.1, read on the forward strand.
CAATCTATATGCAATGATGAGGGATAACCTGCTGGTATGGGAATTTATGGTTCAGTTGATCGGGGAAAAGTACCGCATGCAGGATTTTCATTTGGACCGAAAGGATATCAACGGATTTTTTTCCCGGCTCCAGGCGCAGAGCGACCAGATCGCCGGATGGAGCGACAGCACGATAGACAAGATAAGAGGTGTTTTGCTCCGAAGCCTGGTTGAGACAGAGCAGCTTGACAGCACCAGGTCGACTTCGCTGCATCCCATACTGATCAGCGAAGAATTAAAAACAGGCATGATGAGAAACGGAGACAGAGAAGCGCTTGTAGCTTTTAACTGTTTCGGATAAGGAGATAGCGATGATACAAGAAGAACTGGATCGCATCAAATACAGGTTATCTGAGAGAGATTTTCTGGAAAATAAGGGACTCAGCAACGAAGTAGGGATACATATTTTCTGCTATCGACCCCAGGAGGAGATGATTGTCCAAAACTACGTCAGAATGCTGAAGGACCAGCCCAATACCCCTTATCGCATCATAGAAAGAGACCTCTACGAGATATTTCTCTCTCTTCTGTCAGATAAGCGGATATTGGATAAGATTCCGGATATGGAAAATAAGAAGGGCAGGGACTTTCTCCTGAAACAGCTGCAAAATATTGCGCAGCCGAAGAATCTCATCGAAAGGATGGACTACCAGCCCCATGAACCGGGACGGGACGTGTTATTCATGACGGGTATAGGCAAGATCAACCCGTTTATGCGGTCTCACAAGATATTGGACAGCATGCAGTCAGTCTTCGAAGACATACCGGTGGTCATGTTTTATCCCGGAAAGTTTAACGGAGACAAGCTGGAGCTCTTTGACCGCTTTCTGGACGGCCACTATTACAGAGCGTTCAATCTGATCTGATGGAGGAAATGATGAAGATAGGTACGATGTTCGCAAGGAACATAAACAGAAATATAAACGGAGTAATCAAAGTCGGCCAGGACGACGAAAAAAGCCTTGAACAGGAACTGAGCGAATATGTGATTACGAGAGAACTCAGGGGGCATTTTCAGAAGTTCATCGATCATTACACGGAATCGCTGGACGAGCCTACCGACAGAATCGGCGTCTGGATTTCCGGTTTCTTCGGAAGTGGTAAATCTCACTTTCTCAAGATGCTCTCCTATATACTCAGCGGGAGGCAGGTAGGCGAAAAAAAGGCAGTGGAGTACTTTAAGGATAAGCTGGACGATCCGATGATGTACGCCCAGATGGAACGCTGCGCTTCGGTACCTACAGAGTCGATCCTGTTCAACATAGATATCGAAGGGCCGATGAAAAAGGACAGGACCGCTGTTCTCTGGACCTTTGCCAAGGTGTTTTACAATCACTGCGGGTTTTACGGAGATGACAGCAAGATTGTCCGCCTGGAAAAATTCGTGGAAGAACAGGGGAAGACGTCCCAATTCAGAGAGACCTTTGAGCAGATTAACGGGGCAGCCTGGACAGAAGTGAGGGATTCTGCGGCCTTTTTTGAAGACGATGTAGCGGAAACCATGGAAAAGGTTCTCGGCATGAGCCAGCAGGCGGCTCGCAACTGGTTCAACAGTGAAGAGACCAACGAGATGACCATAAAAAGTCTGGTAGCGGATATCAAAAAATATGTGGACAGAAAAGGAAAAGACTTCAGGCTGCTGTTCATGGTCGATGAGATTGGACAATATATCGGTGACGACGGAGATCTGATGATCAATCTGCAGTCCATTGTGGAGGAGATCGGCACTCGCTGCGGCGGACGGGTCTGGGTCATGGTGACCAGTCAGGAAGCTATCGATTCTATTGTGAAGATAACCGGAGACGACTTTTCCAAAATACAGGGCAGATTCAATACCCGCCTCAGTCTGTCGTCCTCTTCCGTGGCGGAGGTAATCCAGAAGAGGGTGCTGGCAAAGACCGAAGAAGCGGATCAGCTTTTGCGCCTGGTCTATGCTGATGAGCACGCCGTGCTGAAAAACCTGTTTACCTTCAACGATGCGGTCATGGATATAAAGGGGTTTACCAATGAAGAGGAATACTCGGCGTCTTATCCGTTCATACCTTATCAGTTTACGCTGATTCAGAAGGTGATAGCGGAAGTCAGAAGACACGGTGTCAGCGGCAAATCGGTATCCGGCGGGGAACGATCCATGCTTTCCGGGTTTCAGGAGGCTGCGCAGAAAGTGCAGGAGAGCGGGGAAGAGGCTCTGGTGCCCTTTTATCTCTTTTACGACACCATATCGACCTTCCTTGACAGCAGTATCCGCCGCGTAATTGAACGATGTCTGCGCGCAGCGGAGAATCACGACGGTATCGAAGCGCAGGACGTAAATGTGCTGAAGCTTCTGTACCTCCTCCGATATATAGATGATATCAAGGCGAATACGGATAACCTTGCCGTATTGATGATAGACGACGTCAATGTGGATAAGATCGCGCTCAGAGGGGACATCAACGGCTCGCTGGACCGGCTTATCTCTCAGAACTATGTCGCGCGCAGCGGAGATACATACAGCTTTCTTACTGATGAGGAACAGGAGATTTCCAGGGACATCAAGAATACCGTTCTCGATATGGCGCAGATAACCCAGAGCATAGCGCAGACGGTATACGGAGAAATCTATCCGGCGAAAAAATTCAAATACGGAAAATACGATATTCCTTACGATCAGTATGTAGACGAGACGCTCTACGGTTCCGCTTCCGGCGGGATGAGGCTGAAGCTGCTCACGGTCGCGGGAAATAGCGGAGAGATCGACGAACCAAGCCTGATCATGGAGTCGCAGGCAAACAGCGAGGCGATAGTCATTTTAACGGACGACGCCCCTTATTTTGACGAGCTTGAGCAGTCGATGAAAATCAGAAGATATATCAAGCAGCGCAACACGGCTCATCTTGCCGAAAGCGTGCAGAACATCATAAGGCAGAGACAGCAGCAAGCGAGAGCGCAGGAAGAGCGGGCGAGGGACTACCTGGAGGAGGCGATCGTAAACGCAAAAGTAATCATCTGCGGTGAAACCATGCAGATCAGAGCCGGCAGCGCAAAGGAAAAGATAGATGAGATTCTGAGAAATCTGACGGAAAGTGTCTATACAAAACTGTACATGATAAACACCTTTGCTGACGGCGACGGAGATATCCTGAAGATCCTGAACGGTTCCGAGGAGGAGAACCTGACTATCGCAGGCTCCGGCGCCAACAATGAAGAGGCCCTTGCCGACCTGAGCCAGTGGATTGAGCTGAGGGGACTCAGTACGGTAACCGTAAGTGACATACAGCAGAGATATCAGGCAATTCCTTACGGCTTTAGAGAAATCGATATTGCCGCACTGATCGCAAGACTGGCCGCGCAGAAGAAGATTTCCGTTAAATACGGCGGCGTGGAGATAAGAACCGACGATCCCCATATGCCGGAATATCTGAGGAGAAAAGGAAATAAGAAAGATGCGGTAGTGACGAAAAAGGAGGCGGTCTCTGACGTTCTGCTGCAAAGAAGCGCAGAATTTCTCCGCGAATACACGGGTGAGATGAACATCCCCCGGGAGGAAGACGGCATGACGGCTTATGTGACGGAGAAGCTGCAGGAGAAGAGAGAGCATTGCCTCCGGCTTCAAAATGAATACTACGCGAAGGGGAAGTATCCCGGTGCGGATATCGTCGGCAAAACGGCGGAGCTTACCGGAGATATTCTCGAGAGACGGAGAGATAACACCGCTCTTCTGGAATATATGCTCAGCAGACAGGACGATCTGCTGGATGCAGAGGAAGACATGGAAGAGGTAAACGGCTTTTTCGCAACGCAGGCCGATATCTACGAAAACGCTTTTTTGAGAACGGAACAGCTGCGGAATGAGCGGGAATACCTGTCTTCTAACCAGGAGGCGGACGAGGCGTTTAAAGCGATATTATCGATTCTGGCCATGGAAAGGCCGTACAGCAGAATAAAGGAACTTCCGCAGCTTTTAACTGACGTCAACAGGACCTATCAGGAAATCCTGGATCGACGGAAACAGGACGTGCTGGAGGTAAACCGGCAGTGCATGGCGGATATCCATCAGACGGCCGAGATTACGCGGGGAGCCGGTCAGGCCGCAGAGCAGGCGGACGCGTATTTTGTCAGAAAGAGAGATGAGATCGGAGAGTCCGGCTCCATCATTGAAATTGATGCCAAGAAAGCTCAGATGATGGAATATCGGGACAGAGTTTTGCGAGACATGGAGAATCTCTCCGAAGTTTCGATCGGTGTTCAGGAGAAGATTAGCAGGGTGAGCCGGGGAGAGCTGTGCCCGCTCAGGAAACTGCAAAGCGCAGAGGATATCGACGCTTATGTGGAAGCTATCCGACAGAAACTCTATGCAGCCATAGAGGAAAACGACGCCGTGCAGATAGGCTGACGGAATTGGTGCAGCGTACGGAGAACAAATAAGGGAAAACACATGGAAAAGGAGTCAGGAGTATGAACAAAAATGCCATAGAGAAATTTGCCGTATGGGCAAGGACAGAGCTGATCAGGCAGGTATCCCAGCGTGCTTATCAGTACGGCGTAACCGCTGAGGACTTCGGGGATCCGCAGGCCTCGGCAGTCAACGGCAGAGTACTGTCAAACGGGGAAAAGGAGCAGAGAGCAGAGCTGATCAAACACGTGCAGCAGAAAGGCTATGATCAGACCATGGAAGAAATGGCATACACCTGGTTCAACCGGTTTACCGCTCTCCGGTTCATGGAAGTGAACAACTATCTGCCGACTCACATCCGCGTGTTTACCAATATGGAAGGAGAGTTTAAGCCGGATATACTCTCCATGGCGCTAACGATCGATTTGCCGGGGATTGACCGGGAAAAGGCGGCAAGGTACATAGACGAAAGCCGCGATGAAGATCTGTATCGGTATTTGCTTCTGACCCAGTGCAATGCTCTCAGCGAACCGCTGCCGGGCATGTTTGAAAAACTGGGAAGCTACACTGAGCTTCTGCTGCCGAATAACATCCTCAGGCAGGACAGCGTCATCGGGAGGCTGATATCCGATATATCGGAGGAAGACTGGAAGGAGCAGGTGGAGATTATCGGCTGGCTGTATCAGTATTACATTTCGGAAAGACATGAAGAAGTGGTAAATGTGATCAAAAGCAAAGCGGTAAAGAAAGAAGATATCCCAGCCGCTACACAGCTCTTTACTACGGATTGGGTCGTAAGATATATTGTGGATAATTCTCTCGGCCGTTACTGGATAGAAAGACATCCGGAAAGTACTCTCGCGGATAAGCTCGAATTTCTTGTGATGCCCAAATCGGGAAAGTTCGACCCTGTTGAGGAAACGGTGCGACCGGAGGATATGACGTTCTTTGATCCTTGCATGGGCAGCGGTCATATTCTGGTCTATGCCTTTGATGTGCTGATGGAGATATATAAAGAGAGTGGATTCAGCGAAAGAGATGCAGCTGCGGAAATCGTAAAGAATAACCTGTTTGGACTTGATATTGACGATCGCTGCTCCCAGCTTGCTTATTTTGCAGTGATGATGAAAGGCAGGAGCTATGACAGGAGATTTTTTACGAGAGGAATTACTCCGCATGTCATGGCAATACAGGAAAGCGATGCGCTGCAGCATTCTTCAGCTTACAGTTTCATGACTGATGCAGAGCAGAACGACGTATGGGATTACTTGTTGGAAACCTTTGCTGATGCAAAGGAAATAGGAACTCTCCAAACCGTGAAGAAAAGAGATTATGAAGTCTTTCTGGATTATCTTGAAAAATGCGAGAAAAGTGCAAGCATAGATCTTGATTTTACCGAATGGGCGCGGTCGGGGAAACCGGTGATGGAATGTCTCGCCAAACAGGCTGAAATAATGTGTGAAGAATATACGGTGGTCTGCACCAATCCGCCGTATTTGAACAAATTGGATGACAAGCTCAAATCCTTTGCGACATCAAATTACAAGGAATACTCCGGAGATCTGTTTAGCGTGTTCATGTATAGGAATTTCGGATACAGCAAGGCTGATGGATACGTTGGATTCATGACACCAAATGTCTGGATGTTTATAAAAACATATGAAAAGCTCAGGGAATTTATATACAAATCCAAGAACATAGTAACACTTGTACAGATGGCAAAGGGTGCCTTTTTTAAGGAAGCAACTGTGGATATTTGTGGGTTTGTTCTAAGTAATAATAAAAAAGAAAGAATAGGTCTTTATATTCGGTTAGAAAATTTCAAAGGCGGTATGGAAGTTCAGCGAGAGAAGGTCTTAGAAGCTATTGCAAATCCTGACTGCGGTTATTTCTACGAGAGTGATCAGTTCAACTTTTCCAAGATACCGGGTTCACCGGTGGCGTATTGGGTGAGTGACGAATTTATCGCTGCGTTTACGGAGGGGGAAAAACTCGGCGATATAGCTGAGCCGCGACAAGGACTTGCAACAGCAGACAATAATCGTTTTCTAAGACTATGGTATGAATTAGCAGCAAAAAAAATATGTATAAATGCACATGACCGAAACGATGCCTTAAGATCTGAAAAGAAATGGTTTCCTTATAATAAAGGTGGAGAATTTAGAAAATGGTATGGAAACAATGATTTTGTCGTGAATTGGGAAGATGATGGGTTTGAAATTCGTAATTTCAAAGATGAGAACGGGAAATTAAGATCCGTAATACGAAATCCTAATACGTATTTTCAAGAAAGTATTACATGGTCTAAGATTTCAAGTGGGACAATAGCATTTCGCTACAAACCCTTTGGGCATATTTATGATGTAGCAGGCACAAGTATTTTTGCAAAACATGATTTACTACTTCAATTGATTGCGTTTTGCAATTCGAATGTTGCAATGGCTGTTGCAAAACTATTATCGCCTACGATCAATTATGAAGTTGGGCACATTGCAAACTTCCCAGTTTTTGCCCCTGGTGGATATTGTGATACTATTGTTTCATTGAGTGAGCAGCAGATTGAATGCTCCAAATCCGACTGGGACTCTTATGAAACCTCTTGGGACTTCAAGAGACATCCGATGGTGTGAGGTAAAGAATATGGGCATTTTTGAAAATATTGAAGCAATTTCTAAGTATAGGCAACTTAAAAATATTCTTGGTAAAAACGGGCAAATTTTCAGTACTAAAGCGCAAGCTTTCAAGAGGGATATACTCATATATGATGGGAAAGTGCAATACAGCATATCGTACAATGCTGGATACGAACAATATCAAGTTCCCATTATATGGGATATACCGCAAATATCTGCAAACGCAATGGAATTGCATGGGGGATACAATACGAATTTCCAGTCATTTAGATTTGAGAATAGTTCACTATTAATAGAAGATAAGGATATTAAAATCATTTTATATTAATGGAGCATCAAATAATGATAGAGCGGTTAAGAGAGCATGTGAGTGATGGTCAGATGAGAGAAATCGTTGACATGATCGTCAAACAGTATAGAAATTATCTTGGTAATATGTACAACCTAAATGCAGCAAATCTGTTTCGTGAAGAATATGCGTCTCACTATAGACAATATTGTATTTCATGGGCCATTATAAGTGCTTTCGAAAGTGGGAGTATTGTAGCCGGTGATCTGCAAGTCAAAAAAATAGAATATGGTCGTGGACATAATAGACCTGAGCTAAGCAATAATAAAATAAAAATTCATATTTTGAGTTCGGAAATAAATCTCAATGCAAATTACTTACAAAAGGACTATGAATGCAACAAAAATAATTTTTCCAATGAACAGTTATGTTGCATTATAAGATATAACACGAAAAGAGGCAGGTTGAATTCTATAACACTGTGCTTGCCTGACGAAACCGGTCAAATCATAGAAACAGAGAAGTTGCTTGATAGAAATAAAATTCTAAAATATGTAGCATAATCCGGAGGACTAACCATGCCAAAATACATATCCGACAAATACGAAGCCTACAAGGCTGAGTGCAATCAGCGCTTTGACCAGCTCAAGGCCAACGAAGAAGAACTGAACCGCATTTTCATCGACATTTACGGCTTGCAGGACGAGCTTACCCCTGATGTGGCCGACAGAGATGTGACCGTTCATCGCGTCTACGACACCAAGGACGATGTGCCCGAATCCATGAAGGGCAGCAATTATGTTCGCACCAAGAGGGACGAGATCGTTTCTCTCATTTCCTATGCCGTAGGCTGCATGTTCGGCAGGTACTCCCTCGATGCAGAGGGTCTTGCCTATGCGGGCGGCGATTGGGACGACAGCCGGTACAGCACCTTTATCCCGGTCGGAGACAACATCATACCCATATGCGACGACGACTACTTCCAAAACGAGGCCACAGCCCTCTTCATCAGATGGGTGCAGGCGGCGTATGGCAGCGATACTCTCGAGGAGAATCTCCGCTTCGTTGCCGATGCCCTTGAAGGAAAAGGCGCCCCGAGAGACGTCATCAGGAGCTACTTCCTCAACGACTTTTACAAAGATCACTGCAAAACGTATCAGAAAAGGCCCATATACTGGCTTTTCGACAGTGGTAAAAAAGACGGCTTTAAAGCGCTTATCTACATGCACCGCTATCAGAGCGACCTGCTTGCCCGCATGAGGACGGACTATGTTCACGAGCTCCAAGAGCGGTACCGCAGTCAGCTTGCTGCTGTTGCCGAGGCCCTGGAGCACCGGTCTGCCGGGGAAAAAGCGCGGCTGGTAAAGCGGCAGAAGAAGCTGCAGGATCAGTCCCTTGAAATACAGAAATTCGAAGAGAAAATCCATCATCTTGCCGATATGAACATTTCTATCGACCTGGACGACGGAGTCAAGCACAATTACGCCCTTTTCAGCGACGTGCTGGCAAAGATTAAGTAAAGGAGAACAGCTATGTCCACAGAATCCATAACATCTTCCCTCTGCCAGCGCTTTGCCGCTCCCCTGCCGGAATTTTACGACCGCAGGATTATCTTCTGGAGCGATAAGGCAGGGGAATTTGAAGAATTGTTCGATGAACTTGAAATTCCGGAAGTGAGAAAAATACGCCTGACGGGGAACAATAATTTCGAGGTGAAAAAACTGCTCCTCCACGACGATCTTCAGAACGATTATCTCATATACGATCCCTTTTATTACGCCAGGCCCCAGGACGACTGGCTTCTCGATATACGGCTTTTCAGTGAAGAATACAGCGCCGATTACGTTTCCATGACTCTTGAAGAGATAAACGGACAGCAGACTGCGCCTATGCGGGAAACCGTCAGGGAGTACAAAAAGTTTTTTGAAAATAAGGAGCGGAAGGCGCGCTTGCAGAAAATTGGCCGCCGCTACGATACGCCGATGCAGCTCAGCAGCGACATTCTTTCCGTACTGGCCGGGGTGTCCGGAGGCGATGATGCGGATATTCTGAGAGCGGTATTATCTGATGATCTGGAAAGTGAGAGCAACGTTCCGCTGAACAATATCACCAAGTTCGGGAGCATAGAAGGATTCTGGAAAATGGCGCAGCGCTTCACCGGATATGAGCATAGCGATGAAGAGGGAGAGAAACCCCTGGGCTTTTTTGCTGCCCATGTTTTGATAACCGCTCTCTCGCATACCGTCAGCGAAAGCGTTTTGCGAAACCTTGAACACTTTGTATCGCCTCATTGCGCGCCGTACTGCTATAATCTTATCCATGAGTGGCAGCGGTGTGACGACGGGGAGATCCTGTACAATATTTGCCGTACCGTGGAAGAGGAACTGGGCCTGGCAGAAAGGTTCAACAAAACGGATATAGAACTGCTCATTGCCAGCGATATTTTCCCTGTCATTGATGAGAGCATCCTTTTGCGGTTTTTCGATGAAGCGGAACATCAGGTAATAAGGACGGGCGCTGTGTTTTCAGCGGTAGAAGCGCGCCGCACCTCGGGCTGGTATGAAAAGTTTGCCTGTTATTACAGCTGCCTGTATCACGCGGCACAGATACAGGAGTTCCTCGAAAAAAACGCAGGTGGCTTCCGCATGGCAAGGCCGCAGGATGTGTGGAAGTTTTACGCGGAAACGGCCTATACGGCAGATACCGCTTACCGCAGATTGTTTTGCAGCTTCGAGAAGGCCCTCGAAGCTTCCGATTCCGTATTAGATGACAAGCTGAAATCGTTGGCTTCCTATATAGATTTGCTGTATAAGCGGAATTTCCTCGATCGCCTTAACGAGTGCTGGATCAGAACTGCAGCAGATGATTTGCGCGAGAGCGGTGAAATCAGAGGAATAGAACGGCAGCGGGATTTTTACCGAAGATACGTCAGACCGATAAGCGAAAAGTCTTCCCGCGTCTTTGTGATCATTTCGGATGGTTTACGGTATGAAACGGCAGCACAGCTCAGAGAGGAGATTGCCAGAGCGACAAAGGGCAATGCCCGACTTTACGCCGTGCAGTCCATATTTCCGTCCATAACCAGCTTTGGAATGGCCGCCTTGCTGCCCGGCTCAGCTATGGCGATGGATCGAGAAGGACGAGTCCTCGTAGATGGCATGAGTACGGTTGGCACCGGCGATCGCCAGAAAATTTTACAAAAAACAGAGCCAAATTCAGTTGCCGCAAGATATGACGACGTGCTGCGGATGACAAGGCAGCAGAGGCGCGAGCTGGTAAACGGAATGAAAGTCGTGTACATTTACCACAACACGATCGATGCCGTGGGCGATGAAAGCAAGACGGAAAAAGGAGTATTCAAGGCCTGCGAGGATGCGGTGAGACAGCTGACCAGTCTTCTTAAGCTGATCGTAAACGATATGCAGGGCACAGAGGTATACATAACAGCGGATCACGGCTTTCTGTACACGTACAGCCCGCTTGACGAAAATGAGAAAATCGGAAGAGAGGTATTCGACGGAGAAGTCCGCGCCATTGGACGCCGGTATGCGCTGACGGCGCCGGAAACGACAGCTCAGTATCTGCTTCCGGTCAACCTGACCGGACAGCTGCAGGACAGCCGGGTAATGGGTTACGCTCCCGGGCAGACTATCCGCATTACAACAGGCGGAGCAGGTCAGAATTATGTCCACGGCGGGATAAGCCTTCAGGAGATGGCTGTACCGGTGATTCACTTTAAAAATCACAAGGCCGGCAGCAAGCACTGCGTTCAGGCAGCAAAAGCAGGCATTGTTCTGATAAACGAAAGCAGGCTTGTATCGAACAGCATTTTCTCATTGGATTTTCTGCAGAAGGAGCCGGTAGGAGATAAAGTCCTGCCGTGCAAATACGAGGTTTATATGGCAGACAGCGCCGGAAAGGCGGTAAGCGATAAGAAGACCGTAATTGCAGACAAATCTGACCCTGATGAAAACAGCCGTCTGACTCGGCTCACCTTTACCATGAGGCCGGAAACGTACCGAAGCGAGGAAGAGTATCGGCTTGTGATCAGAAACGATACGGATATTCCTCAGGAGATTCCGTTCAAAATCAACATCAGTTTTTCCGACGATTTCGGTTTCTGATCCGGATCAAACGAGGAAAATCTGCGGTCTTGACGAGAAGCTCGTCCGGATAGTATAATAGCCTTGTAAGCAAAAGCATTTGTACCGCGCCGCAACGGCGGGTGTGCAGATGTTTTTTTTCGGGTAATTTTGTGTAAAAAGGAGGTAACCGATGAAGAATTTGCAAGTGGGTAAATTGGCTGTCGACATCCTGGTCGATATTGCAGGCGGCATACTCATCGCCGTAGGAACGTATAATTTTGCTGCGACGGCAGAGTTCCCCATGGTTGGATTTAACGGTATCGGATTGATCCTTTACCATCTTTTCGGCCTGCCTATAGGTACAGTCGCTTTTGTGCTGAACATTCCTGTAGCGATTTGCTGTTTCAAGATACTGGGGAAAGATTTTTTCATTCGTTCCATCCGCACGATTATCATTACATCTCTGATCATGGACTTCGTGGCGCCTTTGTTTCCGGTATACGAAGGAGACATGATGCTGGCGGCGATCTGTACCGGCGTTCTTTCCGGACTGGGCTATGCGCTGATCTTTATGAGAGGCTCTTCGACGGGCGGTTCGGATTTCATCATGCTGTCCATTAAAGAGCTCCATCCGCATCTGTCCCTGGGAAACATTTCCTTCGCCATGGAGGCGGTGGTCATCCTGGCCGGTACCATTCTGGTGTCGAAAAATATCGACGGACTGATCTACGGAATGCTCATCAGTTTTATCCTCTCCGTCATGGTGGATAAGGTGATGTACGGTATATCCGCAGGAAAGATGGCTCTTATCGTTACGGATCACGCCCGTGAAGTGGCTGAACGGATCGATCAGACCGTGGGAAGAGGTTCCACCTTCCTCAAGGCCAGAGGAAGCTTTTCTGAAGCAGATAAAGACGTGGTTATGTGCGCCTGCAGCACAAAACAGATGTACGGAATACGGACCCTGGTGAAAGAAATCGATCCAAACGCTTTTCTGATCATCATGGAGTCCAACGAAGTCGTGGGATACGGCTTCAAGGAGAAATAAAGAGCGTTTTTTGCAGACAAAGAAAAAGAGCCGCATACCCTGGGCAGGCGGCTCTTTTCCGGTTTTGCGCAGCTGACTCAGTCAGCGCTGTAAGCTACCAGCGCGACGTTCTGTCCGCATTTGGCCGACAGTTTGCTCTCCGCTTCGCTGATCATTTTTACTTCTTCAGGAGAAAGAGCACATAGCTTGTTTTTTTCCATCGCAATCACCTCCGTTTTAGTATCCGCAGAGCAGAAGAAAATATGCGGGAGATTTTCTCCTGCTCTGGGGGCACGTCGCTGCAGGATTTGCACCAGAGCTGCCGATGTAGTATAATTAACTTTTAAGGGAATTTTTTCAAGAGAGGATCTTGGACATGGAGAACATAATAAGAATCGAAAATCTGATCTTTGAATACGCAAGAGACGAGGGAGAAGAGCCGGTCAGAGCGGTGAACGGCGTATCGATGGAAATAGAGCGGGGCAGTTTTACCGCTGTTATAGGCAGAAACGGATCGGGGAAGTCCACATTGGCGAAGAACCTGAACGGTCTTTTCCTGCCCACCGGCGGAAAAGTATACGTGAAAAACTGGGATACCAGCGACGACGCTCACGTCTGGGACGTTCGGCAGACTGCGGGCATGGTGTTTCAGAACCCGGATAATCAGATCGTCTCGTCCATCGTGGAAGACGACGTGGCTTTCGGCCCGGAGAATCTGGGCGTGGATCCGGCGGAGATCCGCAGGCGGGTGGATAACGCCCTCGATTCGGTAAAGATGGGTCCCTACAGGAAAAAGGCTCCCCATCAGCTTTCGGGAGGACAGAAGCAGCGGATCGCCATCGCCGGCGTCGTAGCCATGCGGCCGGAGTGCATTATTTTTGACGAGCCGACGGCAATGCTGGACCCTCGCGGCCGCCAGGATATCATGAATATCATAGAAGAACTGCACCGGGACGGGATTACGGTGGTTTTGATCACCCACTTTATGGATGAGGCGGTCAAAGCGGATCGAATCGTGATCATGAACGAGGGGCAGGTCCTGCTCGACGGAACGCCTGCTCAGGTGTTTTCAAAGGAACAGACCCTGAGAGAGATCGGACTGGACGTCCCTCTGCCTGTGGAGATGGCCCGCCGTCTCAGGAAGAGAGGTATCGACGTACCCGAGGATATCATTACAGAAGAAAGACTGGTAGAATTTATATGTCAATAGAAGTCAGAAACCTATCGCACATCTATTCGGCCGGCATGCCGGATCAGCAGACGGCCCTGGAGAATGTGAATTTCGACATTTACGACGGAGAGATCGTCGGTATTATCGGCCATACCGGATCGGGAAAGTCCACCCTCCTTCAGCACCTGAACGGCCTGCTGAAGCCCAGCTCGGGTACGATCAGGATCGGAAAAGTACAGATCACCGATCCCGGCGTTTCCATGAAGGAAATCCGCAGGAGAGTAGGGCTGGTTTTCCAGTATCCGGAATATCAGCTCTTTGAGGAAACCGTAGCCCTTGACGTGGCGTTCGGTCCCAAGAATCTGGGATTGTCCGAGGAAGAAACGGAGAGCAGGGTCAGAGAGGCTCTGGAACTGGTCGGCTTGGACTGGGAAGCGGTTAAAGACAGATCTCCTTTCGAGCTTTCGGGCGGACAGAAGCGGAGAGTGGCCATCGCGGGCGTGCTGGCGATGAAGCCGCAGGTACTGGTTTTGGACGAGCCTACCGCCGGCCTCGATCCGGGAGCGCACAGGGAGATCCTTCACATGATTGAGCAGGTGCACCGGATTCAGAACAACATCATCATCTTCGTGTCCCACAATATGGCCGACGTAGCCTCCCTTTCGGACAAAGTCATGGTCATGGACAGCGGAAGGCTCATCCTCAGCGGAACTCCTGAGGAAGTCTTCGCGCAGAAAGACCGGCTGGAGTCCGTGGGCCTCGACGTGCCGCCGGTGACGGGATTGATGCACAAGCTGAGAAAAGGCGGCGCCGATGTAGATACCGGCATTTTGACCGTAAAAGAAGCGGAAGAAGAGATCTTTAACTATTTGCTGAGGAAGAAAAAACCATGATAAGAGATATTACACTTGGGCAGTATTACGGGAGCGAATCGCCCATTCATCGGCTGGACTCCCGGCTGAAGATCATCTGCACGATTTTATTTATCGCGGAGCTGTTCATTGCGGATAATTTTATCGGATTTGCCCTCTGCGGAGCGGCGCTGGCGGCTGTCGTGGCTCTTTCGAAAGTGCCGCTGTCTTTTATTCTCCGCGGGCTTAAGCCGATTTTGCTGATCATCATTTTTACCTTTTGCCTGAATATTTTCATGGTATCCGGCAGAGTGCTTTGGCAGTGGGGATTTCTGAAGATTACAGCTGAAGGGTTGTACACTGCGGTCTTCATGGCCGTGCGGCTGATCCTGCTGATCATCGGCTCTTCTCTGCTGACCTTTACCACGAAACCGATCGCGCTGACCGATGGAATTGAGCGGCTTATTGGACCCCTGTCCCGCGTGGGCGTGCCGACCCATGAGATTGCGATGACCATGTCCATAGCCCTTCGCTTTATTCCGACCCTCCTTGAAGAGACGGACAAGATCATCAAGGCACAGCAGGCCAGAGGCGCGGACTTTGAAAGCGGTAATATATTGCGGAGGGCAAAGGCTCTCATTCCTATTCTAGTCCCCCTGTTTATCAGCGCTTTTCGCATTGCGCAGGATCTGGCCATGGCCATGGAGGCGCGGTGCTACAGAGGCGGAAAGGGAAGGACGCGGATGCATCAGATGAAGTTCAGGAAAGCCGATGCGGCCGCGGCGGTCCTGTCGGCGGCCTTTCTTGCGGCGGTGATTCTGACGAGAATATATTTTTAGGAGTAGAACAAGGATGCGACAGAGAAAGATAAAAAATCTGCAGGAGAAAATCGATGTTTTTTCGGATTATATCATCTGCGAGCCGAAGGAGCACAGAGGAGAACTGAACCGCTTTTTCCCGGCAGACCAGCCCCTGTATCTGGAAATCGGGTGCGGAAAAGGGCAGTTCATAACCCGCTGCGCGCGGCGTTATCCGGAATCCAACTTCATCGCTGTGGAAGGACACCAGAGCGTGGCTCTGCGGGCGCTGGAAAAGGCGGCGGAAGACGAGGCGGAGAATATTCGCTTTATCCTGAATTATATAGACGATCTGGGAGATTATTTTGAACCGGGGGAGCTTTCCGGAATTTTTCTCAACTTCAGCGATCCCTGGCCCAAGGACAGGCACGCCAAGAGAAGGCTGACCTGCCGTCAGAAGCTGCGGGGATACTGCAGGGCGCTGAAAGAAGGCGGATTCATTCAGTTCAAAACCGATAACGAGGATCTTTTTTCCTTTACTCTGGAGCAGATTGAAGAAGAAGGGCTTACGATCGCAGAGATGAGCCGGGACCTTCACCGTTCGGAGCTGGCGGTGGAAAATATTACCACGGAATACGAAGATAAATTTGCCGGAGCGGGGAAAAATATAAACTATGTAAAGATAAGAGCCTGATACAGGCTCTTTTTTAGAGGAGAGCGGCTTTAAAAGTCGATAAATTCGGTGGGATCGCAGTTCTTTCCGTCCTTCAGGATCTCAAAGTGAAGATGATCCTTCTCCATGGATTCGTACAGCGCGGACCGGCCGATATTGCTGATCAGCTGTCCCTTTTTAACGGTATCCCCTTTTTCGGCCAGTTTTTTTGTGGACAGATTGCAGTACCTTGTGATATACCCGTCGCTGTGAGTGATCTCGATGGTGATTCCGTAACAGTCGTCAGTATAGATATCCGTGATGGTACCGTCCGCGGCGGCTAACACACCGGAACCCTCGGGCGCCTCAATATCTATGCCGGGATGGGTCATGTACTGATCGAGAGTCGTGTTGTAGATTACCATGTCCATGGAGTACTTCTTTGAAACCTGGGCCGTATTCATATCCATCGGGCATGCAAAGACGTTTTGCTCAGCTTTCCTCCCGTTTCTGCTGTCGACGGTGGGAATCTCCGTCGATGCTGCCGCGGAATTCTCTTCTGTCTTCTGCGCTTCCTGCCGGGCGGCCTGTTCGTCTTCCTTCTGCTGCGTAGTGGTCTTTTTCGTTACCGGCACGTCTTCCGTGCTTTCGGAAATCTTGTTGATGCTGGCCTTTATCGTGAAAATAGACGTCAGGGCAATGAGACAGAAGCAAAGCATTAAAACAGCGGCAACCTTATCCTTCTTTTTCTTCTTGTCGATTTGTCGCATTTCCTTCACCTCCTGAACACTATTATCACCAGACCTGCTCCGGTTCATACGAAGATAAACTTGTAAAAATCAGGAGTTCATAGTAGAATGAATGCATGAGCAAAACTGCTTTGGATTTTTGGAGGTGACAAAATGGCTGATTTTATCATGGCGGCGCAGAACGGGAGAACTATTCCCAAAGAAGATAAGATTTTCGGTATAAGCCGCAGAGCCAATGAAATGATAGAAGAGAGGGGCGCAGATGCAGTGGTTAACGCCACCATAGGCACCCTTCTTGACGACGACGGGGACCTGATGGTACTTTCGTCTGTAGACGATACGTTTATGGGACTGGAGCCGGAGGAGTACGCCGGATATGCGCCGATCGGAGGAATTCCAGCCTTCAGAAAGGCGGCAGTCAAAGCGGCTTTTGGGAAATACGAACCGAAAGGCTATGTGGAGGCTGTGGCATCGCCGGGCGGCACAGGCGCGATCCGCAATATTATCTCCAACTATTCATGTCCCGGAGATAAGATTTTGACCAGCGATTGGCACTGGTCGCCGTACGGAACGATCGCTTCTGAGATCGGCAGAAGCGTGGACACCTATCAGATGTTTACGGAGGATAGAAGATACAATGCGGAAGGCCTCTGTGACAAGGCAAAACAGCTGCTCGAATCGCAGGATCGCCTCGTTATCATCATCAATACGCCGGCGCACAATCCTACAGGATACGCCCTGACTAATGAGGATTGGGAACGGGTTGTGAAACTTTTGAGCTACATACCTCCGGAAAAGCGGATAGCGCTGCTGATCGATACGGCTTATATCGATTTTGCCGGTGACGAGGACAAGTACAGAGAGTTTTTTCCGATTCTGGAGACTTTGCCGGCCAACATTCTGCCGGTCATGGCTTACAGTATGTCCAAGACATTTACGATCTACGGTATGCGCTGCGGAGCGGCGATCTGCCTGGCGCCGACGAAGGAAATTGCCGACGAGTTCAGAAGGGTGTGCGAGTTTTCCTCAAGAGGCAGTTGGTCTAACTGTGCTAAAGCCGGACAGAGCATCATCGCCAATATCTATGAAAACGAAGATCTTCTGAAAAAAGTCACAGAGGAGCGAAAAGAGATTCGGGAGATGCTCCTGAAGAGGGGCAAAGCGTTTGAGGAAGAGGCTAACCGCGTAGGTCTTGAGATCGTGCCTTTCGATGCGGGCTTCTTCGTCTCCATTCCTTGTGACAATCCTGACGAAGTGAGCGCTAAACTGGAGAAAGAGGGAATTTTCCTCGTTCCTCTGGCCAAGGGGCTGAGGGTATCGGTGGCATCTATTCCGGTAGAGAAGTGCCGCCGGATACCGGTTAAGATCCTGGAAGCAATGAAATAATGAAATAATGAAATAAAGGGTAAAAAGAGCCGATGCCAAATAGATGAATCGTCATCTGTGGGGCAGCGGCTTTTTTGTTGCTTTTTGGAGGTTTTCTAAATACGTTATTTTTGCTTACGGACGAAACAAAACAAAACAAAATCCCGGTCCGGACAGTGGGAATTTTTTCCGAGGAGCAGATTCTGTTTCAGATAGAAACGCAATTTTGATTTTTGAAACGAAATCGATCAAAATCATGGTCCAGGCGGTGAGAATTTTTCTGAGGAGCGGATTCTGTTTCAGATAGAAACGCAATTTTGATTTTTGAAACAAAATCGATCAAAATCATGGCTCAGGCGGTGAGAATTTTTCTGAGGAGCGGATTCTGTTTCAGATAGAAACACATCTCCGATTTTTGAAACAAAATCGATCAAAATCACAGCTCAGACAGGGAGATTTTTTCTGAGGTGTAGATTCTGTTTCAAATAGAAACATATTCCTGAGTTTTGAAAACAACCCGACCAAAATCCCCGCTCAGACAACGTATTTTTTTCAAAAGAACCGATTCTGTTTCTATTCGAAACAGTTTTGCCGGTTTAGAAACTTTCCCCTACTTTGGATATCCTCCCTTTACTTTCCGGAACTTCTTCGCTTTTTTTGGTGGAGACAAAACGGCCGCAGAAAACATAACGCCGATCAGGTGACTATAAGGCGCAGCAGCATAATTGTCACCTATTAATAAAACTTTTAGTTGACAATAATGCCGCACTCTGCTATGCTTTAAATATCGCCGCGCGGCTGTTGTACGCGCGGCGAAAGGCTTGACCGAAAGGGGAACTTTTTGATGAATCGAAAAAAATACAGTACAAGAGATCTGATTTTGTGTGGAATCTTTGCCGCTTTGATTTGCATTGGAGCGTTTATTCGTATACCCATTCCCGTTGTGCCGGCTACGCTGCAGGTGCAGTTTGTGATTTTAGCCGGACTGCTGCTTGGCGGACCTCTCGGAGGCGCCAGCGCGTTTGTCTATCTGGCGCTGGGCCTGATCGGGCTGCCCGTATTCACTCAGGGCGGAGGACTGAGTTATCTCCTGAAACCGACATTCGGTTATATCATCGGCTTTGTGGGCGGCGCCTATGTGACCGGAAAGATTGCGGGAAAATCGAAAGCGCCGTCTTATAAGCGGCTGTTTGCAGCCACCGGAGCGGGACTTGCGGTGATCTACATAACCGGCATCCTCTACTTCTATGTATGCAATAATTATGTGCTCAACATACCTTTTGGCATGGGAACCACCCTGCTTTACTGTTTTGTCATGGTTATTCCGGGAGATTTGATTTTCTGCACGCTGGTAACGGTGCTTTCCAAGAGACTGATTCCCGTTTTGAACAGGGAACGGATTGCAGCCGTTTCCTCAGAAAGAAGATAGCTGACGTCCCGAAGTCTCAGCAGAAAAAGGCGATCACAGACCGGGAACTTTTCCGTCGTCGAAAGTAAAGGAATAGAAAAGAACAGAAGGGATAAACTCTGTACGCAAGGAACATTTTGTGTTAAAATTTCTTCTGAAACAGAGACGGAAAATCGGGGTGATCAAGATGAACAAGTATTTGGATATCGCGCCTGAGGTCGGCGAGGCGCTGGAGAACAGGCGGCCTGTTGTGGCTTTGGAAACAACGGTGCTTTCCCACGGTCTGCCGTACCCGGACAACGTGGAGATTCTGAAGAACATAGAAAATACAGTCAGAGAAAACGGTGCTGTTCCGGCGGCCATGGCGGTCATCGGTGGACGGCTGAAGTGCGGTTTGACTGAAGAAGAGATTGAGTATTTGGGGAGGAAGAAAGACGAGCTGATCAAGTGCTCCAGGCGGGATATCCCCGCCGTGATTTCCCGGAAGTTGGATGGCGTAACCACGGCTGCGGCCACCATGATTATCGCCAATCTGGCGGGGGTCAGGATCTTTGCTACCAGCGGAATTGGCGGCGTTCACCGGGGCGCGGAGATAACCATGGATATATCGGCGGATCTGGAGGAACTGGCTCGCACACCGATCCTGGTGGTCTGCACAGGAGTAAAGGCCATTCTCGATCCGGGAATGACGCTGGAGTATCTGGAGACGAAAGGCGTTCCGGTAATCGGTTACGGCACAGATGAATTCCCCGCCTTTTTCACCAAACAGCGCGGATTTCGCGTCGATTATCGGATGGACACGCTGAAAGAGTTGGCCGAAACCTTCGATGCGCAGAGAAAATGCGGGCTGTACAACGGAATGCTGGTCACCAATCCGATTCCGGAGGAAATTTCCCTGGATCACGCCGCGGTGGATCAGGCCGTGGATCGG
Organism: uncultured Emergencia sp.; assembly: GCA_904420065.1. Lineage (GTDB taxonomy): Bacteria > Bacillota > Clostridia > Peptostreptococcales > Anaerovoracaceae > Senimuribacter. Next base: position 27,579 of record CAJFTU010000001.1, read on the forward strand.
GCCGTGGAAGAGGCGAGACAGGCAGGGATACACGGCAAAGAGATTACGCCGTTTCTGCTGGAGCGAATCAACCGGTTTACCGGCGGAAAGAGTCTGGACATCAGCGTAAAACTGATATACAACAATGGGAAAGTTGCTGCGCAGATTGCTTCGCAGCTGTGCAAACTGTAAGAGCGGGAGACAAAGATGAGATTCATATCGTGGAATGTAAACGGGCTCAGAGCGGCTCTGGGCAAGGGATTCGTCGAATCCGTAAGAAAACTCGATCCTGATTTTATCTGTATTCAGGAGACGAAAATGCAGGAAGGACAAGCAGAAGTGGATCTTCCGGAATACGAAAAGTTTTTCTGCAGCGCAGAGAAGAAAGGATATTCCGGTACGGCGGTTTTTACCCGGAAAAAGCCGATTTCCGTACAGAAGAACTTCGGTGATCATACCGACGAGGGAAGAGCGATTATTTTGGAGTACGAGGAATTTTTCCTGATCAACGTGTACGTGCCCAACGCGCAGGATAAACTCAAGCGGATAGACTACCGCATGAAATGGGAAGACGACTTTTTGGCCTTTGTGAAAGAATTAGACGAAAAGAAACCGGTGATCATCTGCGGCGACATGAACGTAGCGAAAGAGGAGATCGATCTGAAAAACCCGAAGACCAACAGAGGGAACGCCGGATTCTCCGATCAGGAACGGGAAAAGATGCGCCGGCTTCAGGCGTCGGGATTCGTGGACACCTTCCGCTATCTCTATCCCGATGCAGAAGGCGTCTACAGTTGGTGGTCCTATCGCTTCAACGCGCGCAAAAATAATGCCGGTTGGCGGATCGATTACTTTCTCGTCAGCGACAGGATGAAAGACAGAATCGTCGACGCGAAGATTCACACCGATATATTCGGCAGCGATCATTGTCCTGTAGAACTGGAAATACGGCTTTGATGAAAATCTGATTTCAAGCGGTTTGAGAGCGGGTTTGCGGAGCCGGGTCCGGCTGCGACAAGTGAAATATGTACAAAAAAAACGGCGGTTTCCGCCGTTTTTAAATTGAGATTACTTGATATAAAGGCCGCCGATTTTCATCTCCTTGTCCAGGAAGAGTGTAAAAGTTGCGTCCTCTTTTTCGTATTGACATTTAACGATACATACTGCGTACTGGGCGCCGGAAGATTTTTTTACTGAGATTGATATCCCTTTGAACCGGACGAAAGATCCGAGAATTTCGGTGATGGGCCGGAATTTGTTTTCCAGCTTTTCTTTGTCCATCGATGCCGCCATGGCTTCATTGAAGCGCTGACAGCAGGCTTCAAAATCTCCTTCGTTCAGCTTGTTGATAAAGTCCTTCGCCGAGCGAAAGACGTGATTTTTTTCAAATCCCCCGGGCAGTTCGCCGCTGCCGGCGCAGATCGCATAGAGTAGAGCCAGCGCCGCAGGAACCACGATATACCTCTTTTTCATTTTACACCTCCGTTACAATCCCCTCGTTCTCCGTCAGGGCCTTTCGTGTGCCTTGCATTCATTATACCTTTAAACTATAATGTTAGCAAGACAAGAAGGAGAAAGATAATGATCTGCCGCTAAAGGAGCGCAGCTTTTTTTGCTGTGAGCGGCGATATCTGCTGTCTGTATATACAAAATGAAAAGAAGAGGAAGTATGCTGAAGATAATAATCGTATTTTTTGTGCTGCTGTTGCTGGCTCTTTTTCTGAACTGGAGCAACAAGTCTCTGACCGTTACGAAGTATGTTTTTCAGAGTCCGCAGGTTCACGACAGCTTTGACGGATTTCGAATCGTGCAGGTTTCCGATCTGCAGAGCGAGTACTTCGGTTCGGATCAGGAAGAACTGATCGATGCAGTCAGACAAAGCGAGCCGGATATCATCGTCTTTACCGGTGATCTGGTGGACAGAACCCATACTGATTACGAAGCCAGTCTGAAAGCGATGGAAGGCCTCGCCAAGATCGCTCCGGTTTACTATGTCAACGGGAATCACGAGTTAGCCCTGCCGGAAGAGAAGATCGCGCAGATGTACAGCGCCATGGGAGAGATGGGGATAAAACTGCTGGTGGGATGCCGTTCTTCTGTTGAAAGGAACGGCGAAAAGATCTATATCGCCGGTCTTGCCGAGGAGGCTGTTTTGCAGAGCAAGGAGAGCGGTCAGGCGGAAGGACAGGAATTCGAAAAAGCCGTAATCGATGAGGAAATTGAAAAGCTGACTGGAGCCGTTGACGAAGAGGATCTGGTGATTCTGCTGGTTCACGAACCGCAGCTCATTGAAGCCTACGCAGGGGAGAAGATCGATCTCGTCTTTGCCGGTCATGCCCACGGCGGCCAGATTCGCCTGCCGTTTACCGAAGGGTTGTTCGCACCGGGACAGGGGGTTCTGCCCAAACTGACCAGCGGCCTTCATTACTGCGGGCAGACCGGGATGATCATCAGCCGGGGATTGGGCAACAGCGTGTTCCCGTTCCGGGTTTTCAACCGTCCGGAGATCGTCGTTACCCAATTGAAAAAAGCATAGATCGAAAAGTAGGCGGACAAGGTGAATGTAAAATATTGACATAAATACAAAAATATAGTAATATGATGTTGAGGGCTGACTGGCGGAGAAAGGAGAACTTTATCCATGCCAGATAATACGTTTACGTTTGAAATCAGGGAGCACCTTGGTGTGATCGCCCGTTATGAATCCGGCTGGCGCAAAGAGCTGAACCTGGTCAGCTGGAACGGCGGCGCGCCGAAGTACGACGTAAGAGACTGGGATCCGCACCACGAGAGGATGAGCCGGGGACTGACTTTGCACGCCGGAGAGATGAGAAAACTGGTCGATCTGTATATCAGCAGCAACAATCGAAAAGCCGTGAGGGAGGGCGAGCAGATAGAGGCGGAGCGTAAGGAACGGCGCGAGAGCTATCGCAGGAGCCGCTCCGGAGAAAAGCGTGATCCGGCCTTAGAAGCCGTCGAAAGAGACGTTTATGAAGGCGCCGAACCGCCTTCTGACAATCGCCCCGAGGGCAGCGATTTGCCGGAAGCAGGAGAAGCGGGTGACAACCTTGACCGGGGCGGTGAAGCAGCGCCGTCCGCAGATGAGAGGGCCGGCGAAGAAAAGCCCGGAGACGGCGAACCAAAATAAAGGAGCAGTCATATTATATACCAAACCATTGAAATAGGAGGTATGTACAATGTCATGCTATGACAGAGGAGGCATAGACGAAAGTCTGTTATTCTTCTTTTTGCTGCTCGTTCTGCTGTTCTGCAAACCGGGTTCCTTCGGCTGTGGATGCGAGGATTCGTGCGAACCTACATGCTGTTAACCGCGCCGGCAAGCGGTCATGGCCGAGTGGGCCGGACCGCAGCTTCGGACATTTCCGGCATAAGCTTCCGGTGATAACCTCGGGCTTTTTGGAGCCCGGGTTCCCTGAGAAGAGATTTGCTTTAAAAGACAAGAGAGGGAGCTTATCCCTCTCTTGTGTTGCTGGTGAACAGAAATGAAATTCCCCAGATCGCGGCCAGGCCTACTAACGCATAGATGATTCTTGAAACGATAAAGAGATCCGGACCAAATATGCTGTCGACCAGATTGTATTTAAAAAATCCGATAAGTCCCCAGTTCAGACCGCCGATGATCATCAGTACTAAAGCTAATTTTCTCATTCTACTCACTCCTTTCATCTGTATTTTAACCAATGTTGTTTATAATATCCTGTAAATATGCTATAATGAACGGACATTCGTTTGATTCATGATAAAACCGCGGTGAATGTTGAAGGGGGAATGTTTTTCATGAAAATCGATTTGCGCGTCACTTTGCGGGGAGAATGGGAAGAAGTTGAAATCGCGACAGGAACCACGATCGAAGAGCTCTGCAAGAAATATGGGGAAAGAGCGCCTTATACCGTTTTAGCGGCAAAAGTCGACAACAAATATGAGGATCTGACTTACCGCCTGCACCGCCGATGCCGGGTAGAATTTCTGGATATCCGTACCCAGGCGGTGAACCTGATTTACCAGCACAGTCTGTCGCTGATCTATCTGAAAGCGGTATACGACTGTCTGGGCGATGTGCGGGTGGAGATTCAAAACTCTCTGAACAAAGGGCTCTACACGGAGATCAAGACAGCGCAGCCGGTGACGGCAAAGCAGATTCGGGATGTGGAAAAACGGATGAGAGAAATCGTTCGGGACGATATTCCTTTCAAGAAAGAAATCGTTTCGCGAGAAGAGGCTATGGAAATTCTGGAGCGGGACGGCAGAAAGGAAAAACAGAGGATCTTAAACGAGTCACTCCACCTGCAGAAGGTGAAGTTCTACTCTCTCGATGGTTTTCGGGATTTCTTTTACGGGCTCATGGCTCCGTCTTCGGGCTATATCCAATATTTTCAGCTGATGAAGTACCGCAGAGGCGTGCTTCTGCGCTTTCCTCACCCGTCCGATCCCAACGTCATTCCGCCGTATCGGGACGAGAAGAAGCTGTATCAGGCTTTTGGGGAGCAGACCAGATGGGATCAGCTGCTGGACGTCAGCTATGTGGCCGATCTCAACGAAAAGATCGATAACGGTCAGTACAGGGAGCTGATTCAGATTTCCGAAGCGCTTCACGAGAAAAAGATCGCGGAGATCGCGGATAAAATCAAACGGCAGCATAAGCGGATCGTGCTGATTGCCGGACCGTCCTCTTCGGGAAAGACTACTTTTGCCAGAAGGCTGTGCATACAGCTGAAGGTAAACGGTCTGAATCCGCTGTACATGGGAACCGACGACTATTTCCTTGAAAGAGAGGATACGCCTCTCGATGAACACGGCGAGAAGGATTACGAGAATTTGGGGGCTCTCGATATCCGACTGTTCAACGACAATATGAACGATCTGCTCCAGGGAAAAGAGGTGGATCTGCCCACATTCGACTTCATGACCGGGCACAAACAGTATGGCAAGCGAATTACGGCGGTGAAGCCGGGACAGCCCATCGTGATCGAGGGAATTCACGCCCTCAACGAGAAGCTGACTGAATACATTCCGAAAGAGGAAAAATTTAAAATTTACATCAGTCCGCTGACCCAGCTGAATATCGACGCGCATAACCGCATTCCGACCACCGACGAGAGGATGTTGAGGCGAATGGTGCGGGATAATCTCTACAGAGGGCATAATGCACAGAGCACCATCAGCAGCTGGCCTAAGGTCAGAGAAGGAGAGGACCGAAACATCTTCCCTTACAGCGGCGAAGCCGACGTTTTATTCAACTCTTACCACGTCTATGAAATCGCTGTGCTGAAAAAGTATGCGGAACCTCTTTTGCGGAAGATTGCGCCGCAGGAACCCGAATACGCGGAAGCGGTCAGAATGCTGAAGTTCCTCCGTTTTTTCCGGACTATAGAGGACGACAGCATCATTGTCAACAACTCGATCATCCGCGAATTCATCGGCGGAAGTATCTTTGTGGAATAGAAAAAGGACAGCAGCTGCAAGACAGCTGTTGTCCTTTTTGGTTTCGGATTTATGACTAATTGATAGCGGCTTTCCAGAATCCGTGGAGATTGCAGTATTCATATGCGGCGATTGCAGTTTCTCCTTCTGACAGTACGAACTCGGCTTCCGGTTTTCCTGCAGGGTCCAGATATTTTTTCTGAACACCTTTGTTTGTCTCCAGAATGATGAAGGAAATGTGATGCTCGTCGGTCATCGGATGTTCCACACTTCCCACTTTTACCGTTATTTTGCTTCCGTCTTTTTCTACGACAGGAACGTGCTTTTCTGTAGCTGCGTCTGTGGTGTTAGGATCCAGCAGAGTCATCGCTTCTCCGCAGCATACAGGCGTTACCCCCTTGTCTTCAACCATTTCTACAATATTTCCGCAGTGGGCGCATTTATAAAGTTTCAGCATTTTGTCTACCTCCGTTTACTCTGAAAGTGTTTTGATTATGATAATATTATACCATCTTTTATATAAAGTAAACACATAAAAAAGATAAAATTCGGCTTGACATCTTTAAAAACAGAGATTATAATAATGATAATCGATATCATTATTGCGAGAAAGGGGACTGAAGTGAGATACTCTAAGCAGCGCAGCCTGATTTTGGATATCGTCAGATCAAATCCTGTTCATCCTACCGCTGAGTGGGTATACGAACAGGCTCGCAAAGAAATGCCTTCTATTGGTATCGCAACGGTTTATCGTAATCTCAATGCCCTGACGGAAATGGGAGCAATCGGAAAGATCACGGGCGTTGGCGGGATAGACCGATTTGACGGCAATATTTCACCGCATTTTCACCTGCAGTGTACGGAGTGCGGCAGACTGATCGACCTTCCGGCAAAGGATCCGCAGGCCGCCTTTTGGCTGAAACAGATGATCAGAGATCTTTTTTCTGTGGAAGACGAGAACGTGACAGTGACGACAACCCTGCTGCAGGGAGTATGCAACGATTGTATGGCCGCAGAAGAAGTCGATGCAAATTAAAGTGAACATAAACAAAACAAGGAGGAGAAATCATGAAAGACTTAAAAGGAACGAAAACACTGGAAAATCTGATGATCGCTTTTGCAGGCGAGTCCCAGGCCAGAAACAAGTATACCTTCTACGCATCCAAGGCAAAGAAGGAAGGATATGTACAGATTCAGAAGATCTTTGAAGAAACTGCCGCCAATGAGAAAGAGCACGCAGAGCTCTGGTTCAAGCTGGCTGTAGGTATCGGCACCACAGAAGAGAATCTGTTGGCCGCTGCAGAGGGCGAGAACTACGAGTGGACAGAAATGTATGCGGAAATGGCTAAAACTGCCAGAGAAGAAGGATTCCCGGAAATTGCCGCTCAGATGGAGGGCGTAGCCGCAATAGAAAAAGAGCATGAAGAGAGATACAAGAAGCTGGCTCAGAATGTAAAAGAAGGCAAAGTATTTGAGAAGGACGAAGAAGTGCTGTGGCAGTGCAGCAACTGTGGACATCAGGTGGTCGGAAAAGAAGCTCCGGCAATCTGCCCGGTATGCAAGCATCCTCAGGCTTACTTCCAGATCAAGGCGGAAAACTATTAATGGTCAGCGGTATCAGGCCGCGATAAACAGGAATTGCATTTGTGTGAAGCTCCGAAAGTCTGTCAGGCTTTCGGAGCTTTTTCGTCTGTATGCATAGCTTGAATCTGCCTTCGTGAGAATCCGCTGGTCTTTTTTTCGGTTCTTGTGTTATAATTCGATTAGAACAGACGAGATAGAAGAGCTGAAAGTGGAGTGGAAGAGTGAAGACGCGTAACGATAAGCAATATCAGATGAAAAAAAGGGAAATTCTCAAAGGATTTAGCGAAATGATTGCGGAATTCGGGCTTGAAAATATTTCCATTGCAAAGCTCGCTAAACATTTGGAAATTCCGCCCAGTTTGATCATCTATTATTTCAAGAATCGGGATATATTGATAGACGAGATGGTTAGCTACGTTCTGGAGCGCTGTCTTGAGATGTCTTATCCGGGAATCGATAAAGAAATCAACGATCCGTCCAGACAGCTTGAGGCGTACCTCGATACGCTGTTTGATCCTTCGCAGTCGCCGGAGGAAGCAAAGTCGGAGTCGAAAGTTTTCTTTACCTGCAGGAATCTGGCGCTGCGGGATGAAATGACAAAGCTGAAATTTCAAAGCTATCAGAAGAAAATTCTTTCTCTGATGGAGGAAGATTTGAACTATTTTTTGCAGCTGGGGATCATTTCCGCGACAGATGTTGGAGAAGCGGCGATTCTCCTCTACAGTTTGCTGAACGGTTTAGACGATTTCAGTGACTTTATAACAGAGAAAGAGACGTCCCAGATCGCGGCAGAAAGCAGCAAAAGACTGTATAAATCTTATTTGGGAATAAAGGAGCAGAAGTAACAGAGATATTTTTATCTTTCAGGCAGAATATACCGGCTTAAATGGCCGGTATTATTTTTTTACAGTAAATTGCTTGACAGAAAATTTTAAATTTGTTATTATTTGAATGAACGTTCATTCAAATAATAAAGCGCTTTGAAAGAGAGGACGGAGGTATGGATAGCAGAATTGAAAGATTATCGTCTGTTTTGACTCAGTACTCCTGCCGCCTGCAAGAGGGCGAAAACCTCCTCATTCAATATGAGGGGAATGCGGCTGTTCCGCTGGTGCGTCAGTTGATCCGAGAAACCTACAAACTCGGCGCCAGGCCTTTTGTACAGCATCGGGACAGTACTGTTCTGAGAGAGCTTTTACTGGGTGCTGACGAGGAGCAGTTAAAGTTGTACAGCGCTTTGCAGCTGCAGCAAATGGAAGCCATGGATGCTTTCATCGATATCCGCGGCGGAGAGAACAGTGCGGAATTGTCAGATGTTCCCCTGGACAGACAGCTCTTGTATGATTCTATGATGAACCCGGTTGAAACCTGCCGTATTAATCACACCAAATGGGTTGTTCTGTGCTACCCCAGCGCTTCCATGGCTCAAATGCTGGGAACAAGTTTGGAAGGACTTGAGGATTTTTATTTTCGTGTCTGCAATATGGATTACGGAAAAATGAGCCGGGCAATGGATTCGCTCGCAGCGTTGATGGAAAGTACCGACCGGGTGAGAATTACCGGACCGGGTACGGATTTGACTTTTTCCATCAAAGGTATTCCCGCAGTGAAATGCGACGGCGATATGAATATTCCCGATGGCGAGGTGTTTACTGCGCCGGTACGTGACTCGGTCAATGGAGTTATCTGCTATAATGTGCCCAGCAGAATAAAAGGATTTACTTTTGAAAAGATAAGGTTTGAAGTTAAAGACGGTCGAATCGTAAAGGCCGAGGCTAACGATTGCGAAAGGCTCAACACATTGCTCGATACGGATTGGGGCGCCCGCTGCTTCGGAGAGTTTGCTATCGGTGTAAATCCGTATATTCTCGAACCAATGCAGGATATTTTGTTTGATGAGAAAATTTGTGGAAGTTTTCATCTGACACCGGGAGACGCCTATGCAGATGCAGATAACGGCAACCGTTCGGAGCTTCACTGGGACTTGATTCAGATTCAGCGGCCTGAATACGGCGGCGGTGAGATCTGGTTTGATGACACATTGATTCGAAAAGACGGCAGGTTCGTTTTAGACGAATTGGGTGCGCTCAATCCCGAGCGTTTAAGAGGAGAGAATGGCTGACGAGAGGAGCTTCACATGGGAGAAAAGAATACGTTAATTTTGTATGATGATGCCGGTGAAGGCAGCGTAATGGTAAAAATCCCGAAATTCAAAATTTCAGATGTCATTGAAGGAGGGATTGAAGTGGTACATCCTGCCTTTGTGGTCAACGGCGAGGAAAAGGATTTTATCTACATCAGTAAGTATCAAAATGTGGTGAAGAATGAAAGAGCCTATAGCCTTAAGGGAGAAGATCCCGCGGTTTTGTACAGCCCGTGCCAGATGGAACAATTTTGTCGGAATAAAGGGAAGAACTGGCACTTGATGACAAATGCAGAATGGGCTGCCGCGGCTCTTTACAGTCTGAAAAACGGTACGCTTCCCAGAGGAAATAATGACAATGGAAGAGACTGGAGTCATCCGGAGGAAAGCGGTATTCTGTCTTCGTTGAAAGCCGTTGTTCCGGCGGGTGAAGAGGGACCGCCGATGAGAACCGCAACCGGTTCGGGACCGGAAACCTGGTCTCATGACGGCACTGCGGACGGCATCTTCGATATGAACGGCAATGTCTTTGAATTGGTCAGCGGAATTCGCCTGTATGACGGTTTCTTTGAAGTCATAGAAAATAATGATGCAGCTGCAGCCGGTCTCTGTTTGGAGAGTGAGAGATGGAGCCGTATCGGTGAAAATGGAAACCTCGTAAATCCGCGATCAGAGAGCCCGGCGCTCCGAATGAGGCACAACGGGCTGTACGCAGAAGATCTGCCGCAGATGCAGCTTGACTTTGGGACGACGAAGAAGCAAAATTTGGAAAAAAACATTGAAGATGTGTATCTTCCTTTCCGGGAGGTGGCTGCTCCGCGTAACTGGGAAAAGGGAAACATAGCAGAACAGCTGGCTATCCTTCCTTCGGCGAATTCTGCAGTACCGATTGGCTGTGAACTGGCATGGGGAATGCTGCAGGGTGTTCGATATCCGATTCGGGGAGGATATTGGGTCAACGGGAAACATGCCGGCATATTCATGTATGGCTTTTACATGCAGGAGGAAGACCGTTATTTCGATGTGGGTTTTCGAAGCTGCTATTTTGATTGATTGCGAAAGGAGAGCGGAGAATGCAGGAATTACATATGTTTATTGACGGAAGATGGGGAGGTTCGGCCTCGTCGGAAAAACAGAAGCGCTCTATTGTGGATCCCGCTACAGGTATGGTGATTGCTGAGGCCGAAGAAGCGGAACAACAAGATGTGGAGGCTGCGGTAAATGCGGCGTATTCGGCCTTTCAGCCGGGTTCCCTGTGGCGGAATCTTTCGGTAAGCGAGAGAGCCGAACTTCTAAATCGAACGGCAGATCTGATCGAAGAGCGGGCGGATGAGCTGGCACGCCTGGAAACGCTAAATACGGGAAAACTATACAGAGAAACCCGGTATGATGATATCTGTGCAGCTGCTCAGGAATTTCGCTGCTGCGCTAACCTCGCAGGTGAGTGCCGTGGAAATACTGCTGACAGCGGCGACGGGTTACTTTCAATGACCGTCAGAGAGCCTCTCGGCGTTTGCGCGATTATTGTCCCTTGGAATTATCCCCTCGGCACTGCCGCGGGCGGGATCGCTCCGGCCCTTGCGGCGGGAAATACCGTAGTGGTGAAGCCCTCTTCTCTGACGCCGCTTTCTGCTGTGGCTCTTTTTCAGATCTTTGAGGAGGCAGGGTTTCCGCGGGGAAGCGTGAATCTGCTCTTGGGCTCAGGGAAAAAAGCCGGAAAACTGCTGGCAGAAAGTCAGAAAGTGAGTAAAATTGTTTTTACCGGAGGTACACAGACCGGGAGAGAGCTGATTCGTAATTCTGCTTCCAGCGTAAAGAAACTTGCGTTGGAATTAGGCGGAAAATCGGCGTTTATTGTCTTTGACGACGCAGATATTGAAGCTGCCGTTGACAATGCGATGTTTGCCTCCTTTCTCAGTCAGGGACAGTTATGCGTGGCCGGATCCCGATTGTTGGTGCAGGAAGGAATTTACGATCAGGTGACGAAGAGACTGAAAGAAAGGGTCGGTAAAATACGGGTCGGAATGCCTATGGATGAAGACGCCGAATTCGGACCGTTGATCAGTCAACAGCACATGCAGTCGGTTTTGCATTACATCCGATTAGGTCAGGAGGAGGGCGCAAAACTGCTTGTAGGCGGAAAAAGGCTGGAAGAAGGCTTATTTGCAGACGGATATTTTATCGAGCCGACAGTTTTTTGCGACTGCAGTCAGTCAATGCGTATCGTACAGGAGGAAATCTTTGGACCGGTCTTGACTGTACAGAAATTCTCCGATGAAGAAAGTGCTATAGAGCTGGCAAACGACGTGCAATACGGTCTTGCAGGCGCTGTGTTTACAAAGGATCTGGAAAGAGCTGTGCGCGTATGCAGAAATGTCAATACCGGCATTATGTGGGTGAATACTTATTTAGAAGACAGCGGCGTTTTGGCTTCGAGTCCGCATAAGCAAAGCGGAATCGGCATTGCGGGCGGTATTGAAGGGATTAAGGAATTTACGGTTTTGAAGCAAATCAATGTCAGAGCGGTTCAGGAAAAAGTAAACTGGTTTCAATAAAGAATGGAGAGACTACGATGAAAAATAATCAGATAAGGCTCAAGGACATCATAGGGTACGGCACAGGCGGTGTAGGTGAAAACATCGCAGGAAATCTTTTCTATACATATTTTATATTTTTCCTTACCAGTGTAGCCGGAATTAATCCGGCTGTGGCGGGGACTATTTCTCTCTTTGCTGTGGCCTGGGATGCCATTTCGGACCCGATTATCGGTTATCTCAACGACCGATATAAGGGCCATTTGTTGGGAGGGAATTTTGGGAAACGGTCTACCTTTATGGTAGGAGGAGCGATTCCCCTCGGCATCTCGGTGTTTCTTCTCTTCTGTAATGTAGAGATGGGCGAGACCATGAAAATTATATATTTCGTGGTGATCAACATTGTTTTCTGGCTGTTTTACACCGTTGTGGATATTCCTTACGTAGCGGTGGCCAGTGAAATTACAGATGATTACGATGTGAAAGCCAAGATGAGGACTTCGGTAATGGTGTTTTCTATCTTCGCGCAGATGCTTCTCTCTTATGGCGTAATGGAGTTTTTGGATCGTATGCAGGAGATGGGCAAATCCGACACTTTGACTTTCCGAATTGTGGGTGCTGTTTTCGGTGTAATTACAGCTGTCTCATTCATTGCCGCGGGCTGTTCGCTTAAGGGAAAAGAGAAAGACAACTCGATTTCGGCTGATAGCGCGGAGAGGGCGTCTGTCGGAGTATTTCGGGATATATTTGATCTCTTCCGTCTGAAACAGTTTGTCATAGTTGTATTGATGGCATTTGCTTTCAATTTATGGCTGGGGATTTTCAACAGTTCTCTGATCTACTTCTTGTCCTTTACTTTCGGTTTTGATAATGGGGAAATCGCCCTGCTGAATCTGTGGCCGACGCTGATTTCCATTATTTTCATTGTGCCTATGGGCAATTTCGTCGTGAAATTTGGCAGAAAAGCGGGGCTTATGACAGCATTTCTGTATATGGTCTTTTTTGCGATAGTAATGACCCTGTTCAGACCTCCGGCTGTTGTCGTCGTGCTGTTGATCGCCGGAATTGATTTAGCCACGTCAGTATATTGGATCACCATATTCACGATGAACTTTGATGTCTCTGAGATCTATTTGTTTAAGTACGAGAAGAACAGAGAGGGACTGATGGTTTCTATTACCTCTTTCTCGGGAAAGATGGGTGTCGCTGTAGGTATGTGGCTCTGCGGCGTTCTGATGCAGCTTTTGCATGTAGATCCGTCTGCAGCCGTGGTAAGCGATGCCATGTCAGACGGAATGAGGATAATCTTCGCCGTTATTCCGGGTATTGTGGCTTTGGCTGCAGCTGTGCTTTGTGCGTTTTATAAAGTAAGCAAGAAGAATATCGCAGCCGTAGAAGAGGCGCAGCGTTTGAAAGATGAGGGCAAAGCGTATTCGACCCAAGGCTTTGAACGGATCTTGTAAAACGCTCTTTTATTGGACAGTTTGATTTTGCGGTATGCAGGGAGGATGTTCCTTATTTTCGTGCGACACCGGCACGCTGATTCGGATGATTTGGTTTTCTCCTTCGAGGGAACCGATTTCATCGATCAGCCGCTCTTCATACGCGTCTCCCGAAACGGAGAGGTTGCTGTTCCGGATAAAGGCGAGCAGTTTGCGGTAGAGCGGCTCTGTATCGGTAAGCCCGCCTTGCCCGCTTACGGTTAGATAAGTTCCTGCAGGCATGCAGCTGTTGGCCCGGGCGCTGCTGCCGGTATGACAGATGATGCGGCTGGCCACGGAAGTTTTTCCCGTGGCCAGCTTGCTCTTTTCCACTGCTTTGTGTGCCTGCGGATTCCCGGTGACGATTCCGAATTTTCACAGACCGGACATTGACAGCTTCGGGAGGAAAAGTTATGATAATTACAACACTTAAAGGAGTTGTAAGGATATGGATGAACAAAAGATCTTGAAAGAGGCAGAAGCGGCAGGGATAGATCGGGCGGCTTTTGTCAGCGCGGATGATCTGGTTTTCGTGCATGACTTCAGAAAATATTGCGAGATGAACAGCTGTGGCAATTACGGGCGAAATTACGGCTGTCCTCCGGATTGCGGGACGCCGCAGCAGATGGAACAGAAGGCTTTGCGGTACAGCAGGGCCCTGGTCCTTCAGACCATTCAGCCGGTTGAAGATATCACCGACGGGGCGGAGACCGGACAGCTGAAGAAGAAACACAACGCCAGAGTCAGAGCGTTCATGGATAGACTGGCGCAAGAAGGAATCGGCGGTCTTCCGATCATGGCGGGGCCGTGCAGTCAATGCAGTCAGTGCGCCAAGATATCGGGTGAACCCTGCCGTTTTCCGGACAGGGTGGCCTCCTGCCTGTCTGCATACGGAATCGACGTGGCAAAACTGTGCGAGACCTGCGGAATTCCGTGGGACTATGGAAAACATAAAGTGGGGTTCTTTGCGCTGTATATGATAGGGGAAAGATAAACGGGATAATGACAGGGAAAAGAGATTTTGTCAGAGGGGCCGCGATTTTGAGCATATCCGGATTGCTTGTCAAACTGTTGGGCGCGGCGCTGCGCATTCCGCTGACCAATAAGCTGGGCGACGGAATGGCGTATTACAATGTAGCATACAGCATATATTCCATATTTCTGGTGCTGTCGACAGCTGGAACGCCGGTGGCGATCTCCAGGCTGGTTTCCGAGCGGATGGCTGTGGGAAATCTTCACAGCGCTCACAGGGTTTTCTCTACGGCGGTAAAACTGATGTGGGCCATAGGGATTGCCTCTTTCTCCATCTGTTTTTTTGGAGCGGAGTTCATCGCCGAAATCATAGAGATACCGGAGGCAGCCCTTTCGCTGAGGGCTATTGCTCCTGCGCTGTGTATCGTCCCGCTGCTGTCGGCTTTTCGCGGATATTTTCAGGGACAGCAGAATATGCTGCCGACGGCGGCTTCTGAGATTTCCGAACAGGTAGTCCGCGTTGCCGTCGGACTGACGCTGTCGTTCATGCTTTTCGACCAGGGTCTGCCAATGGCTGCGGCGGGAGCCACTTTCGGCGCGGCAGCCGGCGCGGCGGCCGGAATTGTGGTCATGCTGGCGATCTATTGGTTTCACCGAAAGAAGAACCGGCCTCGGGAGAAAAAAGACGACAGAGAGCCTACGGGCTTTATACTGAAGAAAATCGTCTGGATTGCCGTACCGATTATCATCGGAGCAGAGATTATGCCGATCATGTCGACGATCGATACGTCGCTTATCGTGTCCCGCCTGCAGGCCACCGGCTGGGAATATGCGGACGCGCTGAACCTGTACAGTCAGTACGGCTCTTACTGTGATACGCTGATTTCCCTTCCACAGACCTTTACTCAGGCTATCGGCGTAAGCCTCGTGCCGTCGATAGCGGCTTTTTTCTGGCAGAAGAAAATGGATAAGGTCAGAGAGAATATGCGGATCAGTATGAGGCTGACCATGATCATGGCCTGTCCCTGCGCCGTAGGCCTCTTTGCCCTGGCGGAACCTATTCTGCTCTTGCTCTATCCGCAGCAGGCGGAAAGCGCTTTGGCCGCGGCGTCCATTCTGCGGATTATGACGGCAGGCATTGTGCTGCTGGCTATTTCTCAGACTCTGACGGGAGCGCTGCAGTCGATTGACCGGCAGCTGACGCCGGTAAAAAATCTGGCCGCTGGAGCCTGTGTAAAAGCGGTGCTCACCTATATACTGGTAGGTATTCCGGCGGTTAACGTTAAGGGTGCGGCGCTGGGAACCAATGCCGCCTATCTGACGGCGCTGCTGCTCGACCTGTTTGCGTTGAAACGGCATACGGGTATCCGTTTCCCTCTGCTGCAGATTTTTGTAAAACCTGCAGCGGCAGCGCTGCTTATGGGGATCTGGGTGCGGGCAGTCTGCACGATCGCTGCCGGGAGCGTAGGCATCCGTATGGCTGCGGTAATCTCTATTTTTGCCGGGATTCTGATGTATGTCGTGCTGATCGTCCGGTTAAAGGTGATTTCGGGAGCGGAGCTGCGCAGCCTGCCCTGCGGGGCGTTTCTGGCGAAGGTGTTTCGCGTTTAGGGACTGCCGAAACATGCTTGTTTGTTTTGTATGGGAAAACCTTGATAAATGATGGGAATATGCTATGATTATGATAATCTTTATTTGAAATTTCTGTGGTCTGTCGAAATTTGGATGCACGGGCTGCCACGAAAGCCGATTTAAAAAAACAGGAGCAGTATGTACATGGAGGTGGATCATGACCATAGAGCAGCTTAATTATGTGATCGAAATCGTTAAAGCCGGTTCCATCAGTGCAGCGGCAAATCAGCTGTTTATTTCCAGAACGGTTTTGTCTTCGGCAGTTAGTCGTCTTGAAGAAGAACTGGGTCAAAAACTGTTTATACGTACATCAAAGGGAATTCACCTTACCCCTTTCGGTAAATTGTTTCTTGACCATATTCGTCCTCTCCATCTTCAGCTTTCTCAGCTTCAGGCATTTTCCGGAGACAGGGGAGAAAAAAAGTCTGATGTATATACTGTGGTAAGCAATGGATTTCCTCTGGTCACTGCTGTGCTCAGCCGGATGTCTGAGCATTTTGCGGAGAAGGATCTGACGGTTAATCATTATGAGACTTATGAAGTGGAAGTACCGGTGTATGTTGCGGACAATCTCGCTTCAGTCGGGGTCATCCGGGTATGGGATTGTTATCTGCACCCGCTTGAACGTCAATTTGAAACACAGGGACTGGACTTTTTTCCATTGGCGGAGCTCAATATCGGTATTACCGTAGGGAAAAACCATCCTTTTTTTTCTCGAAAAGGCGATACGATTCTCAGAGAAGAGCTTTCCGCGTTTCCCTTTGCAGGTTATCTAAGCCAGGATAAGGGGCCTTATGCGGATATATTTCATCGGATCGCTGTCGTACCGCCGGTAAGAAAAATGATTACGACTTCGCGGGCGGCTCTTTACGAGATACTAATGCAGACGGACGCGTATACCCTTGATTCTGTTTATCCAGAAGATATTATTCATACGCAGCCTGGTGGGATAAGGGATAACCTTAGAACCTTCCGCCTGGAAAACTGCGATGTCCATTCTGTTGTCGGCTGGTTGATGAAGCAGACCCATATTATGAATAAACTGGATCATTATTTCTTAGAAGAACTTCAGCGCTATTTCCGCTGACCGGATATCGAGATTTCACCTTTTACGGCTGAAGATCCCGATTCCTGCTCCTGCTGTACAAACGGCAGGAGCAGTTTTTATTGTGTAGAAAAAGCTGACAGCAGATGACCGCTTTTACGACTACCTGTGAAGTCGGAGGCGGTGATATAATTCAAGAAAATTCAGTAATAAAGTGATAAGGAGTGATGCGGAAAATGAACATTCTGGACTATCTCATCATTGTGGTGTATCTGGTCGGCGTAGTTATTGTCGGCCTGCGCTGCAAGTCAAAGACGCAGACAACAGAGGAATATGTTGTTGCGGGAAGAAAAATGGGATTATCGATTTTTATCGGCACATATATGGCTACGGCTATTGGCGGCGGTGTGCTTAACGGCTGGGTGGGCACGGTGTATGACAGCGGACTTACGCTTTTACCGTCCATCTTTGCCATTTATATTGCTACTGCGATTATCGGTCTTTTTCTGGCAGAAAGAGTAAATCGATTTCCTGGATTGACTGCACCTGAAGTTTTGGGAGAAGCCTATGGAAAACCGTCGCAGGTGTATGGCGGAATATGCAGTTTCCTCTATCTGATGGGAACCGGACCTGCGTTACAGACGGTGACGTTTGCTACCGTGCTCAATGTGGTTGCCGGGATACCTTATATTTATGGTGCGGTAATCAGTACGGTAGTGATCCTGCTTTTTACCTACTTCAGCGGTTTCTGGGGTGTAGCCGTTACGGATTACGTACAGTTCATTATTATGGGAGTAGGTGTAGCTGCTGCGGCCTTTTATGTTTTCCATCATGTGGGAGGATGGGATGGCATTGTTTCCACAGTCCCGCAGGATCATCTGCGTGTTCCGAATGATATGACCAATATTATCCGGCTGATTTTCACAACCAGTTTATCTGCTTTCATTGATGGAAACCGGTATCAGCGCTTCTACGCATGTAAAGATGCGAAAACAGCGAAGAAAGGAACGCTGCTGAGCCTCATTCCGGCGCATACCTTTTTTATGATGATTTTACTTATGGGTACCTGCGCTTATGTGCTGCTGCCTGATATTAAACCGGATTCTGTATTTTCAAGTCTGCTGCTGACATATCTTCCTACTGGATTGCGGGGGATCGTATTTGCGGCGCTGCTGGCGGCGATCCTTTCTACATCGGATTCTTATCTTCTGGTAGCAGCGACAAACTTTTCTAATGATATTTACAAAACGGTTATCAATCCTTCCGCAGATGATCAGACCATGCTGAAGGTTACGCGGGGATCGATCCTTGTACTTAGTGCAGGAGGACTGATCATGGCCATATGGATGCAGAATATCATGGATATCTGGAGCCTTGCAGCTGCGGCGTATATCGGAGGATGTTTTATTCCGATGCTCTATGCGTTTTTCAGTAAAAGGGAGAAAAAGTCTGCACTTGCAGCCAATGTTGCGATGATTGCCGGCTCGGTGATCGCTGTGTTTATGGAGATACAGGGAATGTCTGTTCTGGGTCTGCCGGGAGCAGCTGTGGGAACGTTAGTGAATCTGATTCTGTTCTTTTTCATTACCGCAGTTGATCCGAAGGCTAAACGAAAAGCCCTGAGTGAATAAAGGAGGGAAATGATGAACCTTATAATTTATCTGCATATGGGGGTACTGGTCGCCTTCCTGGTCTGGATGGTCTGGACTTTTGCCAACGAGAAAAGAAAATAAAGAAGGAGAGGAAAAAAGATGAGTGAAATGACAAAGATAGAAGAAATTATTATTGGAAATCTCCAGGACTGCTGGTCCATTCTTTATGAAGAATTAGCAGATGGGATTGTTCGTACTGCCGGAATCGAGGGCGAACAGGCGTTGCGGGAAGGAATACGAAAATATGGCATAGAAAGAGGAACGAAGATGCGCCGGCGTCATCAGGAATTGGGGATGAAGCTGAATTTGGAAAACCTGTTTACTTATTTCGATCTGCCGAGCGATCCCAGATTCAAGCGGGAAAAGATCAGTCTGAATCCGCAGCAGAGACTTTCCTATACGCTGACCTGTCCTATCGCAGATCAGTGGATCCGTGACGGAAAGAAAGCTTTAGGACGAATTTACTGTGAAGAATTCCATCATGCCTGTTTTGGAGCTTATGCGCCGAAATCGCAGACCAATCTGGCTAAGACGCTGACAGAAGACGGTGATAACTATTGCTGTTTCTCGGTATATCTGCGGCCTGGAAACATGAACGAAGTAGAGCGCGGAGAAGCCTTTGCCGAATATGATCCGCAGTACAGTCAGCCAGAAAACATGTCCTACGATCTGGGAACACACAAGGAAGGATATAACCGGCTTTCTGTATTGATTATCCGGTTTATCGCCGATCAGGCGCTGAAATCTCTGGGAGATATCGGGGAAGAGTCCGTTATCTGTGCTCTTCGAGGTGCAGCGGATCATATCAGCAGTTTCCTGAAGGGAAGAGCTGATGCGTTGGATTGCGCCTGCGATCAGGAATTTTTAGAGAAAAATATGCCTCTCAGTCTGGATTTTGAGAGAGATCTGCTCTGGCAGGAATGTGAAAACGAAAAACTTCGCGATCTGGTGAAGAAATACTACTATGAATATCTGAAGCAAAAGGTGGGTCTGTGATGGCAGATCGGCAAGAAAAGAAACCGCGGATAGGCATTGTTACCGCATTAGGGAAAACTAAACTTCCATGGGTGGATATCCCAACCGTTTGCGTCCACCGCAAATATATTGAAGCGGTTGAAAAAAACGGAGGAATACCGTTGCTTCTTTCGGTGACAGAAAATCCGGATGTATTGGCATCTCAGTGTGAATTATGCGATGGATTTCTTTTTCCCGGCGGAGAAGATGTAGATCCTCGGATGTACAATCAGGAACCGGACCCTCTGCTCGGCTCAGTAAATCTGCATATCGACCGGTTCTGGGCAGAGATCTTTGCCTTCGCATCTTTGCGGAATCTTCCGGTACTGGGAATCTGTCGCGGAATGCAGCTGATCAACGCAATTCTCGGAGGAACCTTATGCCAGGATATTTCTTATTTATCCGGCCGTCATCTCCTTCATGTGCAGAAACAGGAACGAGATTATCTGATGCATCAGGTAAAGCTGACTGAGGGAAGTCTTTTGCAAGAAATTCTGGGCGAAGCGGAAATACGAACCAATACGATGCACCATCAGTGTGTGCTTAAAGAAGGAAAAGATATGTATGTATCCGCAAGATCAAAGGATCAGATCATTGAAGCATTGGAAAATCGAGACAAGCATATCCTTCTGGTGCAGTGGCATCCAGAGGAACTGCTGGACAGCGAGCCGAAGATGAATCAGCTGTTTTGCTGGCTGATTACTGTGGCAGCGAAAAAATAGCAGTAAATCAAATGACGGAGAAGGCCGTCCGATAAAGAAAGCGTTTCTTTATCGGACGGCCTTCTCTGTTCATCAGCGATTAAACAGATGCAACTGATCAGACTGACTCTTGTTTGCAGCAATAAAATAATAGAGATAGAAAGCGGTCATAATGGCTATTTGGAATCAAGGGGATCGATTTGCAGATCGTTAAAAGAAACGCCTGGAAACGTGTACAATGAAAGGGCATCTGAAGGATTGAAAACACTATATTATTTTCTGAAAAAAACGTGAAATTCTTCGCGATAATTTTCAAAAAAAGCTTGCAATATTTGACGGTATCATTTATACTTAAAAGGCTTGCTTAAGGCGATGAAGTAGGAAGTTGCTGAGCTATCAGGTAATTTCTACGGAGAATTGTCCCCACCAGATGGGGGCGAAGGTGTTCGCCGGCTTTTGCTTTGTGTAAAAAATAAAGAAACGCACGGAGCCGTGTGCAAAGTAAGCGATTCCACCGCACGCGGGATAAAAGCGGGCATTTAACCGGGAAGCGGAGAATTTTCGCCGAAGGAAAAAGAACCCCTTGTACAAGCATAGCGAAAACAGTACAAAAAAATCAGGAGGAAAAAATGAGCGAATTACAGAAAATCAGAATCAAGCTTAAGGCTTATGACCACGCACTGCTGGATCAGTCAGCTGCAAAGATCGTAGAGACTGCAAAGAAGACCGGCGCCGATGTTTCCGGACCGATTCCTCTTCCGACAGAAAAGGAAGTTATCACGATCCTTCGTGCCGTACACAAGTACAAAGACAGCAGAGAGCAGTTCGAACAGAGAACGCACAAGAGACTGATTGACATCACCAACGCGACGCTGCAGACTACCGATGCGCTGACTAAGTTAGATCTGCCTGCCGGCGTGGACATCGAAATCAAACTGTAAAAAGACAGACAAGCGAGGGTACTCCCCTTAGTATGATTGGAGTCAAGGGCGATTTGCCCACTGCAAATCGGGTTAGGGCTTCCGCAGTAGGATTCAGCCAAAAGCAAGTTTTGGGAATCCCTTGCATGAGACCTACCAGCGATTTGCTTAGCGCAAATCGGGTTAGGGCTTCCGCAGTAGGATTCAGCCAAAAGCAAGTTTTGGGAATCCCTTGCATGAGACCTACCAGCGATTTGCTCACCGCAAATCGGGTTAGGGCTTCAATCCGCTGTAAGTATCAAGGAGGAATGAAATAATGAAGATGATATTAGGAAAGAAAATCGGAATGACGCAGATTTTCGCAGAATCAGGCGAAGTCATTCCTGTAACGGTTATCGAAGCCGGTCCTGAAGTAGTAACACAGGTTAAGACTGTAGAGACTGACGGATACAACGCTGTACAGGTTGGCTACGAAGACCAGAAAGCGCACAGAGTTAACAAGCCGATGACCGGACACTTCGCCAAGAGCGGAGCGCCTTTGAAAAAATATCTGGCCGAGTTCAGAGTAGAAGAAGGCGAAACCTACGAAGTAGGCCAGGTAATCACCGTAGCAGACTTTGAACCGGGAAAGAAACTGGACATCACCGGAACTTCCAAAGGTAAAGGAACTCAGGGTAACATCAAGAGACACGGACATCACAGAGGTCCGATGACTCACGGTTCCAAGCACAAGAGACTTGCCGGCGCTCTGGCCGCAGGTACCTATCCTTCCAGAGTATTCAAGGGCAACAAGGCTCCGGGAAGAATGGGACGCGAAACCGTTACCGTCCAGAACGTAGTTTTAGTAAAGATCGACACTGACAGAAACCTGATGCTGGTCAAAGGCGCTGTTCCTGGAGGAAAAGGCAGCCTGGTAAAGATCCGTTACGCTGTCAAGGGTCAGGACGATAAATAAGACAGACTTCAGAAAGGAGGAAGCAGATCATGGCAAAAGTAACTATGCTTAACATGGCCGGAGACGAAGCCGGCACTATTGAGCTTAAAGATGAAATATTCGGTATTGAACCAAACGCTAATGCTGTTCACGCAGTAGTCGTAAACTATCTGGCAAACCAGAGACAGGGCACTCAGTCCGCAAAGACCAGAGGCGACGTCAGAGGTGGCGGAAGAAAGCCGTTCAGACAGAAGGGAACCGGCCGCCACAGACAGGGAAGCACCACGGATCCTTCACAGGTAGGAGGCGGTGTGGCATTCGCTCCAAAACCAAGAAGCTATAGATATTCCGTACCAAAGAAGGTAAAGAGACTGGCAATGAAGTCCGCCCTCTCTTCCAAAGTAGCGGAGAAAGAAATCATCGTATTAGACGAGCTGAAGTTCGAAGAACCTAAGACAAAAGAAATGATCAAGGTTCTGAACAATATCAAAGCAGATAAGAAGGCGTTGATCATCACCGCGTCCAAAGACGAAAACGTGGTAAAATCAGCGGCAAACATTCCGGGAGTAAAGACTGCTCTCGTGGGAACAATGAACGTTTACGAGATCGTAAACCACAACAGCTTCATCGTAACAAAAGAGGCTGTCGAAAAAATTGAGGAGGTGTACTTATAATGAGATCTGCATATGACGTAATCATCAAACCGGTCATCTCTGAGCAGAGCATGGATATGGCTCAGGAAAAGAAGTACACATTCAGAGTGGCAACAGACGCCAATAAGACACAGGTTAAATTGGCTGTCGAAGAAATTTTCGGTGTTGAAGTGAAAAAAGTAAACATCATGAACTACGACGGTAAAGTAAAGAGAATGGGAAGAACGATGGGAAAGACTTCCGCCTACAAGAAGGCGATCGTAACGCTGACAGAGGACAGCAAAGAGATCGAGTTCTTCCAGAGTCTGTAATATAGGAGGTAGACAGAATGGGAATTAAAAAATATAAACCAACCACTCCTGGACAGCGCGGCATGACTGTTTCTACTTTCGAAGAGATTACCACCAACAAGCCGGAAAAATCTCTTACCGCAACGTTGAAGAAGCATTCAGGAAGAAACGCAAGAGGAAAGATCACCGTAAGACACAGAGGCGGCGGAGTAAGACGCAAGTACAGAATCATCGACTTCAAGAGAAACAAGGACGGTATTCCGGGTACGGTAAAGACTATCGAATACGATCCGAACAGAAGCGCCAACATCGCCCTGATCGTATACGCAGACGGCGAAAAGAGATATATCATCGCACCGGATAAGCTGAACGTAGGAGACGTAATCTACTCGGGCGCCGACGCAGATATCAAAGTCGGCAACGCACTTCCGATCGCCAACATTCCGGTAGGTACGATGATCCACAACATCGAGCTGAAGCCGGGCAAAGGCGGACAGATGGCAAGATCGGCCGGAAACGCCGCTCAGCTGATGGCGAAAGAAGACAGATACGCGCAGGTAAGACTGCCGTCCGGAGAAGTGAGAAAAGTCCTCATCTCCTGCAGAGCAACCATCGGTGAAGTCGGCAACGTGGATCACGCAAACATTCAGATCGGTAAAGCCGGTAGAAAAAGACACATGGGTATCAGACCTACCGTAAGAGGTTCCGTAATGAACCCGAACGACCATCCACACGGTGGTGGTGAAGGCAGAGCGCCGATCGGACGTAAGAGTCCGGTTACGCCATGGGGTAAGCCGGCACTGGGTTACAAGACCAGAAAGAAGAACAAGGCTTCGAACCAGTATATCGTTAAGAGAAGAAATGAGAAGTAAGGAAGGAGCATAGATAATGGGTAGATCACTGAAAAAAGGCCCTTTCGTAGATAAGAAGCTGCTCAAGGCCATCGATGCGATGAACGCGGCTAACGAAAAGAAGGTTATCAAGACTTGGTCCAGACCGTCCACCATCTTCCCTCAGATGGTAGGTCACACAATTGCAGTTCATGACGGCAGAAAACATGTTCCAGTGTACATCACAGAGGACATGGTAGGCCACAGACTCGGAGAATTCGCTCCGACGAGAACGTACAGAGGTCATGCTGCAGATAAGTCATCGAAGGTTAGATAGTAAAGGAGATAAAAAATGGAAGCAAAAGCAATTGCAAAATATGTCAGAATGTCTCCTATCAAGCTGAAGCCGGTAGCAGACCTGGTTAGAGGCAAGGACTTAAACGAGGCATTGACGATTCTGAAATTCACACCGGGTAAAGGATCAGAGATCATCGAAAAGGTTGTGAAATCAGCAGCGGCGAACGCCGAAAACAATTTCGACATGAATCCGGACAATTTATACGTTGCAGAAGTATATGCTCACCAGGGCCCTACAATGAAGAGATGGAGAGCCGGTTCACAGGGCAGAGCATCAATCATCCTGAAGAGATCCAGCCACGTCGGCGTGACTCTGAAGGAAAGAGACTAAGATAGGAGGTTCACCAGTATGGGTCAGAAAGTGAGTCCGCATGGATTGAGAGTGGGCGTAATCAAAGACTGGAATGCAAAATGGTACGCAGACAAAAAGAACTTTGCGGATCTGCTTGTTGAAGATAACAAGGTCAGAGAATATGTAAAGAAAAAGCTGTACGCTGCCGGCGTTTCAAAAGTTTTGATCGAAAGAGCTGCAGAAAACAAGATCAGAGTCATCGTTTTGACTGCGAGACCGGGAATGGTCATCGGAAGATCCGGAAACGGCATCGATGAGCTGAAAGCGGCGTTGGTCAAGCTGACAGGAAAAGAAATAGAGATTTCCATCGAGGAAGTCAGAAGATCAGAGCTGGACGCGCAGTTGACAGCTGAGTCCATCGCGCAGGCTCTGGAGAGACGTATCTCTTTCAGAAGAGCCATGAAACAGGCTATCGGCAGAACCATGAAAGCCGGCGCGAAGGGAATAAAAGTTCTCTGCTCCGGAAGACTGGGCGGAGCGGAAATTGCCAGAAGTGAAAAGTACAGTGAAGGAAACGTTCCTCTTCACACACTGCGCGCAGATATCGACTACGGATTTGCGGAAGCGGACACCACCTACGGCAAGATCGGCGTAAAAGTATGGATCAACCACGGCGAAATTCTCGACAAGGGACTGCAGAGCCCGATCAGAGAAGAGAGACGTGAGAAGAGAGACAGAAGAGGCAGAAAAGACGGAGACAGAAGAAGAAACGACCGCAGAAACAACGATCGCAGAAGAAACGGACGCGACGACAGACGCGACGCGGTTAAAGCTGTAAATCCGAGAGTCAGAAAGACGCCGAAGGCCGAACCAAAGGCAGAAGAACCACAGACTCAGGCACCAGCGGTTGAAAACACTGAGACTGAAGAATAAGCACTGCAAGAAAGGAGGAACTAAGCCATGTTAATGCCAAAGCGCGTTAAACACAGAAGAGTTCACAGAGGTAGAATGAAAGGCGTAGCCACCAAGGGAAACACGATTACCTACGGTGCATACGGCCTTGTAGCAACAGAATGCGGATGGATCACCTCCAACCAGATCGAGGCTGCGCGTATTGCGATGACCAGATCGATCAAGAGAGGTGGTAAAGTATATATCAAGATTTTCCCACACAAATCGGTAACAAAGAAACCGGCCGAAGTACGTATGGGTTCCGGTAAAGGTGCGCCTGAATACTGGGTAGCCGTAGTAAAACCGGGCAGAGTTATGTTCGAGATCGACGGCGTAACCGAAGAGCAGGCAAGAGAGGCGATGAGACTTGCCAGCCACAAGCTGCCGGTTAAATCAAAGTTTGCCATCAAGGAAGAAGAAGCAAAGGGTGGTGAAGCATAATGGAATTGAAGAAAATGAGAGAAATGACAGATGTTGAGCTCAACGCTGAACTGGAAAAGATGAAAAAAGAACTGTTCAATCTCAGATTCCAGCATGTTACAGGACAGCTTGAGAACCCTGTAAAGATGAGAGAAGTGAAGAGAAACATCGCGAGAGTTAAAACGATTATCAGAGAAAAAGAACTGGAAAAGGTTCGCGCTTAGTGAAAGGAGGATGTAATTATGGCAGAGAGCAGAAACAGAAGAAAGACTAAAGTCGGCATCGTCGTCAGCGATAAGATGGATAAGACTGTAGTTGTTGCAATCGAAGACTTCGTAAGACATTCTCTTTACGGCAAAGCGGTAAAAAGAACCAAGAAGGTTAAGGCTCACGATGAGAACAACGAGTGCAATATCGGCGATAAAGTAAGAATTATGGAAACCAGACCGCTGTCCAAGGACAAGAGATGGAGACTGGTCAACATTATCGAGAAAGTTAAATAAGGAGGCACCAGATCATGATTCAAACAGAAACAAGATTGAGAGTTGCTGACAATTCAGGTGCAAAAGAACTTTTATGTATCCGTATCCTGGGCGGAACCAGCCGCCAGTACGCGAACATTGGCGATGTTATCGTTTGCGCTGTAAAAGAAGCAACACC
Source organism: uncultured Emergencia sp. (assembly GCA_904420065.1). Lineage (GTDB taxonomy): Bacteria > Bacillota > Clostridia > Peptostreptococcales > Anaerovoracaceae > Senimuribacter. The sequence continues at coordinate 54,065 of CAJFTU010000001.1, forward strand.
GGGCGGCGTCGTAAAGAAGGGCGATGTTGTCAAGGCTGTAGTGGTTAGAACGAAAAAAGGTGCCAGAAGAGCTGACGGCAGCTATGTAAAGTTTGACCAGAACGCAGCGGTAATCATAAAAGATAAAGAAGATAAGACCCCAGTGGGAACCCGTATCTTCGGACCGGTTGCAAGGGAGCTCAGAGACAAGGGCTTCATGAAGATTGTGTCATTGGCACCGGAAGTACTGTAAGGAGGTGGCACAGGATGCGTATTAAGAAGGATGATACAGTAATTGTAATTACTGGTAAAGATAAAGGCAAGACCGGAAAGGTACTGCGCGCGATGCCGAAGGAAAACAGAGTTGTCGTTGAAGGCGTAAACATGCAGACCAAGCATCAGAAGCAGACCAGAACGGAAAAGGCTGAGATCAAGCACTTGGAAGGACCGATCGATGCGTCCAACGTAATGTATTACGATACGAAGGCGAAAGCGCCGGTTAAAATCGGATACAAGATCGACGGCGACAAGAAAGTAAGAATCAACCGGAAGACCGGAAATGTAATCGACTAGGAAAGGAGGAGAGGATTTTGACAGCAAGATTAAGAGAAACTTACAAAAACGAAGTTTTCCCTGCTTTAAAGGAAAAGTTCCAGTATGAAAACGTAATGGAAGTACCTAAGCTTGTAAAGGTTACCATCAATATGGGTCTTGGCGAAGCGAAGGAAAATGCGAAAGTTCTGGAGACTGCAGTAAAGGAACTGGGTCTGATCAGCGGTCAGAGACCGGTAACGACGAAAGCGAAAAAGTCTATTGCCAACTTCAAGGTAAGACAGGGCATGCCTGTAGGCGCGAAAGTCACCCTGAGAGGAGACAATATGTACGTGTTCGTAGACAAGTTCTTCAATATCTCTCTTCCGAGAGTAAGAGACTTCAAGGGCGTGAGCAGAAACTCCTTTGACGGAAGGGGTAACTACTCCATGGGTATCAAGGAGCAGCTCATCTTCCCTGAAATCAACTACGACGATGTAGATATGATCAAGGGCATGAACATCGTATTTACCACAACGGCCAAAACGGACGAAGAAGCGGCAGCGCTGCTTGAACTTCTCGGTATGCCGTTTGAGAAATAAGAAAACGGATTGTATGACGGCGTTGCCGCGGAGGGGATTTTGTTTTTTTCCCCGGTAATGCCCGGAAATGATAATAGGAGGGAAAGCATGGCAAAGACATCTCTCAAAGTAAAGCAGCAGAGAAAACCGAAGTATTCCACAAGAGCTTACACCAGATGCAGAATCTGCGGAAGACCTCACTCTGTACTGAAGAAATACGGAATCTGCCGTATCTGCTTCAGAGAGCTTGCTTATAAAGGAGAAATTCCTGGCGTAAGAAAAGCCAGCTGGTAAGAATTAGTTTATAATCAGTGCAAAGGCGAAGTCACAACCTGTCGGACTTTCAAGAGACTGCGAAAACCATGTGGTTTCGGCGGTAAACTCCAAGGCCAGCTAAAGCCGGGGAGTTCTCGCACGAGACCTACCAGCGATTTCTTTCAGAAATCGGGTTAG
>CAJFTU010000002.1 GCA_904420065.1 uncultured Emergencia sp.
TATGCGACCTTTAGGCTGGAAGTCTCCACAGACGGTTTTGGATGAATTTGTGAAGCACGATGTAACATATGTTTGACAAACCAACACCGCTTTGAAACTTTCTTTGGATTCTTTCGCAAATTCAATAGTTTTAAAGTTTCAGCAACTTGGAGTATACCCTCTCCGCCATCCACGGTTCACTTACAAGGCTGAAAATCTGCTTTGACGGAATCCACCGGACGGCGCTGTTCTCATCGGGCTTTTCCCTGAGCGGCAGCTTCTCATCTCCTGCCAGAAGAAACGTCACATTCAAATGAAGATGTGAGGGTACGTAGTTCCCACCCTTTTCATGTCCGTCTACGGTAAGAATCTCCAGTGATACAGGCTCCTTTTGCAGCGGCTGCAGAGCGGCTATACCGGTTTCCTCAGCGGCTTCCCGCAGAGCCACCTGCAGAAGATCGGCTTCTCCGTCGGCGTGACCTCCTGTCCACGACCAACTTCGATAGATGTTGTGATAAACCATCAACACCTTGTCTCTGTCTTCATTGACAATCCAGGATGAAGCGGTAAAGTGAGCGATCGAATTTTCTCTGCTCAGACAGTCGGGGTGATCGCGCAGAAACGCCAGCATAATCTCCCGATCCCGCTCTTCCTGTTCGCAGACCGGCTGATAATCCTGCAGCTGCCGTCTCAGATACTTCATCTCTGTTCTGCCTCTCCGATCACTCTGCCTTCCAGACTGAACGTCTTTCCCTCTGTGATTTCCACTTTGACCAGTTGTCCGACCATATCCTCTGAGCCTTTGAAGTTAACCAGTTTAAAGCCGTCAGTCCTGCCGGCGAATGTGCGGCTTCCGGTCTTACTCGGGCCCTCCACCAACACCTCCTCGACTCTTCCCACGTATTCCGCATTCTTCTCGGCGCTGATCGTATTGATCAGATCCACGAGCCGATTGAATCTCTGGTGTTTTATCTCTTCCGGAATCTGATCGGTAAATTTCTCCGCCGGCGTGCCCTTGCGCACCGAATAGAGGAAGGTAAAGGCCGAATCGTATCTCACCTTTCGAACCAGATCCAGAGTCTCCTCAAAGTCCTCTTCCGTCTCCCCGGGAAAGCCCACGATGATATCCGTGGAAATCGTCATATCGCCTGCAGCTTTCCGCAGCTTTCCGATCAGCTCCAGATACTGCTCTTTCGTATACTTCCTGTTCATCCGCTTTAAGATCCGGCTGCTGCCCGACTGAACCGGCAGATGTATGTTCCGGCACAGCTTATCGCATTCCGTATATGCCTTTATCAGCTTGTCAGAAAGATCCTTCGGATGAGAGGTCATGAAACGGATTCGCTCAAGTCCGTCGATTTCGTTAAGCATATAGATGAGGTCGGCAAAATCGGTGTCGCCGTCGCCCTTGTAGGAGTTGACGTTTTGCCCCAAAAGCATAATCTCTTTTACGCCGTCGCCGACAAGGTTTCTGACTTCTTTTACGATCTCTTCCGGTCTGCGGCTCCGTTCCCTTCCCCGTGTATAAGGTACGATACAGTAGGTGCAGAAATTGTTGCATCCGAACATGATGTTTACCAGGGCTTTGCAGTCAAAGAGCCTCTTTGAAGGCAGTCCCTCTACGATTTCTCCGCCGTCTGGCCATATCTCAATCTGACGTTTCTTTTCCGCAAGAACATTGTCGATCAGCTCCGGAAGCTGATGGATATTATGAGTGCCGAAGATGACGTCAACCCAGGGATACTTCGCCTTGATCGTATCGATGACGTGCTGCTGCTGCATCATACAGCCGCAGACGCAGACCAGAAATTCGGGATTATCCTTTTTTCTCCGTTTCAGCTGTCCGAGAGTTCCAAAGAAACGCTTGTCCGCATTCTCCCGGATACTGCAGGTGTTGATGATGGCCACATCGGCTTCACTGCGCTCTCCTACCTGCCGGAACCCTTTTTCCGTCAGCATGCCGGCCATGATCTCCGAATCGTGTTCGTTCATCTGGCAGCCAAAAGTTGTTATATGAAAAGTTTTGCTCATTGTCTTTCTCGTCACTACTCGATGTGTTTCTCATTTTTCTTGTCTCTGCCCATGAGCAGATCCACGGCTTCTTTCGCCGAAATTTTTTCGTTGATGCACTGATAGATGCACTCAGTAATCGGCATCTCTACGCCGACCCGCTGAGACAGCTGATAAGCGGCTTCAGCGGTGAACATACCTTCTACCACCATACCCACTTTCTCCACTGCGACGCTCGGTTTTTCTCCCTGTCCGATCATGATGCCGCACCGGCGGTTCCGCGAGTGCATGCTGGTGCAGGTAACGATCAGGTCACCGATTCCCGTAAGACCCGAAAAGGTGGCTACATCCGCACCCAGCTTTACGCCAAGTCTGCACATTTCCGTAATCCCCCTGGTCATCAGAGCCGCTTTTGCGTTGTCTCCGAAGCCGATTCCATCGGAAATTCCGGCGCCCAGCGCAATGATGTTCTTCAGCGCGCCGCCCAACTCTACACCACAGACATCGTCGTTAGTATACACTCTGAACCGGTCGGTCATGAATACATCCTGTATATATTCGGCCAAAGCCATGTCTCGGGATGCCACCGCTACCGTAGTCGGCAGCGCCCTTCCCACCTCTTCCGCATGGGATGGACCTGACAGTACAACGTACTTGACATCCGGCTTCAGCAGATATGCGATTTCCGAAAGCCGCATCAGCGTTCCCTGCTCTATCCCCTTAGCCACGTTGACGACGACCATATCATCTTCAAGGAAAGGAACGGCGCTCTCAAATGCGCTGCGAAAATGCTGAGCCGGCGCAGAAAACAACGCGATATCGGCGCCTGAGAGCGCTTCCTCTGTCGAATCGACGACCTGCAGCCTTTCGCCAAATTTAACTCCCGGCAGATAGCGGACATTTTCACGATTTTTTCGCATCTCTTCAAGATGCTCACTATTGATGTCGCAGATCCGCACGTAATGTCCTTTGTTGCTCAACGTTACGGCCAAAGCGGTTCCCCAGCTTCCTGCCCCTATTACTCCAATTGTTTTCATTTATCTTCCGCCTTTCTGCTTTTAAAACTCAATTTGTTCTCCTCACCTCTGAAAACTCGCTTTATATTGCTTCTATGCGCGTACAGAAGCAATATCGCCATGATCAGACCAAACCAGAAAAAATCCCGCTCCATACCGTAACAGATAAACGGGAAACTGACTCCCGCGACTATAGATCCCACGGAAACCATCCGCGAAATCAATACGGTCAGGGCCACTATGCCCAGCATGATCAGCGCCATCTGCCAATTAACTCCGAGAATTGCGCCAAAGGCCACCGCTACGCCTTTTCCGCCTTTGAAACGAAAAAGCACCGGCCAGATGTGTCCAAGAAAAGCCGACAGGGCGCAGCACATTCCCGCTAAAGGCGTCGACAGCACAAATCCCAATTCCACAGCGAGAAAGCCTTTTCCGATATCGATTACCAGGGTAATCAGCGCCGCCTTTTTCCCCAGGACGCGCAATGCATTGGTGGTTCCGGCATTGCCGCTGCCCTCTTTCTTGATGTCCACGCCTCTGGCCCGGCCAAGCAGGGTGGAAGGAGAAATATTTCCCAGAAAATAAGCGATAACGATTACCGCAACAAACCAAAATGTATCCATTACTGCTCCTTCTCTCCCTTTTCCCGGAAGACGAATTTTATCGAAGTTCCCTCAAATCCAAAACCTTCTCTGATCTTGTTCTCCAGATATCTGGCGTAGGAAAAATGCATCAGTTCCCGCTTGTTGATCTGGAAAGAGAAGAGCGGCGGTTTGACGCCAACCTGAGCGGCATAGTAGATCTTCAGTCTCCGTCCCTTATCGGAAGGCGGCTGCTTCATCATCGTCGCATCGGTGACCAAGCTGTTCAGCTGACCTGTAGGAACGCGAAGCGCCCTCTTTTCCGCCACATATTTAGTCATCTGAATTACATCAAACACTCTCTGTTTTTCCTTAACCGAAATGAATACGGAAGGAGCGTAGGACATAAACTGAAGCTGACTCTCGATCTCTCTTTTGAAATCCCTCATGGTATTGGTCTCTTTTTTTACCAGGTCCCACTTGTTGACGACAACGATGATCCCTTTTCCCGCTTCGTGAGCCACACCGGCTATCTTTTTGTCCTGTTCGGTTACGCCTTCCTGGGCGTCGATCATCAAAAGGCAGACGTCACACCGTTCGATAGCCGCTACGGCGCGAATCACGCTGTAGCGCTCAATATCCTCGTTGACCTTGCTTTTTCTCCGTATTCCGGCGGTATCGATCAGCATATACCTGTCTCCGCCCCAGGAAAAAGGCGTGTCGATAGAATCCCTCGTCGTTCCGGCAACAGGCGATACGATAACTCGCTTTTCGCCCAGCAGTGCATTGATCAGAGACGATTTCCCCACGTTAGGCTTGCCGATGACCGCGACTTTGATCTCTTCCTCTTCTTCCGTGCCTGCGCCCTCGGGAAAGCTCCCGGTAATCTCGTCGAGGACATCGCCCAGGTTGAGCATATTGGCTGCAGAGACAGGAACGGGTTCGCCGATGCCCAGTTCGTAAAAATCGTAAAAATCTTCGGGAAGATTGCGGGGATTATCCACCTTGTTCACAAGCAGAATCACCTTTTTCCCCGTTCGCCGAAGCATGTTTCCGACTTCCCGGTCGGCATGGGTCAGTCCGTCTTTGCCGTCGACCATGAAGAGAATGACATCCGCCATATCCATAGCGACCTGAGCCTGCTCACGCATCTGCGAGAGAATCACATCCTCAGAATCCGGCTCAATTCCGCCCGTATCGATCAGCGCGAAGGATATGCCGTTCCATTCCGCCTCGGCATAAATGCGGTCTCTCGTAACGCCCGGAGTATCCTCCACAATGGAGACTCTCCTTCCGACGATCTTATTAAAAAATGTGGACTTTCCCACATTCGGTCTTCCGACTACAGCAACTATCGGTTTACTCACTGAAAATTCCTCCTGCAAATTCCAACGGATCAAACTCTTTGAGATCCTCCATCTTCTCCCCTACGCCGATAAACTTGATCGGCATATCGAATTCGTCGGAAATCGTAATGGCAATTCCACCTTTGGCCGTACCGTCCAGTTTAGTCAGCACCACTCCGGTGATTTCCGCCGCTTCATTGAATTCCTTCGCCTGAGATACGGCGTTCTTTCCTGTGGTCGCGTCCAGAACCAGCAGAGTTTCTCTCTCCGCTTCGGGGAACTCCCTCGATATCACTTTGTTCATCTTTTCCAGCTCGTTCATCAGGTTCTTCTTGGTCTGCAGACGGCCTGCCGTATCGCAGATAAGCACATCTATCCCCCTGGCCTTGGCAGACTGTACGGCGTCAAAAATGACCGCTGAAGGATCGGCGCCCTCCTGATGCTTAACCGTATTAACGCCGATTCTCTGCCCCCATATCTCCAGTTGTTCTCCCGCAGCCGCCCTGAACGTATCGGCGGCAGCAAGGAGGACGGTTTTTCCCTCTTCTCTCAGCTTGTGTCCGATCTTGGCTATAGAAGTAGTCTTTCCGCCTCCGTTTATGCCGATCATCAGGATCACCAGCGGCGTCCGGCTGCAGAGCCTGTTCCGCTCGCCCTTATCCATCAGGCCGGCGATGACCTGAGCGAGAGCATCTTTGATCTTTTCCGGTGAAGTGATGTAATTATCCTTTATATACTTTCTCAGGTTCTCCATGATCTTCATCGTCGTATCCATACCGATATCCGACGTGATCAGAATTTCCTCCAGTTCATCCATCAGGTCTTCATCGATTTCCGGCCGTCCCATGATCGCATCTCCGATCCGCTCAGACAGCTTCCCGAAAAAACCCTTTTTCTCCTTAAACAGCGCCATAACTGCCCCTTTCTCATCCTGTCCTGTCTCTTCTGTTTCCATCCTGCTCCGGCCTCTCGCCGAAGCTCAAAATCGTTTTATTCAGTATATCACAGCCTCCGGGAAAAACAAAGGAAATCCGCTTTATTCCTCAAAGAGGGGTGTGGAAAAATACCGTTCCGCCGTGTCAGGTAAAACCGTAACCACCGTTTTGCCTCTTCCCAGCTTTTTCGCCAGCTTGAGTGCAGCCGCAACATTGGTTCCGCTGGATATGCCGCACATCAGTCCTTCTTTTCGGGCCAGCTGCCGCGCCGTATCGATGGCCTCTTCGTCGGATACCACATAGATCTCATCGTAGATTTCCTGATTCAGGTTTTTCGGTATAAGGCCGTCGCCAATTCCCATCTGCAGGTGGGTTCCGATATTTCCGCCGGCCAGAATCGCCGCATTCTCCGGTTCTACCGCCCAGATTTCAATCTGGGGATTCTGTGCTTTCAAAACTTCGCCGATTCCGCTGATGGTGCCGCCTGTACCGATCCCCGAGCAAAAACCGTCGATAGGGCCGGCAACCTGCTCCATGATCTCCAGCGCCGTATGGTTGCGGTGCGCCATGGGATTTGCCGGGTTCTCGAACTGCTGGGGAATATACACCCGCGGATCCTCCTCGGCCATCTTTTCTGCAATCTTCTGGCATTCGTCTATGCACTTGCCGATATCGCCCTCATCGTGAACGACGATCACCTCGGCTCCATAGTGTCTGACCAGTTTTCTTCTCTCGACGCTGACCGAATCGGGCATGATGATTACGGTAGAGTATCCCTTCACCGCACCTACGAGAGCGAGGCCGATTCCCTGATTTCCACTGGTCGGCTCCACGATGATCGAATCCTCTTTCAGAAGTCCGTCCTTTTCCGCTTTCTCAATCATGTAAAAAGCCGTCCGCGTCTTGATCGAACCGCCCACGTTGAGTCCCTCAAATTTGACCAGAACATCGGCTCCATCCGGATCGGTCATTTTGTTCAGTTTTACCATAGGCGTATGTCCTACGGACTCCAATATATTTTGATAAACCATTTTTCTATTCCTCCATTCCGCAGTTTTACAGCTCAAAATCGTCTCCCAGTCTTAGACTGAGCACTTTCGAAACACCCTGTTCCGGCATGGTCACGCCGTAGAGAACGTCGGCGTGCTCCATCGTCGCCTTCTGATGGGTAACCAGCGCAAACTGAATCCCGTCAAAATTACGCAGATATTTGGCAAAGCGATCGATGTTGGCATCGTCCAGCGCCGCCTCCACTTCGTCCAATATACAGAACGGGGTGGGCTTTGTCTTCAGTACGGCAAACATCAGAGCGATAGCCGTCATCGTCTTTTCTCCGCCGGACATCAGATTGATATTCTGCAGCTTCTTTCCCGGCGGCTGCGCGATGATATCGATACCCGATTCGAGAGGATTGTTCTCATCCTCCATGCGCAGTTCCGCATGACCGCCGCCGAACAGTTCCTTAAAGATTACCTCAAAATTCTCCACCACCTGGTCAAAGTTTTCTTTGAACCTGGTCTTGATGGTCGTATCCATATCGGATATGATAGCCTGCAGCTCTTCCATAGCCGTCACGATATCTTTTCGCTGTTCGGACAGGAATTCGTATCTGCGGCTTACCGACTCGTATTCTTTAATCGCACCGACGTTGACCTCGCCTAATTCTCTCAGGCGGCCGCGAATCTCTCGACTCTCCTTTACCGAAGGCGCCATGGAAAAGTCTTCCCGCTTAAAATCCAGAGCCTGCGCATAAGATATCTCAAAGTCCTCCCACAATCTCTCTTTCAGCGTATCAAGCTGGGTGTCGTTTTTCGCTGATTTGATTTCCAGCTGATACTTCTGATCCTGCAGTCCATTGAGCCGCTCGGCTTCTTCTCGCTGCTGTCCGGTAACTTTACCGATCTTCTCGCTGAGGGCGGTCCTTTCGTCGGACACCGCTTCGATGTAACTTTCCGTTTCTTCTTTTTCCTTCAACAGTTGGCGGACTTCCTCTTTGCTGTCGTCCCGACCGAACAGAATCTGATTTCTTTCTTCTTCCAACTCAGCGCGCTGGCGCTGCTTGGTCTCGATCTGAAAAGCGTAGTCCTCCGCCGTTTCTTCTATCCTCTTCAACAGGTTTTCTGCATTGGATTTTTTGTTTTCCCATTCATTTACGGCAATTCTGGCCTTTGTTATCTCTTCGGCCGCCCGTTCTACCGCAGCATGCTTTTTCTCATAGCTGCCCATGGCAGATTCTGCCTGTTGGCTGGTTTCTTCGATCTTTTTCCGGGCGCTGCTTTCCTCTTCCCGCAAAGCATCTATGGTTTTCCGGGCTTCCCGGCTTTCTTTCTCGATGGAGGCGATTTCTGCTGAAGCCTTTTCCTGACTTCCGCGAAGTCTGCCTTCGGCTTCTTTCAGCGAAGCGATCTTGCTCTGCAGCGCAACGGACGCTACCTGAGCTTCTCTTCGCTTCTCTTCCAACGCTTCCGACTCCCTTTCCAACGTCTCTATCTTCTCTGCCAGCTCTTCAGCTTTCTTGCCGGCATTGAAAACCTCCTCACGGATAGCGCGAATCTCCTCATCCAGACTGGCGATCTCATTCTTCCTGCCCAGAAGATTAGCTGTCTTATTTTTATATCTTCCGCCGGTGATAGCGCCCGCCGTATTGATGATTTCTCCTTCCAGCGTTACAAACCGTATTCCCGATCCGGCCAGTTTGGAAAGTCGTACCGCAGCGTCCATGTCATCGACGACAGCCACCCTTCCCAAGAGGTAGTCAAAGATGGCCTGATGTCTCCGGTCGCAGGCGATACACTCTGCTGCAAGACCTCTGTAAGCGCCGTCCTCGGCTATTTGGCGATCCACATCGGCCCGCTTTCCCCGAATTGACGATACCGGTAAAAAGGTAAGTCTGCCGGCTCGATTGTCCTTTAGAAGCCGGACACCCCTTTTGGCATTTTCATCGGAATCGCAGATGATGTTCTGCATCTGGGCGCCAAGAGCCGTTTCCACGGCAACAGAGAATTCCTCGGGTACAGACATTTTATCCGCCACCGTGCCTTCAATCCCGGGCAGGTTGGCTTTCATTATGTATCTGACCGCATAGTTATACCCTTCGTAATTATTTTCCATCTCTTCGATGGTCTTCTTTCGGGATACTTTTCTGCTGCCCTGCAGCTTCAGTTCTTCCATTCTGACGCTGAGTGTTTTCTTTTCTTCGCTCAGACTTCCTTTCTCCCGGGAAATCCGACTGATTTCCGTCTCAGCCCGTTTCAGCTCTTCCTCTACACTATGCGCTTCTTCCTCGGCTGTTTCCATCTGACGGTCGTTATCGTCGGTATTTTCCTTCGCATCGGCGATTTCGCCAAGAAGCTGCTGTCTCCTTCTCTCCAGCGTGTCGATGATGCTTTCATAGCTCTTCACTTCGCTGTTTTTTGCGGAAACCAGATTGTGAAGCTGGTAGAGCTGTTCTCGGCCGCTGTCCATACGGGCGGAAAGGTCGGCAGCTTCTTTGGAAAGGCGACTGTGTTCATCGATTCTGGCCTGAAGGTTTTCCTGCGCCTCGGCATGTCTGCTGCAGACGCCGTCTCTGGTCTTAATCAGCTCAGCTCTGTTTTGCTTCTCCTTTTCCAGCTTCTCGGTCAGCTCTTCAGACTCCCTTTTCAGCCTTTCCTCATCCTTTTCCAGGGCGGACAGCCTCTCCTCGTTGATCTGGCTCTCGCTGGTCAGTCGATTAATCTCTTCAATCATCTTTACCAGCTTGTCCCGGGCTTCATTTCCCAATTTCTCCAGAGCGTCGCTTCGCTGTCTATCCTCTTCCAGTTCTCTGTCCGTTCGTCCTTTGGAAGCCGTAATCTCGCCGATCTTTTTCTCCAGATCCGAAATGTCGTTTCGGTACGTTTCGTTTCTGCTCTGTATGCTTTCGATGTTCTTCAGCGTAATATTGATTTCCAGATCCCGATATCGATCTTTCAGTTTGAGATATTCCTGAGCCTTTGCGCTGTCCTCTCGCAGCCCGCCGATTCTCCCCTCGATTTCTCCGATGATATCGTCCACCCGTTCGAGATTCCCGCCGGTTGACTCAAGTCGGCGTTCTGCTTCTGCCTTTTTGCTTTTATACATGACGATGCCGGCAGCTTCTTCAAAGATCTCTCTTCGGCTGTCCGGCTTGTTGCTGACAATATCCGCGATTTTACCCTGTCCGATCAGAGAATAACCGTCCACTCCGATTCCCGTATCCATGATCAGCTCCCTGATATCGCGGAGCCTGCACTGGTTATTGTTGATCAGATACTCACTCTCGCCTGAACGATACATACGTCTGGTAATGGCGACTTCATTGTAATCGATGTCCAGGATCCCGGTAGAATTGTCGATTACCAGCGTAACCTCTGCCATACCGCGGGACTTTCGGCTGGCGGTTCCCGCAAAGATGACTTCCTCCATCTTTCCTCCTCGCAGGGCTTTCGGGCTCTGTTCTCCAAGAACCCAGCGGATGGCGTCGCTGATATTGCTCTTTCCGCTTCCGTTAGGGCCTACGATACAGGTTACGCCTTCGTGAAATTCGATGACGACAGGCTCTGCAAAGGATTTGAATCCGTGCATCTCCAATCGTTTAAAATACATGCTATTTAATTCCTCCCTCTAAGGTAGCCCTGGCCGCATTCTGCTCGGCCTCTTTTTTGCTCTTGCCGCTGCCGCTGCCCAGAGTCTTTCCGTTGCAGACCAGATGAACGTAGAAGGTCTTATCGTGATCCGGCCCTTCTTCCCGATCCAGTTTGTACGAGATAAACGTCTTCTGTCCCCGCTTCTGCAGCGCCTCCTGCACCTGGGTCTTGTAATCGGCAAACAGTTTGCCCGCCAACGCATCGTCGATGGTCGAAGCGAATTCCCGCGATACAAAGCGAGCCGCTTCGTCGTAGCCGCCATCCAGATAGATGGCTCCGATTACCGCCTCCAGCGCGTCTGCGATGATGGACTCTCTCTGCCTCCCACCGGAATGTTCTTCTCCCTTTCCCATGTTCAGATGCTCTCCGATGTTCAGTCTGGTTCCCACCGTAGCCAGGGATTTTTCACAGACGATCAGGGCCCGCGTCTTGGTCAGCTTCCCTTCGTCCACGTTTTCCAGACGCCGGTACAGTTCTACGCTGATGACGGCGTCAAAGAAGGCGTCGCCCAAAAACTCCAGCCGTTCGTTGTTTCCCCTGATGTCGACGGCATGTTCCCTGCAGTAAGAGCTGTGGGTAAGCGCCTTGGTCAGAAGTTCCTTGTTTTTAAACGTATATGCGATTGTTTTTTCAAAGCCGCTGTTATTCACTGATCAATATCTCCTCAATTTCCAAAACGGAATTTTGTATGGTATCGACAACTTTTTCTCTGACGTAAGGAATGGCTTTGATTATGGTCTGCTTTACGGCTAAAGCGTCGGAAGAACCGTGCATTTTCAGCATCGCTCCTTTTACGCCGAGAAACGGCGCTCCGCCGTATTCCGCGTAGTTGAATTCTCTCTTTATTCCCATCAGCTGTTTCTTTAAAAGAACCGCGCCCAGCTTGGATCTGGTGTCAGCGAGAAATCTTCTCTTCATTTCCCGCAGAACCATCAGGCCCATTCCTTCGGTCAGCTTGATGATCGCATTGCCCGTAAAGCCGTCTGTTACAATGACGTCACAGATACCGTCCGGAAGATCTCTGGCCTCTACGCTGCCGATAAAATTGAGATTGCTCTTTTCGATGAGCTCATAGGCTGCTTTGGTCAGAGTCGTTCCTTTTCCTTCTTCCGTGCCGTTGTTTACCAGACCTACGGTCGGATTTTTTCTGCCGATAACCTTCTCCATATATATACTGCCCATTGTTGCGAATTCAAACAAATTATCCGGTTTACACTCTGCGTTGGCGCCGGTATCCACAAGCAGCGACGGCTGCCCTCCGATAACGGGGTAAATCGTAGCCAGCGTCGGTCTGTCGATTCCCTGGATTCTTCCCAGGATAAACAGACCTCCGGCCAAAAGCGCGCCCGTGCTTCCGGCGGACAGAAATACATCGGCCTCCCCGTTTTTCACCATATTCAGTCCTTTAACGATGGAAGAATCTTTTTTCGTTCTCACCGCTTTAACCGGTGCTTCGTCGTTGGTGATGGTCATAGAGGCGTCTATGACTTCTATGTTCTTTCCGTTTCCGCCCTGCTTGTCCAGGCAGGCTGTAATCTCTTCCTTTTTTCCTATGATGAGGAGTTCCTCGTCGATTTCTTTCGCAGCGTCAATCACACCCGCTACAATTTCTTCCGGCGCGTTATCTCCGCCCATACCGTCTATCAAAATCCTCATGTTAAAAATCCTCCCATCAAGACATATACTGGTATTTTAACATAGTTGCTGTAATTGTGCAAATACTTGTGCTTTCTTCCCTTTTGCCGTATACTGGTAGACAAACCGCACTCTCAGACGTCCTTTCGGCCCCGCCGATCCTGCCGACTGGGAAGCAATCTTTTGGAGATCACGCCATGTCTTACTTTACTTCACAGGAAATACATCCGGGAATCGTACACATCGGTGAACCCGCCGGCGTTCACTGTACGCTGATCGTCGGAAAAGAGAAAGCCCTCCTCTTCGATACCGGGTACGGCATCTGCAGCATCGAAGACTATGTTCGTTCGATTACCGATCTGCCCCTTTACATCGTCAACAGTCACTGTCATCTCGATCACGCAGGGGGAAATCACCTTTTCTCCCGAGTTTGGGCCTATCCCGGAGAAGAACAGATCTATGCGGATTATCAGCAGGAAAAAGTGAGCATTTTAAATCAGATGGAAAAACTCTGGCGTTCCGGAAAAACCCCTCGTCCGTGGCCTTCGGATTTCGATCGGGACGCCTATCTGACCTTTAAGCCCTGCAGATTTCTTTCTCTCGCCGATCATCAGATCTTTTCACTCGGCGGAAGAATCTGCGAAATAATTTCTCTGCCCGGTCACACCAGGAGCAGCGTGATCCTCTACGACCATCTGACCGGAACGGTTCTCTCCGGAGACAACATTGCGCGGAGCGTCTGGATCATGTTCGCTCAGAGCGCTTCTCTTGCAGAGTACCGCTGCGGCCTGAAAAAGCTGAAAAAAGAATACGCCGTGACCGGAATTCTCTCGTCTCACGACAGCCGCCTTCTTCCGCCCTCTCTTATCGACCAGCTGATAAGATGTATCGACACCCGACAGGAAAACAGCACCGTTTTCATCCATCCGCGCAAAGGATACAAGGCGCTGAAGCGCAAGATGTATGCAGACGGACTGGGAGATATCTATCTGGTCTATCCTTTGGAAGACAAAGGATAGACGAACCGTCGGCCCTGACCGGCAGCGACTGATCCGTCTGTCTCTGAGCAGCGCGCCGTGTTTTTGAAAAGATGTCTCATCTTTTTCTTTGTTCATTGTCCATCTTGACAAAATGTGTTAAAATTATGCACAGTACACAGAGAGGAAAACAGTGAACATGGATAAAACACAAAAACAGGTTTTGGATTTTTTAATGCGTACAGCAGAGGGCATATCTCAGATGTTCGGCCACTCGTGCGAGACGCTGATTCACGATATGAGCCGGCCCGGCCATCCGGTTATCGCCATATTCAACGGCCACGTCAGCGGACGCCAGGAGGGATCGACGGCCGATATCTTTGGCGACGACTCCGCGGCGCAGGGTGACACCGGCCACTTTAAGCTGGAAAAAGATATTATCAATTCCCTCGCTGTCACAAAAAACGGCCGGTATATTAAGTCTACCACGCTCAACTTTATCGGCGAAAACTATCATTACGCCCTTGGCATCAATTTCGATTACACCTTCCTCAGCAGCGCCATGTCAACTCTGGAGGGACTGGTCAGCATCGATAACGATCTGAACCACGCCATCAGCGATTCCTCCAACGCACAGCTTGAAGAAATATTCAAGGATTGCCTGTCCATCATAGGCAAGCCGGTAGAGTCGATGAAGAAAAACGACCGGGTACAGCTGATCGCCCTGCTTATGCAGCGAAACGCCTTCAGCTTTCAAAAATCGATCACCTATGTGGCTGAACAGCTGCAGGTATCCCGGTATACCATCTACAAATATTGCCACGAGGTCGAAGCAAATTTGAAATAAAGCGGAAGATATAAAAGACAGTCTGCAGTTAAATGACCGGGCAAAGGGGCGCTGTCTTGTGATAGCGTCTCTTTTGCTGCTCCTGTGGCAAGGGTTGGCTCGGTTACATTATCTGCTTAAACAATTGGGCTTATTCATGAATCGTATACAATATAAATTGCGATAGTTATAAACAGAAAAGGCAGGCAGGGAAAGGGCAGATCCGGCACGCTAAGTTCAGCCGCATTCGGTTCAAGCAGACTCGCAAACGGTCTGATAAACTTAAAATTACTTTTTTCTCTTAAACGGAGCAATAAACAGAACGATCATCATAACGACATATATCCCATAGAAAATATATGTCACCACATTGCTCCACGGGAAACTTGCCTGGGGGTTATTCAGGGCAATAAAGATAAAAACAACCCCAATCACCAGCATAATAAGAGCGATAATTCTCGAACATTTCTTCGTCATATCCTTATCCTCCAATACTGATTTTTTCTAAATTGGATTCCTCGGCTGTCCTTTGCTAAATCGCTTTTTCGCCGATCGTCAACACCTATTCTTGATTAAAAAAGATGTCGTGATCTTTGAGATATGAGAAAAAGCCGGTTTTGTCGCAGCCGGTTGTATCCGCCTGCATACGCTGTGACGTACCTTCCTATACCTTGGCTGTCTTCTTTGACCTATTGCAATTTTATCACAATAAAATGCCTGATACTATTGCAAAATTACCGGATATTGCCGTTATATTCCCAAAGAAAAAGCGGCTTTGCGAATACCAAAGCCACCTTTTCTCTGTATCTTTTACAAATGCGAATAAAAGCTATAACATCACGGCGGACGAAACGGCTCGTTCGCCCTCTCGTCCCGCTATTCTAACGGACGACTTTCTTTTCGGCCCGTTTCAGCGTGTACTCAGACAGTTCATTCCCTATGCCCGGAATTTCCGGAACAGTGAGAACGCCGTCAACCGGCTGATAATCAAACTTTGTCAGCTTGCGCACATAATCCCGCTCGTGAACACAGCAGTGTTCGTGGAGGGTAAAGTTAGGAATTGCCGCCTCCAGTTGAAGCGTAGCCGCTACGTTCAGGTGGGAGTTGGCGCAGTGAAACTGGATGCCTACATCGTACAGTGCACAAAGTTGGGCAATTTTTCTCGCCTCAGTGATACCGCGGCAGTTTCCGATATCCGGCTGTACAAAGCTAACCGTTTGGTTTGTGATAAAGGGCAGAAACTCTCGAACAGAATGGAGACGCTCCCCCATGCTGACAGGAATTCCGCTCTTTTCACCCAATTTTTTCAATACAGGAAAAGCCGTTGCCGCCGGTTCTTCCGCATAAGCGATACCGTATTTTTTCGTCCTCTCAGCAATCTGCAGGAAAGCCGAAGAATCTGTATAGCCGTGACACTCCATAAGGATCGTACACTCAGAACCGAGGGCCTCTCTGACTGCAGCAACTCGAGATTCAATCAGTCCAAGGTATTTTTCCGCGATTATTCCCGTCCGCTCTTTTTCCGTCAGGCTCCTCCCCTCTGCGTCGTGAACGAAGAAATCCGCCTTTACCGCATCGTAACCCTGACCGGCCGCCTCCCTGGCGCATGCGGCGAATTCTTCCGGCGTTACAGCATCCTGCTGCAGCCTTCCCCATCCGAAATTGATCTGACTGGCATAACAATGAAGCTCATCCCGATACTTTCCTCCAAGTAGCTTGTACACCGGTACTCCGAATGATTTGCCTTTTATGTCCCATAGCGCCGTATCGAGAGCTGCCACGGCGGCACCGAAAATCGGGCCGCCATTGGGTCCGAAATAGGTTCCTCTGCACAGCTTTTCCAACAGCACCTCGCCGTCTATGGGATCCTGACCAATAAGTGAAGGACTCAGTTCTTCGAGCATGGCGCAGGCCGCCCGCGCTCCGGTCATCATCATTACCCCCGCTTCTCCGTCTCCAAAAATTCCTTCATCGGTATGTATGCGGCAAAATACAGGCGTATTTCTTCCTCTGTTTTCAGGCGCTTCGGCCTCCAGCATCATGATATCTACAGATGTGATTTTCATTTTTTCTTTCCTCCCGCTGAATGAATAAGGACAGTGTCATCTCTGTCTCTCTCCGTTTTGGAAAACCATCAGAGGCTTTTTGTACATGACGGAAATATCCTGATCCGGATTTCCATCTACCAGGATTAAATCCGCCCGCAGTCCCGCTTTAACGGTTCCCGTCTGTTCCGCTGCACCGATAATTTCTGCGCTGTACTTTGTAGCCTGCAGCAGAATATCCAGGTCCCGCATACCACAAAGCTCCTTTCGGATCCTGAATTCCTGCGGAAACCGCGAAAGTTCTCCATTGTACAAATCCGTACCGAAACCCATCTTGCATCCTGCCCGGTAAGCTCTCCCTATCCGCTCTGCGGCTTCTCTCAGTTCAGACGAATATTCCCGCTCATCGGGAACTTCCTCATCCACAAGGACAGACAGGGTCGGAACCAAATAGGAACCGTCCTTTTTAAGTAAAAGTTCTATCGTTTCATCGTCGATAAAAGTTCCGTGCTCTATCGTCCTGACCCCTTCTTCAATGCAGCTTTTTATGGCCTCAAGAGCGTGAGCATGGGCCGCCACATAGGTTCCTCTCTCTTCTGCCGCTTTCACAACCGCTCCAATCTCCTCTCGCGTCATGATGGCCCGAAGACCGCTATGAGAGCTTTGAGCCGCCATTCGGGAGGCCGATGAGGAGGCATAGATCTTTATAAAATCAGCGCCCTTTTCCCGCTCGTAGCAGGCTGCATGATAAAAACCGCTTTCGTTGTCCGCAATGGACATGGTCATCGTCATTTCTCTTCCCATTTTTTCCATTTCCCGCGGCCCAAGCATATATCCTGCAGCCTGTATCATCGGCCCCTCCAGAATATTTTCCGCTATGGCATCTCTAAGAGGCAGAGTGAGGCGCAGACAGCTTCCACAGTCCCTTATCGAAGTGACGCCCAGATCGGTATACGCGCTCAATCGTGGGATGGTCTGGATCAGCCGCCGCATCGCTGTATCCGGTGTTTCCTCTGCACTTGCGATGGATAAATGGGCGTGCAGATCAAACAGCCCAGGCAGCAGCGTATGCCCCTGACAGTCAATGATTTCTTCCGAGCAGGCGCGCTCAGGCTGCGTTTCCGCAATAGAAACGATCTTCCCCTGGTTTATTTCAATGTCGGCCGCCGAATATCCGTGCGGTTCAGAAAGCTCCGGAACGAGCCGGCAGTTTTTCAAAATCATCGTTTAACCTCCTTTAAGCCGATATTGACAGATATCGTCGGAACAGATATTCAACGTGATGATCTGCTGCTTTTACTATACACAATGCCTCTCCAATAGTCAATATATCATTGACATTTTGTTTATATTCAGCATCTCTGCGCGTTTCACTTTTGTATAAGAAAAAGCGCTGTGCAGAATCGTTTGTTCTGCGCAGCGCCTTGCACTGTCTCTTTTCGCACCTCTGCGCCACACAAAGATGCCGTTTTACTGGACTTTATTTTACCATTTCTTTTATTATACTGTCTATTCTGCGGGCTACTTTCCGAAAATCTTCTTCTTTGTAGCCTCTCGTCGTCATCGGCGCGGTACCGATTCTTACGCCGCTGGTTTCTTTCGGAGAACGGGTTTCTCCCGGAACGCAGTTCTTGTTCAGAGTAATTCCCTCTTCATCCAGCTTTTCCTGCAGATCTTTTCCGCTGAACGGAAACTGGGAGAGATCCAACAGGAAGAGGTGGTTGTCTGTACCTCCGGTCACGACCTTGTAACCCAACTTGAGAAATTCATCGCAAAAAGCCTTGCTGTTCAATACCACCTGTTTTGCATAGTCTTTGTATTCCGGCTGAAGCGCCTCTTCTGCGCAGACAGCCTTTCCTGCGATGATGTGCTCGAGAGGACCTCCCTGCGCATAAGGGAAAACCGCACTGTCAATTTTCTTTGCCAGTTCCTTTCTGCCGAAAATCAGACCGCCTCTCGGCCCTCTCAGTGTCTTATGGGTTGTCGTCGTTACAATATCGGCATAGCCGAACGGCGTAGGATGCTGTCCGCCAGCCACAAGGCCTGCGATGTGAGCCATATCCACCATGAAATACGCTCCCACCTCTTTGGCGATTTCCGCAAAAGCGGCGAAGTCGATAATACGAGAATATGCGGAAGCTCCGGTCAATATGAGCTGCGGCTTATATTCCAAAGCTTTTTTCCTCACATCTTCCATATCGATATAGCCTCTCTCGTCGACATCGTAAAAGACCATGTTATATAATTTTCCGCTGAAGTTTACCGATGATCCATGTGTAAGATGGCCGCCGTTATCCAGGCTCAGGGACAGAATCGTATCACCCGGCTTTAAAATTGCTTTATATGCGGCGAAATTGGCCTGGGAGCCGCTGTGCGGCTGTACATTTACATGGTAATCGGTATGGAAGACCTCTCTCCACTTATCACAGCAGTATTCTTCCAGCTCGTCGACAAACTGGGTACCGCCGTAATATCTGCTGGTATTGCCGGAAGTACGCACATAGGGATAACCCTCTGCATATTTCCACGAAAGGCAGCTTCCGCACGCGGCAAGAACGGCCTCTGAACAATAGTTTTCCGAAGCAATCAGCTCGATATTATTCTTCTGCCGGTTGTATTCTTTTTCGATCAACTCTCCGACAACAGGAGACGTCTTTTTTATAAACTCAAAGTTTTCTACATTGTAGGTACTGTTATCCGTAGCATCTTTATTAAACATTTGTCCACTCCTCTGTTCTTCCGGTTCTTTACAATCGTGCGTTCATTATACCATGCCCCTCCTCTTTATCCTGACATTGCAGGGCATGATTCAAGGAACGCTTCCTTGCAGCAACGCTGTGTTTTTACAATCGTGCGTTCATTATACCACGACTGCACGTCTCCTTTCAAGAACAGAAGATCAAATTCGCAGAAAGCGCTCAGGACGGCAAAATTGTACGCCTTTCGTGGACAGACGCAAAAGACGCGAATCGCTATAGCCGGCCGATCACGCCATTTCTTCTGCAAAAGTCTCCAACTGCAGTATAGACACCTCGTAAGCCGTCCTGACCTCCACTTCGCCATCCTCTCTCTTTTTCTTATACTGACGGCTCTGCAGCCTTCCCTGCAAAGCTATCTTATCTCCTATTTCCAGAGTACTGGAGTAAATCGCGTTCCTTCCCCATGCAATACATGGAATATAGTCGGATTTATTGTACATCCGGTTTACGGCCAGCATGAGATCACAGATTTTTCTTCCGAGAGGCGATACTCTGTGCAGCGGTTTTTTACAGAGAAAACCTTCAAGGTAGATTTCGTTGGCCGGTTCCTGATCCAGCTCTCCTTCTTCTATCTCTCTGGCGAAAACTACGATGTTCAATTTATTGTGCCCGTTTACATCTTCATTGTAAGTACGAATCTGTCCATATATGTCAAGCTGCATTCCGACGACAACATCAACCATACTTAAAATTCTTTCGGATGCCATTACGATTATTCTGTCCTCATAGCCACTGTTACGGCGTATTCCCAATTCAAAGGTGTAAAAAACTTCTCCATACGTTTTATGGCTCGCCGAAAGACCTTCCACCACTTCTCCACAGATATGAGCGGCATTCGTACGATCATGATTATCAGCTAAATTTATCATATCTCCCCTCCCAGAAACTCGCATTGATACATTCTATTCCACAGGGGGGAAAAATATACGATAATTTAGGCGTTTTCGCCGGCTTCGTCTTTGAAAAAACTGTGCCG
Organism: uncultured Emergencia sp.; assembly: GCA_904420065.1. Taxonomy (GTDB): domain Bacteria; phylum Bacillota; class Clostridia; order Peptostreptococcales; family Anaerovoracaceae; genus Senimuribacter. The sequence continues at coordinate 19,732 of CAJFTU010000002.1, forward strand.
TCAGCAGTTCATCCGATCACTTTTCCGATCTTTTCACGGTCTTTTCCATCTTAAGAGCCGTCGGATTGTAGAGGTTTGGACACTTGATGGTATACACGAGGCTGTCCGCCTGCTCTTCCGATAAAGCTGTCGGCGTTGTGTTGAAGTAATGCTGAGCAGCTTTCTTTATGCCATAGCAGTTTTCCCCAAAGTAAATACAGTTCAGATACATCTCAAGAATCTCGTCTTTTGTGTATTCGCGCTCCAGCTGAAAAGCAACAAAGGCCTCTGCGACCTTTCGTTCAAAATTTTTATCGGAGTCAAAGTACATATTTTTTGCCAGCTGCTGAGTAATCGTGCTGCCTCCTTCCACAAAGCTGCCGGCCAAAAGATCGTTTTTTGCCGCCCGCAGAATGGCCAGGGGATCTACGCCAAAGTGAAAGTAAAAGCGCTGATCTTCCGATTCAATGACCTTTTCAATGAAAGAATCAGAAATTTCCTCGAGGCGGACGTAATCCGCCCTGCTCTGGATTTCTTCTGCTTTCACAGAAACAGGCGTCTCTCGTACCGCTTCCCTATAGAGCGCATATCCCCGGTAGACAGTGGGACCTGCCGCAACTGCTCCGATGACCACCGCAAGGAGAAGAAAGACGGCCAGTCTCTTCAATACCTTCCTCACAAAAAACGCCTCCTTTCCTTCGATACTGCCATTGTATCGAAAAAAGAGAGGCGCTGCCATAGGCGCAGATTACGTATAGCTTACAGTTTCGTAAGGTAAAATCAGAGCAAAGCCAGTGCAACAGTTCCTGCCGTGATTAAAACCAGGCCCCATGCAGCCTTTTTCGTCAGTCTCTCCTTAAAAACGATTCTTGAAAAGGCGACGGTAACCAGAATACTAAGCTTATCGATGGGAACAACAACACTGACCGGTCCAGCCTGCAGCGCTTTATAATAGCAGAGCCAGGAAGCGCCGGTAGCCAATCCGGAAAGACAAATAAAGAGCAGTTCTTTTCCGGGTATCCTTTTCACTTCTTTGAGCTTTCCCGTAACAATGACCATCAGCCAGGCCATGACCAGAACCACTCCGGTTCGGATGGCCGTTCCCAGGTTGGATTCTACTCCAGTTATTCCCACCTTCCCCAAAATAGCCGTAAGGCTGGCGAAAACGGCCGAAAGCACGGCATAAATCAGATAGCTTCGATCTTGATTTTCTTTTTGAAGTCCACTGCCAACGCTTCTCTGAATCATCAGCATGGTGCCGGCAAAGATGGCGATTACGGCAATACCTTTTTCAAGACTGATCCCCTCCTGGAAAAAGATAAATGCCAGCACGATGGTAAGCACAGTGCTGGATTTATCTATGGGCGCAACTTTATTCACTTCTCCTTTGCTCAGCGCACGAAAATAGCAGAGCCAGGAAGCGCCGGTGGCCAGTCCGGAAAGAACCAGAAAGAAAAGGGTTCTTGCGTCAATCTGACTAATCTGCGACTGCGAGCCGACAATCAGAACCATAAGCCATGAAAACAGCAGCACAACGATAGTTCTAACCGCCGTCGCCAGATTGGAATCGGTATTTTTTATTCCGCACTTGGCCAGGATAGCCGTTATTCCGGCAAAAAATGACGATCCCACCGCAAACAAAAGCCACATCTGTTTTTCCCCCCCTACTGATTCAGACGATAACCTGCGCCCCACACGGTTTCAATAATCTGAGGGTTTCTGGCATCGTCTTCTATTTTTTCTCTCAATCTGTTTATGTGAACCGATACGGTAGCTGCGTCAGAGATGTAGTCATATCCCCAAATGCTTTCAAGCAGCCCTTTTCTTCTCAACCTCTTCTATACTCTGAAATGTTTCAGCCTGTTCAGATATTTATTCACCACTGCCACCGCCACAAATCCGAGAGATATGGCCAGCGCAATAGTTATCGCCGACGTCCCGTTTTCCTCAAACATCTGTCGGTTTTCACTGACGATTCCGTACATGGTGTAGTAAAGCTTTCCGCCGGGAATCAGCGGAACTGCCGCCGCAGTAAGAAAGATAGTCGCAGGCGCTTTGTTGATCCTGGCCATAACTTCCGCATATACTGCAACAAATACAGCCGCAATCAGGTTACAGGTAAAATCGCTGTGCAGTTCTTCAAAGGTGAGCAGATAGATCAGCCAGGTAACCAGTCCTCCGATTCCCGCATAGACAATCTGCTTCCCCTTGATCTTTAAAATGATTGCAAAACCGATTGAACCGAGAAAAGCCGACATCAGTTGAACTGCCATAGCACACCTCCCAGCGCAACGATAGAAAAAGCAAATCCGCAGGCGATGGCAACCGCCACTAGCACGGAATTCATCAGCCGAAGAAGACCGGAAGCGATATCCCCGATCAGCATATCCCGGATGGCGTTGGTCATCGCGATTCCCGGTATCAGCAGCATAACTCCGCCGATCATGATCTGATCCGAATGGTCGCCTATCCCCGCTTCCACCAACAGAATCGCTGCAATTCCCGCTGCGACAGAAACGATAAAGTTATAGACGATCTGATTCTTTTCTCTCGAAAGCAGAACCTGTTCCATGAAAGTGATAATCACGGCTACGATGGACGCGCCAAGGCAGTCCTGCCAGGTCCCCCCGAAAAAAACGGTAAAACCTCCGGAAACAAGTATTCCTCCTATGAAGCGCATAAATTTAGGCGGTTCAGGCCGTGCCAACACGTCTGTCAACTTATTCTGAAGCTCACCCACATCGGGTGTCTTCGCGCACACATATCTGCACAGATCATTGAGATAATCCAGTCGGTCGAAGTTTACATCGTAGCGGACCAGTCGTCGTATATGAGTCAGTATTCTTCCGTCAGGGGCCTCCATTGTGACCTGAATGTTGGAGGTAATGATGAAGACATTGATCCTGTCCGCACCATAGCTTTCACACATGCGGTAGATGCTGTCCTCTACGCGGTTAACCTCCGCGCCGCATACCACCATTTCTTCGCCGATATCCAAAATTCCCTGTAAAAGTTTGTCGTAATCCATCACGCTAACTCCAGTTTCATAACTTCCGGATGACAGGTTACATTGTACTGCGGACAGTACTTACACTCAAAGAAATTTGGGGCTTCGGCGGGGTCGATGGTCTTAAAACCATTCTTCCGGAAAAATCCCGGCGCCCTGGCCACCAAATACAGTTCCCGTCCTCCCAGTTTTCCGACCTGCTCTTTTATTTTTTCAAGCAGCATTTCTCCGATTTTTCTCTTCCGAAACTTCCCGTCTACGGCTATTCCGTCAATGATGAAGCGGCCTTCTCTCTCAGCCAGAACAGCCGCGCCGATCAGTTGTCCGTCTTTGTCAGTCACTTCATAGCAGTTCACAATATCCGTGTCAACTTCTTCGTCTCCGTCAAACTCCAGTTTGTTCTCCACAAAAAATCTGACCAGTTTTTCATATTCGTCGGTTTCCTTCAGCACCATTTCCGTCATTTTTCCTCTCCCATATTATCTTCAAGGGTACAGATCTTCAGTCGATTGTGTACTACTGCAAACTCCAGCGGGAATTTTTCCCCATGCTCTCCGTCGATATCCGTAGGCAGATCGGCCTCCGCCTCTATTCGCAGCTTATCTGTCTTGAAATGCAAAACCTTTTTGCTGGAAAGGTGGCTCCCCTGCATAACCCGCATGAAGACAGCCGGCATCTCAAGAAGAGACATGTTCCGAAACAGCAGCACATCTAAAAGTCCGTCGTTTATCTCCGAATCCGGGGAAATCTTTTTAAATCCGCCGGCAGACTCCCCGTTCATGACAACCATGAAATACATCTTCTCCCTGTAGACTTTTTCCGGTGTTGTCAGTGTAACCCTGACCGGCTTCAGATTCGGTACCTCAGAAAGTCCCTTTAAATAATATGCCAGGACTCCGATGGTATTCTTCAGTGTCGGATCAGTCTTCTGACTCACATCCACCACCTGTCCTATGGCTGCCACGTTGATAAAGTACCGATCGTTTACTTTACCTACATCTGCATAAGTATAATTGTCCCCCAGCGCGATGTCCAGCATCTTATCTATCTCATTGGGAATGTTAAAATAGTAGGCAAAATCGTTGGCCGTTCCGGCCGGCATGATCGCCAGCGGCAGATAGATATTGTTGCGAATCATGGCGTTCACACATACGTTAATCGTACCGTCACCGCCGGCTGCAATAATCTGGCGGTATTCGCTCTGGTACGTCTCCTGATCCAGTTCGGAAAGATAGTCGTTAATGGCATGGCCGTGGGCCGCCCGGATAGGAACGACCAGGTAGCCCGCCTCCTGATATCTGCCTATGATATTGTCCAGATTGTTTTTGAACATACCACTCCCGGAAGACGGGTTATAGAACAGAATAACTTTTTTTACTTTCTTAATTTCATTCATATCGTTACTCACTCAACAACCTCCTGATTTTTCCGATCAGATACAGAGAACCGGCGAAAAGAAAGAGATCGTAATCCTTTGCATGAGCCTTTACCCATTCTACAGCCTGCTGCGGTGTTTTGCACACGCAGCACTTTCCGCCTCTCTCCGCGATTTTATTCGCCAGATTTTCTGCAGACATTTTCCTCGGATTGTCCGGTTCCGTCGCCACAAAATCTCCGGTGATCGCCATAAAGCTGTCTAAAATGCCGTCAACATCTTTATCCGCAAGCACTCCTGTCGTCATCAGAATCTTCCTGCCGATAAAGAGTCGATCTACGGTCTGCTTCAGCGCCTTAGCTCCGTCGGGATTGTGCGCTCCGTCGATCAGAACGAGGGGCTCTTTGCTCAGGATCTCCAGACGTCCGATCTGTCTTGCCTTACGAAATCCCGCCTTTATCGCTTCATTAGAGATTTTCAGAAGGCCCTCCCTGCGCAGAAGCACCAGCGTTTCCAGAGCAGTCAGCGCATTCTGTACCTGATGGGCGCCAAGCATGGTGATCTCTATTTCATAAGTATCGCCAAATATTTCCGAGGTAAAACAACTTCCTTCTTCCGTCTCTTCTTTTATCCGGCAAGGCAGTTCGCGGGAGTCGTACAAAGCCGCTCCCATCTGATCTGCCTTTTGCTGAAGAACCTCCAACGCCTCATCCTGCTCTGCGGAAGTGATGGTAAGACATCCCTCTTTGATGATGCCCGCCTTTTCAGCAGCGATTTCTCCGATGGTATTGCCCAGGCGATCGGTATGATCCAGAGAAATAGAGGTAATTACACTGGCAAGAGGTTTCTTAACCACATTGGTCGAGTCCCCTCTGCCGCCAAGGCCAACTTCCAGTACAACATAATCTGCCTTTTTTTCGCTGAAATAGAGAAAAGCAATGGCTGTCACCACCTCAAATTCCGTCGGGGATTCCAGACCTTCCGCTGTCATCTCCTCAACCTTTTCCAACACGCGGTTGGTCAGCTGCTCCAGATCCTCATCGGAAATATAGGCTCCGTCCATCTCTATCCGCTCGTTAAAAACCTCTAAATAAGGCGATGTATATAATCCTGTCCTGTAGCCGGCTTCCCGCAGCGCCTCGTAAATATAACGGCAGACCGATCCTTTTCCGTTTGTTCCGGCTACATGGATGACCTTCAGATCTTCCTGGGGATTATCCAGCTTTGACAGGAGCGCGTTCATCCGTTCTAAACCGAGAACTGTTCCGAATCGAAGGAACTCATGTATTTTACTGATTGCGTCCATAATTATCCATTCACCTTCCGGCGAACTGTGTTCAGTCTCTCTTCCACCTTCGCCAGCATATCTTCATATTTTGCCTGTTTTTCTCTCTCTTCCTGAACGACCCTTTCCGGCGCTTTAGAGACAAATCCTTCGTTGGACAGCTTGCCCTTTACACGGGCCACTTCTCCTTCCAGCTTTTTCTTTTCCTTCTCCAGCCGTTCCAGTTCTGCACTGAAGTCGACCAGGTCATCAAGAGGGACAAATAATTCTATTCCGCTGATCACCGCCGACATGACATCGTCCGGAACCTGTTCCTTTTCGGTAACAAATCGAATATCGGTGATGTTGGCTAAATCCTTGATGTATCTCTCTGCAGAGCGGATCACCGCTTCCTTTTCACCCTGGGCGAGGATGACTGCCGTCAGCTTTCTGCTCGGCGCGGCCTCTGCCTCGGAGCGTATATTTCGAATCGCACGGATCGCTTCCATAGCGGTTTCCAGCTTTTCTTCCTCATCCGGGAAGCTGCGTTTTTCGCTGTATACCGGCCACTTGGCCTTGATCAGGAAACAATTCGGATTGTCCTCTCTTTCGCAGGAAGAGTGAGGCAAAAAGCTCCAGATTTCCTCGGTGATATACGGCATGAACGGATGAAGCATCTCCAGCATATTCTTCAGGGTCATAACCAGGACAAAGCGCACTACCTTCTTGTCCTCTTCATCGTCGCCCCAGAGTCTCTTCTTTACCAGTTCAATATACCAGTCGCAGTATTCATTCCAGGTCAGCTCATAAACCCGCTGACCTGCCAGAGCAAGGTCGTACTTTTCCAACGCGCCGGTAACATAAGCTACCGCCTCGTTTACTCTGCTGATCATCCATTTATCCTCGTCTTTAAGAGCGATATTGCTGAAGTCCTCCGTATCTCCGCACGCCATACCGCAGCAGTCGCTGCAGCATTTGGCCATCTCTTTAAAGTTTCCATCCTCGTCCTGAAGATTCATGATAACAAAGCGCGACGCATTCCACAGTTTGTTGGCAAAGTTCCGGGCGGACTCCAGTTTGTCGGTCTTAAAGCGCATGTCATTGCCCGGTGTAATCCCTGTGGTCAGCATAAACCGCAGCGCATCCGCACCGTACTGATCAATGATTTCAAGAGGATCAATCCCATTGCCCAGGGATTTGCTCATCTTCCTTCCTTCGGCGTCTCTGACCAGTCCGTGAACGTAGACGTGGTGGAACGGCGGCTCGCCCATGGCCTCGCATCCGGAAAATACCATTCGAACAACCCAGAAAAAGATGATATCGTACCCGGTAACCAGCACGTCGGTCGGATAGAAGTATTCCAGATCTTCCGTCTTTTCCGGCCAGCCGAGAGTGGAAAACGGCCACAGGGCGGAAGAGAACCAGGTATCCAGTACGTCTTCATCCTGTTTCAGATCGGTGCTGCCGCACTTCGGACACTTATCCGGATCCTCCTCCGCTACAATCAGATGACCGCATTCCTGACAGTACCACGCCGGAATCCGATGTCCCCACCAGAGCTGGCGGGAAATACACCAGTCGCGTATTTCCTCCAGCCACCGAAGATAGGTTTTTTCAAAACGCTGCGGTACGTGCTGCAGTTTGCCGGATTTTGCCGCTTCGATAGCCGGCTTGGCCAGCTCTTCCATTTTAACAAACCACTGGTCGGACAGCATCGGTTCGATGACGGTATGACACCGATAGCATTCACCCACCGGAATGACCTTTTCTTCGGTTTTAACCAGATAACCAGCAGCTTCCAGATCAGCAACCCACTGTTTTCTGCATGCATACCGGTCCATTCCCTCGTATTTTCCGGCAAGCTGATTCATGGTCGCATCCAGATTGATGCAGGAGAGGGATTCCAGACCTGCTCTCTGCCCTACTTCGAAGTCGTTAGGATCGTGAGCCGGCGTGATTTTTACCGCGCCCGTACCTTTTTCGGGATCCGGATAAGGGTCTGCAATAACCGGAATTTCTCTGCCTACGAGCGGCAGAATAACCTTTTTGCCGACCATGTCCTTGTAGCGCTCATCATCGGGATGAACCGCGATGGCCACATCGCCGAACATGGTTTCTGGACGGGAAGTTGCGACAACCATGTCCTTTCCGCCCTTTTCCACAGCAGGATAGCGGAAATACCAATACATGCCGTTCTTGTCCTCGTGCTCTACCTCAGCGTCGGACAACGACGTTCCGCACTGCGGGCACCAGTTGATCAGGCGGTTTCCCCTGTAAATCAATCCTTTTTCATACAGCCTTACGAAAAACGTCCTGACCGCTTTGCTGCAGCCTTCGTCCATGGTAAAACGCTCCCTGCTCCAGTCGCAGGAATCGCCCAATTTCCGGCACTGACGCGTAATTCTTCCGCCATACTCTTCTTTCCAGGCCCAAGCCCGCTTCAGGAATTCTTCTCTTCCCAGCTCTTCCTTTTCCTTGCCCTCTTCTTCACGGATCTTGTTTACCACCTTTACCTCTGTGGCGATGCTGGCGTGATCGGATCCCGGAAGCCACAGAGCGCTGTATCCCTGCATTCTCTTCCAACGGGTGAGAACATCCTGCAAAGTCTGGTCTAAAGCGTGTCCCATGTGAAGCTGACCGGTAATATTCGGCGGCGGCATCACAATGGTAAACGGTTTTTTGCTTCTATCGACTTCCGCGCGAAACGCGCCGTTTTCTTCCCACATCTGATATATGCGGTCTTCGAAATCTTTAGGATTATACGTTTTCGCTAAATTCTTTTCCATCTTTTCCTTTCCTCCTGTATTTTCAACTACTGCACTTTCTCATATGCGATTCTCGGACTGCCGTCCGCGGCGAAGATTATCCCGCACCGGGTAAAACCGTTGCGCAGAATAGAACGCCTCATAGTCTGATTTTCCTCGTGGGTATCGATCCGTATATGGCCGGTGATCTCCTCGCAGTATTCTGTGATCCGCTTTAGAAAACCGCTTCGGCAGCCGTCGCTTGCCACCCGGTGAATCGTTCCGTAAGGCTGATCCGAAAGCCAGCCGCCATCCTCGATTTTTCCGTAAGTCGGGTCTTCACCCAGAACAAATGCAAAGACACCGTGAATCGCTCCGTCAAATTCCTCTATAAAGAGCTGTCCTTTTCGGATATCGCTGCGCAGCAGTTCTTCCCCGGGATATCCGTTTCCCCACTGACGCGGATTTCCCCGCTCAGCCATAAATATTCTTGCCGCTGCGTAAATTTCCATAATGGCCGGCATATCTGCTTCGGCCGCTCTTCTGATCATCTTTCCCTCCTGACCGAGACGGGCGGGTCAGCGAAAAAAAATCCTCTGCAGACAGATTCTGCAAAGGACGAAAAAATTCCGCGGTACCACCTTTGTTCCGTCTGATCAAATCAGACGGCGCTCATTTTAAAACAAAGACTCCAAAGCGACCTTCAGCGGGTACTTTTCTCTAAGGTCTCTCAGCCCCAGGACCTTATTCTCTGTAGAGTGTATCTCCGCCTACTCCTCTTCTTCCACATCTTCTCCGATTTTCTTTATCTATGTTATTGTACCAAAAAATCTTATTTTTGCAAGGAAAATTTGAATAAACACCATATAACACTTGACAACAGTTCTATACTGTTATATAGTGTTTATTGCAAAAGGAGGCCCTCCCCAAATGAATATTATCATCAACGGTTCTTCTATGGTTCCCATATACGAACAGATCGCCGATCAGGTCAAAGCGCTTATCCGCAGCGGCAGTCTTAAGAAGAACGATCCGCTTCCATCTGTCCGCGCCCTGTCAAAGGAACTGAAGATCAGCGCCCTGACAGTAAAAAAAGCCTATGACAGTCTGGAAAGCGAAGGATTCACGGTAACCGTCCACGGCAAGGGAACGTATGTTGCCGCCGTCAACACTGAACTTCTGTTTGAAGAGCAGAAAAAGGAATTGGAGGCCGATTTCGAGCGGGCTGTTCAGAAAGGCAGACGTCTGGGGATCAGCGACGAAGACATAAAAAGTTTATTTTTGCTTATTTTAGAGGATTGACCTATGTTAAACATTGAACGTTTGAAAAAACAATACGGTCCGTTTCTTTTGGACTGTTCTCTTCAGGTTAAACCCGGCTCCATTACCGGCCTGATCGGTCAAAACGGCGCCGGAAAAAGCACCGCTTTCAAAGCGGCATTGGGATTAATCTTTCCCGACAGCGGAAAAATCACCATTTTAGGAAAGGATTTACAAGACTTCACCCCAGAGGATAAAGAACAGCTTGGAATTGTTCTGTCTGACTCCGGCTTCAGCGGATATCTTACTATCAGAGATATCATTCCCGTGCTGAAAAGCCTGTACAGCTGTTTCGACCAGGCTTTCTTTCTGGATCAGGCCCATCGATTTCAGCTTCCCATGGATAAAAAAATAAAGGACTTTTCCACCGGGATGAAAGCCAAGCTGAAGGTGCTTACCGCCGTTTCTCACAAAGCCAGACTGCTGATTCTCGATGAGCCGACAGCAGGTCTGGACGTCCTTTCCAGAGATGAACTTTTAGAGATGCTGAGAGAATTCATGGAAGAAGACGAAGCCCGCTCTATCCTGATCAGTTCTCACATCTCCAGTGATCTGGAGAGTCTGTGCGATGATCTTTATATGATTCACCAGGGAAAAATCATACTGCACGAAGACACAGACGTATTACTGAGCAATTACGCGTTGCTGAAGGTTTCGCCTGAAGAATTCGAACACTTGGACAGACGGTTTATCCTACGCCGAAAGGAGGAAAGCTACGGCTTCTGCTGTCTGACCAATCAAAAACAGTTTTACCTGGAAAATTATCCGTCGGCAGTTATCGAAAAAAGCGGTATCGACCAGCTAATTACCATGATGATCAGGGGGACAGAGGAATGAAAGGATTGTGGATCAAAGATATAAAACTGATGAAAATGCAAAAGAATTTTTTCTTCGCCATTCTGGCGATTTCCATCGCAGTGGCCGTATTTGCCGACGATATATCGTTTACTGTAGGATTTCCTGCTTTCGTCCTGTCTATGTTCACGCTGAGCACCATCAGCTATGATGAATTCGACAACGGCAATGCCTTCCTATTCAGTCTTCCCATTACGCGAAAGCTTTACGTCGTAGAAAAATATGCCTTCGGCCTTTTTCTCGGCTGCGGAGGCCTTCTCCTCTCTGCTCTTTTGACCATGATTGCCTCTTCAGTCAAAGGAGTCGCTCAACCCACAGATATTCTGACCGTTGCCTTTCTCATACTGCCGCTGATTCTGCTGATGCAAGCTGTAATGCTGCCGTTTCAGCTGAAATTCGGCGGTGAAAAAGGACGGCTGGTCATCATCGCTTCAATCGGGCTGATCATCGTCCTCGGCGCGGTTATCAATACCATCGCAAAGATTGTAAATATAGAGTTTTCTGTAGTATTCAGCAATCTGCAGGCAATGAGTATCGGCAGTCTTCTCTTTACCGCTTCTGCTGCCGCACTGCTGCTTCTGCTCATCTCTATGAAGCTCAGCATATCCATCATGAAGAAAAAGGAATTTTAAAAAGATCTTTAAAACACAGAAGAGGAGCTCCCCGTCTATCGCAAGAACTCCTCTTCTATTTATTTGCACTTTTCTGTTATTCTGCAGAATGGCATCCGCAGCCGCAGCCGGAATCCTCTGCTTCAGTTTTTGAAGAAGGTTTTCCTCTCTTCATTGAACAGCAATCTCCCGCCGGACAACCTATGCACTTGGTTCCCTTCTTTTTCGCCCTGACGATATAGGCGATCGCGGCTCCCACTATTGCTGCGATAATGAAAAGGATAATGATATCTATCGGCTTCATGCGGCAACACCCGATTTCCTTCCGGCAGTCGGACCGTGGAGAGCGTATTCAGCAGCCAGTTTACGACTGGATCGAACCGTAATCGCAGCTATAGCAGTAATGATCGCCGCTACTGCTATGAGTCCAGGGAAGAATGCGGTTCCGAGGTGTCCCTCTGTCACCAGCGTTCCGATCTGGTATACGAGGAAGGCAACCACATAACCTGTACCCAGCTGAAGTCCGATGCCGCCGAACAGCCACTTCTTGCTGCCCAGTTCAGAATTCATTGCGCCGATGGCCGCAAAGCACGGAGGCGTATACAGGTTGAACATCAGATAAGCCAGCGCTGCTGCAGAAGTGAGACCAAAAGTAGCCGCTACTTCGCTCGCTCCGCCCACCAACTCAAGGGCGTCTGTATCGATGAAATTGGTTATTCCATAGACAACCGCCAGGGTACCCACGACATTTTCCTTGGCGATAAACCCGGTAACCGCCGCTGCTGCCAGCTGCCATACGCCAAAGCCCAACGGAATCAGCAGCACAGCAAACGGTGATGCAATGCCGGCCAGTATAGATGTATCTTCCATTCCCTCTTCCACAACCTGGAACTGCCAGTTGAACGTCTGCATAATCTGAACCAGTGCGTTGCACACCAAGATAATGGTTGCAGCCTTGATGATGTAAGCTTTTGCTCTGCCCAACATGGACATGGTCGCTCTGCCCAGACTTGGTGCTTTGTATTCAGGGAGTTCCATAATAAAGAATGATTTTCTGTACTTGTGTCCCGTGATCTGTTTAATCAGCAGTGCGCCGAGAAAAATCAGCGCTATTCCTACGAAATACATCAGTGTGCTCACCCATGCCGCGCCTGCGAAAAATACGCCGGCAAACAGAGCGATGACCGGAATTTTCGCACCGCAAGGCATCCAGGTGGTCAGCATAGCCGTGGCCCGTCTTTCCCTCTCGTCTCTGATAGTACGGCAGGCCATGATCCCCGGGATTCCGCATCCTGTGCTGATAATAATCGGAATTATGGATTTTCCCGAAAGGCCTACTCTCTTGAAGATAGGGTCCATTACCACGCTGACACGAGCCATGTAGCCGCAATCTTCAAGGATGGCGATCAGGAAGTACATTACCATTACCAGCGGCAGAAATCCCACTACAGCTCCTACGCCGCCTACAATACCGTCAGCAAGCACGGCCTGCAGGAAGGCGCTGGCTCCGGCATTTTCAAGGGAACTTGCTACCCAACCCTGGAAGGTTTCTATATAGCCTACCAGCCAATCGGCAATAAGTGGGCCCAGCCAGGTCTGTGATACCCAGAACACGCCGAACATGACTGCCGCAAAGATCACGATTCCGGCGACCTTGTTGGTCAGAATCTTGTCTACCTTATCCGCAGTAGTTTCATCCTTAGTCAGAATCTTACGGGTTTCCACCTCTGAGACGAGTTTGTTTACGAAAGCAAAGCGCTTTCTGTCCTCAGCATCCACCGCCGCCTTATCGGTCAAGTCTATATCTGCCTGCAGGTAAGGCGCCTTCTGGCCCTTGCCGTTGAGCGCTGCAGCCGCTTTGATCACCTCTCCAAGACCTCTGTTAGCCGTTGAAACTGTCTCTATGACAGGGCAGCCCAGCTTTTCCGACAAAAGCTTGGCATTGATCTTCGTTCCCTGTTTTTCGTTTATATCGCTCTTGTTGAGGGCCACGATTACCGGAATCCCCAGTTCCAGAAGCTGAGTGGTAAAGAACAGGCTTCTGCTGAGATTGGTTGCATCTACAATATTGATGATGGCATCCGGATGTTCATCTCTGACATATCCGCTGGTTATACTCTCTTCAGGGGTAAACGGCGACATGGAATAAGCGCCGGGAAGATCGACAGCTACCAGTTCCTCTGAACCCTGAGAATACTCTTTTTTAATCGGGCTTTCTTTCCTTCCTATGGTAACTCCGGCCCAGTTACCCACATGCTCGTGTTTCCCCGTCAGCGCGTTGAACATCGTGGTTTTACCGCTGTTGGGATTGCCGGCAAAAGCAATTCTCATTATGTATCCTCCTCGTTTAAAAAATACTTTAAATAATTGCTGCAGAAGTTATCTTAGACTAACTTCACGTCTTTTTAAAAGCCTGACCTGTATGGAAAATTCAGGCAGACTTAAGAGCATGCTCTCAGATCAGTATCGCTTCTGCAATGCCGTCGTCGATATTGTATCTTCCGTCCTTTATGGAAACGACACAGCCGCTTTTAAGGCGTGAAACTACAGTGATCGGCTCTCCGCTGTAACAGCCGAGACGAAAAAGAAACATCTCCAGATCCTCATCTTCCGTGCACACTTCTTTTACGATATACGTCTGACCAATAACAGCATCTTTCAAATTCATAACGTTCTCCATATCCTTCTGTCTTCTCATCGATTTATACGAGTTACCCCTTTGGGAAAAGCTCACCTTAGTTAGTCTAATCTAACCACGATGATATTATAGCATCCGGAAAACTTTTGTCAACCGATTTATTCCATTTATCCTCAATTTTTTTACCTCGCGGCCTGGTTTCATAAAAGTCCGCCCTTTATGAAAAAAAGCCCCCTCTTGCCACAATAGAAACAAACGTGATACAATAAAATCATCTTTAAGTACGGAGGTATTCACATGCCATCTTTGACTTCAGAACAGGCTGAACGCCTTTCTCAATTGGAACTGCGAAACGATATCCTGTTTGTCGGCCTGTTGATCTGGGGCGCAGCGCTGCTGTTCTGGCTCCTCTACAATTTTGTCCGGCTTATGATCGAGCTGAAAAGAGAAGTGGTCTCCGACGGTGAGGAGATTCGCTTCATCTGTGAAAAATGCGGCAGCCCGTTTACTCTCTCCGCACAGTATCTGACCGATCACCCGTTTATTCCGAGAAAATCGATGAACGTGCGAAAGGGAGCTGTGGAGCGAACCGCTTCCTCAGCCATACGTCTGACCTGTCCTGTATGTAAAGAAAAGGCCTGGTGCCGCCAAGATATGTCTCAGACCTATGCACTCACTCGCGTCCCTGTACAAAAAGTGCTGCGCAGACGGCTGCCTGGATTTTTCATCGTTTCCGCTGTCCTGTTCGTCGCGTACGGCATTTTTTCTGCAGTGGTGAAGATGATCTTCGGCTGACATTCCCTTTTCACGAAAAAAAGGTTCTTTGTCCAAAAAAAACCGACGGCAGAAGAAGAGAAAATTTCTCTCTATCTTGCCGTCTTTAATTCATTTTTGTGTATTTTACGCCCGAAGGACACTAACGGGTAAGATCCTTTCGCATTTCTTCCACTGTCTTATGCAGTATTGGATGCCGTTTATTCGGTGCAATCTGACAAAGCGGCGTCAAAACAAAATCCCGAAGCTGCATTTCTATGTGAGGGATGATCAAATCGTCGCTTTCGTAAACCAAATCGTCGTAGAGAAGGATGTCCAGGTCCAGAGTTCTCGGCCCCCAGCGCACTTCTCTCTTCCTTCCCGCTTCCGCTTCAATGGTGTGAAGCCTGTCCAACAGCTCCTCTGGTGCAAGCAGCGTCTTCAGCCGCAGACAGCCGTTAAGAAAGTCATCCTGCTCCACGCCTCCGTAAGGCGCCGTGACAATATAATCAGAAACCGTTTCAACCCGGCAGTCCGCCGTTTCGTTCAGCCGGGAAACCGCCCGGTCGAGAAATCTCTTTTTATCGCCCATATTCGATCCCATACCGATGTAGACCTCATGCCAGCCTCTCTTTATTCTCACAGAAACATAATCCAGCGGCAGACCGATCGGCGCCCACGGTTTTTTTATCTCCAGTTCGATTTCCTCCACTGTCGGAAAGCTGAGCAGAACCGCTTCAGCCGCGTGTTCCGCCGCCGCTTCTATCAATTTGTACGTGTGATCCGAAAGAAAACGGGTCAGAAGCTGGCTGACTTCACCATAGTGAGCAGAAGCCGTCAAATCGTCTTCTTTCCCCGCTTTCCTGAGATCGCAATAGAGCACGGCGGATACCACAAAACGCTGTCCCAAAACGTTTTCTTCGGGAAAAACACCGTGATTAGCATGAATCTGCAGATTCTCTATGTGGATTTCATCAAAACAGCGATTCTTCACGCTCGTTCCTCCTCTTTACTGTTCTCTGCGGCATTCAAAACCGCCCTGGTCATCTTTATCGCCCGATAATTTTCTTTCACATCGTGCACCCGAATAAACGATGCACCCCGCTCTACGCCCATGACGCTGAGAGATAGCGTACCCTCCAGCCTCTGGTCTGAAGGCAGTCCGAGCGCATTCCCGATCACGGATTTTCTCGAAGCTGCCAGCAGCACGGGACATCCGAGGGTGCGCAGCTGATCCAACTCCCTGATTACGATCAGATTCTGTTCATAGGTCTTCCCGAAACCCACTCCGGGATCGAGGATGATCCGCTCCCGTTTTATTCCGGCCTGCTCTGCGATGGACAGTGTTTCCTCAAGATCGGCCAGCAGATCCGGCATAAAATCCTCGTAGTCAGCCTCATCTCGGTTGTGCATGAGACAGCACGGGACATCATACCTGGCGATCAGCTCCGCGCATCGCCGATCGTATTTCAGTCCCCAGATATCGTTGACCATGTCAGCGCCCGCCTTCAGCGCGGCTTCGATCACTTCGGGCTTATAGCTGTCAATAGATACGGGAATGTCAAATTTTTCTTTGATCATTTTGATGTAAGGTACGACTCTGTCAATTTCTTCTTCCGTAGAAATCTTCACGTGTCCCGGCCGGATCGATTCTCCGCCGACGTCGATAATTGCCGCTCCCTCGCGGATCATGTCTTCTGTATGCCGTCCGGCCCGCTCCAGATCGTTCCACCTTCCGCCGTCGGAAAAAGAATCCGGCGTCACGTTCAAAATACCCATAATATAACAATTATTTTCCGTATCAAAAATTCTGCTGCCTATCTTCATCGTCATCTTCTGATCTCCCTGTTTTTCTTTTCTTCTTTCCAGTCGCACTCCTTCTCCCATCTGCAGCAGAAGCAATTGCGCGACAACTTGTCCGCCCGGTAAATCAGGCCGCTGAGGTTCTTCTCTTTCGCCACATTTTTATTCCGGTGTGACCGAACGGCTCGGAGAATTTCTTCCGCTTCCCCGCCGCCAAAGCCGCATTGCGGCAGGATAGCCTGAGACAGAGAAAATCCCGCCTCTTCGTGGGGAATCCCCTCTGTATATTCCAAACTTCGACCGATATCGTGAAGCAGGGCCGCTGCATAAATCTGCTCTTTACCGATCTGCATCCCGTTCTCCAGGTTCTCAAGGTAAGCCAGCCTGGCGACGTGTAAAAGGTGGTCGATACCGTGCCGGCAAAATCGACGTTCACCTTCCAGACGCTCGATCTCATCCACATAAGTTCTCCACAGAGGATGGCGAATAATCCGGTTGACCCTGTTCATGGCATTGATCTTATCCATTTTGCCTCCCCAAAAGCTGGAAGAACCGATTCTGCATGGCCTCTTTCTCGGCAAAAATTCCACGGGTTACCACGGTAACCGTCTTTGCTCCCGGTTTTTTGATTCCTCTCATGGTCATGCACATGTGCTCCGCCTCAAGGAAAACCATTACTCCCTTTGGCTTCAGTTCCTCCATGAACGCATCGGCGATCTGCGCCGCCATCCGTTCCTGAAGCTGAAACCGCTTGGCAAAGACCTCCACCGTTCTGGCGATTTTACTCAGGCCGACCACCTCGCCGTCGGGAACATATGCGATGGCTGCTTTTCCATAAAACGGCAGCATGTGATGCTCGCAGAAGGAGTAGAAAGAGATGTCTTTTTCCAGTATCATATCGCTGTTCTCCACGTGAAACCGCTTGGCCAGATGTTCAGCCGCGCTGTCTCTGTAACCGGCTGTCAGCTCTTCATACATGTTGGCTATCCGGTCCGGCGTTTCAACCAGTCCCTCGCGATGTATATCTTCGCCAATCCCTTCGAGGATCAGACGCACACCTTCTCTTATCTTATCTTTATCCATCTTGCTCGCTGCTCTCGCCCTTTCTCTTATATGTTTATACGTCAATATTTTACACGTGCTCTATTATAGGTTATTTCTCTGTAAAAGTCAAAAACAGACGCAGCCCAATTGGGAACATGCAGAGCGCAAAAAAACTGTGCCGGCATCCGCCGGCCTTCCGGCTTCTGTCAACACAGCTGTTAAAAACACCTTTTGGTCTCTCTTTTCTCTTATTGATACCCAGTTCAGTACCCAAGGCCTTCTGTCCAGCTTTGGATCTCCCCCTGAGAAGAAGCAGCGTCTTCTTCGTAACAGTCAAAAATATCGTCGGAAATCACGGCCTCAGGCGCAGCCTCGGTAATCTGTCCCACACTGTCAGCCAAACCTCCCGTTCCGTGGGAGCAGAACAGATAGAGCTGCTTGCCCGACAGATCGTTCTCCTCTAAAAATGTGAGCAGCACCATAGGTACGCCGTACCACCAGTTCGGATATTAAAATATAGCCCGTCCTCTCCAGCCCTTGAAAACACTGGGATTAACGGAAAGCACAAATGTGTTTTGTGTACCTGTTTTCCGGTTTTGTTGCGACCATATGGCGGTATTCCCTTCCTTCAGCGTGTGATCAGTATCTGCACAAATAGGTGACTGGACTTCTTGGTCTACCTGTATTATAAGCCTTGCTCGTAAAATGCA
>CAJFTU010000003.1 GCA_904420065.1 uncultured Emergencia sp.
GTTTAACTCTTTGAAGATTATTGAGCAAACGCATAGCGTCTTTTGAACCCCGTGTCTAACACGGGGTTTTCGCTTATACAAAAAACGCTGAGACAAATTCGTCTCAGCGTTTTCTCTGGAGGCGACACCCAGATTTGAACTGGGGAATAAAGGTTTTGCAGACCTCTGCCTTACCACTTGGCTATGTCGCCGCAAACGGGATGCATTTGCCGCATCCCTGACAATTGGCTAGGGTAGCAGGATTCGAACCTGCGCATGACGGAATCAGAATCCGTTGCCTTACCGCTTGGCGATACCCCAACATCACTATACCGCTAATCTTTTTATATGGGGTGGGTAGTGGGATTCGAACCCACGTATACAGGAGCCACAACCCTGGGTCTTAACCACTTGACGATACCCACCATGTCGTAAAGTATGCAAATTCTTACAATAGCGTCTGTCGACTTTTCTCTCGGCTAAAATCTTTGCAATACGCTGTCAGTCTTATTATGCTCAGCATTTGCAATAATTATTTTAGCACAACTGCCCGCATTATGCAAAATATTCTTGCACTCAGTTTTAAAAAAATTGGCGACCTGGAACGGGCTCGAACCGTCGACCTCCAGCGTGACAGGCTGGCATTCTAACCAACTGAACTACCAGGCCGCGAATATTTTCTGAACGCTTATGCGAAACAGTGGTGGGCGTTATAGGGCTCGAACCTATGACCCTCTGCTTGTAAGGCAGATGCTCTCCCAGCTGAGCTAAACGCCCAAAAAAATGGTAGCGGCGAGTGGAGTCGAACCACCGACCTTCCGGGTATGAACCGGACGCTCTAGCCAACTAAGCTACACCGCCATACAAATTTCTGCTGCAAATCACTGCAAGAAATATATTACCAAACCTTCTATCCATTGTCAACGATTTTTTTCTCAAATTGTAGTTTTTTGTTTAAAAACGGATGAATCGCTAAAATATGGTTCTAAAGCCTTATGTAATACCTCTTCTGCATATCTTCTACTTTGCTCTTATTTGTCGCCCAGCGGTTTTCTTTCCGACTGCCGCTTCAGCGGCGTGCCGTTGTTCTGAGACGTGCCTTCTCTCCACAAAACACTTCGTTCTTCTACAATTTAACAGGAATCTGTCGTGACAATTCAATCTTATCTTCTGTTACTCTGCATTCGTGAGCTATGATCTTTACGCCTTCCTTTTCGGCGGCCCTCAAAGCGTCGCCAAAGGCCCTGTGGGTATCGTCGTTGGGTGTAAAGCACTCTATTCCTTCCATCTGAATGACAAACAGAATAAACCCGCGGTATCCTTCCTTTACTGCGCGGATCAGTTCAAAGATGTGTTTTACCCCTCTTTCCGTCGGCGCATCGGGGAATCGGGCAATACCGCCGTCTTCCAGCGTTACGCCCTTCACCTCCATAAATCCCTTCTCACCGTCTTTCCCCTCCAGATAAAAATCAAACCGGGAACTGCCAAAAGTTTTTTCCCGTCTGATCAGAGCAAGCTCTCCCATGCAGGGAGGGTGCAGCTTTCTCTCCTCCAGCGCTTCTTCGCACACTTTATTGGGCGCCTGAGAATCCATATTCACCATCTTTTCTCCCTTTTTCACACCGATCAGCGAATAGCGGAGCTTTCTGCTGCCCATCCTTAAAACGTGATCTTCCAAAAATACTTCCGCCCCGGGAATTAGCAATTCTCTGCATCTTCCCGTATTTTTTACATGGGCTCTGACCTTCTGACCGTCGACGACGACCTCGGCGATGAATCGGTTAGGTCTGTCGATAAAATTTCCTCTGCAGATATTTTCGTATTTCATAGCATATTGAATTTTATCAGATTTTCCATTATAATAAAAGCCGTTACTCTTACTTATTTAAAAAGCCTGCATTCTGCGGCAATCCTTCGATCTGCGGAACGGGCTGATATATTGCCGTTTCCGATAGGAAACGCAGCACAAGAGGGGGAAGGTTTTATGAGAGCTCCAGATCCGGTAGCTTTTAACTTGTTTGGAATCAATATTATGTGGTACGGTGTCCTGATCGGCATCGGCTTTATTCTTGCAATTATCATGTGCTATAAGCGAGCACCGAAACACGGCATCGACAGTGAGCACATCCTGGATTTTGCCATTTTTCTGATTCCCGCGGCAATCGTCGGCGCCAGAGCTTATTACGTCATTTTCAGCTGGGACAGCTATGCGGGGGACTGGGCGAAAATATTCGACATCCGAAGCGGCGGCCTGGCTATACACGGCGGCATCATCGCCGGTATCATCGTCGCTATATTCGTCTGCAGACACTATAAAATCAACTTTCTTGAACTTGCAGATCTGGTGTTCCCTTCGGTAGCCCTGGCTCAGTCCATCGGCAGATGGGGAAACTTTTTCAACCAGGAAGCTCACGGAGGACCTACCGATCTTCCCTGGGCAATCTGGGCAGATGGAGAGTACGTTCATCCCACTTTCCTCTACGAATCCATCTGGTGCTTCGCCCTGTTCATCTTCCTCATCTGGCTGGATAAAAGGAGAAGCTTCCCCGGCCAGATCGCCTGCCTGTACGGCATGCTTTATTCGCTGGAAAGAGGTCTCGTCGAACAGCTGCGTACGGACAGCCTGATGATCGGTCCGTTTAAGCAGGCTCAGGTACTGAGTTTCTTCGTTTTTCTGTTCTGCCTCATCGCCTATGTGATGTTGAGAAAAAGAAACAAACAGAAAGCATAAGGTCGGATTGTCGGAGCCCCTCTTGCTCTTTATCTTGATCGACGGCGCGCTGTCCGCCTTTGCCGTGGGCAATCCGCTAACCCGTGCTAAGATGAATCGAAATTTATATATGAAGAAAGGAGCCGCTTATGGAATGGCTTGTATCTGCTTTTATCGCAGCCCTCGTCATCATTCTGGGATTATACCTGATTGTCAAATGGGCTGTAAAAGATGCGCTGAAAGAGTACTTTAAGGACGGAGAAAAATAAATTTCACCGTCCTTTTTCGTTAAAGTTTTTTAAATACCTGAGAAATCATCGGCTTGTAATTTTACAAAGGAAAACGCCCGGTTCAAGGTTTTTTCAACCTCAAACCGGGCTTGCTGTATCTGATTTTGTTTGGTGGGTCTGATTGCAGTCGCAGCATTTCCGCTCGCACTCCTTTCTGTGTGTGAGCCGGCGGAAACAATACAGCGCCCCCGCTGTGTCATTTTTCAAAAGCAATAGGGGCGTCGGGATCTTTTACCCCTCGCCGCCCCTCTGCGGTTGTCAATCCGTTATCCAGTTGCCATTAAACGATCATCGGGTGCGGGGCTTCCTCGTCCTCCGTTCTGCGCACCGTACCTTTTCGGTCACAAGCAGTGCAACAATGCCGGAGAAGGAGAGCAGCACAAGGGAGAGCCAAAGCCCGATGTTGCTGCTGTCGCCCGTCTGCGGGCTGGTGACTTGCTGTGTCCAACCGCCGCTGCCGGTTTCCGTTATGCCACCCCCACCGCCTATGTAAGCCGTGGCGGTAATCGTGCCGCCTGTTACGGTGACGGTGGCCTCCGCGTAGGTGCTGGTGAAAGCGTCCCCGGTAGCAGTCCCTTTCGAGAAAACTGATATTGTCAAGATTAGTTGACACATTTTTCTCAAGGATATTGTTGGTTTGTCAAACATATGTTACATCGTGCTTCACAAATTCATCCAAAACCGTCTGTGGAGACTTCCAGCCTAAAGGTCGCATA
>CAJFTU010000004.1 GCA_904420065.1 uncultured Emergencia sp.
TATGCGACCTTTAGGCTGGAAGTCTCCACAGACGGTTTTGGATGAATTTGTGAAGCACGATGTAACATATGTTTGACAAACCAACAAATAAATATTGTGGCGAAGTGCTGTTTCCCTTGAAAACAGTACTTTCATCGTATATAATGTATACATTAACGACAATTGCAGTTTGGGAGGAAACAATCATGACAGAGCCTGTTTCGACAAATTTTATTCACAGCATTATAGATAAGGATCTAGAATCGCATAAACGGGAGAGCGTATATACCCGGTTTCCGCCGGAGCCTAACGGATACCTTCATATCGGCCATGCCAAGGCGATTTGTATAAACTTCGGCACGGCGGAGAAGTACGGCGGCAGGTGCAACCTCAGATACGACGATACCAATCCGGTCAAAGAGGATGTGGAATATGTCAGTGCGATTGAAGAGGATATCCGCTGGCTGGGATTCAAATGGGAAAAGCTTCTCTGGGCGTCCAACTATTTCGATCAGATGTATCAGGCGGCTGTCGAACTGATAAAAAAAGGCGAAGCCTATGTAGACAACTTGACGGCGGAGCAGATCAAAGAATACCGGGGAACGCTGAAGGAACCCGGTGAAGAGAGCCCGTGCAGAAATCAGACGGTTGAAGAGAATCTGAAGCTCTTTGAGGAAATGAAGGCGGGAAAATATGCCGACGGTGAGCGGGTTCTGCGAGCCAAAATCGACATGGCATCGCCGAATATCAATATGCGCGATCCGGTAATTTATCGAATCGCCCACAATCCGCCGCATCACAATACGGGAACAAAGTGGTGCATCTATCCGATGTACGATTTTGCCCATCCGATAGAAGATGCTATCGAGGGAATTACCCACTCTCTCTGCTCTTTAGAGTTTGAGGATCACAGGCCCCTCTACGACTGGGTTCTCCGCGAGGTAGGCTGGTGGGACAACCCTCCGCAGCAGATCGAGTTTGCCAGATTGAATCTGACCAATACGGTGATGAGCAAACGGTATCTGAAGGCCTTCGTGGATGACGGAACGGTGGACGGATGGGACGATCCTCGGATGCCGACGATCGCCGGACTTCGCCGCAGAGGCTACACGCCGGAATCCATCCGGGATTTCTGTGAGAGGATCGGCGTGGCCAAGTCCAACAGTATGGTGGAAATCTCTCTGCTGGAACACTGCGTCAGGGAGGATCTGAAGACCAAAGTGGAAAGCCGAAACGTGGTGGAAGATCCGATCAAAGTGGTGATTACCAACTATCCGGAGGATCAGAGCGAGATGATCGAGCTGGAGAACAACAGAGAGGTTCCGGAGATGGGTACTCGCAAGATTCCGTTTTCGAGGGAGATTTACGTGGATGGCGCCGACTTCATGGAGGAGCCGGTGAAGAAGTATTTCCGTCTGTTCCCGGGCAACGAAGTAAGAGTGAAGGGCGCTTACTTCATCAAGTGCGAAGAAGTGATCAAGAACGAAGACGGTTCGATTAAAGAGCTTCACTGCACTTACGATCCGGCCACCAGAAGCGGCAGCGGATTTGAAGGACGCAAGGTGAAGGGAACCATTCACTTTGTAGATGCCAGGACTGCGGTAAAGATAAAGATCAGAAACTACGATTACCTGATGGTTGAGGGTGAGGATGGCAAGTATGTGCTGAATCCGGATTCCGTAGAGGAAAAATGGGCCTTTGCGGAGCCGAGTGTAGCTGAAGCTAAACCGGGCGAGCGGTTCCAGTTCTTCCGTCACGGTTACTATGTTGCCGACAGCAAGCTGACCACGGATCAGGAAAAAGTATTTAACCGCATTGTAGATTTGAAGAGTTCCTGGAAACCGAAGAAATAGCAATTTCTCCTGTCGGGGATTAAAAGAGGACGCCGATTCGAGCAGTTTTCTGCCGGATTGACGTCCTTTGCAATTTACAGGATCGCGATTACCACAGCCGTCCGCCCATAACCAACGAGAGGATCAAAGCGGCGATGATCACGATGAAGGCGCCTATATCCGCTGCGCTTTCGAAGATCTTCTGCCGGTTTTGAATTCGGCTCCAGCTGTAAAACAGTATGCCGGGAGCGAACATCAGCGCAGATATCAGGATGTTGTCCAGCCCTGTTGCGTAGAGCATCCAGAATCCGTAAACTGTACCGATGACAGAGATCAGCCAGGTTTTGAATCCTACGTGATTTCTGCCAAGCTTAGAGTCCTGCACGGTCGTTTTTAGACAGTAGAGAGCGGACAGGACGAAGGGGATCATAATCGCGCTGGTTGCCAGGGTATACATGGCCTGATAGGTGGAGGACTGGAAGTATACGATGATCAACAGAACCTGGACTACAGCGGAGGTCAGAAGCAGCGCCGAAACCGGCGCTTTTTTACTGTTTTCCTTTGCCAGAAATCTGGGAAAAGAGCCGCTGCGCGCCGGAGCAAAAGCGCTGTCAGCAGTGACAATGGTATAAGAAAACATAGCCCCTGCGATAGAGATGACCACGCCGATGTTGATCAGCGTACTGCCCCATGGCCCGACAATACTTGACAGCAGTGGAGCCATAGCCGGATTGTTCAGTTCGGCCAGTTCGCTTCTTGGCATGACGCCCATGCTGAGAACGGAAATCAATATATATAAAACGAGGAGACAGAGAAAAGAAAGCTCCGTTGCTTTTCCGGCAATTGCCGTAGATTTTGCCCTTCCGGAGATGACTACGGCTCCCTCGATTCCGGTGAATATCCAGACGGTGGTGTAGGTGGTCTCCAGCACTTGCTTCCCTAAAGAAAGGCCGGTATCCTGTCCGAGGAAATTATCAAGGAAAATATCGAAGTCAAAGGCGCCCAGAAAGATGATCAGTACGATAAAGGCAAAGATTGGCACGATCTTCGCGATAACGATGACGGTGTTGATGGTCACGGCTTCCTGCACGCCGCCCATGACCAGAAAAGTAAAAAACCAGATCAAAATGGAAGCGCAGATAATCGAAAGCAAATTGTTTCCGTCACCGAAAACAGGGAAAAATTGACCTAAGGCGGCAAAGAGCAGTGTAGCGAAGGAAACCTGAGAGAGGATCGCGCTGATCCAGTAGCCCCAGGCGGAGTTAAAACCGATGTACTCGCCGAAGCCTTCGCGGGCGTAAGCGAAAATTCCGCTTTTCAACTCCGGTCTGACCACACTGAGACGATTGAAGCACATAGCCAGACCGTACATGCCGATTCCGGCGATTGCCCAGCCGATGAGAACCGCCAATGTGCCGGCGCCGTTTCTGGCCATGTCGCTGAACATGCTGAAAACGCCGCTGGCCAGGGTGGTCCCCATGGCGAAACAGGTAAGTTTGAATAGGCCGAGGCCCTGATTGTCGTTCATAGTTTTTCCTCACTTGTGAAAAATAAAAAAGTTAATCTTAATTTGCACACGAGGAAGATTTTTATACATGAACGGGGATTAGTCTGTAGAAAGCGGAAAAATGACAAAAGCGGAAAAATACCTGGCGTCATATTGCAGGTCAAAGATACCTCCCACTTTTTCGACAGCGTTTCTTACACTTTTCAAACCCAATCCATGAATTTGAGGATTATCTTTTGTCGTGAGAAAATTATCCCCTTGCTTTTTCAATTTTCCGTTATAAGTATTTTTCAGTTTAATTACCAGATTTCTTTGAGTATATTGGATTTTCAAATCAATGTACTTTTCGAGACAATCTTCCTTTCTTACTGCGTCAAGTGCGTTATCAATCAAATTTCCCAAAATGATGTTCAGGATATACGGATCGAATCGTAAATTTCGAGGAATCTGCAGGTTGCATTTAAACTCGATGCCGTCTGAAGAGCAGCTTTGGAATTTGCCGTTGATCAGACTGTCGATGATCAAATTGCCCGTATCAGATATGCTTGCAAATGTCTGGACCTGCTGTGTCAGGGTATCTAAGTAGGCAATTGTACCAGCCGTATTCTCTTCCGAAACTAAAACCCGGATTGCAGAAAGATGATTTTTCATGTCATGGCGCAGAGTCCTCAGCGCAGTCGAGGAATTCTGTATTATAGTCAGCTGTGTCTGATAGTCTTCGTTTTGTCTTGCGATCATATTGCGTTCAGCTTCAAGACGTGAAATACGGCCGGATCTGTCGCAGAGAAAGAAAAACAGCATGTTCAGGAATAGCAGAATCACAGAGCTGATAAAAAAAGTCAAGTCCATCTGATCTACGTCCGATAAAATCGGGATAACAGCGTAAAGAGCGACACGGTTAGGGTAGAGATTAAAATCGGCGATCAGAGCAAATCCAAGAAAATATATTGTCGTAATCGGCCCACAGAAGTGAATGGCCCAGACCGAGAAGGAACGTTTCTGCCCCGTTAAAAGGGATTTGATCAGGAGCAGTAAAAGAAACAGAACCCATGCAGATGCGGTAAACAGCATGGCTCCGATGGAAGCATTCAGACTGGGCGGATTGAAGAGGCCCAGATTAAATGACGCGGAGAGCTCTGTAAGGCTTATTTCAAGAATACTGAGGATAAAAATCGTACAACCTGCCGCGGCGATTTTTTTCTTAGGATTTTTAGGCAGCACAAAAATCGGAAGTAGTATGGATAGTAAACGAAGAGTGTACTGAAGCAGATAGTCTTTTACGGCGAATCTGGCAGTTAGCAGCGAGAGAAAGGTGATGATAAAAATCATCTCTGTTATAGCTTTTTTTCTGAGGTGACAGGAAAGAAGCCGGCAATAGAATTTTACTGTGCCATAAAGTAAGAGGGCATCACACAGAATGCCAGAGATCATGTATTGCAGAGTCAGCATCATAACGTATTCTCCAAGATAAAATGCTTATAGCGTTCTTTTAATTCCTGACGGTAATTTTCGCTGACAGAAAGCCTGATATTTCCCGTCAGTATTATGTAATCCGTGGTGAGCTGGCGTATATGTCGTAAATTGGCGATATATGATCTGTGAATCCGACAAAAGCAGGAGGGTAGATGTTCTTCCGCTTTATGAAGTCGTCCGTAATAGGTGTATGTTTCTGAAAGGGTAACAACGGTAATGATCCTGTTGCGGCTTTCCATGTAGAGAATTTCAGAGAGGGGAACACAGACGTGTTCTCTTCCTGTTTTAAACGTAAATACTTTTGCACTTTCGTTTTGCCGTTTCATCGCCAAACGAAGAGTATCGATGACTTTTATTCTTTCGACGGGTTTGGGAATGAAAGACAGGGGCTGCACGTCAAAGAGCAGACGGTCGTAACAAGACGTACCGGTGACAAAGGCGATTTCCGTATACAGATCATTCATACTTTCCCGCAGTCTTCGGCTCAGATCAAGACCACTGAGTTTTTTCATCTCTATATCCAGATAGATGAGATCGAAAGCATGTTCGCTGCAGATGAATTTAAGCAGGCTTTCCCCATCATAAAAAACCTCCGTATCCAGAGAAAGACCTTCTTGTCCGGCGTAGTCGATCAGAATATCCTCGATATGATGACAGATTTTTTCGTTATCGTCGCAGATAGCGATGGCATACATGGACGGCTCCTTTCCGCTGATGATAAATAGCTGAAATAACAATATCCCGAGATATAAACAAAGTGTTTGCATCAGTCGGGTTGATCGTTCTATAGTTTCTATCGGTATTTTATCACATGGCAAGTCGATTATCTACTCCATGCGGAGGAGTAAACAGAATTTACAACGTGATTCACCCCTTTTTACAACGTCTTTCGGTACGGAAAAGGGAAGAGTATATAATCGCTGTATAAGGAAAGTAGAAGGAAAGGAAGTAAAAGATGAAATTATTAAAAAACAGGCTATTCCTGGCCGGTATGATGATTTTCATATTGATCGCAATGGCTGCTCCAGTTTTTGCTGCTGATCATAATTATCAGTATGAATTTCACTTACAAGTTGGAGGTAAAAATAGCTATCTTTCATCAAGTGAATCAAAATATCGTCAAACGACGAATACCTCCAATCCTTGGAAGGTAAATATGTCGAATATTTGCGATGATAGTGATGGGATAGCAACGTATTGGATTGCGAGAAATGCTGACCATGTTCAGGTTTCTGACGCTCATAATGTACATGCCGGAACAGGTGCACATTATTATAATGCGCGAAGCTCAGCAAATCAAACTACGGTAGTTTTAGCGGCAGACAACAATAACAATGTTGCAGCCCGCGTTTGGGGTTATTGGGACGAAGAAACTCACTAACGGAATCAACGACAGGGAAACTTTTCCACTTTCCACCCTGTTCTTTAAAAAAGAAAGGGATTGTATGTTTTTAAAACTGTATTTTGCAAGAATATTGAAAGATCGTTTAAAGTTAACCATAATTGTTTTTCTGCTGTTTATTCCCATTGCGGAAGTGGGACAACTTGCCTTCGAAGTATTTGTAAAGGGATATTCTATGCCCAATCCAGACTTTGCTACCTTTCTTGCCCTTTATACTTTGAGACATCGTCTGCACCGATTGATGTTCTGGTACTTGCCACTGTTTTTATTGCCTGTTGTTACAGAGGACAGTTTGGAGGATAAAGAAATCGGATATGGAAATGGTTTGACTGTGAGAATAGGGCGGTCAGCATATCTGAAGCAGAAAATGATCGGTTCTTTTCTGTTTTCATTCTGCTTAATTACGGTCAGCCTTCTAATCAATATGGCGTTGGTCTATTTACTATTTCACGACGGAACCTTTGAGAGGGACGAGATGCTGCGTCAAATCTTTGCAGAGCGAGACCTGACCAGAATTACCGTGCCCTATCCAGTAGCCACGAATATAATCTATATCCTGATTACGGCAGCTCTGGCCGGAATGATCGCCATGGTGGGGACCTCATTGGCGTTGACCGTGAATAGCAGAAAAGTTGTCTATGCGTTGACTTTCTTGTTTTGGTTCCTGCCCGTACAACTTTCTCCTTCGCTGATGTTAGTGATTCAGCCATTCCTCTTTGTAAACTGGGAGCAAATTGTTCCTACACTGGTGTCAGTGATTTTCGCCTGGGGAGCAGTTATCGTTGCTGTTTGGATCATGGAGGTGCGAAATGATCGGTTATAAAATCGGTTGTAGAAAAGAAAGGATAATTTTTGCCTTTTGTGTGGCAGGGTTGTTTTTCTTTACTCAGGCCCATCGCTGGATGAATGATATGGTAGGAGATGATTTTTTCAACGGTATGTCTAACGGGCAGATCCTTGCGTACGCGTTGCAGGATGGATATTTCGGTCTGGTAGAACAGATGAATGTTAATACAGCGGTCGCAGTGATTCTATGTGAGTATCTTCTTGGCCGGGGGGATTTAACCTGTATGCTTCGCTTTTCCTCACGCAGGGAATATTTGCTGAGTCGTTTTATTGTAATCTGTGTGGTCGAAGTTGGTATGGCGGTTCTGTTCATGTCCGTAGGAATAGGATATCTGATTCCGAATTTTTCAAAAAACCTTCTTTCCTGTCAAAGCGTGATTTTTTTCTTGTCGGGAATTGGATTCTCTGCGCTGCATTATATCAAGACAGCAGTGATATATATGATTTTCCGGGATCTGCTAAATCGTAAAATTATAGCTATGCTTGTGACGGTATCCATTTTTCTGTTTCTGTTCTTCATTTATATCGACAGCCTTTTGGGATTCATTATACCGGCCAACTATCTTCCCTTTTTGGATTTGTGCATTCCCTATGAGTTATATATTGGACAGGCATCGTTTCTTGATGCGGGTTTCAGAGTAGTTCGCCAGATAGGGGTGGTTCTGATCGGCGTTTTCATATGGGAAAGGATTTGGGAGAGAAAGGATGTGCTGGAGCTTGAGAAATAATTTTACCTCGATCAGCATGGTTGTTTTTTCTTCCATAGTTCAGTGGGTACTGATCAGAGAAAGCGAAATGTTTACCCATGCGCTGCCTTTTCTGTCAGGGCTTTCGACAGCAGATACATTTTCAGGAAATGAGTACTTTATCCTCTGTTCGATTTTTCCTATACCGTTTTTTTTAATGCTGTTTTCAGGAAAGGTATATGACTTGACTGAGGGTTATGGAAAAGTACTGATTGTTAGAGAATACAGCAAAAATCGTCTGCTGTGTGTGATGTATCTTCGTTCGTTACTGTGGATTGGACTTATAGCCTGTTATTTGCTTGCGCTGTTCTCTATAGGAGAAAGCGAGCAGTGGGAGCCTCTGACTGGAGGACAAACGATAGCGGGGATTTTTTTGTATGGATTGACTTTAGCTGTCTGCGTACAGCTCCAGTTTGCTCTGGAACTGTATTTTAAAGCGCATCAGTCCTGGATTTTGGTTATTCTGTTTTTCACCCTTTCATTGTTTCTTGCAGCTAATGAGGGAAGTCAGTCTTGCATCAGCTTTTTGCTGTTTCCCAATTTAGCTTTTGCGCACAGAAATGGTGTGTTGGCGGGGGAGGATATTACCGGTGAGGCACTGTGGCTGACGCTTATCTGGTTAACTTTGGGCGTATTCTGTTTGAAAAAATTTAAGAGAAAAGATATTATGTAAGGAGAATACCTATGATCGAATTAAAAAGGGTGACAAAGGTCATAAAAAAGAATACTGTGTTAGATGATATTTCCTTTTGCTTTGAAGACGGAAAGGTTTACGGACTATGGGGAGAAAACGGGTCGGGAAAGACTATGCTGCTCCGCACTATTGCCGGTTTGATTCTTCCTACCGAGGGTGAAATTTTCTGCAATGGCAAAAAACTTCATGAAGAGATTTCTTTTCCAGAGAATACCGGGATTGTCATTGAACACATGGAATTGCTTCCTCGTTTTACTGCGCGGGAAAATTTAAAGCTTCTTGCCAGGATCAGAAAAACCGCTTCAGAGGAGGATATCGAGGAAGCACTGAAGGCTGTGGGGCTGCAGCAATATGCAGACCAGAAAGTAAAAAAATTTTCTCTAGGTATGAAACAGCGCCTCAATATCGCTCAAGCAATCTTTGAGAAACAGAAATTGATTCTGCTCGATGAGCCAACGAATGCGTTGGATGGTCAAGGCGTTGAACAAATCTATCGACTGATTAAAGAACAGAAAGAACGGGGCGCTACTGTGATTATCGCTACCCATCATCGACAAGACCTGCAGGAGCTGTGCGATGTGGTGATTGAACTCAGCAAAGGGAAACTGATAGGGAATCAGTAAAAGGAGAAAAGATGAAAAAGAAAGCATTTTTAACCATGGTTGTGATTTTTTCCGCACTGGTTTTTGTCGTCGTGCGCCTAAGCGCGGGATATGTTTTAGAAGAGGAAAACAGAGAAAGCAGATTGAAAGATCCCAATTATCAGAAACGGGTAACGGAGGAGCAGGCAGCGGCGGAAAAAGGGAAAAACGAGGCGGAGAAGATGATAAGAAGTCTGGAAGAGGACGAAAAACAGGCGAAGAATTGTCGAGAGAAAGTAGAAGAAAGTCTTCGATATAGTCTAAAGCATTTTTCTCACCTACAAGAGGGGGATGATGTGGATATTAATGTTGCAGCCAAGCTTTCGTACCACATGCGGTTTATTACCGAGTTGGTCTATGCCTGTGATTACGAACAAACTGTACATACAGATAAGGAAAAAATCGTCGGGCAGACCAAAATCTACAGATATATCGATGCCGCCTATTCTTATGCCATCGAGTGCCCGTCGCACACACAGGAAAAGGCGGATTACTTAAAAGCACACCGGCTTGGCAAAGAACTGGAGCGAAACATAGAGGAGGAATGCGACGCTTTTACCGAGGCGATTACGGCGGTGATTGAAGAGGCGAAAGAAAAAGGCTGGATAGAAGTATAGCTGCATGGCGTAAACAGTCGCATTTGATCTTCCTGATCAATGGAAGCGGATTTGCACATTCCCTATTGTATCATCTGTAAAATTATGGTAAAATCAAAACACAAAGGCCGAGCGATATAAGCCGGATAGAAAATACGAGGGGGAAAGTTTTGGAGATTACAGATGTACTGATCATCGGTGTCAAGTGCCTCGCTGCAATTCTGGCGGGGATTCTTGCCGGAAACGGCGCAGTTTATTTTTTCAATAAGATGCCTGCTGCCTGGCTGTGCGACTACGGCGAGAAGCCATCCGAAGAACTGTTGGACCCGTATACGCAGCGAGTAAAGAGCTATCCGTGGAAATTTATCTTTACCATGCTGTTCACGGTTATAAACATAAAACTGGTTATTGACGACTGGCAGTTTGCTGTTGCTGCGCTCTGCGCGGCCTGGCTTCTTTTAGAGATGGCTATAGCGGATCAGAAGTACCGCATCGTGCCCGACCAGCTGATCCTTCTCCTTGCCGTCAGCGCTTTCGGCTTTATCCCTTTTCACGGAAGCTGGCGGGAATGTCTCTTCGGCGGATTGACCGGCTTCGGCGTAATGGCCGTCTGTGCCCTTATAGGTAAATTGGCGTACAGGAGAGATACGTTGGGCGGTGGAGATATCAAGCTGTTTTTTGCGTTAGGCCTGATTCTCGGTGTCGGCGGAATTCTGATCGTCTTTGCCATGACCGCTCTGCTCAGTTCAGGTCATTTTGTCCTGCTGTTGGCCCGGAAAAAACTTAAGCGGACGGATACGGTACCGATGGTTCCCTATATCGCCGCGTCGGCTGGCATATATCTGGTATTCCTGTGGGGATACGGTCAGATTTTGTTCTTATAGCTGTTCTCAGGAAAGGAAAAACATTGTTTATCGATATGAAAGCGCGCTGCTTTATGGAGGCGGGCAGATGTCTGAACTTCACCAGAGCGGCGGAGAATCTCTACATTTCACAGCCGGCCCTGTCTAAAAACATCGCCGCTTTGGAAGACGAGTGCAAGATGAAACTCTTCTACCGGGATACGGGAAAGGGCGGCGTGCGGCTTACGGCGGCAGGTGCGGTTCTCCTTGACGAGCTGCAGAAGACAGAAGCAAGGCTGCAGGAGGCGCTGGGCAACGCAAAACGGGCAGAATCGGGTCAGGAGGGAAGTCTGACCATAGGCCTTCTGTTCGGACAGATTATCAACGACGTAACCATGGATGTATTAAAGAACATCGATGAGAATTATCCCGGGATTGCCGTTGAAAAAATTCAGGGAAATTTTCGGGATCTCAGAAACTGGCTGGAGGATGGCACGGCCGATATCGTGGTAACCTATGAGGAAGAAGCCTGCCTTGTTAAACACGTCCGGTACGAGGAGGTCCAGCAGGTTCGTCTGGGTTTTGTAATTCCGATTGGTCATCCCCTCGCCGCGAAGGAGGAGATTTGTCTTCGTGATCTTGAAGGAGAAAAAGTCATCGTACCCGACGACAGAGAATCCTTTACCGTGACCGAACGATTTCGCCAGCTTTGTCTTCTTGAAGGATTCGTGCCCGAGGAGATTGTGGCGCCGGACCTCAGTCATATGAACATGATGGCGGAGATGGGGAAGGGCATTCTGATTTCTCGGGAGGATTCCATCGTGACCAGGAGTCCCCATCTGAGGTTTTATCCCAGTGAAGAGCTGGGTACGGTCATCCTGGTTGCCGCATGGAAGGAGGACAATCAAAATCCGATCGTCCCGTTCTATCACCGGATGTACGAAAAGCTGTATCACCAAAACCGGTGACCAACAGATCGAGAGGAGAAACTCATGATATGATAACCTGAAGTTATGATACCATGAGTTTTTTGAATTTTACGACAGGAAAGCTCCTTGATAAAATGTAGACAAAGATAAGTCATTTTACCGGCAGAAAAAGGAGTATAGTCATGAAAATTTTAGGTATCTCGGGCGGAACGAAAAACGGCAATAACGACGCCATGTGCAAAGAGGCGCTGATGGGCGCAAAGGAAGCAGGCGCTGAGGTGGAATTTATCAACCTCAACGAGTTACATATTGAGCACTGCACCGGCTGTACAGCCTGCGTCATGAGTCTGATGAGCGG
Organism: uncultured Emergencia sp.; assembly: GCA_904420065.1. Classification (GTDB taxonomy): domain Bacteria; phylum Bacillota; class Clostridia; order Peptostreptococcales; family Anaerovoracaceae; genus Senimuribacter. The sequence goes on from CAJFTU010000004.1 coordinate 11,846, forward strand.
AAAAGGCGGCGCATGTCCCATCAAGGACGACTTCGAGTGGCTTCGGGACAAAATGATGGATGCAGACGGCATCGTCTGGGCCGTGCCTATCTTTGAAAAAGGCGCTTCCGGCCTGTTTCGGACCATCATGGATCGTATGGGACCGAGAAACGACAAAGCTATGGTGATCATCGGCAGCAAGATCGCAGAAGAGACCGGCGGTAAAGTTCCCGATCAGAGGATTTTAAAGGAGAAAGTCGTTTCCTATATCGGAATCGGCGGTTCTGACTGGTCTACCAGAATTCAGTGTGATTTCTTCAACCAGGCGCTGACACCGGCCTGGAAGGTAATCGATACGGCTGTTTTCTCCTGGTCCAAGTGCATCATCATGGAGGAAGAGAAAGTAAAGAGGAGTCATCAGATCGGAGTAGACCTGGCCAATGCAGCTAAAGATGTCGAAAAGGCGGAGTGGATCGGCGACCCGGGTATGTGCCCGCACTGCCATTGCAGAGAGTTTTATCTCAACGATGACGCTGCCAAGGCTATCTGCTGCGCCTGCGGTCTTGAAGGCGAGCTGAAAATCGAAAACGGAAAATTGTCCTTCCACTACGATCCGGAGACGGAGCATCACGCTCACGACCTTCTTTCCGGAAAATTCATCCATGCCGACGACATCAAGGAAAACGAGGGAAAGCTGATGGAGTGGAAAAAGACCGACGAATTTAAACAGAAGAAACAGGCCTACATCGACTTTATTTCTTCCAGCAAACCGGAATAGCGGACGAAAGCTCAAGTATGAACAGGAGATGAAAAAAATGACAAAGAATATGCTCGGCTTTGAACCGATGAGAAGTTTGATCTACGTGGACTGCGCCAAGGAAGACTACAGAGTGAAACTGGAAAACTGGCTGTACAGATATCATATTCCGGACAGCATTTCCCAGTTCGGCCCGTATGTTTCGAAGTACGCTTTTTATCAGGCCCTTCCTGTTCCTGAGGGCGGCGAAAGGTTCGGTGCGATCCGCATGCAGCTGACCGAACACTACTGGCTGGCAAATCCCAACGACATCGCCCATTTTGATCACCACAAGGCGCTGACGGAGTATTTTCCTCCTGACGTGCTGAAGTGGCAGGGAAATCTTCCGGACGAGGATTTCCAGTGTGAGAACGTGGAAGGCGATGAAGCCAGATCGGTCAAGGGCGATGCCGCCAAGGGCACAGTGCCGTTTATCTTCGCTTTCGTGCCGGTTTGGTGGGAGGAAGACTACAAAGGAGCCGGCAGAACCATTGAAGACGGACCGAACTATCGGTGGCAGATGGTGATCAAGTTCCCGGATGACGCGAAGGACACCGGAGACAAGTGGCTCCGCGAGGAATTTATCCCGGCTTTTGCCGAATGTGAGGAAACCACCAGAATCCTTTCCAGTAAAGTGATCAAGGAAGCCAACGGCTGTGAATTTGACCGGGTCGTAGAGATGTGGTTTGAGGGACCGAGTGCGTGGAAAAAAGCGGTAGAAAAGGCGGCGAAAAAGGTACGCCGGCCGGCGTGGCACGAGACAGAGGATTTTCCGTACCTGACCAAATCCTTCGGGATTTCCAGCGTGTTCCTGTCGGATATCGCAAGGTCGGACAACTACACCCAGTATCACGGCTATATTACCATGAGATAAGGTGAAATAAATAGTAAAAATAGAAAGGAGAGGTTCATTTATGGCAGAAAAATTCTATGCAAAAGGCCCCGGCAACGAAGGATATATCAAGAATCTGGAAGTGCAGTCCTTCTGTAACCTGGACGGCGAATGCGGAATGTTTCAGATGCAGTTGTATAAGACAGCAGAAGGAAAGTACTACCTGTACGGCGCCTGCTTCGGCGGAACAAAGAACGGCGTCATGATCAGCGACGTGACCGATCCGAAAAATCCCAAGTTCGAAAAGTATTTTCAGCTGGTAGACCCTAAGGAGTATCCGACTACGACTACGCCGAAGCTGCAGATAGCCGACGATCTGATGATCTGCGCCATGAGCGCCGGCTCCGGACCGTCCGCCCTTGTGGATCAGAGCGAATTGAAGGATATGAAATGCGAGGTGGGCATCCGCATCTACAGTTTGAAAAAGGATCCGCTGAATCCGGAATTTCTCGGCTACTGGGACTGCGGCGTACCTCATTCCATCGGCGTGCACCGCTTTATGTACAACGGCGGCAGATATGTGCATCTTTCCGCTGAATCGGACCGCTTTGAGGGGATGATCTACCGGATTATCGACATCGCCGATCCTGCTCATCCTGTAGAGGTGGGAAACTGGTGGTCTCCGGAGCAGTTCGTAGACGGTTATCCGGGCAGAACGGTAGATCACACGGCGGCTCATGTTCCGGCCTTCATGGATAAGGGCTGGATGCACGGTCCTCCGTTTGTCAGAGACGGTAAGGCGTATCTGGGATACTGCGGAGACGGACTGTACATTCTCGACGTGGAGGATGTGACCCGTCCGAAATGTATCGGAAATCTGCGCTTTATGCCTGCTTTCTGCAGCGAACTGGCGGGAGCGAGAACCCATACGGCTCTGCCTCTGCCGGGCAGAGATCTGGTCGTAGTGACCAACGAGGGAGAGCGGTTCCAGTTCTTCCCGCAGGATAAGGTTCTGCCGCCTCAGGCGATGAACAATATCCACATGGTGGATGTCAGCGATCCGACCCGTCCGACGCTGATTGCGGAGTTCCCGTATCCGGAAGTGCCGGAAGGCTTCCCGTACAAGAACTTCAATGTGATGCAGCGGGTGAACGCGGGCCCTTTCGGCCCTCACAATCTTCACGAGCCGATGGACGGAAAGCCTTGGCTGGAACAGAGAGGCGATCTGGTGTACTGCTGCTTCTTCCACGCCGGACTGCGGGTCTACGACGTCAGCGATCCGTACTACATTAAGGAAATCGCCTACTTCATTCCGCCGAATCCGGCGAAGGATCCAAAGGACTCCTATTTCCCTGATTTTCCGGGACCGCGGAATGCGACCACAGAAGACTGTGTCGTCGACGATCGGGGAAACATCATCATCGACGCCCTGGACGACGGATTCTATATTCTGAAGCTGAAGTAAAATCCGAAAAATTGCAGTAAAAGATACGGTTTATAAGACTGCCGCGCAAGAGGTGCGCGGCAGTCTTGATGTATGAAAAGAGCAGAGACTCTCAGTAATGAAGAGTTTTGGCTCTTTTTGTTATATTTAGATACAAAATGCAGTAAAGAGCAACCGCTGAAGCGAAGATGCTTAAATGTATATTTAATGTATACAATTAAAATACAGATAAAATGCGAAAAAAAGTGGATATTTTCTAAACGGATACTATTTAATGGAGAATACGATTAAGCGGAAAAGAAACGCGGCTTAAAAACGTTGAAATTTAAGGTATCTCGTGTTCGTTTCTTTTTGGTATGAAATTTGCTATATTGTTAAGCAGTTAACGATATCGATAACAACAGATTTGAAGAATTGAGGAAATTTGCCATGAAAAGAGAAATCGGCGTAATGGGTATCCAAGTGGGCATTACAGACGATAAACACGATAATCTGATGCGCGCCCTGAGTTTGATCGAAGAAGGTTTTCGGCGCTATAAGAAAATAGACTGCATTTGCCTGCCGGAACTTTACTATTCCAATCCGACCAAAGAAAACAGAAGCTATATCGGGGAACAGCTGGACTCCGAATTTTTCCAGGAATTTTCCCGATGTGCGAAAGAGCACGACGTCAACATCATAACAGGAAGCTATCCGCTGATTAAAGGAGATAAGCTGCTCAATACCTGTCTTTGTATTAATCGGGAAGGTCAGCTGATCGGTGACTACAGCAAGACCCATCTGTTCGACGCGTTTACATCAAAAGAGTCGGAAACGGTAGATGCCGGAAATGAAATTGGAATCTTCGATTTTGACTTCGGTAAAGTGGGCATAGCCATCTGCTATGAGCTCAGATTTACAGAGTATCTGCGGACGCTGGCGCTGAAGGATATCGACGTGCTCTTTGTTCCGTCTGCTTTCTATACGCCGCGGCACGATCAGTGGGACGTCCTGGTTCAGTCGGCCGCTCTGCACAACTTGCTGTATGTGGTGGCGCTGAATCAATACAACGACCACTTTTTCGGCAGAAGCTGCATTGCAGACCCGTGTGGATTGGTCGTCTCCAGAGCTTCCGATCAGGAAGGTATCATGTACGGCGTTTTGGACATGGATTACCAGCAGAGGATAAGGCAGCAGGTGCCGACATACCAGAACCGGAGACCGGAGCTTTACGATGTAAAATAGGAGGAAGACATGAGACTGAAAAATTTGAGCTGGAAGCAATTTGAAAAGATAGACCGGGAAAAGCCGGTAATCATACCTACGGGCGCCATTGAAGTCTACGGGCCCCATCTGCCTATGGGCGGAGATGCGATCGTGGCGGACAGGGTGGCCGACATGGTCGGAGATAGGCTCAATCTCTTGGTGACGCCGACTATAGAGATGGGGGATTCTCTTTCTCTGGTGACACCGGCTTTTCCGGGAACTATGGTCATCAAGCCGGAACACTTTAAAGGATATCTGGAAGACGTGTGCCTCAGTCTGATCCGCTGGGGGTTCAAAAAGCTGTTCTTTCTCAACACCCATGTGAGCAATAATTTTATGATTACCCAACTGGGCTGGGAATTGGAAGACAAGTATCAGGTTCGCTGCGCGTCTATGGACTGGTGGAGATTTATTCAGCCCTTCTGTGAAGGCGTCTGCGATCACACGGGTATGATGGCCCACGGTCATGCCAGCGAAGCGGGAACTTCGGTGCTGAAGTATCTGGTTCCGGAGCTGGGGACCGACGACGTTTTGGAAAAGGGCGGCGCCGTAAACAACGAAATTGTTACGATTGGACATATCCCTTATGTAGTTAACAAGTACGGTGTGTACAACGAGGAGAACGAACTTGCCGGCGTGGTGCTCTTTTTTCAGAAATACATGGAGATGGAAAAGACCCGCAACAAACTTCGGTCGAAGATGATACCGAAGGGACATGAAGCTCGATATACAATGGACAGCATCCTTGGGAAGAGCGCGGTTATCGGTGAGCTGAAAAATATCGCCCATAAAATGGCGGAAAGCTCCAGCACGGTGCTCATTACGGGAGAAAGCGGAACGGGAAAGGAAGTATTTGCGCAGGCGATTCACAATGCGTCGTCGCGGAAAAATATGCCGTTTATCGCCGTAAATTGTTCCGCTTTGGCGGCCTCCCTTCTTGAATCTGAACTGTTCGGCTATGAAGAGGGTGCGTTTACCGGCGCCAGAAAAGGCGGGAAAATAGGCCTTTTTGAAATGGCGGATAAAGGGACTTTGTTTCTCGATGAAATCGGTGAGATGCCCTTTGAACTTCAGGCTAAGCTGCTCCGCGTTCTAATGGAACGAGAGGTCATGCGCATCGGCGGTACAGACCTGATCCGGGTAGATGTGCGGATTATAGCGGCGACCAATAAGAATCTGCTGGAGTTGACCAGAGAAGGAAAATTCAGGGAAGATCTCTACTATCGGATAAATGTGCTGCCCCTTCCTCTGCCGCCGCTTCGGGAGAGAAAAGAGGATATTCCCATGTTGGCTCAGGCTTTTCTGCAGGAGTTTGGCGCGGATAAAGCGCTGTCCGGTAAAGTGCTCAGAATTCTCAGAGGATACGACTGGCCCGGAAATATTCGTGAACTGCACAACTGCATCGAATACATGTATCAGCTTTCCGACGATACCATTGAAGCGGAAGATATTCCGGAACACATCCGTTTTTGCCGCTGCGAGACGCCAAGACCGCTGTACAATCAGCTGTCGGACAGGCAGAGGCAGATTCTCCGTGCAGTCTACAACTTTGGTCTGGAAAAAAGGACCGCCGGAAGAAAAAGTCTGCATTTACAGTTTGCGGCTCAGGGAAATTCTGTCGGCGAACAGGAAATTCGCGTCGTATTGAAGGAGCTTGAGCATATGGGCCTTGTAGAGGTTGGAAGGGGCAGACGAGGTACGACGATTACGGAATGGGGAATAAACGTGATTCGTTCTTTAACATAAAACAGGCGCCGGGACAGATGCCCGGCGCATTTATATTGCGCGGCAAAGTTCTGGGGAAAGGAAAGTCTGTCTCGGCCGTTTTATGGCGGTGGTTTACGGTTTGAGGAAGTTTGGTGAACATTCGACAGTCGCCTTGTAGAAGACTGTAAGTTTGTGGTATAATGAACCCACGATCGGGGAACCTGCGGCGTTGCCGGGTGGAAGGGTTCATCGAATCGCAGCCAAATCGGAAGGGAA
>CAJFTU010000005.1 GCA_904420065.1 uncultured Emergencia sp.
GTGCTGTCCCTCTTTAATATCCGAAGCCCGCTGTTGATGGAAAAACTGTTTCTCTATCTGTGTATGAACTCCACGGAAATTTTTAACGCAACGACGGCGGCAAAAGAACTGGAGAATACCTCTATCACAACCATTGACAGCTACATCAAGGCGCTGGAAATGTCCAATCTCATTTATCTGGCAAAGCCAATGGATGTGGGCAGCAAAGGCGCTTTAAAAGGGAAGCCGAAAATTTTTATTGCAGACGCAGCCATCCGCAATGCAGTGCTGATGATTGACGATGTACTTTCAGACGAAAAGGAACTGGGCGCAATGGTGGAAACCACCGTCTACAAGCATATGGTTTCCTTCTATCAGGGCAGTACGGCAAGCCTCGGCTATTTCAGAAAGGCAAAGGACAATCAGAAAGAGGTCGATGTGGTGGTAGAGCTTCCCCGCCAGAAGATTCTCTGTGAAGTGAAATACCGTAACAATTCCCACATTGCGGCAACGGATGCCATTGTCGAGCTATGCCAGGACGAAAAATCCAAAGTAACAGACGCTTTTTTGATCACAAAACGACTTGACGACTTTGGCATCACCAAACACGAAACAATGGTGCCCATTCTGCGCGTCCCCGCTATTGCTCTCCTCTATATCTTAGGAAAGACAGAAGCAGAGGGGAAAACGGGAAACTGTAGCAATGACTTAATTGTTGATGCGCGATAAACATAACACCATAGGTGTCATCAAATACCCCTTACAACGGATGACACAGTAGAATCCGAGGGCTGTGTATGTCTGCATCAACGAAGATTGGAGAATTCCTCGAAAAAACAGTACGATCAGATTAACGATCAGTCTCCCTTCTTTTCCTCCAAATATTCTTTTACACACTGGACAAAGGCCGATACCGCCTTAGGCTGATATCGGTCCTTTCCTGCGGCTATACCTACGGTCCGCTTGCAGCCTTTCAGCGGCGCAGCTCTCAAACCGCCGAGCGGCATCGTGCTGAGAAGCAGCTCCGGCAATATGGTAAAGCCGAACCCCTTTTTCACCATTTCCACCGCCGCGTAGTCGTCTCCCATGTCGTACTTGCTCTTCACTTCCGCGCCTACACCGGCGAAAATCTTCCCGATATCGTACTGCGTTCCTTCGGCGGGCACGATGAACGGTTTGCCGCTCAGCTCTTTCGGTTCAATTTCCCTTCGGCCGCCCAACGGATCGCCAGTCGGCAGGATCGCAAAAAAACGATCATCCCACAGCGGAACAAACTGCAGTCGGTCGGATGAAGGTTCCACTAAAAAAGAACAGTCCGTGCGGTGATCCAACAGCTCCGTTTCAATAGCCGAATACGCTCCGTTTCGCACTTCTACTTCTATGTTGGGATATTTTTCCCCGAACAACTGCAGGATGTCCGGAAGCCAGTTGATCGTCACGCTGGAGAAAGAACCGATCCTCACGGCGCCCCACTCCAATCCCCTGAGATTGGCTGCCAGACGCTCCGCATCCTCTGCAGCATCGATCAGCTTTTTCGCATATGGCAGAAGCTGCCTTCCTTCTGCGGTAAGCTGGGTTCCGCTTCTGCGCCGTATAAACAGCTGCAGTCCCAGTTCCTCTTCGAGAGCGCTGAGCAGGTGACTGACCCCAGACTGAGTATATCCCAGTTTTTCGGCCGCCCTTGTCAGACTTCCTTCTTCTGCAACACATAAAAAGGTATTCCATCTGGCGTACATCCTGTTTTCTCTCCTCCCCTATCAATTTACATGAGTATTACTCATGTTTTTTATCAATTATTTTCGTTTTACTTATTCTTTCGTGGGAAGTATAATACAGCAGAAAGGAAAAGTCAAGAATCGGGAGGTTTTACCTATGCAAAGTACATCTCTGAGACGAAAAGACGGTGCAGCGAATAAATATCGGCGTGCAGTGCACAGATATGCTGAAACACTTCTTTTTTTAATTGCTTTTATCGCCTTCTTTGCTCTCTTCGCTATTCCTATGGGCCTGTCCAATATGATCAATACTTTGATGAATACAGCTTACGATCTTCTGATGAACACTACGCTGTACATTATGGCCATCGCCGTAATAGCGGGAGCGATTTCATCTCTCTTTACGGAATTCGGTGTGATCAGACTGCTGAACAGACTCCTCTCACCGCTGATGAAGCCTCTCTACAATTTGCCCGGCGCAGCGGCGCTCAGCATCCTTACGACCTATTTCTCCGATAATCCGGCGATTCTCACACTGGCCGCTGATGAACAATACAGAAGATATTTCCAAGATGATCAGATTCCGGTTCTCACCAATCTGGGAACCTGCTTCGGCATGGGCATGATCGTCTCCGCATTCATGCTGGGACTGGGGCCGATAAACGGAGAAAGCACCGTTCCCGCTGTCATCTGCGGCAATCTGGGCGCTCTGGCCGGCAGCATATTCGCTGTAAGAATCATGCTGCGATATACGAAAAAACATCCCGAGGTGGAAACCGTCTCCGTCGATGTAAAAGATACAAAGCCGACCCGCGAAACATCTTCTTCCGGCGGACTGCGCGTCATAAATGGACTGATCAGAGGGGGAAAGAAGGGCGTGACCCTCGGTCTCGGCATTATTCCCGGTGTTCTGATCATCTGTACTCTGGTTATGATGCTGACAAACCAAATGCCGGAAAGCGGCTATAGTGGCGGCGCAGGCGAGGGAATCGGTCTTCTCCCCTTGTTGGCAGAAAAGGCTTCGTTTATTTTAGACCCGCTGTTCGGCTTTTCGGACAGTACAGACATCGCCGTACCGATTACAGCTCTGGGTTCTGCCGGAGCCGCAGTGGGAATAGTTCCTTCTTTGATCGAAAAAGGACTGATCTGCGGAAACGATATCGCCGTGTTTACCGCCATGTGCATGGGCTGGAGCGGTTTTCTCAGTACTCAGGTCTCCGTCATGGATTTATTGGGATGCAGCAGGTTTACCGGAAGGGCGCTGCTGACGCAGACATGCAGCGGCCTCATCGCCGGAACTGCCGCTCACCTGCTGTATACGCTGATATAATCTGTCCTGACAGCAGCAGACGAAGGTAAAGTACCCAAAGCCAAAGAAAAAGAAATGCCGCAAAATCTCTCTAATCGATGATTTTGCGGCATTTTTTAGTCAGCAAATATTAAAAATTTACGCTTCCGGTCTCGCTTCTTCTGCCTTCGGTTCGGCAGCCTTGGCCGGAGCTTTTTTTACTCTCATATTGAGTATTGCGCCCGTAGGGCATTCCTTTGCACACAGTCCGCAGTTTTTACACTTTTCCGGATCAATATGAGCAACGTTGTTCTCCACGTGAATCGCATCGAACTTACAGGTCTTTTCGCACTTCTTGCAGCCGATACAGCCGTTGGAGCAGGCTTTTCTCGTATCTGCGCCTTTAGCTTCCGATTTGCACTGTACCACAACCAGATTTTTCGCGCTCTGAATATTGATTACGGAATTAGGACAAACTTTTGCACAGGCGCCGCAGGCCACACAGTTGTCTCTGTTGACTACTGCAACTCCGTCACAGACGTGAATCGCGTCGAATTCGCAGGCCGCTTCACAGTCGCCCAGACCGATACAACCGTAAGGACAAGCGCTGAGACCTCCGAAAAACTGTTTCGCCGCTGCGCATGTCTTGACTCCATCGTATTCCATGATTGTCTTTGCGGCTTCCTTGGTCCCATTGCATCTTACAACGGCAACCTGCTTTTCTGCGCTTCCGGCATCCACGCCCAGAATCTGCGCGATCTTTTCCGCCACAGCAGGGCCGCCTACCGGACACTTGGAACAGCTCAGCGAGTGATCTTCTCCGAGAGCGTTGGCATAATCGTCACAGCCCGCATAGCCGCAGGCGCCGCAGTTGGCACCCGGCAGCTCCGCACGGATCAGAGTAACCGTTTCATCTACAGGAACGTAGAAAACTTTTGAAGCAAAAGACAGTATAGCAGCGCAGACAAATCCGATTCCTACTACTAATACAACTGGCGTTACCATTTAATTCACCTCCTGTCTCTTACTGAAACAGTCCGCTGAAGCCCATGAAGCCCAGGGACAGCATCGCAGCAGTAATTAATGTCAGAGGAACTCCTCTGAACGGCATTGGAACGCCTTCTTCGTTCTCCATCTTGCTTCTTACGCCTGCAAACAGCACCATGGCCAGAAGGAATCCTACGCCGGCACCGAAAGCGTTGCAAATGGATTCGATGTAGTTATAACCTGCATCGATGTTGGAAATGCAGACACCGAGAACGGCGCAGTTGGTCGTGATCAGCGGAAGATAGATACCCAGCGCCTTGTGAAGGGACGGGATATACTTCTTCATCATCATCTCGATCAGCTGTACCAGAGCAGCGATAACCAGGATGAATACAACCGTCTGCAGATAGCTGATTTCAAAGTGATTGAGCACCTGCATGATCGGCCAGGTAGCAATAGTCGCAAGTACCATGACGAAAACTACAGCCACACCCATACCGATGGCTGAATCCAGTTTTTTCGATACGCCAAGGAAAGGGCAGATACCGAGGAACTGAGACAGTACATAGTTATCGACTAAGATCATGCTCATTATTATCGTTACGATTAACATGCTTCCTCAGCTCCTTTCTTGTTTTCTTTTCTGGCGCCTCCGCACATGGAAGACATCGCGCAGCCTTCGCAGCCGAATTCCTTCTTCTTCAGTCCTTTGCCTTTGGTGATGTAGTTAACCGCAGCAATCAGAATGGCGAAGACGAAGAATCCGCCCGGAGCCAGATTGAAGATACCCATACCAGGGACATAATCGGTCAGAACTTCAATACCGAACAGTGTGCCGCCACCGAAGAACTCTCTGATCAGACCCATGCAGCAGAGTGTCAGCGTGAAACCGATACCCATGCCTAATCCGTCGAGGGCAGAATCAATAACGCCATTCTTGCTGGCAAAGGCTTCCGCTCTTCCGAGAATTATACAGTTTACAACGATCAGAGGGATAAACAGTCCGAGGGATGCGTAAAGAGACGGCACGAAGGCCTGCAGCATCATCTGGACAACCGTTACAAATCCGGCGATAACGACGATATAGCACGGGATACGCACGTTATCCGGAATAATTTTTCTGAGCAGTGAAATTACGATATTGGAGCAGACGAGAACGGCAGCTGCCGAAACGCCCATACCGATACCGTTGATTGCTGAGGACGTTGTAGCCAGTGTAGGACAAGTTCCCAACAGCAATACCAGCGAAGGGTTTTCTTTGATAATGCCCTTCGTCAGGATAGCTAATTTGCTTACCTTATTTTCCATTATTGAACACCTCCCAATGCCTTATACTGTTCCAGTGCACAATACACGCCATAGTGAACGGCGTTGGATGAAATTGTAGCTCCTGTAATATAGTTTACAGAAGAATCATCTTTCGCAGATGTGGACTGCAGTTCAGTAAGACCTACATACTGCCCGAGATGTTCCGGAGTCTGCGCTTTGGTTCCCAGACCCGGCGTATCGTCGTGAGCAGTTACCTGAACGCCTGTAATCGCGCCATCCTTATCGATGCCGATCATCTCGGTCAGAAGACCGCCGAAGGAACTGGACTGTACCGTAACGACCATGCCGCTGCCGTTATCAGCCACATAGCACTCTGTCGCAAATACTTTTCCCTCTTCTAAAACGACCAGTTCGCTGCTGTCTACCGCAGTGAAGGAATCCGCATCAGGGAGCAGTTCCTGTCTTGCCGCGTCGGCAGAAGCCTTTGTATTCTTGTCGATGATCGGCTGGGTTACGCCATATGTAGCAGCGAGAGCGGCAGTAACGACCAGACAGATACATACCAAAACTATGACAGGCGCAATGTACATTTTAAACGTATTGTTATTTTTCATTTTTCTTTGCACCTCCATATGATAATTTCAAACAGAGTTTATCGATCAGCGGAGTCAGGATGTTCATCAGCAGGATGGAGAAGGAAACGCCTTCCGGATAAGATCCCCAAATTCTGATTACCATAGTCAAAATACCGCAGCCGATACCCATGATCACTTTGCCCAGAGGCATGATCGGTGAAGTTACGTAATCGGTAGCCATGAAGAAAGCTCCAAGCATTACGCCGCCGGCGCAGATGTGGAATACCGCCATGTGCAGCGCGCTCAGATCTCCGCCTGCAAAGCTGTAGTACAGAAATGCGAAGACGAAAACGGTACCGATAAAGCATACCGGAATGATCGGGGAAATGATCTTCTTCCAGATCAGGAACAGTCCACCGATGATCAGAGCAACAGCGCTGACCTCACCCATGGAACCACCGATAAATCCGAGGAACATTTCCATATTGGACGGAAGATCCGCAGCGCTGCCTTCCTTAAGAATGCCCAGAGGGGTCGCGCTGGTAGCCGCATCAATGGTGGACATGGACGGAGTCGGCCAGGTCGTCATCTCTGTAGCAAAAGAGATGAACAGCACAATTCTTGCAGTAATGGCCGGGTTAACCACGTTTCTTCCGATACCGCCGTAGAGCTGCTTAACGATAACGATCGCAACAAAGCAGCCGATAATCGCCATCCAGTAAGGGAAGTTGGACGGTACGTTGAATGCGATGAGCACGCCGGTTACTGCTGAACTCAAATCGCCTACGGTCTGTTTCTTGTGCATCAGCTTGTTGTAAAGCCATTCAAATCCCATGCTGGCAACTACGCAGACCAGAGTCAGCAGAATGACTCTCATACCGAATACATATATGCTTACTAAAAAGGAAGGTACAAGGGCAATGAGTACCATCGCCATTGTTTTCGTAGTATCCATAGTGGTTACTAAATGCGGTGCTGAGGATACTGCTAAATTATTATAATACGTTTTGTTATCCATTACTTAATTCCAGCCTCCTTTACCACAGCTTTTCCAAGCTTGTTTATGAAGCCCAGAGGTCTTCTTGCCGGACATACGAAGGAACAGCTTCCGCATTCCATGCACTGCATAACCTGAAGATCGCTCAGAGCCTGAGCGTCTCTGCGTTCGTAAGCGTCAGCCAGAGCGGTAGGCAGCAGGTTGAACGGACATGCCTGATGGCATCTTCCGCAGTTGATGCAGGCCGTCTCCTCAGGAATATAGGACTTTTCTTTGGAAAAAGCCAGGATTGCGTTGTTGTTCTTTACGATCGGCATCGCGTCGGAGAAGATAGCTCTTCCCATCATCGGTCCGCCCATCAGGATCTTTCTCGGCTCCTGCTTATAGCCGCCGCAGAATTCGATCACGTCGTGTATCAGCGTACCGATCGGCGCAATGATGTTCTTCGGCTGCGCCACGGCATCGCCGTCTACCGTCATTCTCTTCTTGATTAGAGGAACGCCGTCTCTGAAATACTGGCCCACGAATGCGACGGATGTAACGTTGGAAAGAATTACACCCAGATCAGCCGGCAGAACTCCGGCAGCCATGTGCTGTCCGGTGATCTCATAGACCAACACGCGCTCTGCGCCCTTAGGATATCTGGCCTGCAGCTTAAATGTGTGCATATTGGTCAGCCCCTGCTCTGCGAACATCTTATCCAGTTTTTCAATAGCGTCCGGCTTGTTTTCTTCGATACCAATGTATGCCTGGTCAAGGCCGATATATTCCATGATCAGCTTCATGCCGTCGATGATGTCCTGAGTATCTTCGAGCATGGTTCTGTGGTCGGAAGTGATAAACGGTTCGCATTCCGCTCCGTTTACGATCAGAGTGTGTACTTCGTCGATATTCTTAGGATTGTATTTAATGTGTGTCGGGAACGATGCGCCGCCCAGTCCGACCAGACCGCTGTCTCTGACGGCTTTGACGAATCCGGCCAGATCATTGACCTCCGGAGCCTTGATGCCTTCCCACATTTCTTGTTTTTTGTCAGTTTCGATTACGACCAGAGTGTCGTCTCCGCTGACCGCGGAACGCTGCGTTTCGATACCCACAACAGTTCCGGATACACTGGAGTGTATAGGCGCACTTACGAAAGCATCCGTGTCTCCGATCAGCTGACCAACCTTGACTGTATCCCCTTTGGCGACCAGAGGCTTGCAAGGCGCGCCAATGTGCTGTGACATTGAGATTTTGACAACGTCAGGAATCGGCATAATTTCGGTTTCACAGCCGGCAGTGTTCTTGAAGTGTCCGGCATCGATGCTATGTAAATGCTTTGCATTTGAACTCATATTTGAAACCTTCCTTTCTATAAAAGTTGTCTTATAACCATACATAGTACATTATACTACAGCGAACAACAAAAATCATTAATTTGTATGTCAGTTTTTTAACTTTCCTGCGGACAAAGGGGCTGAAACGATTTCGGTTCAATCGGGTCAGGAAAGCTGACAAACAAAAGATCCAAAAGGCGGCGCCTCACGCCGTCATTCGGATCCCATCTGTCTTCTTGAAATTCATCGCTCCTCACCGACCACAACTCGTCCCCGGTCGTCAATCCCCATGACTTTCTCTCCCCGGGCTCTGAGTTTCTGGGCGTAGCAGACAACTTCCCGGTCAAAGACTTCGCCCGGACAAACCAGAGGAATTCCCGGAGGATAGGGAATCACCGACGAGGCGCACACTCTTCCCTCCGCTTCCTCTATGGGAATTCTCTCCTTTTTCATCGGTACTGCTCTTTGCTCCAGCATTCCTGCCGCAGGAAAACTTTCCGTTATCACTGCGTCTGAAACCGCTGCTTCAGGCCGTTCCGCGCTGATCTCTCTCAGGGCGCTCAGAAGCCTGTCGAAATCAGATCGTTTATTGCCGATTCCTGTCATACACATGAGGATGTTCCCCGTGGTCAGTTCAGCGAAAATCCCCTTTTTCATAAGCAGCTGCTCCAGCTCTGCACCGTCGATTCCCCGCCGGCTCATATCCAGATTGATCTTGGTATGATCCAGCATGGGATGCCGCATAATCTGAAGTCCGGGAATCTCGGCCGCCTCCCGATAAAACCGGTTCAGATTCTCCTCCCATCGCCGGATCGATTCTTCTCCCTTCGCTTCCATCAGGGAAGCGTTGACATCGAGAGAGGCCATGAGCAAATAAGAAGGACTTGTACTTTCGATCAGCTGGAGCTTATCCTCAAAGACGTATCTGTCCACTCTCTTGCTGCACAAGTTTACTTCCGCAGTCTGAGTAAAGGAAGCCAGCGTCTTGTGTATGCTGTTGATCACCACGTCCGCGCCCAGATTCTCCGCCGCTTTCATCTCGCCTCCGATGTACCGGTCGAAAAATTTCAGATGAGCGCCGTGGGCCTGATCGACGATCAAAATCTTTTCCGCCCGATGAACTTCCTCTCCGATTGCCCTTATATCGCTGCAAATACCGTAGTAATTTGGACTGGGAAGAATTACCGCTTCGGCGTCGGGGTTTTCCTCAAGACATCTGCGGATTTCTTCTGCCGTAACCTCTCCGGAAATTCCGTATTGACCGATCACCTCCGGATAGGCGTACACTGGTTCTGCGCCGGAAAGGAGCAGACTGTTGAAAATGGACTTATGGCAGTTTCTCGCCATGATCAGTTTGCCGCCATCGGATACGCTGGCCATTACTGCCGCGATCAGTCCCGCGCTGCTGCCATTGATCAGGAGATAGCTGGCCTCTGCGTCGTACAGCCTCCTGTACCTCTCCATCGTCTCTTCGATAATTCCTTCCGCCTGAAACAGGTTATCCGCCCCGGATATCTCAGTGATATCACACGCCATAAGGCGGTCCAGAAAATCGCCGAATCCGTTTTCTCTGTAAATTTCCTCTCCTTTATGTCCCGGCATGTGGAAGGAAGCCTCTCCCCGTTCTCCGTGCCGGAGTAAAAAAGAAAGGATGCTCTCTCTTTTCATCGTTTCGCTCCTCAATGATCTGAAAAATTGTTTTCCTTAAAGCTCCGTGATCAGGAAATTCCCTCCGCTCTGCCGATCAGCAATTCTCCTTCTACGGTGATCTCTCTGATTCCGCTGAAGTCGATCCGGTTCCGTTCCACATCAAAGAGCACCGGCGTCATATTCAAAAGATCGGGCAGAATTTCCTCGCTGACTTCACGGGTTTCCGACAGGGTAATCCTGTCAGTCAGGAAAAAGTGCCGGCAAAAGTATTCCAAAACCTCCTCGTTGGAATACTCCTGATTCCGGATAGCATCTCCCGCCGCCTGTCTCAGTTGAATCATGTGATTTTTTCCGGGCACCACCTTCAGCAGAATCCCGTCTTTCTTCAACACGCGCCGAAACTGGCCGTAGCTGGCCGGCGTAAAGATGTCGAGGATGCAGTCGGCGACGCCGTCCCTCAGCGGGATATCAGTGATATCCGCCACCATCCACCTGACCGGCTCTTCGTGGGACGCTGCGATCTTCACAGCGTCTTTGGCGATATCGAAGGACAGGATCCGGGCTCCGCACTGCCTGGAAAGGCGAAGCGAATAAAATCCTTCGCCGCATCCGGCGTCGACGATTATGCCTTCTCCCGCTTCCGCTGCGGCGATTTCGGCCACCTTATCCGCGATGTGATCGTAAAAGCCTGCGGCAAAAAAACGGCTGCGGCTTTGAAAAAATTCGGCGTCATAGCCTTTCAGCGCCCTGTCCCGCTGAAGGAAATTCACATACCCGCGGGAGGAAATATCGAATCGGTGTTCTTTCTTGCACACCAGACCTCCTGCATGGAATCGCATCTTTTTTCCGCAGATCGGACACTGAAAAAGATTTTTCACCGGATAAAATTTATCAATTTTGTTCATCTTCTGACTCTCCTTACAGCAGAGGACTGATTACCCGAAGCACGCTGTCGAACAGAAGGCCGAAAAAGCCCCTGCGGCAGTCCTCGTGGCGGATCTCCCTCGACTGCGCAATCGTCTGCAGACAGTCTTTTTTCAGATCCTGCAGCGCTTCACACCCGATCATCAGCGTCCCGCACTCGAAGTGGAGGAACAGACTGCGGTAATCCATATTGATCGTGCCGACCACGCCGATCTTATCGTCGCTGATATAGCTCTTTGCGTGGATAAACCCGGGCGTGTACTCGTAAATCTTTACGCCCGCTTTGATCAGCGGCTCGTAATAAGAGCGGGTCAGCCGGAATACCATCTTCTTGTCCGGAATGGCCGGCGTCACAATGCGCACATCCACACCTCTCTTGGCTGCCAGCACCAGCGAAGTCTTCATCTCGTTATCGATGATCAGATAAGGGGTAAAGATGTATACGTAATCCTCCACCTGGCTGAGAATCTCCAGATAGACATTTTCACCCATGTTCTCATCGTCAAGGGGTGAATCCGCATAGGGCTGCACGATTCCGTCACTGCCAAATTCCGTCGGATGGTGAACGTGGGGTCTGAACTTGCTGTAATCGGTGTCAGTCTTCACGAAAGCGTTCCACATGTTCAGGAACATGACCGTAAAGTTCCATACGCCATGGCCCTCCAGACGGATTCCCGTGTCTTTCCAGTGACCGAAGCGGACGATCCGGTTGATGTATTCGTCGGCGATATTGAAGCCGCCGGAATAGGCGATATATCCGTCGATCACCAGGATCTTACGGTGATCCCGGTTGTTGTAAATCAGCGATGCGATGGGAGTAAGCGGGTTAAACGGAAGAACCTTTATACCGTTTTCCGCCAGAATGGAGAGAAAACGCTTGGGCGTCCGGTTGATGCTCCCCACATCGTCGTAGATGATCCGCACGTCTACTCCCTCCGCTGCCTTCTCCTTCAAAACGTCGAAGATTTCCTGCCACATCTCCCCTTCTGCCAGAATAAAGTATTCCATAAAGATAAAGTGCTTCGCTTTTTTCAGATCCTCAAGCATTTCCGGAAAGGCATCGTCTCCTACAGAGTAATATCGGCTCTGGGTGTCGGTCCAAGCCGGATAGGGCCCCTTTTCCGCAATATACCGTATGGTGTCCAAGAGTCTGGTACTGGTAATCTCCCCCAGGTCGTCTTCCTGTCTAAGATCCTCCCGATGTATGGCTTCCTGCGGTTCGATCTTGTGCTTCAACGACTTGGAAGGACGCTTGTTTCCAAAAAACGCATACATAGTCGCGCCAAGAATCGGCAGAAGGCATACAAGGAGAATCCAACCGATCTTATAGGCCGGATTGTCGTCTCTCCATATGATAAAAAGCGCCATCAGCGCTGCGCCGACAGTGAAAACGACAGAAATCCAACTGGCATATTCCGTCAGCTTGAGAAGCATTACACCGAACCAGAACAACTGAACCAGAATCAGGGCCACGGTGATCGTCAGTCTGTTAAATACCTTATTTACAGCTTTTCCTACTGGTTGTTTCATTACAAAAGTACCCTTTCTTTTCTGAAAAAAACCGGACAGATGGGAAGGAACTTCCCGCTCTGTCCGGCTCTGTATCGCCGTCGGCTGAAATGAACAGCCTCACGGGACTACAGGCCGAGACCCTTGCACAGGTTTGTCATAAAGTCCTGCACGTTGGTTACAATGCCTTTTGCAGAAAGGCTTCCCCTGTCGCCCAGTTTATTGGCCGCAAATTCAGAAGTATCTACCATATAGAAGTACACCGGTCGAATCGTTCCATCCTCCAGCACCCGGTAGGTCGGCGTCATGTTTCCCGTAGCTATGGTGTGCAGTACTGTAGCCATACCGATAACCGTAGTCGCTTTTCTCACGTGGGAGCGGATGGTGTCCTGCCCCTGATACGTGTGCTCGTAGACTTCCGGCAGAGGTCCGTCGTCCCGTATGGAACCGTTAAGAACAAACGGTACATTATTCTTCACGCAGGCGTGAATGATGCCGTCCTCAATGTGCTCTTCCTCGATAAAGCGAGGAATCGATCCGTAGGTGTTGATGCAGTTGATCGTATCGAGGTGGTTGTAATGTCCGTTTTCATGAGGCTCCTGCGTATGGATGTCCATTCCGAGGGCCGTGCCCAGGAAGCCCCCCTCCAAATCATGAGTAGCCAGCGCGTTTCCGGCAAGAAGGGCGTTGACGTATCCGTTTTCCACCAGCCTGGCGAAACATTCTCTGGCTTCGGCATCAAAGGAGCAGGCCGGCCCCATTACCCATACAATGTATCCGCCGTTTTCCTTCTCGTGCCTGAGCAGTTCGTAAAGCTGCCGGTAATCGCAGCTGAAACCGGTTTCCCGGCTGCGGGACTGCCGGAAAGAGAAAGTTGCGGCCTTGTTTTCTTCTTCTCTCTCGAAGCAGTCGGCGTGAACATATATTCCTTCGCTGGCGTCCTCGCTTCTGCCCACGGCGATCAGATCGCCTTTCTTTATGTTTCTGAACTCCCTGACATAGATTTTTCCGTTTTCGTAAACCGGAACGCAGTCCATACGGCTGTCTTCGGCAAGAAGCCACTTTCCGTCGACCTTAAAATACTCCGGATAAATAGACGTCGCATGGAATCCCCGCGGTGCTGCCTTATCTACGGGAGAAGGCAGCAGGCGTACGTCCGGCGCTTCCGTAAACTGACTCTGGGAAAAATCAGGTTCTATATATTTCGGTAATTTGAACATAGCATTTCTTCTTTCGTTTAGATTTATTTTATGAACAGAGGATCCTATTTCTCTATTTTGTCTACACCCATGTACTTTCTCAGCGCTTCAGGAATAACTACGCTGCCGTCAGCCTGCTGATAATTTTCCAGTATGGCGGCGACGGTTCTTCCTACGGCAAGTCCCGAACCATTGAGGGTATGAACGAACTCCGGTTTGCCTTTTCCTCTTCTGAAGCGGATGTTGGCTCTCCGAGCCTGGAAGTCCTCAAAGTTGCTGCACGAGGAAATTTCCACGTACCGGCCGTAGCTCGGCATCCAAACCTCGATGTCATAAGTCATTGCGGAAGAAAATCCCAGATCTCCCGAGCTGAGCCTTACCACTCTGTAAGGAATGTCCAGCAGTTTGAGAACTTCCTCTGCATCCGCAGTCAGCTTTTCCAGCTCCTCGTAAGAGGTTTCCGGTTTGACAAACTTGACCAGTTCCACTTTGTTGAACTGGTGCTGGCGGATAAGTCCTCTCGTATCTCTTCCCGCGGATCCGGCCTCCGCCCGGAAACACGGCGTATAGGCGGTATAGTAGACCGGCAGTTCTTCCTCATCCATGATCTCTCCGGCCCGAAGATTGGTCACCGGAACTTCGGCAGTCGGAATCAGGAAAAAGTCCTTCTGGGGAATGTAAAACATGTCCTCCTCAAATTTAGGCAGCTGGCCGGTTCCGGTCATGGCCGCCCGATTTACCATAAACGGAGGCAAGATTTCCGTATAATCCTGATCGATTGTGTGCAGATCAAGCATAAACTGGATGACCGCGCGCTCCAATCTGGCTCCCAGACCTTTGTAGACAGTAAATCTCGCGCCCGATATCTTGGCCGCCCGTTCGAAATCCAGAATATCCAGATCCTCTCCGATATCCCAGTGGGCCTTCGGTTCAAAATCGAAAGCCGTAGGCTCATGAAACCTCCTCAGCTCCACGTTGGCGCTGTCGTCTTCTCCGTACTGAACCTCTTTGTACGGGGTGTTCGGTACGCCGAGCAGAGCGATTTTCAGGTTTTCTTCGATTTCCGAAAGACGACCGTCCATTTCCTTGATCGCTTTGGACAGTTCTCTCATCTCCGCCATGATCTCCGAAGTATCCTGACCTTCTTTTTTCATCTTAGGAATCTCTCTGGATACGGTGTTCTGCCGGTTTTTCATGGCCTCTACCTCGGCCAGAAGCGCTCTTCTCTCCTCGTCGTACTTCTTTACGTTGTCCAGGCCGAAGTCGCCTTTTCCCCTGAACTCGACGGCTTTTTTTACGCCCTCAAAGTCTTCTCTGATTCGTTTAATATCTAACATGGTTTCAACTCCTCTTTATCCTCTTTACAATAGGTTCTTCTTATACTGGGTATACCGCTCCGTCAGCAGGTTAACTTTTCTCTGTATTTCCAACTGCAGATCAGAAGCAAGGTCGTATTCCCGGTTGTCGAGCGCTTCCTTCGCCCGGGTCAAAAGGCACTTTTCGGTGATCGTGTCCTTGGCGATCTCATGGCGAATTTTATCGATTTCCAGCCAGTTTTTAATGTCGTAGTCGGAAAAATCCTCCTCTGTATGACGCTTCCTGCAGTCCCGTATAAAGTCCATCGTCTGCGGGATGATCCGATCGTGCAGCTCAGTCTTCCACTGAGACAGGGTCTGTTCTCTGTAGGATTCCAACACGATCTCCGGCATCACGTCCCCTTCTTTGAAAATGTTCACCTTTTCCGGATACCGATCGAAAGCCGTCAGATTCTGCCATACCGTGGCAGGCGCTCTGCCGAAGAGGCGGTCGCGCTCTTCCTGCGTATAATCGTCGAACACATCCTCCTCACTTCTGTACTCCCTGTTCTTTTCCAGATAGAAGTCCTCTTCTCCGTACTTCTTCGACAGAGATTTTTCCAGTTCTTCCGGCGTCTTTTCCGCCTTCAGCACGGCCTTGATTCCGTCGAGAATGGCCATATACGCCGCGGCGATAACCAGGTAGGTGTTGCTCTTCGGATTCGGCGCCCGAAGCTCAAAACGAGTGGACATAGGATTTTTTGGATCTCTGATCAGGCCGATCAACACGGTACGGTTTCTCGAAGGTTCGTTGATGGAGCGGCCCAGCGAAGTTACGATGCAGACCGGCGCTTCATATCCCGGCTTCAGCCGGTTAAACGAGTCGTTAGTCGAGCTGACAAACGGATTGATCACCTCGTAGTTCTTCAGAATGCCCATCAGCGCGCCGTAGCCCAGAGGGTTCATAAAATCCACTGAGAAATCTGCAGGAGCAAAAAGACTTACCACCTTGCCGTTTTTCAGCTTTGCAGCCAGTCCAAGGTGCGTGTGTTCACCGCTTCCGGCTACCCCCTCAAAAGGCTTGGCCATGAAGGTTACATCCAGGCCGTGCCGGGTGAAGATATCTCTGACCACATATTTTACCTGATTTTCGTTATCGGCGGCCTGCAGCGCGTCTGCATACTTCCAGTCGATTTCCAACTGCTCCATTACGTGATCATAGTGGCCGCTGTTTCCCATACGGGCTTTTACTCCGCCGACTTCCTTGTGGCCCATCTCCACCTGAAAGCCGTATTTATCGAGAAGCACCAACGTCTCCTCCAGCGCCGTGCGGACTTCTCCGTAGGTTCTCTTCCAGTACTGCTCCTTCAGAACCTGAGCGGTAAAGAGTTGTTCTCTGTCGCCCTTGTCGTCCGGCGTCTTTACCCAGAACTCCAACTCAGTAGCGCTGGTTATGATCAAGTCTTCGATTTCTTCTGCACTGTCAATTCCGGCGATGTGGCGGAACACATAAGGATGTTCTTTCAGCTGCTGGATCAGTTCTTCTTTGAAATACTGCAGGGCGTCTCCCAGCATAACTCTCGAGCCGCACCGGAAGCTGTCGTTATGTACCAGGAAAGAGGGGATACGCAGGGTTCCCACCGGAAGTCCGGTGTAAAAACCGGTGTTGTTGAAATTGTAATCCACGTACCAGTTCACGCTGAGATCGGGAATGATATCCACCTTGGCATTGTTCAGTTCTGCGATCCTGGGCAGAGCCACGCTGGATCCGTCTGTCTGAACTCCGTTAGCCAGCACTTTTTCAATGTCCTCAAGGAAAAGCTGCACCGGAATCTTCTCGTCCGTATCGTGACCTCCGATATCGATTCCCACCAGAGAGACGAACTGAACCTCGGGGTGTTCCTTCAGAATCTCTGTAATATCACCAGCAGAATGCTTTTCCGACGGAATACTGAACAGCATTTTATCTAAATCATAACCCAGCATACATAACCTCCTCTATATTTTTTAAATTCCAAGATAACTGCTTTTGGGACATCCGACTTCGAATGTCCCAAAAGAGAAAATAGCGTTATTCGATTCTATATCTGCCGATCCGGTTAGGACAGCTGATTCAGCGCGTTTTCGAGAGCGTCCATGCACTCGCCGTATTCCGCCCAGTTACCATCCTGCAGAGCTACCTGCGCCCTATCGTAAGCGTCGGCCGCTTCCTGAATCCAGTCGCTCGTGCTCTTTTCCGCATCGGAAGCGCCTCCGCCGCTTCCAGACGGCGGATTATCGGAAGTCTGCGTTCCTTCACCGAACAGGGACTCGAGCGCCTCTGCAAGGGTAGGCTCATAAGCGATCTGATCGCCGTAAGCTACGATGACCCGTTTTACCTCCGGTATCGCGGACTCGGAAGCTTCCAGATAAACCGGTTCTACATAGAGCAGCGAGGACTCGATCGGAATGACAAACAAGTTACCTCTCCGATAGGATGAGCCTCTGGAACTCCACAGCGTGAAATCGCTGGAAATCTCCGTATTCTGGTTGATCTGCGCTTCGATCTGCATCGGCCCGTAGACAGTCTTGTTCTTCGGGAAGCTGTAGAGCACCAGCTCGCCGTAGTGTTCTCCGTCGTTTCTGCCTACCAGCAGCGCCGTCATATTCTGCTTGGACTTCGGCGTATACGGTATGGAGTTGATGAACTCCGCCTTATCTTCTCCCGGCAGTTTGACGATGTAGTAGTTGGAACTCATCTGCTGCTGTTCTGTACCGTAGATCTCATTGGCGATATCCCATACGTCCTCGTTCTGATAGAACACCTTCACGTCTTCCATATGGTAGCGGCTGTATACGCCCGCCTGAATGGTAAACAGCGTATCCGGATAACGGATATGCGACTGCAGGCTCTCCGGCATCTCGCTCATCGGTTTAAACAGTTTCGGGTATATCTTCTGATAAGTCTTTGCGATCGGATCTCCGTCGTCCACGACGTAGAAATCCACGCTTCCGTTGTAGGCGTCGACCACCACTTTGACCGAGTTGCGGATATAGTTGGTTCCGCCCACCGTTCCGCTGTACGGTTCGGAATACGGATAATAGGAACTGGTCGTGTACGCGTCGATCATCCAGTAGATCTTGCCGTCGGCCACTACGGTATAAGGGTCGTCCTCATAGCTGAGATAAGGCATGATCTTCTGTACCCTGTCCATTACGTTCCGGTTGATGATGATCTTGGAATCGCTGTTTATATTGGACGAAACCAGAATCTTCATGCTCTGCTCTCTGATCGAGAACAGAATTCTGTTGATAAAGTTCATCTTGATGCCGGCGGTACCTTCGTACTGAGTGTACTTGTTGGAATCGCCATCCGGATAGTCGAACTCATCCTCGCTGGTGTTGACCAGGATATAGTCGTTGGACAGTTCGCCGAAATAGATTTCCGGCCGGTCTATCTGAATTTCCTCAACGCTGGATTCAGGCGGAATATTTTTCACCAGCACGTCCGGCTGTCCGCTTGAAGTCACCGTATCCACCCTGGACAGGGTGACGCCGTATCCGTGGGTATACTTCAAATGCCTGTTGAGCCAGGTGTCGTTGATCTTTTCTTCGTCGATCTCTCTCGTGGAAAGATAGGTCTGGGTATACTCGCCGTTGATCATGTATCTGTCCACGTCGACGTCGTTAAATTTATAGTACTGCCGTATACTCTGTGTCTGATTGTAGAACGTCTGTACCGGCTCGTAATCGTTGATTCGGATGTTTTCGATCGTCTCCGAATTGTTTGCAATATCCTCGCTGGTCAGCTTGTTGTCTGCAGCAAAGGATTTTACCGATACGTCCTCAAGCTGATAAGCGTACTGGGTGTATTCGATATTTCTCTCCAGATATTTCTCTTCTTTATTGATTTCGTCAGGCGAAACGATGAAGTTCTGTACCAGATAGCCGGCGCCTGTACCTACCAGGCCTACGACGATCATAATCACCGGCACAGTGAAAATCTTCTTAAACTGCTTCTTGCGGATGTGGTGTACCACAGTAACCGCTCCGATCAGGGCCAGCACGATGAGAATCCTGTACACCCACAGCGTCACGTTCACGTCGGTAAAGCCCGCGCCGTAAACCGCGCCCGTATGGGTATGGAGCAGATCGAACTGCTTCAGGAAAAAGTTGATCGCGATCATCACAAAGAAGACCACGCCGAGGAAAGAAAGCTGCCCCGAAGCGATGTGCATGAGCTGGCTGAAGTTGTTGTCGTCAAAGTGTTTCTTCGGCTTTGGCTTCGGCTGCGTCTTCTTTCCGCCAAAGGCTTCAAAGATCTTTTCGAACGGATTGTCGCCGCCCATACCTTCAAACGGATTGCTGCCGCCGTAGCGTTCTTCGTCGGCATAACCGGTATCCTGCTCCTCTTCAAAGACATCCGGGCTGTGCATGGTCAGCAGGATGATGTAGTAGATTACCGTAACCACGACAATCATCAGCACTATGCCGATCAGCATCTCGTTGAGCTGCTTCAGAAAATCTAATTTAAAAATGTAGAACGAGATGTCCAGATTAAACAGCGGATCCTTCACATCGAAGTCGGTGCTGTGCGCGAACTGCAAAATCTCGAACCACAGAGTAGTAACCGCATAAAAAGCTGCAACCAGACCGAATACCACGGATATAATGGCGGTATACCGGTTCAGCTTTTTCATATCTGTTACTTCATGGGAGTTTATCTTGGCAAAATAGCCTTTTTTCAGCTTTCGCAGATAGAAATTGACCAGGAGGGTCAGGATAATGAATACCGGTATTCCCACTTCCAGCTCAGTCACAAGCTGTTTGAGGAACACGCTGACATACCCCATCTCTCTGAACCACAGCCAATCGGTGATAAAGTTGATCAATAGCAGAAACAGTGCGATAATGATCACAATAAACATGATGATTACGCTGAGTCGCCGCTGTCCTTTCGAACTCTTTCTCTTCAAGTTGTCGTCCTCCTAAATTTTTTTGATCGATACGATCTTCATGGCCTTTTGCTCAGGTTCCATATACACGACCTGATTTTCCGTTGTCTCCTCGTTGGTTCCGCTGTCTACCCGGGTTACGGCAGTCATAATGTAAAATCCTGCGTTTCCGGAGCGGATCTCTCCGATCGACAGTCGGTTGACGCCGTACTGAACGCCTTCTTCGGGAGTCAGATCGGCCGTCTCCGTATAAAATTCTGATGTGTCATCGACATAACTCAGAATCTCATTGTCGCCGCTGTTCATCTTGTCCACCCAGGCGGAATAATAGGCGATCAGCGTTCCTACGATCTCTTCGCCGTAGGTTACCGGCTCGCCGTCGTCACCGGTATACCAGGACTCATCGGAAAAGGTGTACGAGTCCTGAAACTCTTCAAATCCGTAATCCTTGTCGTCTTCAAATACCAACTGCGAATCTTCGTCGATGACGGCTATGTTCTCGTTCTTGTCCTTCTGTCCTTCGATCAGGCTCTTAATCGCGGACGTATCATCTGCCGGTGCCGCAGCGGGCTCGGCGTCCTCTTCACCGCCGGAGAAAAATTCCAAAATACGGCTGTAGCTGTCGTTGATCAGCTTGCCTGCCGCCGAATCCGGCGCGAAATACTGTATTCCAATAATGATCAGTTCCAGTATGATGAGCACGCACAGGATGATCGCAATTACCTTGAGCGCCCTGTGTTTTTTCTTCGGCGCCTCATCAATATCATCATGGCCAAAGACATCATCAAAAGTAAGCCTTGACTGCTGCTCTTTCTTCGCGTCGTCTCCCGCCTTTTCTTCCGGTCCGCTGGGGGGATATCTCCTCGACGGTGAAAGCGCCGGCTCTTCCGTAAGAGAAGTCTTTTCGACGATAATGCCATCCGGGGTAGAGGAAAGCATCACAGCTACGGCTTCTTCAGAATCGTCTCCCGTTTCTTCTGTCTCCTGCCGAAAAGACGTCTCATTTTCGGCAGCGAAACAGGGCGTATCATCTTTCGACGCAACCTGAGAAACCGTCTCGTCGTCAAACCCGCCCTCTCCGTTCTTTATCTTCTCGTATTCCTGATCCAAAAGCGCCTGGAACTCTTCGTTTTTTTTGTTAAAGGTGAAAAACTTATCCAGCTTTCCGCCATCTTCCGCACTCTTTTGAACCGGATCGCTCTCACCGGAATCTGCATCGCCGGTTTTTTGTCCGGTTACAGGCTGAACCGGCTCCTCCTGCGTCTTCACCGGATCCACAAAGCCTTCTCTCTCGGATCTCTCCTCCGGCTCTTCTCCTCTTCTGCTCCTCTGGCGGTCGTCCAATACGGACTCCCAGTTAAAATCCACATCTTCGGTTTTCCTGTTATCCGTCGGATACCCCTCCAGATCCCAGTTGAACTCTTCGATATGAAAACTCTTCTTCGGTCTTTCTTCCTCTGCTTCTTGCGGAGCCTCCTGCTGTCTCTTCTTAAAGTCCGGAACAAATTCTTTCTCTACTTTCGTGCCGCAGTTGCTGCAGAATTTATCTCCTTCATCCAGTAGTTTACCGCAATTTTTACAATACATAAACTGCCTCCCGCAAAATCTATTCCCTGATCTGACTGTTCAGCTCTTCTCTCGTGTAGGTGACGCCGGTCTTGGACACGCTGCAGTCCCTCGAAAAATATCTGACCGGTATCTCCTTCGGAACGGATTCTGTGCTATCCTCCGTCCGGGGTTCAGACGAAGACTCGAACTTCGACACTTCCGCCGGCCCGATCTCATCCGCCTTCGGGCAAACTCCCTGCTCCGCTCCGCTCTGCGGCCCGCAATCAGCCGTTTTATCCTGAGCGGCCTGAACCGAAGGCTCCTCGCGCCTCGATAGCCTGTTGTCTATGTAAATCATATCCGGCTCTTTGTCTTTGCCCTTAAACCCGCTGACCGCCGAATTGATCTCCGAAACCGTATCGTTTATCTGCGAAAGAATCGCATTCTTCTTTTTGATATGCTTGAACAGTCTTGCAGCGAGGAAAACCACAGCTGCCGCCGCGATCAAAATCAGTCCGATAAGAATCGGATCCTGATATTCTATAATGAAATTGCCGAATCTGCCGATCGCATTCATTTCCTTTTCCTCCTGACTGCATTTCATAATATTATACAATAAATCTTGTCCGATGGCAAATCGAAAAGCCCTTTTTTTCTCTTTTTCCAGACAAAAAGAGCAGGTCAGTTTCCCCATTTCAGAGGAGGCTGCCCTGCTCTCTCGCCTTCTTCAGATATCTCTACTCGTTCTTGTCGTTTTCGTTGTTATTCTTCTGGCTCTTCTGGTTTTTCTTCTGGCTGTTTTTCTTCTGATTGTTCTTGTTTTCCATTTTCACCCCTCCTCACTGAATATTGTGTTCAAGGCCGGAAAAAGTATGATTGGAAATTTCTTCTTTTTATTTGCCACTCTTACCCGTTCTGCGTTAAAATAGATGAAATAGATAGCAGCGAAAGGAGCCGACTATGCTGGAAAATCTGCAGTACTGCCTCAACGCCACACTTCCCATATTTATTCTGCTGTTTCTGGGCATGTGTTTTATGCGCATAGGTGTCTTCAGCGATGAATTCGTACAAAAGCTGAACGACTTTGTCTTTAAAATTCCGCTGCCC
The DNA here is from genome assembly GCA_904420065.1 of uncultured Emergencia sp. Lineage (GTDB taxonomy): Bacteria > Bacillota > Clostridia > Peptostreptococcales > Anaerovoracaceae > Senimuribacter. Next base: position 22,296 of record CAJFTU010000005.1, read on the forward strand.
GTGCTGGTGTTTTCCGATCTGTGCAGCGAAGATTTCTACAGCGTATGGGATACGAAGTTGGTGCTCTTCTGCTTTTTCGCCACGCTGCTCAGCATCCTGCTGACTTTTTTCCTCTCTCTGTTTCTGAAAGACAAAACCATACAGGGCGAATTCATTCAGGCTTCCTACCGGAGCAGCGCCGCTCTCCTTGGTGTAACGCTGATGCAGAATCTCTACGGCAGTTCTTCCATGGCGCCGCTGATGATCATCGGCTGTGTGCCGCTCTACAACGCAGCGGCAGTGATCATCCTGTCCTTTTTCAAACCGGAACGCCGTCCGCTGGATAAGCGTCTGTTCCTGTCTACAGCAAAGGGAATCGCCACCAATCCCATCATTATAGGCATCGTCTGCGGTCTCCTGTGGGCCCTCCTGCAGCTTCCTATGCCGCAGCTTCTGAGCAGCACGGTCTCCGATGTGGCCGGACTGGCCACTCCTCTGGGTCTGATGGCGATGGGCGCTTCCTTCAATCTGAAAAAAGCGTTTCACAGCGCAAAAGCTGCCGGCGCAGCGGCCGCAATCAAACTGGTTCTGCTCTGTGCCGTCTTCATCCCCGTGGCGGCAGCCATGGGTTTTCGTCAGGAAAAACTGGCCGCAGTGCTGATCATGTGCGGATCTCCCACCACGGTCAGCTGTTACGTCATGGCCAAAAGCATGGGACATCGCGGGACTCTGACCAGCAGCACGGTCATGCTGACCACCTTTTTCTGCGCATTCACCATGACCTTCTACCTCTTCATTCTGAAATCAGCCGGTCTGCTCTGACCCGCTCAGCGGTTGTTCAGCAGAATCAGTCCGCCCTTTTCCGAAAAGCCGGTGTTCCACAGCCGATCCAGATCCAGCCACAGGTACTCGCCGTAGGTCACCGTCTTTACCATGAACACCTCTTCGAACTCCTTGTAACCAGTCAGCAAAAACCAGTGCCAGACGAAGTCCTTCAGAGCGGGATCCCTGTGCTTGAGCAGAAGGCAGGGAACAGGCATTCCGTCTTCGATCTGCGCCTTCACCTTCTCCTTTGCTTCTGAAACGGGCCTTTCTCCGGAAAACTCTTCCATCAATATTCCCTCTTCTCCTGCGTCACGCAGATACCGTCCAAAGCCTTCGGTATAGATGTCCAGCCGGTTTATACCCGACATGCGTGGATGGAGATAGGGTTTCATCTTTTTGGAAAACTCCACGTAGTCTTTTCTGGTCAGATTGTTTTCGTCGTAAGGGTAGAGATCGCTTTTCCCCATATACAACGCCATATAAACAGACAGATCACAGGCCGTTGCAGCGGCGCATCCTCCCAGCTTCATCATGGGATCGGAAAACCAGTCCTGATTTCCTCCAAAACCGTCTTCAATTTTAAAATATGGCAGTTCTCGTCTCATTTTCGCACCACCTGTTTCTCATTTTCTTTACACGTATTCGCATCGAAGCCGGAACACCGGCCGCTTCATATCGGCGCAAACTTTCTCGCCTGATGCGAGTACTGTATATTATACACCATACGGCTCGTTTTTTGTTTTCCATAAAGGTATTCTGCCGTGAAAAAACAGTCCCCGAGTCCGTCCCTGTCGCGGAGCCAAAATGCACAGAAGCGAGAGCAGAGTGGCAATGCTCTGCCTGTAGGATTGCAGAAATATCTTTTCTTGACAAATTCCCGGGCCGCCGTCTATTTATATAGGTACCTAACTTTTTTCAAAAGGGAGAACGATATGAATTACAACAGCGACGATGAAATAGTGGAACTGTTTTACAGCGTGGCTAAAATCAGCCGCTACACCCCGGAAGGCGTGCGCGGTCTCCCCGCCTTTATCGGCCAATACCGCCGCCTGCGCCTGCTCGACGAAATGGGCACTGCCAGGCAAAGCGCGCTGGCCGATTCGATGGACATCCGTCCATCTTCTCTTCCCCACGGGACAGCCCTGCTGACTTCCCTGCGAACCATATCCGGAGCTATCGGCTCGGCGGTATTTTCAGGGATTATGACCGCGGTGGCGGCCGATTCCGCTTCCGCTTACGGGCAGAATGCACCGATGCACGGTCTGAACGTAACGTTCCTCGTCATGTCGGCTGTTACGGTTATCCTCGTATTGATCGCCGTCTTTCTGGTCGGCGGTAAAAAATGCCGCCAATAAAAACAGAAAAAACTGCGCCGCGGCGCAGTTTTTTATCTGCTCTGTTTCTTTTGTCCATATCCGCTCTTTCCCGGATGCTGACCGTCTTTCCCGCTTCACGGTCATCCCTCGGCTTTTCCTGTGATAATCCACGGTGCAGGCTGTACTTCAAAAGCATTCTTGCTGTTCAGCTTGGATACGGAAAGCTGGATTACCTCGGCTTCTTTGATGCCGTACTTTTCCAAGATACCGCGCAACGCTCCCGCCACACTGAAGTCCAGGGTGTAAATCACCAGATTCACCATGGGGTTCAGACCGATCAGACAGCTTATCTCCTGTTCCATGCTGGCCGAAGCCGCCAGAAACGCCACCTGCGGCGTCGGACTATCCTTCAGGCTTTCTTCATCGACGTGATCGATAATCCGCACGTTGCGAAGATCGAAGTATCCGATATTCTCTTCCATAGCCTCCCGTTCCTTGCGGTTGTATTCCACAGCGGTAACCATTCCCTCGCTGGCCATAAATGCAGCCTCAACGGCTATGCTTCCGCCGCCGATGACGCAGACCGAATCTTCTCTGCCGATACCCATCTTGTTCAGAATGATCGAGCGGATTTCACTTCCTACCCTGCCGTAATCCTTTCTGAAGTTGAGATTGTCCAGACCCATCTTGTAAGTATTTCGGGAATTGGGGTTGACCACCAACATGCCGGCAGAGGCGTTTATCCCGCGGTTGATCATGTTGCTGACTTTGTCGTGCTTGATCTCACCTGCCGGTTCCGATCCTTCGTTGTACCAGACCTCGCAGTCTCCCAACCCTGCGTTCCACATGTGATAGAAGATCTCCGGATCGCCGGCCTCCATGAACGCCAACACCGCCTTATGGGACTCTACCGTAGGAATCAGGTTTTTATTTTTCTTTGTTATATCCATCATCTTGATCTGCTCCAGATCCACAGGCGTATTGTCCGCGAAGTACTGAAGCCATGACAGGATGATCTCGTTAGTGAACAGTTCTTTTTTCATCATGTAAACCGCCTTTCTGTCTCAAGCTGTATATAAAAATTATACACAAAGTTCTGAAATTTGTTAAGACGAAATTTTATGTCTTTAAAAACTCCTGCAGGACGGCGCTTTTCCAAAAACGAAAAAGGATCCCGGCGGCAACCGGGATTCTCTTCCGTGAATTATTATGGGTAAATTGTTATTTGTCAAGGTGTTCCTGCTCACCTTTGATCTAATTATATCGACAGAATCGAATCGGGGCAATACCCCGAACACTATTCTTTGGGGTGAACTTAAGATTACTTATACTCCTTTTATACTTCTTTCTTGTAGACATCTACTCCTTTTTCTGCTAAACTGATATCACTACAACGAGAAAGCAGGGATATACTTTTGGATAACAACACGTCGCTGATTCTGAGCAATACTATCTATCAGATTTATAACATAGAAGACTTTGAAAAGATGAAAACCACTGTTTTAAAATCCCTCCGGATGGTTATCCCCAACATCTGCGGCAGCATCTTCATGACCGACGAATCCGGTTCCGAACACATGCTCCGGGACCCGGTGTGCTATCCGCCGGAATACCTGGCGATGGAAAATAAATACCTGTCCATCGAGGAAAGGGACTACGGCAGCTGGATTATGCAGCGAAACCAACCGGTAATCATCCGTTCTTCGTCTCTGATGCCCGAGGAGGAGCGAATCAAGACAGATCTTTACCGTCTGTCCTACGCGCCTTTTAACGTGCATTATTCAGTCTATATGACGATCACCAGCCACAATCGATCTCTCGGTGTGCTGACCCTGTACAGGAGCAGGGAAGAAGGGGATTTTACCGGCGAGCACATCTTTATCCTCCAGCTTCTGAGCGAGCACCTGAATGCCCGCTTCTACCGACAGTCATACGAACAGAATCGTGAGGATTTCGAAAAGACCCGAAATATGGGAGCATATATCAAAAAATACGCACTGACCGAAAGAGAAGCAGAAATTCTCTACCTGATCTTTACAGGGAAAAGCAACGACGAAATCTCCTCTGCCCTGTTCATCAGCGGAAACACGCTGAAAAAACACCTGCAGAACCTCTACCGAAAGACTGGGGTTTCAAGGCGCTCCCAGCTCCTTGGACTTCTCTGAGGAAAGGCTTACTCCCACTGTTTCAGGAGGACGCGTATGTACGTTGAGATAAAAACAAAACGGCTGCTTCTGCGGCCGCTTCGGCCCGAAGACTTCCCGAATGTCCGCCAATATATCGGAGATCCGGAAAACACCCGTTTCATGCTCTTCATGCAGAACTTCACGAAAGATGAGACCCGACAATTCCTGTCGGAGGCATGGGCGGAGTGGCAAATGGATCAGCCCCGACTTTACGAATTTGCGGTTATGCTGAGCGGAAAGCACATCGGAATCGGCTCTGTTTCCTTAGAGGAAGAGAATACGGCCGAATTGGGCTGGATACTGAATAAGGATTACTGGAAAAGAGGTTACGGGGTGGAAACCGCCCTCGCGCTGAAGAAGTTCGCCGTCGACACGCTATGCGTCTTGCGGCTGTCGGCTCACTGCGACTCCCGCAACGAAAGTTCCCGCAGGCTGATGGAGAAAATCGGCCTGGAGACAGAAGGGCCAAACGGAACGAGAACCTACCCTAAAAACGGAGAAACGGCGGAAGAGCTGCTGTACACCCTGAACTTACGGTCCTCCGCCGACTAAATGTTTCCTCCAAATAGGCTTCTCTGCAACAGCGAAAAGCCTTTTTTCATGCAAATGTAAAATATACGTAAATTATATGTTAAATTGATAAAAAGTGCGTGACCTGACAGCCTTCTTTGTTTATAATTGTGAAAAGCACGTAAATTTTTTGTAAAAAGAGGTCACAACATGACAATTTCATTTCTTTCTTTTTTTGAACAGGTAATATCCAATCCTGTCTTGGCGGTGACCGTCCTCCTGACCCTGTCGGTAATTCTCGTCAACGGTTGGACGGACGCTCCCAACGCTATCGCTACCTGCGTCTCAACGAGAGCGATCGGCGTTCGCAGTGCAATTATCATGGCGGCTGTATTCAATTTTTTTGGCGTGTTTGTCATGACGATGATCAACGCCAGCGTCGCGGCCACGATCTACAACATGGTAGACTTCGGAGGCAATGCCACAGACGCGCTGATCGCTCTGTGTGCGGCCCTGTTTGCCATTGTCATCTGGGCTACCGCCGCCTGGTGGTTCGGCATTCCCACAAGTGAAAGCCACGCTTTGATCGCAGGAATTTCCGGCGCGGCAATCGCGCTTCACAACGGACTCAGCGGAATCAACGGAGCTGAGTGGATAAAAGTAATCTATGGTTTGGTTCTGTCGACCATCCTGGGATTTGCTTTCGGTTGGATCTGTTCCAAAGCGATTACCACCATCTGCAGAGGAATGGATCGCCGCAGAACAACCCGTTTCTTCGGTGGAGCACAGATTGCAGGCGGCGCAACGATGGCCTTCATGCACGGCGCGCAGGATGGTCAGAAGTTCATGGGCGTTTTCATGCTGGGTATCTTTCTCGCCAAAGGGCAGAGTGATACGACGACTTTTGAAATCCCGATCTGGCTGATGCTCCTGTGCAGTCTCGTCATGGGACTCGGTACTTCTATCGGCGGCTACCGCATCATCAAATCGGTGGGAATGGATATGGTAAAGCTGGAAAAATACCAGGGATTTGCCGCAGACATCGCCGGAGCAGGCTGTCTGCTTCTTTCCTCGCTGACAGGCATTCCCGTTTCAACCACTCACACGAAAACTACGGCGATCATGGGCGTAGGCGCAGCGCGCAGACTGTCCAGTGTTAACTGGGGGATCGTCAAGGAAATGGGGCTGACCTGGATTCTCACTTTTCCGGGATGCGGTCTGATCGGCTTCCTGATGGCAAAACTATTTATGTGGATATTTTAACGGAGGATATCGAACATGGCACGAAAAAAAGATTATGATTATTTTGATATGTTAGCGAACGGCGTCTCATATGCGTGCAGCGCGGCAGAAATGCTCTGTGAAGATCTTCAGCATTTCAATCCCGAAAAGCTACCGCAGCACATGGAAGAAATGCACAAAATCGAACATTCAGCCGATCTGTCCAAACACGATATGCTGGAAAAGCTGCTTAAAGAATTCATCACTTCCATCGACAGAGAGGATATTTCTGAACTGGCCGACGTGATTGACGACGTAACGGACAGTCTCGAAGACGTCCTTCTCCGTATGTACATGTACAACATTCCGAACGTACGCCAAGAAGCGCTGCAGTTTGCTTCAATTATCGCGCAGTGCTGTAAAGAAATGAAAATCTTGATGGAAGAATTTCCGAACTTCCGCAAGTCGAGAAAGCTGCGGGAATCTATCATCGAGATAAACCGCCTTGAAGAAGAAGGAGACAAGTTGTTTACCGAAGCGATGCACACGCTCTACGCCGGATCGGTAAACCCAATAGAGATCATGACTTGGACTTCGCTGTACGAGCAGCTCGAACATTGCTGCGATCTGTGTGAAGACGTAGCCGACGTAGTAGAACGGGTCATATTGACCAACAGCTGATACCGCTACAGCGCCTTTGCAAAAAAAATCTATTATCCGCAAAACAGTGTTCATCCACACGGGTGAACACTGTTTTTAAATTCGTCCGGTACACCATCAGGGGCTTTGCGGACGCTCTCCCGTCCGCCGTCCTTCGCCTCCCCTTCCGGTCGCCTCGGACCGCTCGCTA
>CAJFTU010000006.1 GCA_904420065.1 uncultured Emergencia sp.
ACCACATAACACAAATTATGTGGTTTATATTTACAGGAACAGATCCAAACGCTCCATATGCCGCCGATGCTCCTGTCCTGAGGTCATGATGTATATTCTGGTAGTAGCGATACTGCTGTGACCGAGAACATCCGCCAGTCTGGCCATATCTTTGTCCGCTTCATAATAAGTTCTGGCGAACAGATGGCGAAGGTTGTGCGGGAATACCTTTGCTTCATCTACTCCGGCTTCCAGACACAGAGCCTTCATCATTTTCCAGATATTGCTTCTGTCCAGAGGATTTCCTTTTCGTGTAACAAATACCGGTCCGGAAACGATTTTCTCATGCGTCAGATACATGAGCAGAGCCTTTCTGAGTCTGTCCGGTATAAAAATCACTCTCGTCTTCCCTTTCAGTTGTACTACCGCTTCTCCCCGTCTGACAGCCTCTGCTGTAATGTATTCCAGCTCGGAAACGCGGATTCCCGTTCCGCAGATGGTCTGCAGCAACAGCGAAAGTTTTTCCCGGTTTTGTTTTTTAGCCGTTCTGATCAGCTCCAGATATTCCGTCTTGGTAAGCTCCTTTTCCCTGGAACAGTATACCCGGTGCTGAATCTTCAAAAGCCGCACCCGATATTCTTCCTTCCCTATAAAGGAAAAAAAGCCGTTGAGCGCAGCCAGCTTTGTGTTGACAGCAGAAGGACGATACTTTTCCTGCAATTCCAGCTTGTAGAGAATAACGTTCTCTTTTGTGCACGGTCTGTCTCCTAAAAAAAGGGCAAATTTTTGAATATCTCGCAGATACTGCTTTCTGGTCGACGGACTTTTTTCTTCCTGCTCCAGACAGCGGATATAATCTTCTGCTCTTTGTTCCATCTCTTTTCTCTTCATTTTTTAACCTCCTCAGGGATGAATTCCTCCGTCCGCATATATTCTATCCGATATCTGTTTCCATATAATCACCTAATCTGCCCGAATAGACAAAACACATCAAAAATACAAATTTTCCCATAAAAAAACCGGCTTTGCAGCCGGTTTACAGAAATATCAATTTTTAATCCGGTTTCGTCCGATTCCTTTCAACATCAAACCCGCAACGGCTCCGACCGCAGCCGGTATAATCCAGCCCAATCCCAGTTCATAAAATGGTATTGCGTTCAAAACACCTTCCAGATCGCCCAGAGATATACCGGCATTTTTCAGTCCGTCAAAAATACCAATAACAAAGGCAAAAATCATCGCTATACTGTATGGAAACGGACTATTGCCGATAAACTTCTTCACAAAAGAAAGAAGCACCAGCGTAATGACCGGCGGATAAACCATGACCAATGCCGGAAGTGTAAATTGGATCATGGCCGTAAGACCTACGTTAGAGACTGCAAAACTGAACAGACACACCGCAGTCAAAATCTTACGGTAGGACCACTTTGGAAACAGTTCATGGAAATAATCGGCAAAGGAAGATGCCAGACCGATAGACGTTGTCAGACAGGCCATCAGTACAGCCAATCCCAAAACAAGATTGCCTCCCCAGCCCAGCTGACCTTCAACAACTGCTGTCAGAATCTGTCCTCCGTTTTTAAAAGACATTCCCGAAGAAGTCTGTGATCCCACGTAACCTAAAGCCAGATACACCAAAGCCAGTGCTACGCCTGCCAGTCCTCCGGAAATCAAAGTATAACGGGCGATTCTTTCCGGTTTTGTCACACCCATCGTTTTAATCGAATTGATAACAACGATGGCAAAGGCCAGCGCAGCAAATCCATCCAGGGCCAGATAGCCTTCAATCAAACCTTTAAAGAAAGGAATCTCTGCATACTCTCCTTTGGGCGTTCCTACTTCGCCAAAAGGATGAATGACGCATACGATAAAAATTACCGCGATGGAAATCAACAAAATGGGTGTCAAAAATCGACCCACAATATCCACCAGTTTATTGGGATTCAGACACAGCACATACGTCAACCCAAAAAAGGCGGCAGTAAAAACCAGGGATGCAAGCAGACTGCCGCCGTTTTGCGCAAACGGCAGTACAGACATCTCATAAGCTACAGTTCCCGTTCTCGGCATAGCAAAAAGAGGTCCGATAAGCAGATAAATCAGGGCGCCCATAAATACTGCGAATCTCGGTCCGACCAGCTTTCCCAGATCGTCCAGCTTTGTCCCCACAAGAACGATAGCCGCTACGCCCAGTACGGAAAGTCCTGCATCTGAGACGACAAATCCCAGGGTTCCCTGAAAAAACTTATCTCCACTGAGATAACCCAACATAGGCGGAAAAATCATATTTCCCGCGCCGAAAAACATGGCAAACAGCATCAGCGATACGGATACGATCTTTCCCGCGCTCAGTTTTTCACGATTCAATGTTCTCTCTCCTTACGTTAAAATCCTGTTCTGCAGTACGGCGGCGCAGAATGCCGCAGCAGAATTTTAGACACGATAAAATACGCAGAATGTAAAAGGCATTCTGCGTATCCGTTTCGAAAAATTATTCTGCCGAATCTTCTGCGTCGGCAACCGGTTCGGAAACTGCTTCCGCATCTTCCTCCGGAATAGCCTGGTCGTCAGCATCCAGAGTCTCCTTGATGCTCAGGCTGATTCTCTTTCTCTCTTTATCGATTTCCAGAATTTTGGCTTTGACTTCCTGACCGATGGACAACTCGTCAGCGATATTGTTGACTCTCTTGTGGGCAACCTCGGAAATATGTACAAGTCCGTCAAGACCAGGTTCCAGTTCTACGAAAGCACCGTATTCTTTGATCTGTACGACTTTTCCGTTTACAACCTGTCCAACCTGATAGTTCTCTTCGATCACGGACCATGGTTCCGGAATCGTCTGCTTCAGTCCAAGAGAAATCTTTCCTTTTTCTTCGTTCATGGAAAGGATCTTAACCTTAACCTTGTCACCGATCTGCAGAACTTCCTGCGGATGTTTCAGCTTGCCCCAGGATATCTCAGAAATGTGAAGCAATCCGTCGATTCCGCCCAGGTCGACAAAAGCGCCGTAGTCGGTAAAGCGCATAACTGTACCTTCCACGATATCGTCCACGTGCAAACTTTCCCATATAGCGGCAATCTTCTTCTGCTTTTCTTCGTTGAGCACAATCTTGTGGGAGAATACAGCTCTGCCCCTTCTCTGATCAACTCTCGTGACCTTTACATCGAGAACCTGTCCGATAAATTCATCTGCGTTTTCGACAAACTTATCCGACAGCTGAGAAAGCGGAATAAAACCGGTAACTTCTTTGTAAGCCGCGATCACGCCGCCGTTAACCTGTCTTATTACCTTCACAGTGATAATAGATTTATTTTCAAGAGCTTCGCTAATTTCATTCCATTGCTCGTTAATTTCCAGCTTTTTCTTTGAAAGTAAGATTCCACCGTCGCCGTCATCAGTCTTGATAACCTTCGCCTGAATCTCATCGCCTTCTTTAAATAAATCAGTTAACTTCTGTCCTTCCTCTAAAGTTACTTCTTCCACAGGAAGAATACCGTCCTTTTTGCAACCCATGTTTACGATGACTTCTTTATCCGTTACCTGGTGTACTTTACCATCAACGATTTCGCCAGTGCGAGGTAGTCTCAAAGACGCGTCGATCTCCTCCATGAAATCTTCCATAGAATTTTTTTCGTTAGTGATCATTTCACTCATGTTAGCAATAACCTCCTTAATCACGCATTCGGGCGTTGATGCACCCGCTGCAACTCCTATTCTATTACATTTTTGTAATTGTTTCAATGGTAAATCTTCAATATTTTCGACAAAAAAGGTTTTTTTACAGTTTTTTTTGGCAATTTCAAATAGTTTTTGCGTGTTTGAGCTGTTTTTCCCTCCGATGATCACCATCGCATCGACGGTTCTTGACAATTTCTCACACGAATTTTGTCGATCCCGAGTGGCGCTGCAGATGGTGTCTCGCATTTCCATATCGATTCCCTTTCTTGTGAATACGGAGACGATTTCATCGAACAGCTGCCTCTTAATGGTCGTCTGGCACACGAGAAATACAGAACTCTCTTCCACTTTTTCCGCTTCCTCTCGACTGCCTACGACGATGGTTTTTCCTCTGCACCAGCCTCTTATACCGATGACTTCCGGATGATCTCCGTTTCCGGCGATAACCACCGTTTTTCCCCTATCGCTTGCTTCTTCGGCCAGCTTGTGAATCCTGTCGACAAACGGGCAGGTTGCGTCGACGATATGGATGCCTTTCTCTTCTGCCCGCTGAAAAAAGTCCCTCGTCTCGCCGTGAGAGCGGACGATAACCGTATCGCCGGCTTCTGCTTCTTCTATGCTGTCGATGATGCTCACGCCTCTTCGCTCCAGATCATCTGTGACAAACCGGTTGTGAATCAGCGGGCCGCAGGTGTAAATGCGCCCTTCGCTTCGCTTTTCTATCTGATTATCTGTCATATCGATGGCCTGCTTTACACCGAAGCAGAATCCCGCATGTTCAGCTCTGATTATTTCTGCCATATTTCTCCTCTAAACTCTCCAAAAATTTTTTAAATGACGCTTCTGATCCGTTGTTGGTCGGCCGGTAATATTTTACGCCGCTGCGGTAGAGATTGTCGGGCAGGTACTGCTGTCTGACATAGCCGCCGTAGGCATGGGGATATTTATATCCCCGGCCCAGTCCCAGGTCATCCGCACCCCTGTAGTGGGCGTCTTTCAGGTGATCGGGCACGTCGTCGATTTCTTTTGTGCGTATATCCTCAAGTGCTTCCTGATAGGCCAGAAAAGAAGCGTTGGATTTAGGCGCGCTGGCCAAAAGTACCACGGCCTGACTCAGATTGACAGCCGCTTCCGGATAGCCTACCATCAGCGCGGCCTGCACGCAGGCGTTGACGATGGAAACAGCGGAAGGATAGGCCATTCCAATATCTTCGCTGGCCATAACCAGAAGCCTCCTTCCAATCATCTGAATGTCCGCTCCCCCGTCGATCAGACGGGCCAGGTAGTGAACAGCCGCATCGGGATCGCTGCCTCTGACCGACTTCTGCAGCGCGGACAACAGGTTGTACCGATCGTCCCCTTTATTGTAAAAGCCTATTTTTCTCTGCATGGCCTCGGCTACTTTTTCCCGGGTGATGCTCTGTGGGAGATCCAGATTTTCTACGATAAATCCGAGGGTGTCCAGCGCGACGCGGCCGTCCCCGCCGGAAAGTTCCGCGAGCAATTCGAGGGCGTCTTCGCTGTATCCGATGTTTAAGTTTCCAAAGCCCTTTTCCCGATCGTTCAGCGCTCTGTGCAAAAGCGCGCCGATATTCTCTCTGCTGAGACGCTTGAACTCATAGATGTTTCTAACCCGGCTTAAAACGGCATTATTAACCGCAAAATACGGATTTTCTGTCGTGCTCCCGATAAAGCGGATCACGCCTTCTTCGAGCGCTTTGAGCAGGGAGTCCTGCTGCAGTTTGTTCCAACGGTGAAATTCATCGATATATACGTATGTCGTCTTCTTCTCCAATCCAAAGAAACGCAGTCTGGCATTGTCTATAAGCTCTTTCAGTTCCTTTGTTCCTGAAGTTGAAGCGTTGATTTCGGTAAACCGGCTGTCCATTTCCGATGCGATGATCCGCGCCAGGGTAGTCTTTCCCGTCCCTGAAGGTCCGAAAAAGATGGCCGACTCGAAAGTACCGTTTTTTATCGCATTGTAAAGCAGCGAACCCTTGTATAAAAAGTGCTCTTGTCCCACAAAATCGTCCAAATTGTCCGGTCTCATCCTTGTAGATAATGGTATCATGCCGTTTCCCTCTTCTTGGTTTATCTATAATTATATTACGGTGATAAAAACATCGGAAACCACGTCTGTCTCTGTTTCTTTCAGCTTTTCTACAGCCTGATCTTTCGTATCCGACACGTCGCTGATCACTTTGTACTTGCCGTCGATTTCTCTGATCTGCGCTTCTATGCCATCCTGCTTCAATCGGGAAACCAGTTTCTCCGCTCTGTCCTTGTCCGCGAACAGGCCAAACTGGAGCGCATACCCGCTTTCGCCATTCTGCTCCGATTCCGTTTCACTGCCGGTCTCCTCAGCATCGCCTTCCTGCCCCTCTTCGTCATCTTGCTGTGCCGAACTTCCGCTGTCGTCTTTATCCAGCAGAGACGTCAGTTTTGAAGGAAAATCCAGTTTCAGCACTTCCGTATCGTACCCCAGAAGCGGAGCGATGATGAATCTTGCTGTCAGATAGCCGCAAATCACCGCCGCTATCATTATACCAGCAAACCCCAGAAATTTCATCCCGGAATTTCCTCTCTGCTTTCTGTATCTCCTGATTCTTCTCCTCTTCACGCCGTACCTCCTTGTATGCTCCCGCAGATATCTTCTTACTGACCATCATATGCGCCGGGAACGGAAGTCAGTACAGGAATTCTGCTGCTGCGAAAAACTTAAAATTTCTTACGAATCTGCACGCTTTTAATTTCAACAAAAAGAGAGAGCCTTTCCGACATGACTCTCTCTTCGCTATTTCCGCTTCTTTCAGTCCTTACCGAATTCCACACAGGTATACTTCTCTGCGCAGATTTTCGAGACGATGGAGTCGGGACCTCAAGCCGTATCCGTCGCTTTGAACAATCTCAGCGGCGTTTTCGGCGTAGACGGCCCCTTCTACGCCGCACCTTTTTCCCATATAGCGCAGCAGCTGCGCCGTCTGCTCAGCCGTCGTTTTCTGCTGACGCGCAGGCTGAAAGACCAGCTTTACCTGGACAAAGGTTTTGTCGACATACACACAGCACGGTTCAATTTGATACAGTTCAGAAAAAATGTACCGTTCTTCCGCCTGACCTGCTCCCCGCAGAATAGCAGACGCGATGTGAAGTATGTCTCCCGTTCCCAGCTCGGTAAACGACGTCAGACAGCGAAATCCTTCTGTTTCGCAGCACCCAGTCAGTTTTCCCCGTTCCTGCACAAAGGACATGGGAAAGAACAGACTGCAGATTCCCAAAGATAAGATTTCCAAAACATAATCGGTTGCCTCGCTCTTCTCGAACGAAACTTCCACACTCTTCATTTACCCACCTCCGCACTTTTCACAGGGAGTGTACCCCTTTTCCAGGGCATCTGCCTTTTCCATCTCAGTGTAATATTTATCCACGGTTCTGCAGTCCGCTGTATGATACGCCCTGCCGCTGTCCGTAAAGCAGAAGACGGGAGTACCGATCTGGGCTGACCTGGCTTCACATAATTTACACGGCATATACTTCTTTTTCGTCTTCTGCGACAGGTAGACCAGCCTGCAATTGGACTGAACATACGTGCACTGCTTCCTGTGATATCGCTTTCCCCATTCGGGGAAGATGTAAACGATCTGCCGTTCTTCTGTTCCCCTTCCCGGCGTTTCACGATGGAGTTTTCCGGTAAAGGCTCTCCCTGCCAGACTTCCGTCGAAGATCACACTGCTGTAAAAATCAAAAGGATTTTCCTCTTTTATTACCGCCCGAAAATCCATACGAATCAGATCTTCGATTCCCTCTTCCCGATACAGATAGCGAAAGCCTCTGATCTGATAAAAGCGCAGTTTGGGATTTTCAGCCCGAATCCGGTAAGCTGCGTTCGCAGGCAGGGCCGCGGGGTTTTTCCGAAACGCCGATTTGAACATTTCCAGCCTGAGTTCGTCCGCTGAAGAAAAGACGATGTTTTCACAAACCGCCGCGGCGGGAATGATAGAGATCAGCATCAGCACGGCGGCGATAAACACCGGTACAACGATCACCGCCTCTACGATATAGCTTCCACGCCTAGTAAATTTTCTCCGTCTCATATTCTTCTCCGTTCACCGTGATCGTAAACCTGAGCCCGCCGTTGTACTCCCTGAGGAGAAAAGTGCCGTAGTACATATACCGCATGTTGATCTGTATCAGATCCATGATCCTTAGTATTCGGATCCGTTCGTCAACGGCACAGATGAGCATTTTCAGATAATCCTGATAGTCCATTCCCTCCTCTATTCCGGTATATATGTATCCTTCAGCTTTGTTGGCGATGACCGAATCCAGATCCACAGCCCAGGTCGCCTCTGATTTCATCACAGCCACTTTGTGACCGTTTATCAGAAGTTTATAATCGTTATAGCTCTCTGCCAAGGCCCAGGCGGCAAGAAGGGCTTTCTGCGTCACGACCGCGGCAGGTCCCGGCGTAAGAAGCTGTGCGGCAGCCATAGCTTCACCGCTCTTTTTTGGATCCTTATTCAAATAAAGAAAATTCATTGCTTCTCTGACCGCTACAATCCTGCCGCGTACACCGGATGCATTGGCTCTGTCCGTTTGTTTTCCACAGATCAGATATTCGATCTCGTTTTTAAAATACGTCCTTCCCAGATCCCGATCGTCACACAAATCCTTAAAGTAGGAAAAAATATACTGACTGATAAAATACCCGTCGCTCCCTTTTTTAACCAAGTCAGCAACGCTCTTTCCGTCCTTCAGCCAATTCACAGCAGACGAGAGGGAAAAGGCTCTGTCGTTCCCCGCAGACGGCAACTGGTCAAAAATCTCCCGATCAGACGCCGCTTGTCCACCGTTCTGTACCGGAACGACTTCTTTGTCGGGTTTTATAAACTTTTCGGTAAAAGCAAGCTTTCCCGCCTCGACCAGTTGCTTCTTAAACAGATCCACATCGACCAGCGAGTAGTCGAAAAGGCTGACGGAACAGCCGTCATATGTCACATATTTCTTTCCGCTGAAGGATTTTTTTGCGTAAAAGTCCACTTTTTCCGAAACGTCGCACGGATAACCGTAAAATCCGAAAATACAGTATCTCCGCTGCAGATTCTGATCGTACTCTGACAGCAGAGAATCCGCCCACAGCCCGCGCAGCGCATCCGTCGCGCCGCGCACAGCTGTTCGTTTAGCTCCTTCTATAAACGAAAAGATCAGAAAGACCAGCGTCAGAAAGAAGAGACACACGAAAATCGTAACGGAACCGCGTTTATTCTTCATATTCAAATCCTATCAATTCTCCCGCCCTTATGATATCTGCTCCACTTACGACATAAATCCTGCCCTCCGTCTCCTTTTTCAGTATCAGATCTACCGCGCCGCCTACCTTCGAAGAGGTTTCTGTTTTTTTCTTTATTATGTCGAAGGTCTTCTCAGAAGCGATAGATTCTTCTGCCATCTGCCCGTGCAGTTCCACTTGAGCGCTGAGACAGGAAAAGAAATAGATGAGCAGCAAAATCAGGCTCAAAACGGTCAGAATCAAAACAGGAAGCACCATTGCCGCTTCTACGATTTCATCGCCGCGCCTGTTTTTCATCAGCTGTTCAAATC
Organism: uncultured Emergencia sp.; assembly: GCA_904420065.1. Lineage (GTDB taxonomy): Bacteria > Bacillota > Clostridia > Peptostreptococcales > Anaerovoracaceae > Senimuribacter. The sequence continues at coordinate 9,260 of CAJFTU010000006.1, forward strand.
CTTAAACGTGTTGTTGACAAATTCCGTTATCTCCGTTCTGAAGATCAGTCCTATGGCGACGGCCAGCGCGATAAGAATCGCCACCTGCACCTTCTCACACATATCTTTCAGGGAATCAAAGCACGCATTGAAAAACGTTCAAATTTCAATGCGTAGTGATTCTGTGAAGGTCTATTTTTATTACATTTATTTCCAAATATTAGCCTAAAATCGTGTCCTACCGTGCCAAAAACGTGCCACTTTTTTCTGATCATCATTTATTTATGGAATGTGTTTATATACGCTTTCTTGTTTCATTATTACGTAAAAAGGAACCGATATTATTACCGGTTCCTTTTTGAAGAACTATTGTCCCTATATACGCTGTTTTATCTGAAATTGTTAAATTCTTTTATGATATCTTCAGCAGCTTCCCCGTTTTCTAACCTCTTCCCTACTTTCTCTATGCTCTCCGTCATATCTTCTAAGTCCCCACAGCTGAGGGAGTAGTCGCCAAGATATAGTGTCCAGTACTTTCCTTCTTTTCTTAAGATCAAATCATCTTTCATTATCGTCATGTTTTTTTCCTCGCTTTTCATATTTTCTATTTTTTCAACAATCAGATCTTCAACATATTTCGCTGGTTTCCGTTCCCCAGTTTCCCAGTTTCCTATTGTCCTTTTCGGAATCCTAAAAAGTTTCGACATTTCTTCTTGTGTAATACCTGCTGATTTACGTGCTTCTTTAATCCTGTTTTCCATTTCTCTTCCTCCGATATAGATAAATCGCCCTAATTCCTTGCACAATGCCTATTGATATAAAAGCAATGCCCATATAATATAGTATTCCATGCATAATCGTTGACACATGATTTTCTATCGGGTATAGTATAGGTGGAACGGGGCCGAAGCCCCTGTTCATATTATGTACTTATCAATAAGTAGTAATATGGTTCCAACCACAAGAGCTGATATTGACTGGATCGCTACATCTCTTAAGTCTATCGGCTCTTTTCTTTTATCGTGTTTACCCATTCATGTGTTTTCCTCCTTTCTTTAATTATATTATATCACTCGTTGAGTGATACGTCAAGCAGTATTTATTAATTTTTCAACATTTTCAATAAAAAAGAGGGGCACAAGCCCCTAAATAAACGTTACATATTTACCGGTTATCGTGATCCAGCCTGCTGCCGTTTTCCCCCGCGTTCCGTCACGGGATATCTGCGTGATCTTATACTGTCCGTCCAGCGATCCCGATTTTTTCGATCCCAGGCTGGCCGTTTCCCGTACCAGCAGTTTCATTTTGGTCTGAATGGTAAAGGTCGAATCCGTGCTGACCAGATTAACATACTTCGGCGTTACCGTGATCCAGCCAGCCGATGTTTTCCCCCGTGTTCCATCAGCAGATAATTCCGTTATTCGATACACGCCGTTTTTATCCAGCGTCCCTATCTTTTTCGATTTCAGACTGGCTGATTTTCGGATCAGCAAATTCATTTTCGGTTTGATCAAAAACGAAAAATCCATGCCGAAATAATCGCACAGTCCCCGGGCTAACGCTAACCCGTAACGTTTAGGGTTATTTTGAAACCGTTTCAAATCGGATTTTATACTGCCCGTTTCAAATATGCAGGCCGTTGCGTTGGTGTTCGTCAGTTCGCCCAGCGTTTTACTGGCATGTAACCCTCGCGTTTTCAGATTCATCATTTTCATTACTGACTGATTCAGACTGCTGGCCAGCTTTTTTCCTTCTTTGCTGCCGGTATAATAATAGGGATAAGTGCCTGTAGGCGCGCCGCTGTAATCGCAATGCAGGGAAATGTATGCGTCTACGCCAATTCGATTCGCCTCCCGGATACAGGCGTTCATATTCTGATGTCGGTCGGTCGTTGAATCCGTATACACGGTGATCCCATTATATCTGGCGAACCGGACAAATGCCCGCGTGATCGGCAGCATTAAATCCGCTTCGGTGTGTGATCCGTAAACACAGCCTGGATCCCAGCTGCCGTTATCGCTCACGCCGTGCCCGCAGGCGATGTAAACCTTACTCATTTTCTTCCACTTCCTCGTCGTATTCTACCGTTTCATCTTTCTGGTCTTTGATCCCTTTGGTCGTCGGGTCTACAAATACACCCAGAACGGCAATGGCCACGCTGAACAGCAGAAACGGATTTTTGACCAGATCCACTGCAGCGGATACAACCATGTCCCAGCTGGTTAGTGTCTCCGGACTGATTCCCATTGCAGTTAAAATGACACCGATCAGTCCAATCCAGAAATACGGGTTTTTGTAACGATTCGTTTTCATGTATTTTCTCCTTTCACATAAAAACCCTGCCATATCGGCAGGGTAAATTGATCTGTTATTGCATTTTTTGATTCATTATGTTATAGTAATGTCAAGAGGAAACCGCTAAAAACGGTTAGCCCGAAACGATTAAATAACCGCCACAGGTTCGCAGCTTAGGCGGTTATTTTATTTCCCGTACAACTCTGTACAGAATCAACAGATAAATTACATCAAATATGTACTCTGTCATGCTATCACCTTCCTTTTAATCCAAAACCCCTTTCGAGTTTTGGGGAAGGCTAACCGCTTTCGCTTGTCCTCTTGACCTGTCCATTATATCATATTTATTTCCCCGGTTCTATCCCGTTTTCATTCGTGTAGTACGGGTTTCTGATCGTTCTGACCGGTACCACAGGAAGATCTTTGCAGCGTTCTACCAGTTCGGTCATTGCCCCGTTTCCTCCCAGCGCGTGATACGCGTCATAGATTTCTTTCAGGTCGTCGTACTCTTCTACGGTGATCTGATTGGTGGTAACGTAAAACTCGCCAAACCGGCGAATCTTCTCCCTGCAGTTCACCTTTTCCGCCGTCATTACGCCCTGCATATTTTTCAAAATACGCGATAACGTTTTCACTGCGTAGGCCGCAAGTCCTGCGCAGGCTATCCCGATCAGATTGTCCACAATTAATTTGAAAATTTGCTCCATGATTCCTCCTAATTTACCACGCTGAAATAGTGCCCGATCAACGCACTTGGCTTGTAAGCCAGCGTGTATTTGTCTCCGCTCTTTCCGCCCTGCCGGTCGCAGATGTACAATGTGCCGGATTCATTGTAGTATTTGCCCCATTCGTACTCAAATGAGACAAGCTGATCCGGTACCGGAATAGGGTCTTCGATCGTTCCGGCATGATCTGCGTTGATCGCTGTCCAGAGTGACGCGGTGTAAATTGACGGCCTCCAGTTCTCTTGTGTCGTGTGCGGTGTTCCTGTTCGCCACAAAATTCCGTCGCAACGATACCGGTTCTGCCCGTCATCGATCATTTTCTGTGTGATCTCGATACCGACCGCCCATTCCGGGTATAGCTCGATACCCTTTACTGCTGTCTGATCTGATGCGGTGAATCTTACATCTTTCAGATAACTTACCAGTTCTTCTTTGTTCATGCTCATGGTGTCCTTCCTTTCTGATTACGCAAATAATAAAACGGTATACTCCTGTCCGCCGGTGTAATAAATTCCGGCTGCATCGCTTATAAACTCTGCGGTGGAAGCCGTTACGGTCATCGGATAGTCCCTCGTGTCTACGTCCATAGCGTACGATATGAATTGTAATGCGGTCAGTGTAGAGGATCCTTCACGATCTACGGCCACTGAAAAATATAGATTTTGCTGACTTCTTACCTCCATCATGTCGGATAGTATCATCACCATTTTCGGCCTCACGCCCAGCGAGTGATTTATTATTTTTCTGTTTAATGTCGTATTTGCTGATGGTGTAAAGGTCACTTTTTCAACTTGCGAGTATCCGACAAACGAGATGAAGTCCATGTACGAATCCGGAATAGCTCCGACGGTCACTTTACTCAGATACTTGCCGGCTGCCGGCGTGACAATCTGCTGACTGCCTGATGGAGTAACGGTCTTCTCCTCCGTCTGCACCGGATTCACGGTCAGCTCCGTATCGGTGTAAGCCGGGATCGTGACCGCTTCGCTTCCCGGTTCAATTATGGTTGACCCCCCCCCCCGAGCCAATGATTGACTGCCGGAAGGTCTTGAACTGCTTGCAAAATTTGCTGCAGGTCGATATTGTTCGCCTGCAGATCCGTTTTATTACTCATTTTTGTTTACCTCGCTTACGATTTCATTCACTGTATCCTGTTTGATCGTTTCGCATAACTCATCACTGATTCCATATGGATTCTTTGGCCTGCTGTCGACGATTTCCTGCACACGGTCTTTGATTTCAGACGGTACATCATCGATGGTGATGTCTCCGGCGATGATCTTGTCTGCAAACTGCGGAGCTGCGGAAATTCCCGCTTCCTCCCGGTAATCTTCCGGAATTGCAGAATACTCAATGCTGCCGGATACCAGCTGCTCTGCATAGCTACGTACCGCCTCCGCGTGTGCTTTGATCTCATTCATCAATTGGTTGTACTCTTCTTCTGTGATAGACGTCTGCCCTTCTACTGCTGGGAATGACTGCGTCCCAATCATTTTCAGTTTTCCTTCTTCTTCAATCTTGTAGTAATAAATCATGTTTTACCTCCTATTTTACAGCTATCCACAAATACGTTTCTCCGGATTTAAACGGGTAGTCTTCGTTGTAGCCCAAAAAGCTCATGTTGGCATAAACCCTAAAATTTCGCGCGTTGACCGTTATTGCATGGTTCGATGAACCATGCAATATCCAATCCGCTTTCGTTCCGTATACATACGATCCGTTGCTATATTGTCCGGATTCGTACATCGCCGTTTTCGTGTAATTTGTATTGTCGTAGTTGGTCAACGTGAACACGACTTTTCTCGGCACAGCTCCGAGCGAGTGATTGATTTTTATAACCTCTGCATTCCTGTCTGTTATTACGACTTCGCCAAAATCGACTCCAAAGTCCGCTAAGCTGGTATTCGCTGTTCCCGTCACGCCGAAAATAGACACGCCGCTGGCGATGTTCTCTGCAATCAGGTTCACATCGCCCTGTACAGTCAATGCGGTATCGGTGTATGCCGGGATATCTACATCAGCAGTCCCCGGTATGATAGTACCCCCCCCCGACCAGTGACTGGCCTGTGGCAGGTCTTGAACTGCCTGAAGTATCTCTTGCAGGCCCGCATTATTCGCCTGCAGATCCGTTTTATTACTCATCTTCACTTACCTCTTTGACGATTACATCAATAACCTCGGTGAATTTAGGATCGTCAATTTCTTCATAATTTTCCTCGCTGTCTCCTGTGCCGAGATCAACCCTTGTTCCACCCGTAAATCCGGTTTGTTTATGATGAAAAACCTTTCCGGTATCTGCGATCAACGACGTGATTATCATCTCGTCTGGCTCGCCTATAGGCTGCATCTCTTCATCATAGGTTTGGTTCGTTATTTTCCGGTATTCTTTCTTCATATTTTCCTCCTTATAGCGCATCAAATTGTTCTTCGGTTACGCCCCATGTTGTCGTGAATGTTATGCGTCCTGATGATGCCGAGTTACAATTCCAGTATTGCCCCCAGTTTGACGGCTTTGACGCTGCTTCGCAGTAGAATTCCAGATTCTGTGAATTAGAGAACGCAACAGATGCAAGCTGCCCTCCATCGATATAGGTTACTGTGTCAGGGATGAAAAATTTTATATTTTCTCCACTTTTTCCGTGTGAGAAACTAAACGCATCATAGTTTATTTTCGTCACGTTTCTTGACAGTTTAAATTTTGCCGAATTCGCCATCAGTCTGAAACAATTAGAAAACACATGCGGCATAATTTCGCCTTTAAAGTCAAATTCTGCATATTTCAGATTTTTGAACGTGTCGCCGTCAGGGAACGCTGCGTTTGTACTATTTCCTTTTAGGTACGGGCTATTTTGATAAATCTGAAACAGTACATCTGTCGGGCGGTTATCTTCCCCGACTTTTCGATAGATCATTCCGCCCTGTGGATCAATCACTTTTTCATAATAGTATCCGTCTTTTATTCCTCCGTTCGGGTAGGCATCTTCTGCATCTGCTACAATGTAATTTGCAAACGCTCCCCTTTGGGCTGCTCTCAGTACTTTTTCCCCCGTATAGGAAAAAGTGAATGTTCCATCATACGGCGCATTTCCGGTCAGGATCTCCCCTGCCTCCGGATTGTAAGAGATTACCTTCCATTTTTGCGTTGAATCTGTTCCCCAAAAATATTTCACTACGCCTTCATCATAGTCGAATTTGTTTGTGCCGTTTCCCGCATCAAATCCAGCAAAAAAGTTAACGTCATTAATTAACGATTTATCAAAACTGGACTGCGTGATTTTGATATAATTCGTAGATGGGTTATTTACATCGCCGGTAAACGACGGGTTTTCCACAGTGATCTCTTCTTCCCATACATAGGCTTTCCATATATATTTGCCATGTTTCAGTGTTTCCGGATCAAGCGACCCTATGATTTTCTCTCCCTGTACCCACGCTTTATATCCTTCCAAAATCGTTTCCGCCGTTGCGTTGGCGTCGTCTCCGACTTTGCCGATCAGTGCTGTCATGATCTGATCCACTAACGGGTTCTGTACTTCAACTTCTGCTGTTACGTCTTCCCCGCCGCCGGGAAATTGATTAATAATCTGTCCCATGCTTCACCTCCTACCCTAATCTCACGATGATTGGTATATCTGTCGTCGGTTTTTCGCCGTACGCTTTGATCGTCAGGCTATTTTCTGCTTGTGCTGTTTTCCGTAGCATAGCTGTAACCGCTGATTGATATTGTTCATCGGTTGCGGTATCAGCTACAGCTATCAGACCGTCACTGTCTGCAGTGATTCCCTCTAACGTCAGGTTATAGGTGTACGGCGCTGTTTCTCCTGTCCAACCAGTAGATAATAGGGTAGCCGTTAGGTAGGTAGCTCCTTGTCCTTCTATAGCCTCGTGCAGTTTTTCGTCTATGATGTCCATATTATTGTTTATCACAGAAATGTCCACATTTTCGTTTCCTGCTGGTTTGGTCAGGTTATAATATTGCGTTTGTGTTGCCATCTAATTCACCTCGTCTGCAGTTCGTCCCATGTTGACGTTTTTGCCTGATCCCATGTCAGCGTCAACACATCATTCCATGTATTATACGTGTAAACGTATTCAATCGGTAAATGTGCAGGTTTTGCATCTTCCAGCGCTGCTTTTAACCCTTCCAGGTCATTTGGTATTCCTTTGTCCGTAAAAGTGACGACGATCTTCCCGTCTTGAAAATCAATCTCCGTCTTTCCATACTTCCAGCTATCCGCAATGTTTTGCATCGTTTCCACGCTGGTATGCCCCGATGCTCGCCATTTTGCAATCAAACTATATCGTCGATCATCGATGTCCGACTGGTAGGGCGTAATGCCTGCTTCCGCTTCATAAAATTTCAGCATATCTTCTGAGCAGGTGTCAAAGAACATGTCATCATTAATCTGTCGTCTTCGGCTGTCCAGATCGTCCAATTCCATGCCGAACGCGTCCAGAATGGCGTTGACCATTGGGCAGGTCAGATTGATTTTATTTACTTTTCGTTTTAATTCATTGTTCCGCATAGGTGAATACCGCCGTTCCCAATATTGCCACGCTACGCTCTGGCACGCTGATGTTTCCTGTTCCGCTGTTTACTGTCAGCTGTTCGTAGTCCAGCACGCCTTCGACGTCCAATATGTAATTTCCGACCTGCGCATAGGATACATTCGCATCGGTGAACGCAATGCTGGCCAGATACGTTTCTATAGAATCCTTTATTCCCTGTTCAATCGTTGCATGATCCCCATTTACCGTCAGTTTCGCGGTTATATTGATGTCCAGGCCTGTTGCTGCAGATACATAGCAATGGGCGCCCATCGGTGCGACACCTTCTCCTTTTCCTGATGATTCCGGATCAATGTATTCCTGCACCTGCTGCACCAGTAATTCTGATGCTGGTTTTTTTTCTGTATCAATGATGACAACATCAACTGTGTTTTCTCCTTTGGCCAGTGGGAACACTTCGGCATCTCCAACGCCACTTACTTCTAATGCCCACGTTTTATACGCTGCTTTATTGCTGCTTCCGGGCGGATTTCGCAATATCAGTAGATAGCGTTCTCTTAGCGCTTTGTCCGTTTCTGCATCGTATCCGTCATGCGTGGGTTCATTATTTGTACAGGCGTTGATTCCTGCAATGGTTACCGGCATCTGTGTGATACTGCCGGCGCCAACCATGCCCGTATTTCCTGATACCAGTGCAGTTACCGGCACCTCGCCGGTATTTACAATTTGTACGGTTTCATCTGCTGCAAACTGTACACCATTCGGGGTTTCGAAAATATCCCCCTGATTTACAGTTCCAGTCCCTGTCACGGTAACAATTCCCTTTGCGTAGGTGGCTGCCCTTCGACTTACGCCTTTTCGTTGGCTGACGAATCGTTCCAGTTCGTTCCCAGTCAGATTTTCGATGTCGAATTTTGCGTCTACTGCAGCCAGATCCGTGTCCATTTCGTCCATAACCTGTCCTACGGATTCCGTCAAATCATAAATCAAATACCCCGGTGTTTTTTCATATTCATTTGAGATCCGGTCGCGAATTTCCTGTCCGTTTTCAGACACTGGTTTCCACCTCCACCTCTGTTTTGTCTGTCATTACTACTGTTAACGATATCGTCAGCTTATCGCCTTCTTTTTTAAACTGAAAATCTTCTATGCTTTCAATTGCCCGATTGTCCAGTGCTTTTTCTTCGACTTCGCGTTTGATTTCACTGGCGACGAACGCGGTATCTTTGTATCCGATGTAGTTTTCGATGTATGTACCAAAATCCGTTCCATCATATACGTCAAATTTATCCGCGGCAGTTTTGACCAAGAATCCGACCCATTGCCTTACCGCCTCTTTCTGGGTGCATTCAATGATCTTGCCGTCTCTCACGACGTAGCGACCACGATCGAAATCATACAGCGGCGTTCGCCCGATTTTCGTCGACTGCATGGCGACCAGATTTTCTTCTTCTGTTTCAAAATCATAATTTACTTCGGGAAACATGTCATTCCTCCAGCAGATCGATCAGCGCCATTGTTGACACGCCATCAATCGGCGCAATCAATACTCGCTGACCTTTTTTCGGTACGTCCTTGCGTTTTGCCGTAATCGTCGTTCCATCTGGCCTTTCAAACGTAATGTTTTCACTGTATTCGGAAAATGTTCTGCTTAAAAACAGATTATCTCCGGCGTAATACATTGCTTCGCCGCCCAGGACGGATACCGTTACCGGCGACAAGTTTTCCAATGTGCCAATGTAGAACGACGCGTCGCTTATAGCCTGTGCTCTTGCTTTTCTTTCTCCATTTTTGATCCTGTTCGCAATTTCATACTCCCACATTAATAATTCTCCATTTCGCAGTTCATCATATGTAGTCCCTTGTTTAGCGTGTGTGTGCAGCTTTTGCATTTGTACCAGCCTTTTATCCCGACCTCTGGACGGTCAAAGTAGACCATACGTGATGCCCTTACCACATTGTTCCCGACCATTTCCGCCGTAAACGATACGATGACCTTATTTAGGCTGGCCAGCTTATTCTTCGCAATGTTTCTCGCTTTCGCTTCATTTATATCATCTTGTGTTTCTACCTCAGTCAATAGTCCGTATTTTGCAATCGATGTGTCTGACTTTGCCGTCGCTTTGATCTGCGTCTTTTTTTCGTCAGTTCCGGCAACGATCACTTTATTTCGCAGATCCTCGATCGATCTGGTCCCGGTAATATTGCACGATTTCGTGCAGGACAGAATCCTGCCCGTTTTGTCTTCATACGTCGGTTTTACTTTGATGTACCCGTCCTGTATGATGTTTAGTTTCCCTTTGGACATCTCCATGCGGTATCCTTTTCCGGTTTCATTCTTAACTTTTTTCAGGATATCTGTCAGCACATCTGCCACAATTTCGTCTTTATAGGTCTTATTGATCAGCGTGGCCAGATTTGGCATTGTGCCAATAGGCACATCATAACGGTCGCACAATTTTCGGATTGCCTTCGACGCAGAAATTTTATTAAACTGAATAACGGTTTCTGATTTGTTCAGGTAATAGGCGTAATCATATCCGCTGTAAGTTCCTCCTTCCAGCGGCACGGACGTAATCATGCCGCGTAAGAGTTCCTTTCCGTTATTCGTGATCAGTATCGTATCCCCGTTATATAGCCTGCCTTTGAATTGTTCGTCAAAATAGCTGTGCGGAAGATCAAAGCTAAATTCCATTCCCAGCGAATCAACGGAATCTGACCAGGTTAGATTTCCGATTGCTTTTGAAATGTTTGTTCGTTTTCCGTTTCGAATTTGGTAAATTTGATAGTTCACTTAATACACCAACCTGTATTGCTCAAATTCCATGCTGTAAGAATAATCCCCATTTTTGTTTACTCCGCTGATTTCGAATGTCTCCAGCGCGCAGAGCCGGTTAAATACCTCAGTTCCGTCGTTGCGAGTTATGACGATCCGCATGGTTTTCCGGTTTTTTCTGGAATTACGAAATAGCCTTACATATTGCATTGGATCCTCGTAGGCATCTGGTTCCATATATTCCTGTCTGCCGTTTGGAAAAACGCTGGAAATACTGACTTTTGCCAATGGTTCCGCTCCCATGACTTTGATCTGGCTGTATTTCACGGCATCTTTGTTTTCATTAGGGCTATCCCCATACGATATCGTCAGCATTTCCGTCGTTACATATGGCAGCACGACAATCGTTTTGTTGTTATCTATTCCTATGGTAATCTTCATGCTGCCCTCCTTAGCAATTTCCTAACGCAGATATGATTCTGTTTGCAATGTATTTCCCGGATTTTTCCATGTATTCTTCGTTTCCAATCATGTTCCCCTGAACAGTATAGTTCACCGTAATGGTCGTGCCTCCTCCCATCTTCGGCACTTGGTCATGAGGGATAATCTGCGTACCCGACGGGAAAATCGCCGCTTCGGATCGTCCTCTTTCAGAGAACCCAGTTAAACCACCTTTAAAATATGTCGTTCCTGTGGCGTGGCCGGCTACGCTGTTTGCTATACTTCTTACGCCTTTTGCACCTGTCCCTGTCGCCTGATTGATTTTTTTGGCATCGCCGGCAAGGCCGAATAGTTCTTTAAACTTATCTATTGCCGTACCGATCCAGCCGACCACCGTCTGGATCACGCCGACGATCCCGAATATTGCATCACGAAAAACGCCGATTGGTCCTCTGGCATTCATGAACCATTTTTTCGCTTTTTCGATCCATTTTCCTAATTTTTTCCAGTTTTTAATCAGCCAAAGCACGACTGCGACGACGGCGGCGATGGCTAATCGGATTAACAGCACTTTCGGATCTAAACCAGTAAACGCTTTCCCTAATACGTCGACCACTGTTTTAACCTGATCGAACGCATTTTTTAAAACGCTGATTCCTTTCAGCGCAAGCATTGCTTTTAACACATTTTTCGCAACAGGAATCAGCCAATCCGCATTATCTTTTAACCATTTGATTGCATCTGCTGCTGTGTTGCAGGCTTTCGAAAATACATTTCCTACCTTTTCAGCGATCCGGTCTATCGTCCCATCTTGCTGCCACTTGTCCAGCGTTTCTGCCAACTTAATCATTTTTTCGCGGATAATGTCGAATGCACTTCCCGCTCGAACAGTTCCGTCTGATTGCATGCCCATTACGTTGGCAAGCGCACTTTTTACCGTTCCGGTTACTGTAGACCATGCGCCTTTTAGGGTTTGCGCTTGTTTTGCTGCACCTCCGGCGAATTTATCTTCCATCAGCGCAAGCATTGCCTGATTAAATTTTTTCTGATTGGTGATCTGGCCTTGATTGTTTATGATTTGTTCGTTTGTGAACATTTTTTCGGCTTTTTCCTGGATCTGTCTCTTCGTGATGCCAAATTCCTTTAATCGTTCCAGTTCACCAGTTTGCGCGTCGATTAACGCTTCCACCGCCTGGTCAAATGACTTGTTTGTCGCGCCCGCCATATCTCCGGTATAGGTCAGCCATTTTTTCGCCGACATGCCCATTGACTCAAACTTTGCCGCGCCTTCTACGACTTCATTGCCTTCGAATGGCGTTTTGTTGGCGTAATCCATCGCATAGGTCATGATTTTTGCCGCTTTTTGCGTGTCCTTCGTGGCAGTTTCCAGTTGCGCCCGGTAACCCTCCATGTCGAATGCCTCAGAAAAACCCGTTTTCACTGCCGCTGCGCCTAATACTCCCAATCCTGCTGCTGCGCGTTTTGCCGCTTTGGTCAGTTTTTTATCCATAGACGTCGCGAACCGCTTAATTCGCGCATCGGCGATTTTCACCTGATTCTGAACCTTTTTCGTTTCACTCGAAACATTGCGAAGCGGCTTCGAAATTTCATCTTTCAGTTTTAAAATGACAGCTAACTTTCTACTTGCCAACTTCGCTCACCTCTTCAGCATATTTTTCCATCGCAGCGATATAGAACATTTTTTCAATCATGCCTAAACCGAAAAGTTCATCTAAAGAATGGCCGCGCAGGAGATAAAACGCAATCATCTGCGCTTCTCCGTCGCGGCCCATCAGTTTTTTATGTCTTCGACTGTATCGGCTAATCCATACATGTCTAAAATCCGGTTGCAAATCCGATTCATCTCGCCCAGATCGTCGTCCAGAACCTTCATAACAATTTCTGTCGGCTCTTTGCAATCATAGGCTTCCTGTAACTCCTTGTCGTGAAACAATGGAACAGAGGCGTAGATCAATTCTGCGTTCAGTTCCATATTCGCACGAAGGGAATCTTCTTCTGTCATATCCATGATATCCGCGATTCTGGTTATCGGCAGCTTCTTGATCATCAGCGTTTCGCCGATCGCTTTGCAATCGTACTCAATATATTTTATTTCATTCGCTTTTTTCGCCTGTGCTCTTGCGATCAAAGACTCTTTTGTTGCTTTCTTCATTTTTTCGCCCATTTTACACCGCCATATCTAACATCTCGAAGTCCGCAAACTTAAATGGTACTTCTTCCTCTCCGATGGTTTTCTCTTCAAATTTTAGGATCGTCGCCTCGTCGAAGGTTACCTCATTCATCTGTACACGTTCTGCTCCGATTCCGGCTGGATCATCAATCATTCCTACTACGACGATTTCTGGGAAACGTCCCGCTTTCAGGTCCGCCAGCAGCATCTGCATAATCGACGAATCGACTTTGTGAAACGTCATCGTTCCTTCTCCGGCGTAACCCATATACTTCTGGTGTGTTCCTGTGTCCTCCGCGATGTTCACCTCTTCAAAGGTGAATGTTAACTTCGCTTCAAAACTTTTTATGTTAGCGAATTTTTCGCCGTTAATGAACACCCGTCCGAATGTCCCGTTGAATACCTGATTGGCGTTTGGTTTTTTCTTCATGTTTTCCTCCTTAGTTCATATATACGTTGAACTGCAGATCTTCGATGGCATCGGAAAATCTGACATTTGCTTGCAGGTAAACATAGGTTTTGTACGGGTTCTTTTTTACCGTTTCGGTGTCCCAGTCCATCGCTTCGGTTTTTCCTGCTGAGATCCACGCCTTCCGCTGCGTTTCCGCGTCGATCTCTGCCAGATTATCAAAATCCCGGCTTAACACATCTTCAATTTCGAGCTGCCGGAAATAGGTATTTACCGCGGCCATGAAAACCGTCTGGTTGTCCACTGTGTTTTTGTATTTTCCGATATAGCTTTCCTTGAACGTCGTAATGATGTCCTCTTTCATCAGATCCATGCCTTCGACGATCGTGATCTTTTTTAAATCCTCGTTCTCTACAGTCGTCGCGGAATTCACGCCTCTTGCTACGCGAACGGTTCCATAGTCGTTAAATAGGACAAATTCGCCGTCATCTACTGCGGAACCTGCGTCTGCTACATCAATAACGGATTCCAGATCGTCAAATATGTAGTACGTGCTGCTGCGATCCAGCGGTAATGCAGCTAACATTCCGGCAATTCTGCCCAGGTATTTGTATCCGTCGATTTCTGCCGCGTCATCTTTTCGTTTTACTTTTGTGTTTGTGAAATTGACGACATGCGGATCATCTGCCGGCTGGTTATACACGACGGCTTTGATTGGCACGGCTGCCGGTTTCGCGTTTCGCGATTCGACATAGGTCGGTACTGCCGTCTGCGTCTGTCCGATATATGCCAGCCAGTTAAACTTCAACGTATCTAATGTGGCTTCAATGTCCGTAAACGCTTTACTGTCAGGAATCCTTACAACATATACCTTTGTTGGCCCGTCAGTGAATGCGTCTTCGATTGCTGCGTAGTTTTCCGCCGTATAGTCTGTCTGCAGCACCTCGCTCAGCGCGCTGTATTCCGATATGGCTGTTTCTTTCGTGGTATCATCAACGACCAGGCAGACGATCCCTCGTTCACTTCGTGTGATTGCTGTCTTTGCCTTCGTTAAAAACTCCACGGTAATATTTGGCAAACCCATAGATTATTCCTCCTTGATGACCAGTTCTTCCATGTCTGGTCCAGTTTCTTCGACGTATTGCCACATTTCATAATCGAATTGCAAAATCAATACGTCATCGTTTTCCGTGAACTGCAGTTCGTTGATAGGGATCACAAAATCCTCTTCAACGGTCAACGTGTCCGCAAATGCCTCCCGCAGTTTTTCCTGCACATTAAAAAACTCCAGACGATTGTTGTATCTGTCCGGAGGGAAATAGTCGATATAGATTGTCCCTGACTCGTGTTTGAAATCTTTTGGCCCGTCCATGATCGGCACAGGATATTCCACATAAAAACTTCCTGGCTTAACCGCCTTATCCTTGTCTGTCGATACGACCGATCTATCTGGAAATGTGCTTTTTAGCACGGCATTTACCGCTTTAACAACGTCTTTTGTCGTGATCATTTCCCCAGCTCCTCTAAAATGAAATCCACCAGGTTGTTGTTGATGTCGTCCAAATATTCTGGTTCAAACGCTTTTCCTGCATGCTCGATGATATGATAGCCGGTGACGTAGCCGAGCATTTCCCCTGCATGGGTCAACATACGATGCCCGTATTCCAATAGGTGTGTATGCGGTGAACTGTTATAGACCCTGATATTGTAGTCAGCATCGCCCCATTTATAGATCTTCCGGCCGACTTGAAACCCGCTCAGATAGTTTCCCGTCTTTCGGTTAACCGTTCTTCGTGCGCGTGCGCGCATCTGTTTACGCAGTTTTCGGCCTTCTTCCTTCATGAATTTTTTTGTTTCTTTAGGGAATGCTTTGATCGCGTCATTGATATCGTCTGCAAATTTAATCAGATCATCTGCCATCAGATCACCTCCTGTACGTAAATCGTTGCATACACTGATGTTCGATTTGGCGGCAAAATGTAGTCGATTTCAAACCGGTGCACCCGTTTGTTTCGATCCTCCCACAGTAAATAACAGTCCGTTTCGATATCCGCGACCACTTCCGCGCGTACAGTGATGGTATGTGTCGTTTTTGACAGCATTGTGTCCGCAGGACGCCCGGTCATCAGCGATCCAGTTCTCGGCTGCACATTCGCCCATACTTTTTTTAACAATGTCGGTTGCGGCTGATCCTCATTTAGTTCGCTGGTTATCAGTGTGTCCTGATAGATGCTGATTCTACTGTCCAGCTGCCCGATGTTCATTGCGTCACCTCTTCATAGTCTGTAGAAATGGCAATGTGGTTCAGAATGGACTGTACATGTGTGGCTAACGGTAACTCCTTTAACTGTTCCGTGGTCGTTGTTCCTCGGTGATCGTACCAATCGGCAGTGATCATTCTGACCGCCTGTAGATATAGGGCAGATTCTCCGGTAAACGCTTTCCCCGTTTCATTTTCGCACCGTTCGATCACAGCTTCGATAATAGACTTGAGGACGGCGTTATCGTCGTCCTCGATTTTTAGGTAGTCTTTAACGCTGTTCAGAATCTCCTGTTCCATTCTGAACCTCCTTTTTATGCCGATGCTCTCTCAAATCTTACAATAGCGTTCTTGTCGGCTAACTTTCCGTCGGCCAACGCCATCGCCCTGTATACCGTACTTCCGCTTCTGAACCCGACTGATGTATCCCGGGCAACTTCCGGTGCCTTGGCGAAATTCAGCTTGTATTCCTTCAGATCTCCAAAGAATACGTTATCCGTCGCATCGATGGTTGCATTGTCGTCAATGATGACCGGATAGCCTAAAATGTTGAATTTTCCCGGCGCCTGTACATCTGCAACAACGACTTTATCACCCGTGGTCGTGGTCATACCCATAACCTCGTTATAGAATACGGTTCTCGACATAACGAACGATGCATTTCTGGCGTACTTTGTCGGCAGGGTCGCAATGATCTTCATCAGATCCTTTAACGTCATGCCGGCTTTTGTGAATGTTCCGGATTCGGTTGCGATCGTGGTTGCAATACCGGTCGCCTGGCTGCTTCCGGTTCCGGACAGAATCGCCTTGTCCAGTGCGACGTCGATTTTATTTGCCAAACGCGCGACAAGCCAGTTTTCAAACGCGTCGATCGCCATCGCTTCCACGTCGGCGGTGATTTCTACGGTTTTGATCAGCTTGTATGCGCTCAAAGTTACCGACGTTAATGTATCGGCAGAATCTGTTGCCGCAGTTCCCATTGCTACCCATGATGCGTCGTTTACTGTTTCCTCCACCGGGAAGGATATGTTGCTTGGGATATAGGAAATATCAATGGCATTTAGCAATGGATTCAGATCCAGACGGCCTACGATCATATTCATCGTCTGCGTCGGGATTGCCGCACTTGCTGTTACTGCCGCCCTTTCCTCTGCATCAAGTGGTTTTCCTTGCAGATTTTTCAGCCACGCCGTTCTGTACTCTGGCGTATCTACAGCAAACGTCCGTTCTTCTTCCTTTCCGTTTCCGAACCGTCTGGTTACTCTGCCCTCTCTCATAGCTGCGTCAAGAATGGCCTGTCTTTTTTCTGCGGTCTCTGCTTTTTTCTTCAGCTCATCATATTCATCAGCTAACTTTCTGCTTTCTTCCTGCAGCGCGTCCAGATCCGCTTTCGGTTTATCTACTTCTTCTCTTATTTCGGCCAGTCTTTTTTCGATTTCTTTCATTCTTTCGTTCATTACCTTACCTCCGTTAAAATTTTGATGATTTGCCTTTGTCTCGCGGCGAACTCCTGCCGTTCCGTTTCGATCACTCCGTCGATCCAGCTTCGAGACGATATATCGGTTGACGGGTTAGCCGGTAAATCCACCGCACTAACGTCGTAGACCTTCTTGATTTTTTTGATGGTTCTTGTTCTGGTGTCACGGTTGTAGCTATCCTCTTCAACGGTGAATCCCCATGACATCTGATAGATCAGTCCGCTATTGATTTCCTCCCATAGCTTTCGGGCTTCTTCTGTCAGGCTTAAATCGCAGGCAATAAAAAGACCCTTTTCCTGGGCTTCCAGGATCAGGGTCGGTTTCTTTCCTTGTTTCATTTTTGTTCGGGCGAATACTTTTCCCATGTGATTGTATTGGAACAGCACATCGCTCATATCTGCGCCGGCAAGCGCATTTCGATCAATCACCTCTTTGTATTTTCGGCCTTCATATTCCCATAATACATATGGTTCATTGAATGTCGTGGCATAACCCTCCACGTAGTAATCTGAATCAATTCGTTTCTCCTTCACTGGAAGGATCACCGGCATTGTTCGGTACTCCCTCTCCTGACTTTTTGGCATTTTTTTCTCCTTCCTGATATGGATTTTGCGCTTCTAACCCTTGCGCTTCATTCAGCTTGTCCAGTTCTGCGTATTCTTTCCGGATGTAGAATTTATCTCCGTCTTCTACCGGTGGCATGTTAAACACTTCCAGACCTTGGTTTTTCGTCATCATTCCCCGGTCAAATAACTGCGTAACCACGTTGATTTTTGTTTCATTTGACGCATATTCCAGCCGGTTCGAACTTAACACCACTTTGTTTCCATATGCCAACTCTCTCAGTGTGTATAGCATTGTCGTAATGACTTCGGATACCTGAATAGCAAACGGCTCCACTTTCCCTTCGTAGTAGGCGTTCCATTGCCCTTCGTCGAATGTGTTCATTAAAACCGCCTCATTTGTTCCGAAATAGCTATAGACATTGTTCTTGATCTGCTGCATTTGTTTATCGTCGATGTATGCCGGATTTGATGTAATCTGTTTGACGTCGCGGAATTTTTCGTCGAACATCATTACGCCCGTGTCGTTGTTCTGCAAATTCGTTTCAGCAAACGTCTTCCGTGCCTCTTCAATGTCCTTCTTTTTGAATACTCCCGCTAACGTTGCCATAAATCGAATCGCGGCATTGCTTTTTACGCCTTCAACGATGCCCTGGTCCTGCGTGTCGATCATACGGATCGTTGGATACATCGGTTTATTTCCCGATCCGAACAGATCGTCGTTGTATTGAAACTTTGTTAATGTGCCGACATATTTCGACTCTACCATTGCCGTTTTCCCGGTCGGAAACAGGAATTGAATATATTCCTCACCACGGTACTCTTTTACCGTCACATTCGCCGGTTTGACTGGAAATAAACCGCGAATCCGCATGTCTGCAGAATCTAAAATCGGTACGATAAACGCTGTCGTATCGTTTTCTAAAATTGTGGCCAGCCGATATAAAAACTGCGATGTGGTCTGCCAGGGGTTTGGTCTTACGGACAAAATGTTTTTCAGTCCCTTATCATTGCCCATGACCTCCACTTTTAGTTTGCTACAGTGATTTGCGAATGTGTGAATTGATGCCCTGCATAGCAATGCTTCATAGATTCCGCCGTTAAACGTGGTGAACTGCGGTTGGTAGGCAGTTAGCGTGTTAAAATAGCTCGCTGTAGCTTTGTCTACTGCGTACTTTGAAAATATTTTTTCGAATAATCCGATCTTACTCACCTTCTTCCGGTTCGTTTAAGTTAATGTATCTGTCTTTATAATCCTGCAACACTTTATACGCGCAAATTAGGGCGATAGTTCCGTCGATTCGCTGCGTTGGATCCTCTGTTTTTACGGGTTGAATGTTGCCATTGACGTCGGTTTTCACCGCAGTATTGATCAGGCACCACTTGTCTATGGGGTTGTTGTTATAGACGATGTTCTTTTCTCGAAATTCTGCTTTCAGATCCTTCATTGGCGTAGACAAGGTTTTCACCCCCTGCCGAATTGGGATCATGCTGCTTTCTCCGAATTCTGTTTTGAACTCCCGTAGCAGCGTATCATCAATGTGCCACGGGTCGTACCCGATGTACAGGATATATAAATCCTCTTCATCGCGAAGTTCCTTAAACCATTCTAAAAAAATGCGTTTGTCACATTTCTGTCCTGGACAGGTTCGCATATATCCCTGATTTATCCACAATGAATATGGCACCCGGTCACGTTCCTGACGGTTTCCCATTTTTTCGGCCTGCTGCAGCACGCTTTCTGGGATCCAATACATGGATTTCACGTAAATATGCGGATCATCTGGCCGCATACAAACCACCTTGGCGGCATTCAAGTCGATGCTGTCCGCCGCATCGAATCCACCTATTGCGTAATCGAATCTGATATCGAATTTCTCCTCATTATTCAGTTCTTCATAGCGTAACCACGCCGCTTCATTCGTCTGCGGGATATTGAAATCTTTCACAATGACCGTCGGTTTAAACGGCGGATCATCTTTGGCCTTTTGTACCATCTCTTCCAGAAACGACTCTTTTTTGATCGTTCCCAGTCCCGGGTTGGCTTTGATCCAGTTTTTCCGATCCCACATCTCATTTACGTCGTCCAATTCGTAAATGAACGGCAAGAATCGCTTATTCTTCACTTCCCCGGTCAAAACTTTGTAGGCGTATTCATACTGCGCATCAAAAATCCCATGCCGCACGAATCCATTTGTCGTAATACAAAAAAGGAGCGGTTGTTTTCTCGCTCCCATTGATTGTTTCATCAGGTCATAGATATCTCTGTTAGTAATTGCCGCCAGTTCGTCAATGATAACTCCGTGTGCGTCTAAAGAGTCCAGGCTTTTTACGTTACTTGCCATCGCTTTTATGGTCCCCATGTTGTAATGGCAGTAAAGATCTGATGCTCTCTTTCGTAGATGCTGACTGATCTCTTTCGATTGGACGCGCATATTATTTGCTGCCGTGAAACCCTTCATCGCCTGTTCATATTTTGTGGCGATATTATAGATTTCTGGCGCGCCTTCTCCGTCGTTCATCAATAGATCCAGCTCGACGGCGGCGCATTCCGTTGTTTTTCCGTTTTTCCGGCCTTCTACGATCATGACTTCGTTGTACTGCCGGAGGTCGTTATCATCGACGAAACCGAATATGGTTTGCAGTCTTGCCTTTTGGAATAGTTCCAGTCTCAACGGTGCCCCGACGTCTCCTGCCGGGACCTTACAGAATCGTTCGATAAACTCAATGTGCCGGCTGGCCAGCTCCGCGTCAAAATGATATTCGCCCGGGCAGGCATAATCCTCAAGAATCCTGTCTGCGATCCTCTTCATCTTTTCGCATGACCGGATTTCCCCGTCGGCAACTGCGGTAAAATATTGTTCCATCTCGATCATTTTTTTCTACCCATAACGAATGTCATGAATTCGTCGCTGTACTGGCCCGTTTCTGGCAGTAATTCGATTAGCTGCTTCATTGCCGCGGAGTAATTTTTAAACATGGTATTATAGCTGCGTATCGCTGGATTATCCATTTTCACTTTAAATCCGTTTCCGTTTACGCCTTCAATCACTGCGCCTTCTTCGGTGATCTTCTCCTGCAGCTCGTTTAAGGTTACGTCCATAAACGCCGCTTTTTTGCATAGCTTGTCAGCAATTTCCATACGATCTTTGTCCAAATTTTTAAAAAAACGACGCATTTTTCGATACGTCGCCAAAATCAATTCATCTTTTGTTTTTTCTGGTTTATTTTGCATAGTTATAAATATGTACCCCCTCCCCCTGCGCACGTCATCGGTGATAAATGTGGTCCGGCATGCGGTGTAGGATAGTCGACGCCAATTTGTATAATAGGGGGGATTAATGAATATTTATTCACTCTTTGGTATCGGCTGCCCCTCTTCATCGAATATACACGACGTCCGTTTATCGTTTATGAAGTGTCCTTCTTCCCGGTCGTGGCATGCCTTGCACTCGAACCGAAAGTTTTCCTCGTTGAGACTTATTTCCGGATCAATGATGTTTTCTTCCGTGAGGTTCTTGATATGGTGCACGATGTAGCCCGGTCTTTTGCGGCATACTTCGCACATACCCCCATCGATCATGATGCGTCGGTCAATATATGCACTCCTCGCCGCCTTCCATTTTGCAGAGTGATAGAATTTTTTTGCAAACTGTTTCGCCATGTGTTTTTATGGGGCGCCGCATGCACAGCGCCCAGAGTATAGAGGAATGTGGACGGCAACAAACATCTTGTACAGGAGAGTACCTCCCATCTTTTTTTACATTTTTTCATTCGTCCACACTATCATTATACGCTCTCTTTTTGTCGCATTTAGTCTCCTCTTTCAGCTCGTTGCGGATTTCCCGAAGTGCCCAGCCGTGCAGTTTATATATGTGCTTGATCGAATAATGCATGGTCACAGCGATCTCTTCCCAAGTAGCGCCCTTTATGTATCGCATGTGTAATAGTTTTCTGTATCGGTTGTTTTCCATTCCGGCGATAAGTCTACTGACCCTGTGCATTGCTTCCAGGGCTTCTGTTCTTTTTCCCATGATGTCTATTCGAATGTCCGCGGCTTTTGCGGCCAGTTCGGCCATTCGATCTTTTTTCCCCGATGTTTGTACGCGATCACCTTCTGTACTTACCGTGATTCCCATCGCCATGTTCTCCAGTTCTTCCGCTTCGGTCTCCAGATTCTCTATATCCGTTACTGCCCTCCGGTACTGGCTCAGAAATTCTTTCGGTTCCACTTCTTCCTCCTTTCGCGTATGCTAATTACGCCTATATCCATAGACTTTCTTGCTCCTCCTCATATGTCGTTTTATAGTATTCGCTGCCGCTTATCTTTCGTCCCGGCCAGCGTTTTATCTTCCGCGGTTCATCTATTGCCACCATGATGTATTCCAGATGTTCCAGTCCGGTTACTGGGTGCTCATACCGCCTGCAGTGGTCTTGATCAATATAATAGCCTTTGATCGGTTCCGGATCTTCCCATAGTTTCGATTCATCGACATACCGCTTTGTGACGATCGGAGTAATTAGATTTGCGCTACGAGAATAACGTTTTTTCTGTACGCTGCCTTCTTCCCGAATCGTTTTCGTCGTTTCTTTGATCAGATACGCGGCCAGATCAGCATAGTTTCCCGTGTTGTCCAGTACCGAATATTTAACAAATCCTTTTTTCCAAGTTTCCTCAATTAACGCAATGTCACAATCGCCAATAACGATATGATGATGAATTCTGGTGTGCTTATATTCTGTTACGGCTATGTACTTCAGATCTTTTCCGTTTTTTTTCAACTTCCGCCGCAGAGCCTTTAAAAAATTTTCGCGGTCTTTTTTCGCCTGCATCTGATCCGGTGCATCTTTGTATGTCAGCACGATATGTAAATCTCCACCGGCAAAATTTGCGTTCAATAATCGCATTAATTTTTTTGCGGCGATGCGATCGTTATTCTTTTGCACTTTTTCTGGTGTGATGTTTATTTTAGGTGAACGCTTCGACCGATGGTTTCCTGATGTGATTTTTATCGTCCGATCTATAGTTCTTCCTGCTATACACGTTTCCTGAATAACCTTCATCTTTTGTCCCTGATAATAATACTCTAAGCGAGAAGGCAAGGGAGACTTTCACTCCCTTTGTGCCTATGGCTATGCCTGGGACTTGTCCCAGGCAGATTACTTCCTATATATAATGTTTAAATTTCTTCTAACGCACCCCTCAGCGTTTTCGCCTCGCCATTGGTTAACGTGATTCCTTTGCTGCATTTCAAATGATCACTGCTCCATGCACGCAAATCCAGCTTTTCCTCGCCGTTGTTCCATTTCACTCGATTCAGTTCCAGGTACCACTCTCCTCTTTGGCTGATTGTTGCGATATGTTCCGTTATTTTGTATTCAATCATCTCTCTACCTCTTTCTCATTCTTTTCTTTTGTTTAATGCTCTAATCGCATAATTTCTTTGACTCGTTCGTCAAGCACGATCACGCGCATTCCGTTTCCAAGGCGTGTTTCGATATTTTGTTCCATTTTTTGCATATCTTCTTTTCGGAGAATTTGTGCCATTATAATGATTAAAACCCCGTTGCCTTCTAACCCTCGAACCTCTTTTACGGGGATTTCTGTGCCGTCCGTACACCGAAAAAATATTTCTCCTTTCATCGCTACGCCTCTTCCAACCAATACCTTTTTCGACACGGATAGCACGTTTTATCTTCCTCAAAACACTTTATATCAGAATCCAACTCACATGGATTGATCGCTAAAACGCCGTCTTTTAAGGCTGCTTTCGGATACAGCTTTAAAAATTCACTCTGTCTTGTCTTTATAGGGTGTTTCTTTGACCAATTCTCAATGATCTCAACGGCCTTTTCCGGATAGTATCTTTCAAGTATTGAGCAGGCTAAACCTTTCTCGTTTTTTTCATATGATAAAGGGCATTTATAACATTTAATAGTGCACTCTTTTGTCATTCTTTGTTTTTCCTTAAAAAATGTAACCGCGTCCATAGCACCCTCCTTATTCCCAATTAAAATCATCGAATTCTAAAACTTGATAATCACTATTTATTGCACATTCTACATCTCCAAACATTCCCTCATCAAAACAGTAAACGGTTTTTTCCTTGTAGGTTCTCCAAAATATTATTTGATTATATAATACTCCACTATTCCATGTTCTCCCTGCATCATGTAAAAAATCACAGAAGATTTTAGCTTTTTCTTCGGTATTACAGTGCATTACATAATTTTCTTGATAATCCTCTAAGCGGAATTTTGGCTTTTCCTGTTTCTCCAGATTCCCAATCTCCGCTGCACAGGCAGCATATCCGGCTATGTCCACAAAGTTGTCGTCATGGTTGCTGTTTTTCGCTCTGGCCGTTTTCAGTAGAATCATCATTACTGCTACGTCTTGCGGTCCGATCTTTGCGCCGGTGTAGGTGGACCACAGATCAGCGATCAGTTTAAAATTGTCCTCCGGCTTGCCGTATGTATGTTGTCTATCATTGCATACCGCATCAATCGCGGCCATTAAACAATCCTTTCTCGTCATTTTTTCCTCCCAGAATCTTCTTTTTCAGTTATCTCTGCTTCTCTTTTCCAAAACGCATACATTTCTCCAGTAATTCCGTCTTTGACCAGTAATGGTACTTCTTCTTTTGTCGTAATAGTTAGCTTTGCTTCTAACATAATCGCTCTTACCATCGTCAGGATCGTATTGATTTCTCGTTCTCTTTCTGTCATTCCCTCGTCTCCTATCCATTTTTTCAGCTCGTCCATGCACTCCGGGCATAAATTAAACCATTTTGAAGGAAAATATGAGTCATCGTCATACCGTTTAGCGTAAAAGATTCCGTTCGGTTCGACTATACCGTCAAGCTCATTCCTGTATTTTTCATATAATTTTCCGCATCTATAACATTTTCTTGCGTCCATTATTCTCCTCCCAGCTCAAACAATGCTTTCACCTTTTCGATCTCTTTCCGGTACTGTACACCGTACTCATTATTGCCATGTCTCTTTTCTACTGCTTCTGCAAATTCTTTTAGACTTCCATGAAAACAGCCGCACCGGATTTGAACGCTCATGCCTTTATCGGTCTTTCCGTAATAGAAATGCGTCTGATCTTTTCTGCTACCAATATTTTGCGTGATATATCTTGATGGATTTTTAATATATCCATGACAGCTATTGCAACTAATACAGTAATTACAGCCAATACAGTAATTACAGCCAATACAGTCATTACAGTTATTACAGTTATTACAGTAATGACAGTCATTACAGTTATTACAGTTATTACAGTCATTACAGTTATTACAGTTATTACAGTTATTACAGTTACTACAACCATTGCAATTATTACAGTTGATACAGTTACTACAGTTGGTTAATGACTTTCTGTATTTTTCTGCCTCGTCTTCTGTGTGCAAACATGCATCCCATTTGTTGTTATTTTCATCAACCCACCATAAACCTTCTCTTTTCATTTTTCTTCCTCCCTGTAATTTAATGGACAATCGACGTAAAAATTGTCTGTTGGTTTTCCCTCTTCTTTTGCTCCTTTCCCACAGTTATGTTTTTTCCAGTTGTAATACGGGCAATCTCCGCAACAGCCTATTTCTATTTCTATGATTCTTTTCACTTTTCTTCTCCTTTCATGAAGCATAACCAATGTGTTTTATTATTCTTTGCTATGCGGCGATTACCAAATAGAGGGTCTTGATTAAATAGTGGAAGGATTTCTGATAATGGGATCTGAACCTCTGACCATTTAAAAATCAGTACTCCGTTCGGTTTTAACACCCTCATACATTCATCAAATCCAGACGATAGCATTGTCCTCCAGTCCCCTTTCAGTTTTCCGTATTTTATAAACATAATAGAGCTTTCCCCTACGCGTTCAAGATGCGGAGGATCAAATACGGCTAAATAAAAAGTGTTGTCTGGAAATGGTAGATTAGTAAAGTCACAAACCGTATCAGGAGATATCTCTATGTATCTGTTTGGGTAATACTCGGTTTTGGTTATAGTTCTATTATCGCAAAACTCCGTTGCCGAGTTATTTTTGTCGAACCAAAACATTTTTGATCCACAGCATACATCGACTATTTTCTTTTCATTCTCCATCACTTTCTCCCTCATAATGCTCTGATAACTCTTTCCATGTCTTTACTCGAATATAATCACCGTTAATAGAATCGTACCAACAGCCTCCTGCATAGTGCCCGATAGATCTTTCTCCGTCTTTTGTGATTACCTCTACACCTTCATTAAATTTCGGAAATCTCTCGCTGTAGGGTATCCAACTCATTTTTCTTCTCCTTCAGATTTATCCGGACACTCTTTGATTTCTCGAACCCATTTTCCACGATATGGACTGTGGTAGCAACCCAAGAAAATAAACCCACCATTTGCTGTTACAGCTTTTGCATATTCGCACGGGGTACACCTGCCTTCTGACAGTTTGCTTAAAAATGCATCAATTTCATTTCTCATTTTTCATTCCTTTCCACGGTTCCGGTAGCGGCTGCCATGCAAGAACTTCAAAACCTAAATCTTCATTGTAACAAAACCATTTTCCGTCTACTGTATAATCGAAGTAGACAAATCTTTCTCCATCTTCATCTTTTACTGTTACTTGAGCAAGGTCTGATGTTGTGTTATACTTTACATCTATTTCAGCTAATGTTACTGGATCAAAAATGGGTTCAGATACCTCATGTTCTTCCGGCATTCTCTCGCTGCATGGTATCCAACTCATTTTTCTTCTCCTCCCCACGGCTCCGGTAACGGCTGCCACGCAGTAACGTTATAATCATTTGGGTTCGCAATTCCTAATATGTGCCACTCTCTTATAGCGTTAATAGATCCCATATAAACTAATGATTCTTTGTCGTTTGGCATTTTTGCAGTTATAATCACTGTGTCATATGGGCCAGGTAACTTCTTGTTGCAAGGTATCCACTTGCCGACTTTTGGCTGACGTTTTATTATTTCAAACACTTCATTTATCGCAAACCATCGCGGGCTTAATATTTCCGAGTTGAATAACAGGTACTTTATTTCTTCGATCAGCTTCTTTTCATCAATCATTTCTTCCCTCCTGTTTCGCCTATCCACCATTTCATTACGTCTTCTGGGGTCTCCCATGTCGATTTAACATAGTCTTTATCCCTTGTATTTACTGAAATTCGTCCTTCGCTCTATCTCCATTATTGATTCGAAAATCGGATAAAATTGCTGTGGTACAACGGCATTACCTAAACATCTAATTCTGTCCAACCGGTGGGGAATCCCATCAGTTTTTCGTAAAAACGCGGATTTAGTCGCCCACGTTTTCCCGTCAGTACCATCAAATAATTCGGTAACTGTCCTAAATGCCCCCGTTCCCCTTTCTGTATTTTTTTCATTGTTTTCGCATAGTCGTTCAATCCCCGTGTGTCTCTGGCTGTTGGCGTTGGCCACAATGGCCACTCTGTCCCTTCGATGGCAGGCACCAACGGCACAAGCCGGAAGTACAAACGCCCTTGCGGCGTAACCTGCGCTTTCCAGATCAGATAACGCTGTGTCGAGACCCATCGAGATGAACCCAGCAACATTTTCTCCAACAACCCAATCTGGTTGCAGTTCTTTGATAACTCTAAGCATTTCTAGCCAGAGATAACGGTCATCTGTCTGGCCGCCTCGCTTCCCGGCGATGCTAAACGGTTGGCATGGAAAACCTCCGGAAATAACGTTAACTGTTTTTCTTCCTGTTCGTTCATGAAATGTCTCCTTTGTCAGCGTTCTTATATCTCCCCACTTTGGCACATTCGGCCAATTTTTAGTCAATACTCTTGCCGGATAATCTGCGGATTCACATTGCCCAACTGTTTTAAAACCTGCCCATTCGGCCGCTAAATCCAATCCGCCAATCCCACTAAATAGACTTAGATGCGTGAATTCCATATTATCCCACCGTAATGTCCATCGCGTCATATATGATTTTCTGTAACGTTCCATAGGACATCTTTTTTACTCTTGCAACTTCATTTTTTTGTTCCAGCGATAGCTTGTTTAGTATGTCCGCCGCTTTAAAGATCATCTCCGCGAATTCCTTTACAAATCGTGTGGCTTCTTCTATCGGTATAATTACCTCACCTTTTTCCGTTGCGATCATGATTCCTCTGCCGTCAGTGATGTAACAGCGTCTATCATATATCGCATTTCTGACCATGCAGTCGTTTTTCTTTGCCTCTTCCTTCAAATCTTTTAGATTTATCTTCTGCTGCTTTATCATATTTTTCCTCTATCTTCTTTTTTTCTGCCATCAAACGGCGAACTTCCAGTTCCAGAACCTCCGCCTTTTTGGGCCAGTTCAACTCGTATAGTCTTCTGACTTTACCTTCCATATGGTTGATCTTTTGATTAATTTTTTCTATTTCCGATTGATAGTCTGTTTCCTGATGGTTAATGTACCATCTGCATGTTAGTCCGCACGGATCCGGATCGTAGTAGGCGCATTCCCTGCAGCACCTTATGCATACCGGAAGTCCGCTGTGCTCCGGGCATTGCCTTGACTCTTTGTAATGCTGATTCCCGCATTTTGGACATGGTGTCATTGCGGCATCAGATCCATAATGTAATTTCTCCCGATCAGCATTACCCAGGCGCGCAACGCTTCCTCCTCGGTTATTCCTTCTTCCTTGATCCGGTCCATATATGCTCTCTGAAAATGCGTCCTCCACTTATCGTTCTCTGATTTCCCCCACGGTGTCGTACGCATCTGGATTTCCAGATGTTTTTCCGGGCAAAGATCTACCTGGAATCCTAAACGCAAACTGATCTTTCGATTTGCTGTCCCGCCGAATACTTCATGCCTTTCGGCATACGTCGTTCCGGTATAGAAACACGTTCTATCCGCTTTATCTTTGTAACCGTTATATTTTCTTTTCTCCCGCTCGGCGCGATCCATCTGCGCCATAGCGTAGCCATAGTATCTTTCATCAATCTCCATACTCTCTCCTATTCATATACTGCTGCAATGATGTTTTTTAGAATTTTTTCAAACGACATTCCCGT
Organism: uncultured Emergencia sp.; assembly: GCA_904420065.1. Classification (GTDB taxonomy): domain Bacteria; phylum Bacillota; class Clostridia; order Peptostreptococcales; family Anaerovoracaceae; genus Senimuribacter. The sequence goes on from CAJFTU010000006.1 coordinate 37,932, forward strand.
AATCAGCAGTGTCTCCGTTCTATCGTCCGTCCATAGCAGATGAATATATTCATCGTCCATCTTTTTGTCATATGTATATAGCACGGAAACCACGTAGTTGTTTTCAATGTCGTTTCGAAGCATGATCTCTATGTCCTTTGCAAATGTTTTTTTGCGTCTGATCATCTCTTTTCTGGCAAACTCTGCTTTTGTTTCCTGCCACTTTTTTAACACCTGTTCTAACTCTGGTGTTTTTTCTCCTTTTAACAGCTCTTCAATTCGATATCGATTTACCTCTTCGATCCTTTCGTCTTCCGTTTTAATGTCCATTTTTTTAAACATTCTCCTGTTCTACATAGCCTGCAGTTTCTGCCGGCACTTTTTCCGCCGGATCCAGTATCGGTCTATCCAGATGACTGGCAAATCCAAATACCGCTATAATTGCGATCCAGAACGGGATCTTGATGCAGTTCCGTTTTAAAAATCGTTTTACTTTTTTCATCTGTTGTACCTACTTGAATATACTTTCTTCTCGTTCTAAAAGCTTATTGGGTAACATCTTCATACGTCGCTTGTATTACTTCCCCAATTGGATAGCAGTATTGCCGCCCTATCTTTTTTCCTCTTCGATACTGCATAAGTGGTTTTATGTAGTCGTAAGAGTGACCTGTTATCTTGCAGATCTCCGAGATGTTTAAGAATGGTTTTCCGGCTGCGCGTATGAATGACTCTTTAAAGGCCTCATATGCCTGATCCTTCATATATAATCACCTCCTACTCTTCCTCAGCTCTTTTTCTCGTCAATATCGCTTTCGTTTCCCGTTTACAAACCTTATGCTCTCCCCTATATTCGGATTTTTGTCCATATACAAAAGCGAATAGAGCTATTCATATTGATTCGACGGAAATTTCACCGTCCTTAGGGTATAAAAAATTAGGATACCTTTGTGAGGATTCTGAATCATGTCCTCATCTCGATGAATATGGAAGATGTCCTATTTTCTTAAAAGCTCCGTCAGAACCACGTTAATCTCTATATCTTTTAGTTTTGTCTTGCCGATTTTCTTGATCCAATCTCCTTTGCAGTTTTCCCAAAGTCTACAATCAGAGCACGGTTCTCCAAAATCGGCAGTTTTCTCATTACGACATTGTTCATAAAATGCCTTAAGGTGTTTCCATAAGCAGTAATTGCTGTCTGTTGTGTCCCTCATTTTTTCTTCTCCTTCTTTTTCTTTCTGGCCAGTCTCAGCCCTTCTCGGATAATTTATTCCTTATCTTTTTTAAAAACGTGTGGTATAATTTTTTCCGAAAGGAACTAATTATGAATCATCAAACTTATAAAGCGCTTCGAAAAATCGAAAAAAGCAATTACATGATTCCTTCTGAGCTTTTTTCATTCCTCGGTTGTACGCCCGATAGTTATATCAAAACCCCTCTTTATGAATCTGCTATAGATTTTTTAGAACTTCGGTATATCAATAATGATGAGAACGACTCTTCGCAAGCCTACTTTTTAACTTCACACGCAAAACATGAACTGATAAAATATCGTTCGATATTTTGGCATAATTTTCGTATGGAACTTTTTGCTGCGCTGACTGCTTTTTCTACTGTTGGTACCCTTATCGCCAGTATTTTTTTATCATAAAATTAATAAGTTCCCGGTCCGACTCTTCCCGTTCTCTCCCGTGGATTCTCCACCACGTTTCAAACTCCTTCGCGCTTCGGCCTTTCGTTTTGAATCTGCATTTCATTCTGTCTTTATATGTGACAGTCATGCTGATTGCAATCATCGGCCCTCTGAGATAGTGTTCTCTGGCTACTCTTCTTCGCAGCTTATCAATAAGCTTGTAGTTATATAGCGCCATCTCTTCCCAGCCCTTTGGCTTCGGTGCAAATCTTTCGTCCCATTCCCACGCATTCATTTTGCAGTATATTTCACACAGTGTTTCATCGTCTAAATTTTTTGTTTCAATAATTTGCTGCGCATCTGTAATAGTCATCGGCTTATCTTTTTTCATTATTTTTGTCACTCCTCCTTCCTTCTCGCATTTATGTAATCGTTGTTTTTAAATGCTCCGAAATTTTTTCCGCTGCGTTAAGGCTCTCCACTTTTCCTGTCATTATCTGACGAATGTACGAGTAACTCATGCCGATGTTCTCGGCTAAATCCTTTAAACTTTCGCCGCGTAGATAAAGCTCACGTCTTACATCAGCTATCCATTCTTTGTCCATCTCTATTTTTTTCTTTCTCCTGTTCTCTCTTTCTGGCCAGTCTCAACCCTTCACCGATCCCGAGAAGATACTCTTTGTTCTTCTCTTCCATGTCTTTTATCCCTTCAGCTATGGACTTTAATATTTCTTTGTCTTTTTCAGACATTTTTTCACCTCCTTTTAGTTGTTGAACAAATTATACAACCTTTTTTCTGGTTAGTCAACTACCAATCACTAATTTTATTTTCTGTTTTTAGTTGACTAACCAATTTTTGAATGCTATAATACATCTATAATGAACAGGAGGTACTAAATTGACTATTGGATCAAGGGTCAGACAAATCAGAGATCATTTTAAAAAATCAAGGCGGGAATTTGCACAAGAAGTTGGTGCAACGCCAGACGAGATAAATAACATCGAATTGGATAGATTAAAACGAATGGAGTTAAAGGAGCCTATTTTTATCAATATTTGCAGTAAATATAACGTCAGCATGAATTGGTTAAAATATGGTCAAGGCGAAATGTTTGAGCAGTTATCCAGAGACGAAGAGATCGCAAAATTTGTCGCTAAGATTCTGAACGAGGAAGAAGAGTCGTTTAAACGAAGGTTCATAGAAATGCTTGTTGCCTTATCCCCTGACGAATGGGAGATTTTAGAGCATGCGATTGAAATTATAAAAAAGAGGGGTTAATACCCCTCTACCAGCTGCCGGATAAACGCATAAATGATTTTTAATTGTTTTTCTGACGCATGCTGAAGCAGTTTGTAAATAGAGTCTAATTGTTCCATAGCGCACCTCGTTCCTGGAAAGGACTCACACCGAAGATATATTGTCAGTATAGAACATATGTTCTTTTTCGTCAATAGCAATTCTTCGTATACTTCGAGAGTCCGTTCGAGAGGGGTGCTAAAAATATAACAATTATCGAACATTTGTATTTTTAAATCAAGGAGTAGAAAGATGGAAATCAATGAAAAATTAAGTCAGTTCGCAGAACGGTTAGAGTCTCTTAAAGATTCTATTCAAACAGAGGAAGCAACAAAAACTTCTATGGTCATGCCCTTTTTTCAGCTTTTAGGCTATGATGTTTTCAATCCTATGGAATTCGTGCCTGAATACACCGCTGATGTTGGACTTAAAAAGGGTGAAAAAGTAGATTACGCCATTGTTACAAATGGCGACCCTTTGATATTTATTGAGTGTAAACCGTATGGTGAAAATTTAGACAAGCACAATACTCAGCTTTTCCGTTATTTTACTGCTACTTTATCAGCAAGATTTGCGATTCTGACAGACGGTGTAGTCTACAAATTTTTTACTGATTTGGAGGAGAAAAATCGAATGGACGATGCTCCATTTTTAACTATAGATTTGCTACATCTAAAAGATCGTGATATTGCTGAAATAAAAAAGTTCACAAAGGATTCTTTAGATGTTGAAAATATACTCAGTTCCGCCGAAAACCTAAAATACAGCGGCATGATCAAAAATTGGTTTTCATCGCAAATTGACACGCCTTCGGTCGACTTAGTAAAACTTATCCTTTCCCAAATTTACGATGGGCAACGCAGTCAGAAGGTAATTGAAAAATTCACCCCTCTTGTCCGGCGTGCTATCCAACAATACATAACCGACATGATGAACGCAAAAATTCGAAATGCGTTGAATAAGGACGACGGCGAAAATGACAAGGAACTGGAAAATGTGGAAAGCGATAGCGTTTCACGGGTTGACAGCGGAGAAGATACTCATGAACGGCACATCGAAACGACTATCGAAGAGTTGGAATCTTTTGGAGTCATCAAAGCTATTTTGAGGCAAAATGTCGATAGCGACAGAATCACTTACAGAGATACTGAAAACTACTTAGGCGTACTGTTAGATGACAATAATCGCAAATGGATTTGCCGCGTTCACCTAAATGGTGGTATAAAATACATCACCGTATCTGATGACAACAAGAAACCTGTACGATATAACATTGATACAATTGATGATATTTACAATTTTGCAGATCAAATTGTAAACGCTGTGCAAAAATATTTATAAACTGTGTTTTTGTCAATTCATTTTGAAAGTGCAATTCAGTTCAACTCGCCTCCTGGTAATTCAGGAGGCATAATTTTATAAAATGAGAGGCAGAAAGGAGGATATCATGATAAGAAAATCTTTTACGTATGAGGGACAGCGGTATTTCATCAGGGCAAAAGATGAAAAGGACTTTGAAGTAAAAAAGGCTTTGAAGATCCGCGATATTGACGAAAATGTTCTTATTATCCGAAAAAATATAACCTGTTCGCAATGGGCAAAAGAATGGCCCGAAACATTCAGACCCGCTATAAATGGAAAATGGAACAAAAATATCCATTGCATCTTAAATTCATTTTGCAATATGTATGGAAATTTCCCTCTTAACAAGATCGCACAGAAAAACGTGCAGATCTGGGCAAACTCGTTGAGTGGGTTGTCCCAAATAACCTACAATAAATATTTGGCTGTGGTTAAATCCTTTTTTGAAACCGCTGCAGATAATGACCTTATTCGTGCAAATCCTGTAAAAAACATTAAACGCCCAATGGTCAGTGAGCACATTTCAAGGCGCTCTATAAGCGATTCTGAGCGAAGAATCATATTAGAGGTATCAGATCACCACCCGTTGGGAATGTACCTCAAAATGATGCTTTTTTGTGGTTTGAGAACTATGGAGGTCGCCGCCCTCGAAGGCCGTGACATAGATTTAAAGAATAATCTGGTCTATGTACGCTCTAACATCGATTACAACGGAAATAAAAAGGCTCCAAAAACCTCTGCAGGTGTCAGGAAGGTACCTATAGTAGATGTTTACGCAAAGGAATTGAGAAAACTCGATTTGAAACCATTTGAGCCGGTTTTTACGACACCCAGAGGTAAAAGATTCACGAATAGTACATTTCAAAAAAGCTGGAAGTCATTCAAAAAAAGCATGGAGGAAGAGCACCCTTTCTCAGTATCTCCAGATCTGGTTCCATATTGTTTAAGGCATACGTTTTGCACAGATCTCCAGGACGCCGGTGTCCCGATCAATGTGGCTAAGGTTTTGATGGGTCACTCGTCCATAAAAGTTACCGCGCAAATTTATACGCACCACACGGAAAAATCTATGGAATCTGCCAGAGAAAAAATGAATGAATATGTTTCTGATCCGTGCCATACGCGTGTCAACATTGTTTAAATCACTGAAATTTCAACATTATATCGCCACCTGCACCATTTCCATCCCCTTCTTGTTCGTTAACATATGCTTCCTCCAACTCATTACATCTGCAGTATGGCCGGCGCAGCCGTGACCAGAATCAGCACGAGGAGCAATACGGCAAGTGGAAAGGACAGTTTTGTCTCTGCTGCTCTCCCCTTTTCCTCTGCCGTCTTTTTCCTCTGATTCCAGAGGATTTCACTTTCGGCTTCCAGCTTGCCCGCCAAATCCACGCCCTTATACTGGTTATCTGCCAAAATCCCGGTCAATCGAGAAAACTCCCGAATGCCAAGCCCTCTGGCGCAGCTCTCCATGGCTGAAATCAGACTGCTGCCCGTCTCCCTTGATCTTCGCAGCATATCCTCCAGTATTGCACTGAAATCATCCTTTTCCTTTCTTCCCGCGCGGCCCTCAGCGATCCGGGTGAACGCATCGCTGAAAATAAGGCCGCTGTTCATCAGCAAAAGCAGCTGATCGTTAAATCCCGGCAGTCCTCTTCTGACCGAAGAGACTTGCCTCTCTCTTTCCTGTTTTTCTTTCTCCGTCCGACTCCGATAGAGGAAAAACAATCCGAGTGGAATGAGCAGTATGCAGCCTGCAGCGGACAGATCCTTCTGACGGGTCCAGGTGATTTTGGTTCCGTCAGAGAGATGTCCGGGCAGCTTTATCACCGCATCACTGCTTCCTTCAATTTCCGACAGCAGTTCTTCCAGTCCGTCTTTCAGCTCCTGAAGAGGATCAGTCTCTTTCTCCTCCGATAAATTCTCCGCTTCTTCTCCACTCAGGTAAACCGTCACGTTCTCTTCTGTTTCCAATCCGTCTTTCTCCAGTCTCACATGCAGAGGCAGGGACATTTCCTCTTCCGCCTCCCGTCTTACCGCAGTCAGACGGCCTCTGTCGTCGACAATATATCGCTCCGTTCCCGCCAGATCCGCAGCAAGCTGCAGCGCCAAAAGGATTATCGCTCCAAGACAGAGAAGAAATACCTCCCGGCGATTTTCCCGGCAGAAAAGGCGAAAGACCTTCGTTTTAGCCTTCCATTCAAACTTCAATTTCCGTAATCCTTTCTATGATCACGCTGGCGCCCAGAGTAAGACCCAACGCCGCGCTCATGATAAGCCTTCCTGCCAAAGTGTGGTACATGACGTCGAGATAATCTGCGCTCATAATCTGGAGAAAGAAGATGATCACTACCGGCATTGCGGTAATAATCCGTCCTTCCAGTTTTTTCTGCGAGACCGTCGCCTTGATTTCCCTCTCGATATTAATCTTCTCTCCGATAATCAAAGCCGCTTTATTCACAGCCTGCACGAGATTACCTCCTGTTTCCCGACAGGCGCGAAAGACCTGAGTAAAGTCCTCCGCGTCTTCAAGACCGCTTCTCCTTGAAAAGTCTTCTAAGACTTCCAGATCCGTCGCTCCGGTTTCACGGATTCTTCGCAGCATATATCCGGTTTCCGCCGCCATATCACTGTTTTCTCCGTAAATCTCTCTGAGCGTTTCTCCCGCCTCCTCTATAGCCTCACTCATATGGCGTCCCGTCGCAAAAGATGAGGAAAGGCTGTAGAGGAAATCGCGAAACTGAACGAGCAGAGCATTTTTTCTGCATGCGGCTTTGTAGTTCCGGAAAACTCGTTCCGCCTTCCTGCATCCGATCATCCCTGCCGCCGCAGGGATCAGACTCTCATAAAACGCATATCCTGCAATACAGAGGGAAAGAGCCAAAATCAGAACAAAGGCGGCCCTCTCTCTTTTCGATAAGATATAATCATTGTAATCGCCCGTCATCCTCATATCCTTTCAGCGCCAGTTTACTCCGGTTCACCAGCGCGTTCCCTGTAAATACCAGCTCCATATCCGAATTAAGCCGAAACAGCGGGTTGAGCCGATACTTTCCGTTTTCAAAATCCAAGAGCTCCTGGACCTCCACGACTCGCCTGCTGCCGTCACGAAATCTTGCCATATGAATCATCAAGTCTATTCCCTCCACGATCTGCGCTCTTATGGCATCCATGGGTATGCGCGCGGACATCAGATACATGGCCTCGAGACGGCGAAGCATACCGGTCACCGAATTGCCGTGGCCGGTGGACATACTGCCAGAGTGGCCGGTATTCATTGCCTGAAGCATATCTGCCACCTCTTTTCCCCTCACCTCGCCGACGATTATCCGGTCCGGCCGCATACGCAGACTGGTTCGAATCAGCATGTCCATGGATACCGATCCCTGTCCCATGGAGTTGGCGTTGTGACATTCCATCTGCACCAGATTGGGAATATTCCCGATCTGAAGTTCAGTGGAATCCTCGATCACGATTACCCGCTCATTTTCAGGAATAAAGTCCGATATGGCGTTGAGAAACGTCGTCTTGCCGGAAGAAGTTCCTCCGCTGACGAACAGGTTGTATCCGCATTCTACCGCTGCGCACAGATAATCCGCGCACTGTTGTGTCAGCGTTCCTCTGCGGACCATATCAGCGGCGGTAAGCCTGTCCTTCGAGAATTTACGGATGGTCAGCACCGGTCCTCCTACAGCCACATTTTTATACACAGCGTTGACTCTCGAACCGTTTTTCAGCCGGGCATCGAGGATGGGATTCATCTCGTTGATCTCCCTGTGAACGTCTGCGGCTATATTGCGTATGATTTCCTCCAATTCTTCTGTGGAATCGAAGACGTCTTCAACCCGGTGGATTCCCATTCCGTCCTCGTAGAAAAAGTTCTCCCTGCCGTTGACCATGATTTCATTGATGGATTCATCTTCGATGTACCGCTGCAGCATGCCCAACTTACTGCGAATCTTTGCAAAGATCCGCAGTATCACCTCCCGGCAGGTCTGCAAATCCATATCGATCTGGTTCTCCAATACCTGATCTTCGATAATGCGCAGAACCGCCTGATCACTCAAATTGCCATCCGCAGAGAGGATCTTATGTCTGATCATATCCGCCTGTTTCTCCATGAATTCTCTATGTAACGGTTTCATCGCCTGTCTCCTTCATGATTCGCTCAGCTATGGCCGCTATTTCGTTTCCGTAGTTTCCGGACAAATCCACGACCAGCCTGCCGCCGGCTTCTGCCGATACGGCCCGATCATCCCGGGAAATAAACAGTTCTGCAGAATGCTGCTCTCCGTCCCAGCGGTCTTCGGAAAAATTTTCCACGCAAACCAGCTTGCCTTCATCTGTTCTGTCTTCAATTTCCCGGGAAATCTTTTCTCTGTATTTCCCGGGAAAAGGGATTCGCGCGCTGTGAAAAAGGAATACCAGCTCCGCCTGCCCCAACAGTTCCTTGTTGATTCTGCACAGATGGCCGCCTACATCGGCGATCAGGAAGTCGTAGCGTCCCTCTTCTCTGAGCCGGATCAAAAGGGTCTCCATCGTATGAGAGTCAATTTCGTCGAGATGAGCATTGACGACTCCCGTACGCAAATAATCTAGCTCGTCATCCCGGGCGATAAAAGCGCTTACGGGAAAATCCCTTCCGGTCTTGAGATAATAGAGCAGCTTCAGAAATCCCCCTGCTTCCTCCTGAGGCAGATATTTTCTCGAATCGTCAATCGGACAGAAGTTCAGGTAAAGACAGCGTGCACCGTAAAATCGGTTCAGCTGCCTGCAGACAGAAAGGGCGGCAGAAGTCGTTCCGCAGCCTCCGCCGCAGGCGGCGAAGATCAGCAACCTGTAGCGCGTACTCCCTCGGTATGCAGAAACATATCCTGTCATCTGGAAATAAATAAAAAGCAGGTCGTTTACCAGATTGGAACTGTCCTTATATCGATATACACAGAAGGGCTCGCCGTCAAGGTGTTCACTCTCCGGCCTTCGGACCAGCCGCACGGCTCCTGTTCCTTCATATTCGCCGGTTGAAAGAACCATGTGGCAGTCCTCCGCTTCCTCTGCAGCGCTCAGCAGCCGAAAGACCATTCCTCTGGCCCGTCTGGCCAGAGCCTTTGCCAAAGCGCCCGCAAAACAGCAGTCGTTCAGGTAAATACCCACTTTTATAATTTCCATATTTTTCCACCTCTCTCTGGAGATAGAGTATCATTTTTGTAAATATTTGTCAACCATTATTTTCCATATTTTTCTCTGCGAGACTCTTCAGCTTTTCTATTGCCATGCTGAGTCCTCCGATTTCGTTGATCAGTCCCATTTCCACCGCATCCGGACCGAAAAGCACCGTTCCCACATCGTTGGACATATTCCCGGTCTGATTCATCTTCGCCTCTATATCGGCTTTAGACGCCTCAGAGTGCTCGGCGATAAAGTCCACCACTCTCTCCTGGGTTTTTCGCATATATTCAAAAGTCGCGTCGGCAGTAATCAGTGTCCCGCTGGTTCTGATGGGGTGCATGGTCATGGTAGCCGTCTTTGCCACAAAGGAATAGTCTGCTGAGACGGCCAGAGGAATTCCGATGCTGTGACCCCCGCCGATCACCAGCGTTACCGTAGGCTTGGAAAGAGAAGCGATAAGTTCGGCCAGCGCCAGACCCGCCTCCACGTCTCCTCCCACCGTGTTCAGAATCAAAAGCAGTCCTTTAACCTCCGGATTCTCCTCCACCATCACAAGCTGAGGAATCAGATGTTCATATTTTGTCGTCTTGTTGTCGCTGGGCAGAGTGGTGTGCCCTTCGATGCAGCCGATAATGTTGATATACTGATAGTCGCTTTTAAAGCTGCTGCCCGTGGCCAGCAGTCCCAGTTCTTTGATCAGATCGGTTGATTCTGTTTTTTCTTCGGTTTTTTCTTTTTCTTCGCTCATAACTTTTGTTCCTCCGTCGTAAAATGTTAAGAAAAGCATGGGGCAGACCGCCGGAAAGAGCAGTTCCCCGCAAAAGACCCTTGAAACGCCGGAAAACTTCCCTGCTTTCAATATTTCCCGCGTTTTGAATATATTATCTGCAAAGGATGTGTGAATTATGCTTTTGAGTGAAATCGGAGACAAGGAGATCATCGATCTGACCAAGGGAAGCCGCCACGGTTCCTTTTGGGATGCGGAAATGCTTTTCGATGAGATGACGGGCAGAATCAAAGCGCTTCTGGTTCCCAATCTTCAGGGACACAGCAGGTTCTCCGCCATGAGAGAAACCATGCAGCTGCCCTGGGATTCCATCGTGAAAATTGGAGAAGACATCATCATCTTTCGTTCATAGAAAATCAGCAAAACCATTTGACAAATAAAAAAAACAGGTATAGAATAGGTTCCAGAAAAACATAAGACGATCTTCAGGGCAGGGTGAAATTCCCGATCGGCGGTAAAGTCCGCGAGCGCGCGAGCGTAGGATTTGGTGAAATTCCAAAACCGACAGTATAGTCTGGATGGAAGAAGATAGACAGAAAATAATCATTCTGTTTTTTGATGAAAGCTCTGGAAATTTTTATTTCCGGTTTTTTTGTTTCATTAAGAGGATGAAAGTTTTCGTAATGCCCCCTGCCCCGAAGCGTCAGCGCTTCGGGGCTTTTTCTTTTCAGCCGCGGGAAAGGAGCAGCAGAACATGCACACAGAAGAGAAATACATGCAGCGAGCCATTGAACTGGCAAAAAAGGGACAGGGTATGGTCAATCCCAATCCCCTCGTGGGCGCCGTGATCGTAAAAGACGGCCGCATCATCGGAGAAGGATACCATGAAAAATACGGTCAGCTCCACGCGGAGAGAAACGCGCTGAAAAACTGTACGGAGAATCCAAAAGGCGCCGCTCTTTACGTCACTTTAGAGCCCTGCTGTCATTACGGAAAGACCCCTCCCTGCACAGAAGCCATTATCGAGAGCGGAATTTCCTCCGTCGTCATCGGTTCTCCCGATCCCAATCCCCTGGTCAGCGGAGGCGGAGCAGAAGCTCTGCGCCGCGCCGGAATCCAGGTCATCGAAGACTTTATGAGGACCGATTGCGACCGGCTCAATCCAATTTTTTTCCACTACATTACCCACAAAACGCCCTATGTGGTTATGAAATACGCCATGACCATAGATGGGAAGATTGCCACAGGAGCCGGCTATTCCCGCTACATTACAGGAAAAGAAGCGCGGCAGCGAGTTCATCTGGATCGAAGCCATCTAATGGCCATCATGGTTGGAGTCGGCACCGTCCTCGTCGATGATCCGCTGTTGACCTGCCGCCTGGAGGAAGGAAGAGATCCTATCCGCATCATCTGCGATACCAACCTTTCCACCCCACTCCAATCTAAGATTGTATCCACCGCTTCCCGCGTTCCGACCATCATCGCCACATGCTGCACGGACGAAGAAAAGCTGCGTTCGTACCGCGAAAAGCACTGCCGTATACTGCAGATCGACAGAAGTGAGGATGGCCATGTTTCTCTCCCTTCACTGATGAAAAAGTTGGGAGAAGAAAAGATCGACAGCATCCTTCTTGAAGGCGGAAGCAGTCTCAACTGGTCGGCTCTTCGTGCAGGCATCGTCCAAAAGGTGCAGGCCTACATCAGCCCAAAGATCTTTGGCGGAGAAACAGCAAAGACTCCGGTGGGTGGTGAAGGCGCGGAATTTCCCGATCAGGCGGTAAAACTGATCAATCCGAAAATCAACATCGTCGGAGAAGACTTTCTCATCGAAAGCGAGGTACAGATATGTTCACCGGAATAATCGAAGAAATCGGCACAGTGGACAGCATACAGAAAAAAGGCGCCTCCGCATCAATTGACATAAACTGTCGTCTCATCAGAGAGGATCTTCACCTGGGAGACAGCATCGCGGTCAACGGCGTATGTCTGACCGCATCTGCCGTCAGCCGCAGCGGATTCACCGCCGATATCATGCACGAAACACTTAACCGCTCCTCCCTGTCGGCACTCGTTCCCGGAAGCCATGTCAATCTGGAACGAGCCATGTCCGCCTGCGGCCGCTTCGGCGGTCACATCGTCAGCGGTCACATCGACGGAATCGGCGTAATCGAAAAGATGGAGCGGGATGAAAACGCCGTCTGGATCTCTGTTCGCTGCTCAAAAAAACTGCTGAAATATATCGTCGAAAAGGGCTCCATCGCCATAGACGGCATCAGCCTGACTGTGGCAAAACTTCAGACAGATGGATTTTCCGTTTCGGTCATTCCCCATACGCTTTCACAGACCGTGCTGAGCGAAAAACGGCCGGGAAGCACTGTAAATCTGGAAAACGACTGCATCGGAAAATACGTAGAGAGACTGCTGGCTTTCGGCAACACCCCAAAAGAAAAAACAGAAAGCCGAATTACTGAAGAATTCTTGATCCAAAACGGATTTTAACGTAGAAAGCGAGGTACAGATACGATGAATGAATTCAAATTCAACACGATTGAAGAAGCGCTGGATGATCTGCGCCAGGGAAAGATCATCCTGTGCACCGACGATCCTGATCGGGAAAACGAAGGCGATTTTATCTGCAGCGCGGAATTTGCCACTACAGAAAACGTAAATTTCATGGCGGTCCACGGAAAAGGACTGATCTGCATGCCGATGAGCGCAGAGATCTGCCGCAGTCTCCGCCTTCCGCAGATGGTTGAGGAGAACACCGATAACCACAGCACCGCCTTCACCGTTTCCATCGATCATGTGGACACCACTACCGGAATATCCGCAGAAGAAAGAGGGTTTACCGCCCGCATGGCCGTAAGCGACACCGCAGAGCCAGAGGATTTTCGCAGACCGGGTCATATGTTTCCTCTCCTTGCAAAACCGGGCGGCGTTCTGGAACGAAACGGGCACACGGAGGCCACGGTAGATCTGATGCGGTTGGCCGGTCTGAAAGAATGCGGCCTCTGCTGTGAGATCATGAGGGAAGACGGCACGATGATGAGAACGCCGGAGCTGAAGGAACTGTCTGCAAAGTGGGGAATCAAATTTATCACCATTAAGGCCCTGCAGGAATATCGGAAAAGACATGACCGTCTGATCGAACAGGTGGCAAAGACCAGCCTTCCGACAAAGTACGGCGACTTTACTGCCTACGGCTACATCAACAAGCTGAACGGAGAACACCACATCGCGTTGGTAAAAGGAGATATCGGCGACGGAAAAGACCTTCTCTGCCGCGTCCACTCCGAGTGCCTCACCGGAGACGCTTTCGGTTCGGCCAGGTGCGACTGCGGTCAGCAGCTTCAGTCCGCCATGATGCAGATCGAAAAGGAAGGACGAGGCGTCCTACTGTACATGCGTCAGGAAGGACGGGGCATCGGCCTGATTAACAAGCTGAAAGCCTATGAATTGCAGGACCAGGGACTGGATACTCTCGAAGCCAATTTAGCTTTGGGGTTTGCAGGCGACCTGAGAGAGTACTATATCGGCGCGCAGATACTTCGGGATCTGGGCGTGAAAACACTGCGGCTTCTGACCAATAATCCGCAAAAGATCTACGAGTTAGAAGAATTCGGCATGGAAATCATAGAGAGAGTTCCGATCCAGATGCCGGCCACAGCTCACGACCTGTTCTATCTGAAAACGAAACAGGAAAAAATGGGTCATATTCTCAGTTATAAATAACCGAAACAAGGAGGAAAACAATGAAAATCTACGAGGGAAAATTAGTTGCAGAAGACATACGAATCGGCATCGTCTGCTCCCGTTTCAATGAGTTTATCGTATCAAAATTGCTCAGCGGCGCTCTGGACGGCCTTTCCCGCCACAACGTCAGGGAAGAAAACATCGAAACCGCATGGTGCCCGGGCGCCTTTGAAATTCCGCTGATCGCCCAGAAAATGGCCTGCTGCGGAAAATACGACGCCGTGATCTGTCTTGGCGCAGTGATCCGAGGAAACACTTCCCACTACGATTATGTCTGCGCGGAAGTTTCCAAGGGTATCGCAGCAGTAACTCTAAAAGCGGATATTCCGGTTATGTTCGGCATTCTGACCACAGACAACATCGAACAGGCCATCGAACGAGCGGGAACAAAAGCGGGAAATAAGGGATACGACTGCGCGCTGAGCGCAATAGAAATGGTCAATCTGATTCGTGAAATCGAACAATAATAAAGTAAAAGACTGAAGCGTTTTCTGATCATCACAGACGCTTCAGTCTTCTTTTTCATACTTATTACAGAGCGTTTCTGTATATTTCCAACACATCCGCACCGCTCAGCGGTACATATGTATCCGTAAGCTTGCCGTCCAGCTTATACGCCATCTTTTCCAGATTCTCCTCTCCGATGCCTACTTCGCCGAGAGTCTGCGGAAGTCCCAGCTTCTGGAAAAATTCCCGGGTATTTCGAATAGCCTTTTTGGCAATATGCCAGGTTCCCTCATCCGGATCGATTCCCCATATATTGACGCCGAACTCTTCAAATTTACCGACCGTTTTGTCGGACAGGACGTATTCCATCCAAACCGGAGTGAGAATCGCCAGCCCGTCTCCATGGGTGATATCGTAAAAGGCGCTCAGCTCGTGTTCCATCGGATGAACACTCCACTCCACCTCTGCGCCATAGGAAAGCAAACCGTTGATGGCAAGGCTGGATGCCCACATCAGGTTGGCACGCGCCTCATAATTATCCGGATTCTCCAAGGCCACCGGTCCGTATTTGATACAGGTCTTCAACACCGCCTCGCACATCCTCGCCTGTAAATAAGCGTCTTTTTCTCTGGTAAAGTAGACCTCGAAAACGTGGCTCATAATGTCCGCCGTGCCGGCCGCTGTCTGCTTTCGGGAAACGCTGTAGGTGAATTTTGGATCCAGAATCGACAGAGTCGGTTTAATCCATTCACTGCCCGTATCCAATTTGTCGTTTTTTTCCATATCCGAAATGACGGCAAAACCGTCCATTTCCGAACCTGTAGCCGCCAGAGTGAGCACCGCCGCCACAGGAAGAGCATCTTTGATCTTTTCTCCGTCGATGACTAAATCCCATGGATCTCCGTCATATCTGGCTGCCGCCGCAATGATCTTCGCACAGTCAATAGTACTTCCTCCGCCAATAGCCAGAACCACATCGATATTCTTCTCACGGCAGAGCTTTGCGCCGAGAGCTACGGTTTCAATCCTCGGATTTGGATCTACACCTGACAGTTCGAAAACTCGTAGACCACTCTCCTGAAGCACCGCCGATGCCTTGTCGTAAACGCCGTTTCTTTTGATGCTTCCGCCGCCGTAAACCATCAGCACATTTTTACCCATTCTGGCGATTTCTGCCAGATTCCGGATCTGTCCCTTGCCGAAATAGACCTTCGTCGGGATTGAATAGTTGAAGTTTTGCATGTTTTCCTCCATTTGTGACAAATTCGCCCGGCGTGTTGCCGGCGTCTGATCTGTTTAGCTGAGGAAATACCGCCTTCGGTATTTCCTTTATGATAAACCGAGCTCGGAAAGCTCGTTCATAATCTGCTTCATCTCGTCGTTTCGCTTGGTCTTTGCCGTAGTATTTTTGATTGTCGGCTTATCCGACAGGAAATATTTCTTGACCATCTTGTATGAAGGCATCTTCGCGTTTATCTCATCCATATCTCTGTCCAGCTGTTCCTTCAGCTGTTCTTCGGTCAGATCATTTTCTTCCAGATACTCTTTATCGTAAACGACTTTAGCCCAGAGCACAAAATCGCTGGCCTTCTCCCTGGTGAACACTATGCTTTCCTCCACATAAGGAAGCACGTTGATCAGATTCTCTATCTCTTCCGGAAAAACATTTTTACCGTTCTTCATAACGATAACGTTTTTCTTTCGGCCGCAGATAAACAGGTAGCCTTCTTCATCGAAATAAGCCAGATCTCCGGTATGAAACCACCCGTCGACAATGACCTCGTCCGTGGCTTCCTGATTGTCGTAGTATCCGAGCATTACATTATCTCCGCGGACGATCAGCTCACCGATCCCCTCCTCATTGGGTTCAAAGATCTTTCCTTCCACGTTGGGCATCAGTTTACCTACCGAGCCCGGTTTCAGGTAACGATAAGTTTCGCTGGAAATCGTCGGAGAAGTCTCCGTCAGGCCGTAGCCCTGTACGGTCAATATGCCCAGATCGTTAAAGCCCTTTGACACCACCGGGTCTAAAGCCGCCGCGCCGTTGATGATAAAACGCATCCTTCCGCCCAGCTGATCGATAATCGTCTTGAACATCTTTCTTCGCAGGTTGATTCCGACCTTTTCGCTGACGCTGCAGAGTTTAAGAGCGAAATTCACCTTTCCCTCCATTCCCTGTTTCTCAATGGCCCTATTGATCTTTTTGTACATGCTTTCTAAGAGCAGCGGCACGCTCATGATTACCGAAACGCCGTACTCCTTCAGATTCATGGTAATATATTTCAGTCCGTCGCAGAACGTGTTCTTCATCCCCTGGGACAAGAAGGTCAGCAAACCGGACATGCCGTAGCAGTGATGGAGAGGAAGAATCATCATATTTACATCGTCGGGGAAAAACAGTTCTTCACAGTTCATCCCGTAATTACAGCTCATAAAGTTTCGATGAGACAGCATGACTGCTTTGGACTGGGAAGTGGTTCCTGAAGTGAACAGAAGAAAATTCATCGAATCCGGATCGATCTCCGCATCCAGATATCGCCGATCTCCCTTCTCCGCCAATTCCTGTCCCTTGTCGATCAGTTCCATCATCGGCACCGCAGACTCGGACTCAAAATCCATGGATATGAGCAGGGAAAGACCTGTGGTTTTCTCCTTGGCGATCTGCTCAATCACCTGCGCGTGCTTCTTATCGTAGAAGATAACTTCCGCACTGCTTCGGTTCAGACAGCTTTCCAGCTCTTCTTTCTGCAATCCCTTGTCCAAAGGGACGATTACACCGACTCCGCAGCTGACAGAAAAGTAAGCGAGACACCAATTATAACTGTTTTCACCGATTACGGCAATACGCTTATTCTTGTAGCCCATTTCGATAAGAGCAGTTCCCAGGTATCCCATAGTCTTAAAGAGATCGGCGTAGGTGGTATTGATATAGTTCACCTCTTTTTTCTCTTTAATCTTTGTTACAAAAGCGACTCTGTCTGCGTATTTCTCGGCGGATGTCCGCAGCAGCTCCCTCAGGTCACGGAACTCGTAAAATTTTTTCTCTAAATGATAATTTTTCATAAACGTCTTACCCTCATATTGCTAAATTTACCCTTCTTCTAATTTAATAGGGTAACATTTTAAACGCAAAGTGTCAATTGACGGCCCGATTTCTTTTGAAAAAATACGCAATTCTGAATTTATTCTTTAATGATTACACCGAGCAGCCTGGCCAGCTCCGCGGCCTGATAACTGCTTACGATGGCGCCTTTCAGTTCGCTCTTTCCTTCGGAAAGCCGTATGCCGTCCAGAGTGCAATCGGTAAAATCGATTCCCTTCAACGGCGTTTTAAAAAACTCTGCCTGGACAAAGCTGCACCGCGACAGCTCAATCTGCTTTATCCTGCAGGAGGAGAAGAAGGCCTCGGACAGATCGCAGTCTTTCAGCCGGATCTTTTCCCATTTTGAATCGGCAAAATTGACGTATTTCAATGCGCATCCGGAAAAAACCACGTTGGAAAGCCGGTTATCCCTGAAATCAGCCCCAGTCAGCTGACAGGCTTCCAGCCTGCACTGATCGAAAAAGCTTTCGGAAAAATCGCATCCGGGAAACCGGCACCCTTGAAAAACAACGTTTCTGAACGTACAGTTTTTCATCGCGGCCTGCTCCGCAATACAGTGGTCAAAACGCACGTTTTCAAAAACCAGCTGACTGAAATCCGCCTCCTGAAGACTTCCTCTTCTGATCTCTGTCTCTGTGATATCCATCTCTTCCCGCTTCGCCCACCGGATCAATCCGGCCGGATCGCCAACCTGCTCCAATGTCTCGCTCAATTCTGTCTGCTTTATTTTAAACTCTGTCATGGATAAATATTCCTCTTTTCCTCTTTTCTGCTATATATAATATTGTATCCGTTCCTATCGGTATGGCAACAGTTATTTTTCCGATTATCTCATCTGGAAAAAGCGGTGTCGGACCAGAAAAAAATTCCCCGTTTTTTTCTCACACCGTCAAACCCCAATCCGTCTCTTGACTTCAAAAAAACTTTGTGATAGAATTCATATTTGTAAATATCAAACCGTTGATGAAGACGAGTAACCGGCAAACGCCGCAGCCAGAGAGCTGCAGATGGTGGAATTGCAGCAGCGGACGCGCAGGCGAATGGACTTCGGAGGGCAAGCTGAACAGCCGCACAGCGCCGCGGCCAATTAGGCGAGACGGGTTTCGACCGTAATATCGAAAAAAGAGCGTCCGCACCGTCGGACGAATTAGGGTGGTACCGCAGAAGTTACAGCTTTTGTCCCTTGTCGTGGACAAAAGCTTTTTTATTTAATACGGCAAGGTTTCCTATCCCCTTCCCAAAGCAGACGCAAAGGCAGGCTCGGCGGCGGGACAGGTTCCGTGCCGCACAGTAGATCAAGGAGGAGAAAGTAAAATGAAAAGAGTATTTTCCGGCGTACAGCCGACAGGAAACCTGCATCTCGGCAACTATCTGGGCGCGCTGAAGCAGTTCGTAGAGCTGCAGGAGGACCACGAATGTATCTACTGCATCGTAGATATGCACGCAATCACCGTTCCTCAGGATCCCAAGGAACTGAAATCCCATATCCTCGATGTAGCGTCCCTGTACCTGTCCGTAGGTGTAGATCCGAAAAAATCCATCGTCTTTGTCCAGTCCGACGTTCCCGGCCATGCGGAACTCTCCTGGATCCTGACCTGCTGCTCCTATACCGGCGAACTTTCCCGGATGACCCAGTTCAAGGCAAAGAGCCACAATAAAGAATCCGCGCCGACCGGTCTGTTCACCTATCCCGTGCTCATGGCAGCGGATATCCTGCTCTACGATACCGACGTGGTTCCTGTAGGAACGGATCAGAGACAGCACATCGAACTGTGCCGCGACCTTGCTACGAGAGTAAACAATACGAGAAAAAAGACCTTCGTCGTGCCTGAAGGCCGCTATCTGAAGGAAGGCGCCAGAATCATGGCTCTGGACGATCCGACGCAGAAGATGAGCAAATCCGCAGAAAATATTCACAGCCGGATCTCCCTTCTTGACGAACCGTCCAAGATCAAAAAGTCCATCATGAAGGCTACCACCGATTCCGAAGGCATCATCCGCTTTGATCAGGAAAACAAGCCCGGCATCAGCAATCTGATGAACATCTACAGCGTACTCTCCGGAAAGAGCCTGTCTGATCTGGAAAAAGAATATGAAGGAAAGGGTTACGGCGATTTCAAAAAAGATCTGGTGGAAATCACCGTGGACGCTCTTGCTCCGTTCAGAGAAAAGTTTGAAGAAATCCGATACTCGGAAGATCTGATCCGTATTTTAAAAGACGGTGCAGAACGTGCAGGCGCCATCGCCGAAAAGACTATCGCCAGAGTAAAAGAAAACTTCGGACTGGGACTGTAAAGTTTCCCCAAACGTCGGCCGCGTATCCGCAAAATGCGCCGACTGTGCGGAAAATCTGCGGCGAAACAGACAAGCGGTCTGTTTCGCCGCCTTTGTCCGCAGAATAACCTGCGAGGTTTGTTTTCCGGAAAAGAGAAGAAATAAATCAAAATACTATCTTTTCACCGGGAAAAAAGTGTGTTATAATTAGTCTCGGTTTTGTGAAAACATGCGTCTATAGCTCAGGGGATAGAGTAGCACACTCCGAATGTGAAGGCCGTGGGTTCGAATCCCACTAGACGCACCACCCGATAACCGCTGAGAAAGCTTTATTTCGAGCTGATCGGCGGTTTTATTTTTCTTCCGGAAAAAATAAAACCCCATATTCAAGAGCAAACAAAAAACGGACTCCGAAGAGTCCGCATTTCACGTCGCGAATAAAGTTTGCCGAATCAGGCAAACCTCACCGCCGCCCATTCAAACTGCTCAATCTTCCTCAGCAGTGAGCAATATCGGTGAATTCGGAAATTTCCCGGCTGGTCGTACAGAGATCCTCGATACCCAGCTGATGAATATCCCCGTGGCCGGTAATCCTAGCAAAAGTACGCAGCTCGTCGGCGCTGACCTTCAGGAAGTTCTCCACCCGCTTCGCCGCCGTTTCCACCTTCAGCCGTTTCCGTAATTCGGGATCCTGAGTAGCAATTCCTACCGGACAGTTTCCGCTTCCGCATATGCGGTACTGCTGGCATGCCGCGGCAATCAGCGCCGATGAAGCGACAGCTACCGCGTCGGCTCCCATGGCGATCGCTTTAGCAAAGTCAGAAGATACCCTCAGGCCGCCTGTAATAACCAGATCGATATCCGCCCCCACAGAGTCCAGATACTTTCTCGCCCTGTGAAGAGCAAAAACCGTCGGCACGCTGGTAGCCTCCCTGAGGAAAAACGGACTGGAGCCGGTCGCGCCTCCCCGGCCGTCCACGGTAATGAAATCCGGCTGCGCAAATACGCAGAATTCCAAATCCTTTTCAATTTTACCGGCAGCAATCTTTATCCCTATAGGTCTGCCTCCGGAACGGCGGCGCAGCTGCTCAACCAGATCTTTCAGATCCTCTTTGGTATTGATGTCCGGAAACTTGGAAGGACTCTGCACATCCTTTCCCTGCTCCTTTCCTCTGATCGCCGCAATTTCCGCCGTCACCTTTTCACCCGGCAGATGTCCGCCCATACCCGGCTTGGTTCCCTGTCCGATCTTGATTTCGACGGCGTCCGCGCACTGCAGATTTTCGTCAGTAACGCTGTACAGATTCGGCACGTACTCAAAGATATACTTGTAAGCCGCATCCCGCTCTTCCGGCAGAATGCCTCCTTCTCCGCTGCACATGGCTGTCCCCGCTGCCGCGCTTCCCTTCGCCAGAGCCACTTTGGTTTCCGCGGAAAGCGCTCCAAAGGACATGTGGGAAATATAGACGGGACTTTCCAGCACCATAGGCTTTGCCGCCTTTTTTCCGATAACGGTCTGCAAATTAACCGGCGCGTCGTCGTCAAGAGGAGGCGGATTCAGCTGAGCGCCCAAAAGCAGCACGTCATCCCAATCCGGCATCGGCATCTGGGTGCTCATGGCGCCGTGAATCACCTCTCCGGAAACTGCCATCTGATGAATCTCATCCATATATCTGCAGGAAGGATCGTGACGGACGACAGCGGGATCGTATGCCAGTTCCCCGCCTGCCTGTGCTGCATCTCCGCTCTTTTGTTCCGTCGGCAGCTGCACGGATTTTCCATCTACGGGGTTTCCGTCGTCGTCTTCAATCATCTCGAACTGATCCACCGGAGCCCCACACATAAAGCAGTTCTCAATTTCCGTAATCTTCATGCCTTCCTTTTCTTCATCAAAGATATACTTGCATACCCTGCACCTGTACTTAGCCATAAAACTCCTCCTCTTCTCCTCAAGGGACCTTGGCGACCTCTTTACAGAAGTCTCAATCTTCTTTTTCTATATTCGTAAATCCTTTGCCGCTTCCCCACACCGTGTCCACGTGGAGTATGGTGACAAAAGAAGCCGGATCAACCGATGCAAGAAACTTTTTCAGCAGCATACTCTCTCTCGGGGAGCACAGCACCACCAGTTCCTTTCTCTCCTGTTGAGTAAATTCACCCACTGTTTTTCTGCTCGAAACGCCCCGGCTCAGCGTCTTCATGACGAATTCCACCGTTTCATCCGGTTTGGAAGTGAGGATATTCACCTGCACGATTTTAGTCTCAAAGCCGTACATGATGAAATCCACCATCTTGGAAGCGATAAACTGGGTAATCAGCGCATACAGCGCGATGTTACGCCCGTAGATAAAGGCGGAAATAACGATGATCGCGGCATCCAGCATCAGAAGAATCTTGCTGATATCCGTCTGCGGCATCCATTTGCGTTTGATGATCTTGGCTATGGATTCGGTACCGCAGAAGGCGTATCCTCTCCAGAATACGATTCCGTTACAGACACCGGAAAAAACACCGCAGAATATGGCTGCCAGTATCACGTCCTTTTCCTCCAACAGCTGAAAGTCAAACAGCTCCAACACAAAGAGCACGGCA
Organism: uncultured Emergencia sp.; assembly: GCA_904420065.1. GTDB lineage: Bacteria > Bacillota > Clostridia > Peptostreptococcales > Anaerovoracaceae > Senimuribacter. The sequence continues at coordinate 60,268 of CAJFTU010000006.1, forward strand.
GGATACATGATGGTTACAAGCAAAACCTTCTTACCTTCCCGAAAACCTATGGTCAAAACGACCACAGCCAGAATGACAAAGGCTCCGGCGTAATAGGCAAGGGAAAAATTGATATCCACATAGTACTGCAGAATACGAACGATTCCCGTAAGACCTCCGCTGGTCAGACCATTGGGAATCATCACCGCCGTCGTGGCAAAAGCGCCTACCGTACAGGCGAAAAGTAAAAACGCGTAATCAATACACCGCTGTTTTAGGCTCTCTTTCATTTCCCGTTTCTATCCTTTCATACGTTACATTTCCAAAAATATCCGAGATCTTTACTGAAATCGTCTTTCCCCGCGATACGATCTGCTCCGTCTCACGCGGTAAAATTCCTTTTTTCCGCGCAAAGATCTTCTCCGGCCTGTGGACTCCGCCCTGATAATCCAGGTCCAGGCTCCAGGCGCATACCAGCTGCAGCGAATCCTCCTTCTGAATCTCCCGAACCTTTTCTCTCGATTTTTCGTCTGCACATCTTGCCATATTTTTTTCTCTCAGAGAAATCAGTTTTATCTTCAGCAAGACTTTATCCGACGCCGGAATCTCCTGTTCCTGCCAGTCGATTTTCACCCTGATCTTCGACGCCTTCGGCGGATCCAGATCGTAAACCGAAAAAGACGCGCCGTTTTCGGCCAACCGGCTCACCGTGCTCTCTACCGCCAAATTTCCGATATCGCAGCCGATAAAGCGGCGCTTCATGCGGCTGGCAACCGCAGGCAGAGTCCCGCTCCCGCAGAAGAAATCGGCACAGAGATCCCCTTCTCTGGTACAGCATTGAAGAATTCGCTCCAAAAGCTGTTCCGGCTTCTGGGTTGCGTATCCCGTCCGTTCTGACGACGTCCGGCCTACCATATCGATCTGCCACACGTCTTTCATGTTTACCAGGGTATACCAACCCGCATCATCTCTATACTCCTTCACGCCTTTAAATCTGTACGGCTTAAACTGACGGTTGTATGATTTTTCCTTCAGGGGATAAAACGCGTATTTTTTTGTCTTGCTGTATACCAACAGGGTATCGTGTTTCCGTGAAAAGTGTCTCTTCCCTGATCCCCCGGACTTATACGTCCAGATGATCTCGTTGACAAAGTTCTCCTCGCCGAAAATCTCGTCCATGATCACTTTCGCATAGTGAACCACGTGCCAGTCCAGATGCAGCCATATCAGTCCGGTTTCCGACAAAAGGTCCCGCATCAGGCGAAGCCTGCCCGAAAGCATCTTCAGATACTGGGCCATGCCCTCTTCCCATCGGTCGCCGTAAGCAGGATGCTTTATCTTTTCCCTTCCCGCCTGAACCACCGCATCGTAATCGGTGCGCGAGTAAAAGGGAGGATCGATATAGATCAGCTGCATGCTGCCCGCCATTTGTTTTTCGTCTATAAGCGTTTTCATCAGAGCCTTATTATCGCCGCGGCAAACCATATTCGAAAGATCTCCCTCTCTGCCGCGGATCTCCTCAAGGAGAAGCAGAGGCTTACCTTTTGCGCTTTGATACTGTCTTTTTCCTGCTGCGATTATCTTTCCCAGTTCTCCGATTAAACTCATCTTTCTTTCCTTTATTCTCTCCAAGAAGTACATCGATCAGATCTTCACGACCTGCCCTGCGGAGAGCCTGTATTACCGTCTTTCTGTTTTCCGGCCGGTTATAGTGGATCAGAGCGCGCTGCATCTTCTTTTCCTTTAGATCCTTGGCTACGTATACCGGCTTCATGGTAAGGGGATCTTTCTCTGTATAATACATACAGGTAGCCAGCGTTCCCGGCGTCGGATAAAAATCCTGAACCTGATCGGGGATAAACCCGTAATCTTTCAAAAACAAAGCCAGTTCCACCGCGTCCTCTATGGCGCTTCCCGGATGTGAGCTGATAAAATACGGAATCAGATACTGTTTTTTCTGCAGACGACGGTTGATCTGCCGATATTTCTCCGCAAACTGCAGGAATACCTTCTTCTCCGGCTTATGCATACATCTGAGCACTCGGTCTGAAACGTGTTCCGGCGCGATTTTCAGCGTTCCGCTGACGTGATGCTGGCACAACTCGCGGAGAAAAGAATCGTCTTTGTCCGCCATAACGTAATCGTAGCGGATACCTGATCGGATGAATACCTTTTTTACTCCCTCGACAGACCTTATCGCCCGCAGTACATCGATGTAGTCGCTATGGTCGACATCCATGTTATTGCACGGATGGGGATATAGACAGTCTCTGTTCCTGCATACGCCGTTCTTCAGCTGTTTTTTGCAGGCAGGAACCCGAAAATTTGCCGTAGGGCCTCCCACATCGTGGATATATCCCTTGAAGTCCTTTTTTTCCGTCAGGCGCCTGGTCTCTCTGACCAAAGATTCTCTGCTTCTGCTTCGCACCTGGCGTCCCTGATGGTAGGTCAGCGCGCAGAAACTGCATCCGCCGAAACAGCCCCGGCTCGATACCAGGCTGAACTTTACCTCCCGAAAGGCGGGTATATCGCCCTGTCCGACATACATGGGATGCGCTTCGTTTTCATAGGGCAATTCGTAAACGTCATCCAATTCTTCCCGCTCAAGGGGAGGCTGAGGCGGATTCTGAATCACATATACGGTATCTGCGTATTTTTCCACCAGCCTCTTTCCGCTTATGGGATCGCTGTTTTTATAGGCCGTGGCAAAACTTCTGCAGTACATATCCTTCGATGCGGTAATCTGGTCATAATCGGGAAGCCGGACCGTATCCTCATCCAAATCGATTTTGCTGTCTCTGTAGCAGGTTCCCCTGATCCAGCAGATATCCTTTACGTCGATTCCCGCCTCGAGCGCTTCGGCAATCTCCACAACGGCCCGCTCACCCATGCCGTAGATCAGAAGATCCGCCTTAGCGTCAAGCAGAATGGACCGTCTGACTCGATCGCTCCAATAGTCGTAATGGCCCAAACGCCTCAGGCTGGCTTCAATACCTCCGATGATCACCGGAACTCCGCGATAAGCCTCCCTCGCCCGGTTGCTGTATACGATCACCGCCCGATCCGGACGCCTTCCCGTCTCACCGCCCGGCGAATACTCGTCTCTCTTTCTTCGGCGCTTAAAAACGGAATAGTTGTTGACCATAGAATCCACCGTACCGCTGTTGATTAAAAATCCAAGTCTCGGCCTGCCAAACCGCCTGAAATCTTCGCAGGAACGATAATCCGGCTGGGGTAATACCGCCACTTTAAATCCTCGGCTTTCAAGCAGCCTTCCGATGATCGCCGTTCCAAAGGAATGATGATCCACATAAGCGTCTCCCGTTACGATAACAAAATCCGCCTGTTCCCAGCCCCGCTTTTCCATTTCTTCTCTTGTAGCCGGTAAAAACATAGCTCTCCTTCCGTCTCCCGTTTAGAATTTAGCGATTCTTCTTTTCGGGTATGAAAATCAGGGAAAGGCTGTCGCCTCTCCCTATATGCAAACATCACACGATTAAATTGACATTTCTCAGCTGAAGTTTTTCCGTCAATTCCACAGCTGTCTTTGCCCCCTGAGCGGAAGCAGGTTTTATCTCTCCTTCTTTCAGACGATCGCAGATCTCTCTGTAGTCATCAGGCTGAAAATACGTAAACTGAGCGCTGTCCATATCCAAACCCACTGCCTCTTCAGCAACGCCTGTCTCTAAAATCGTTCCTCCCGGGAATTCTCCGCTGTAAAACGCCGCAAGCTGTTCGCCGACACCCCGGCCGTAATCTTTGACAACCGTGGTCAACACACTCCGGGCAGACCGGCTTTGCGGGTCTGAAGCGATAACCAGGGCGTCCGCAATATCCGCCTCTACTGCCACTGAATCGAAAACCGTGTCTCCGCAGGCGAAGATCACCTCAGTTCCCTCCTTGTACCACTGTTCCGCTTTTTTCTGTATCTTTGCGGCGGATTCATCTTCACTTCCGTAGTTATACCGCACCTCTACGTAAACTCCCAGGGATTCTGCTGCAGCATTGCAGCCTTGAAGAAAGCCGTATCCATAGTCCTTCATTTCGTCTTCGCTGCTTTCACCTAGGAAGCCCAGCTGTCTGTATCCCTCCTGAACCGCGGCATAGCCCGCGAGAAATCCCGCTTCGGACCAGTTGAATTCAATACCGACACAGTTGGAAGCCGTCTTTTGCTCGCCGCTGCCGTCTTTGGGAACGGCTCCGGACAGAATAAACGTCACATCCGGATATTTTTCCTGGGCTTCAGCGACAACCTGCTGAAAGGCACCGCCTGCGCAGACGACGATCAAAGCGCCGCTGTCCGCCGCCCTGTCGATCTGCTTCATTCTGGCCGAATCCGAATCCTTTGCCGGCTCATAGTACTTGTAGGTCAGGCCGCTTTCCTCGGCATATTCCTTCAGTCCTTCCCAGGCGCTCTGTACGTAATCGCCGTCGTCGATGGACTTATCCTCAGACACGGTGATCATAGCCAGTTCATAAGTTCTCGCAGGCTCTTTTTCCTCTTCACTGCAGGAACAGACACCGATGCACAAAACCGCGCAAAGCAGCACGGCCAACGTCCTCTTCATCCTATTTCTCCGTTTCTTCTCCAAGCAGATCCTCACTGTCGATAGCCTTTTTGCTGTCCTTGATCATTTTTCCAATAGTGGAATCCGGATTTTCCCCGAAATACTGCAAAACCGTGTCCTGCATGTTGTCGACAGCCTCCTTCAGGGTTTCGCTCTTTTCCGGATCTTCCTTGGCTTTCTCGTATTCCTCGGCATAGCCTTCCATCGCGTACTCGCCTAGTTCAATAAAAATCTTTTCTACAACAGCTTCCTGCTGCTTCTCCGTAGCGCTTTCCCAATCGTCTTTTGTCCAGGACGAATATTCGGAGGTATCTAAAGACGCTGATCCCGCTGATGACTGACCGCCTGAAGAACTGTCCTGTCCAGCGCTGCAGGCGGAAACAGACAACACAAGAATCAATACAAGAATAAAACTCAAAACTTTTCTCATAACATATACCTCTGCTTTTCTATCATTTCATACTCCACTATTCTATCACAGTTGAACAGAGATTGCGATATTTTGTTTCTGACGGTTTAGCGGGATCGACGTTATCTGTCCTTTCCGGTCAGCGTATTGGCGATGCTCAGCGTAATTCTGGCAGTCAGTCCCCAGATGACCCTTCCGTCAATCTCATAAATGGGAATCTCCCAGTTTCCCACTCTCCACGGATAATCCCCGCTGATCCCGATCCGTTCATAGGGAAAGCTGTCGTCAATCTCCGTGAAAACATTTTCGCTGTAAATCTCCGGCGGGTTTTCCACAAAGCGGCGCAAAGGCACAAGAAAAATCTCATCGACTTCCTCTTCAGCAAGGCAGGCGTTTCGATAATCGTCAAAATTTACGACACCCAGATAGGTAAACAGCGTATAGTTGGCGTAACCGTACAGGATGTCTCCCGGTCCGATAAGTTCCACCTGTTCTTTACCAATACCGATCTCTTCGAAAGTTTCGCGCAGAGCCGCTTCCTCCGGCGATTCGCCCTTTTCCACATGACCTCCCGGAAAACATACTTCGCCGGGCTGAGATTTCATAGTCCGGGCGCGAACCTCAAAAAGCAGACAGGGTTCTCCATCCTTTTCCACAAAGGGCACAAGAACGGAAAAAAAACGGTGCGTCCCGATGGGTCGGGGATGCCGTTCACAAAAGTTTTCCCTGATCGTTTTCAAAGTAAGCATCTTCATCACCTCTGCATTGGCAGTCCGCACGCGGCCTGCATCGCTTTTCAGCACAAAATAAAAGGGGGCGAAAACATCCGCCCCGATTCGATATAACTAATTGAGAACCTCATATTCTGAGAAATCTACGCCGATCATCTCTTCCTTCTCGGCGCTCAGGCTTACGACAAAGTCCATGCCGTAATTTTTGGAAATTACCCGCAGTCTGCTGAGAAATTCAGGAATATCTCCTAAAGAAAAATCTGCATGCTTCAGAATACTGTCGATGTAAATCGTCTCGATATCGTGATCGGAACTGATTATTCCATAGATAAAACCTATGTACTCGTCACTGTTGGTGATGTGCTCGTATTCTTCCATGCAGACAACCCGGATCTTATATTTCAAATCGTACATCAGTCTGGAGTTCTTGTTGATAAAAATAATGCTCCCGTTGCTGTTCTCGACCTGTTCGTTGGCCAAATCTATCATCTGCTTTGTCTTGCCTGTTCCTTTATGTCCAACCAATAATTTAACCATATTATTGTCCTCCCGTTCTTTTGTTATTATCGTTATTATACACTAACGCTTTCATGGATTCAATGCTTTTTTCTCTCAGATGGACAGTCTGAAGATTTCTCTGCATCTTTAATCGCTTTGTCCAAGCCTAAGCTGCCCGCATGCCGCGTCGATATCCGCCCCCAGCTCCCTGCGTACCGTAGCAGGAATCCCCTTTTTTTCCAAAAACTGCTGAAACTCCGCCGCTTTTTCCCGGCTCACCGTATCGAAACCGGAACCGTTCACTTTGTTCAGCGGAATCAGATTCACATGACAGAGCATACCGGAAAGCAGTCCGCTCAGGCGGTGCATATCTTCCTCTCTGTCGTTAACGCCGTTGACCAGCGTGTATTCAAAGGTGATTCTTCGTCCGGTCTTTTTCGTATATTCCCGGCAGGCTGAAAGCAGCACATTCAGAGGGTACTTCCGATTCACCGGCATCATGGAAGCACGTATCTCATCGGTAGTTCCGTGAAGGGATACAGCCAGATTGACCTGAGGAAAATCGTCGGAAAACCGCTGAATACCGGGCACAAGTCCACAGGTAGACACAGTGATGTTCCTCATGCCGATGTTCTTCCCGGTCTTATCGTTTACGATCCGCAGAAAGGCAGATAGATTTTCGTAATTGTCAAACGGTTCTCCCGTTCCCATGACGACGATATGGCCGATCTTTTCTCCCGTATCCGCCTCTGCCTCAAGGAGCTGCGACAGCATCTCGCCCGGAGTCAGGCCGCGAACGAGACCGTTTTTTCCCGAAGCGCAAAAAGCGCAGCCCATCCTGCAGCCCGCCTGAGAAGAAAGGCAGATGGAATTTCCGTATTTATATTTCATGAACACGCTCTCGACAGTATTGCCGTCTTCCAGCCGGAAAAGATACTTTCGCGTTCCGTCCTTTACGGATTTTTGTACTGCTGCGGTTTCTACCCCGCCGATCCGACACTTTTCGGAAAGCTTCTCTTTAAAAACTTCCGGAAGATTAGTCATCTCCCGGAAGTCTTTTTTGCCTTTTCCGATCCACTGGAAGATCTGCTTTGCCCGGAAAGCCGGCTGTCCCAATCCAACAACCAGCCGCTCCGTTTCCTCGAGAGACAGATCCCGCAGATTGATCATCCTAAACTCTTTCTACTCCGATTCCCGTCTTATGACCGTTGAGATCGAAGGTTTCCAAACCTTCTCTTTCCTCGATGGAAAGAGACAGTGTTTCTTTTCTGATATACTCGTCATATGTTTCTGCCGCTTTGGCCACTGCTTCATCGGCGGAAATGAAAATGCGGATATTGTCCATCATTTCAAAATTCTTCTGCTTACGCATCTGCTGTACCTTAGAGATCAGCTCTCTTGCCAGACCCTCTTCCGTCAGCTCCGGCGTGAGCGTCGTATCCAAAATGGTAAACACGTTGTTTTCCATAGCAACAGCGAAGCCTTCTTTGGCGCTGATGCGCACATCGACGAAGTCCTTCTCGATATCGACCGTTTCTCCGCCAAGATCCATGGCGACTTTGCCTTCACTCTCCAGCTTTGACACAAACTCGGCCGCATTTTCCTTAGCTAAAGCGCCGGCAAACATCTTGATCTTACCCCCAAGGACAGGTCCCGCAACCTTAAAGTTCGGCTTCAGGCTGAAGTCCATAAACTGATCCAACTCATCGGCAAAGACCACCTTCTTGACATTGAGTTCTTCGATAATCAGCGGCGTCAGATCTTCGATGGTCGCCTTGTATTTGCCGTCCACCAGAATTTCTGAAAGCGGCTGTCTTACCTTGATTCTCTCTTTCTCTCTGGTACCTCTTCCCAGAGCTACAAGGGTGCGAACCAAATCCATTCTCTCCTCTACCTTTTTATCGATCAGTGACTCGTCTGCCTTCGGGAAGTAAGCCACATGAACGGTTTCCTCGCCGGTCAGATTGGTGTAAATCTCGTCGGAGATAAACGGAGCGATCGGCGCGATAAGATTGGCCGTACCCACGAGAACCTCGTAAGTGGTGGCGTACACGCTCTTCTTGTCTTCCGTCATCTCTTCGGCGTAAAACCTTCTTCTCGCCCGACGGATATACCAGTTGGACAGATCCTCAGCTACAAAATCGGTGATTGCCCGCACGGTCTTCATGTGATCGTAACTGTCCATATACTCTGTCACGTCTTTGATCAGTTGGTTGTATTTGGACAGAATCCACCGATCCAACTCAGGACGTTTTTCATAGTCCACAAACAGCTGATCGGCTCTGATGTCGTCCTGGTTGGAGTAAAGGACGAAGAAGTTGTACACATTCCTCAGCGTTCCGAAGAATTTGCTGACCACATCGATCAGGCCATCCTCATCGAACTTGGTCGGCGACCATGCTGGAGAAACGCTGAGCAGATACCATCTGGTCGCGTCGGCGCCGTACTTGTCGAACAGCTCAAACGGAGAAACCGTATTGCCTCTGGATTTGGACATTTTCTTTCCTTCTTTGTCCAAAATCAGGTCGTTTACCAGGACATTCCGATAAGGAGCCTGTCCCTTGATAAAGGTGGATATGGCCATCAGAGAGTAGAACCAGCCTCTCGTCTGGTCTATGCCTTCGCAGATAAAATCTGCAGGGAACAGCTTCTCGTCAAAGATTTCTTTATTTTCAAACGGGTAATGCCACTGGGCAAACGGCATGGCTCCGGAGTCGAACCAACAGTCCATTACCTCAGGTACCCTGGTCATCGTCTTACCGCAGACAGGACATTTGATGTGTACGTCATCCACGTAAGGACGATGGAGCTCGATGGACGTATCGATATCCTCTATGGCCTTTTCTACCAATTCTTCCCGGCTGCCTATGCACTCCAGATGGCCGCACTCGCACCGCCAGATCGGAATCGGCGTGCCCCAGTAACGGGTTCTGGAAATAGCCCAGTCCTTTACCTCGGACAGCCAGTTTCCAAACCGCTTTTCACCGACGAATTCCGGATACCAATTTACCGTGTTGTTGTTGGCCACCAGCTGATCCTTCAGCTTGCTCATCTCGATGTACCAGCTCGGCTTTGCGTAATAGACCAGAGGAGTTCCGCATCTCCAGCAGTGCGGATAGTTGTGTTCCAATTTTGCCTTGGCGAAGATCTTGTTTTCTCCGGCAAGCCACTTGATGATCTCCACATCCAGTCCGTCTTCCATGACAAAGCGGCCCTTCCACGGCGTGTCCGTGTAGCAGCCTCTTTCGTCTACCGGCTGAAGTACAGGCAGGCCGTATTTTCTTCCGCACTGATAGTCGTCTTCACCGAAAGCCGGCGCGGTATGAACGATACCGGTACCGTCTTCCACCGACACGTAATCCATGCAGGTTACGAAAAATGCTTTCTTGTCGGCTTTGACAAAAGGCATCAGCTGCTCGTACTCGATGTATTCCAGCTCGCTGCCCTTCATTTCTTCGACGATTTCATATTTTCCTTCGCCCAACACTTTATCCGCCAGAGCTTTGGCCACGTAGAAGAAGTTTCCTTCTTCATCGCCTTCGGTCATCTTTACCCTGACGTAATCGATATCCGGACCTACGGTCAGCGCCACGTTAGAAGCCAGTGTCCACGGTGTCGTTGTCCAGGCCAGGAAATACTCGTTTTCCGCATCTTTTCTCTTGAACTTGGCCGTGATGGTATTGACCTTGACCTCTTTATATCCCTGAGCCACTTCGTGGGAAGCCAGTCCTGTTCCGCATCTTGGGCAGTATGGCAGAATCTTGTGGCCTTCGTAGATCAGGCCCGCTTTGAAGAATTCTTTGAGAATCCACCAGCCGGATTCGATATAATTGTTGTCCAGAGTGATGTAAGGATTGTCCATGTCCACCAGATAACCCATCCGCTCGGTCATCTCTCTCCACATACCGGTATAGGTGAATACCGATTCCCGGCACTTCTGGTTGAATTCCTTGATGCCGTACTTTTCTATATCCTGTTTTCCACTCATCTGGAGCTGCTTTTCCACCTCTATCTCTACCGGAAGACCGTGGGTATCCCAGCCGGCTTTACGGTTTACCTGAAATCCCTGCATGGTCTTATAGCGGCAGATAGAATCCTTCAGCGTTCTGGCCATTACGTGATGGATGCCCGGCTTTCCGTTGGCCGTTGGCGGTCCCTCGTAAAAGACGAATTTAGGCTGTCCTTCTCTTGCTGTAACGCACTTGTTCAGCAGGTCCTCTTCTTTCCATTTTTCGACCTGCTCGTTCTGTACCTGCGCCACAGGCTTTTCTGATAGTTTCTTAAACATTGCTTCTCCGCTTCCTTTCGTTTTTCAATTGGGGGAACGGTTATTTCCAAATTCCGTACACATAAAAAATCCCCAATCGAAATGCTGTTTTCGATTAGGGACGATTATCATTAACCGCGGTACCACCCTAATTGCATACCTCGGACGCGCCGCAAAGCGCGCCTTAAGGCGCCTCTCATTAAAGTGCCGGACTCGGGAGTGATATTCGCTTCCGGTTTCACCGGCTGTCTCTCAGCGCATGACAGCCTCTCTGTAAGGGTATTACACCGGGCTACTGGTTCCGTCAGTGTCCGCGTATTGAATTTACTCATGTACCCGATTATTCTATCACTTCTGAGGACAGCGTGCAAGAGGGATTTTTTCACTTTTTCCCTTCTGTCCGAAAATAAAAGACGATGCCGAGAACAATCCAGACAACCAGACAGATCCTGGATTCAAAGGCCAGATAAGACGGCATGCCCGGAACGATGAGCAGCAGAACGAAAATCAGCGAAAAAACCGTTCCCACTACCGATAAGACCTTAAGTCCCGGTCTTCTCTGAGCGTCCTGCTTCAGCGTGCGGCAGGCCGCGAAACAGGTATAGCCGTATCCGATGGCCGCGCCGATGGACGACATGTCCACAATCCACTGCAGTACCTCTCGGCCAAACCAGGGCGCTGTCAGGGAAATGATCATAATAAACAGAATCGAGTTCTTCGGCGTTCTGCTCTTTTCGTCGATCCGTCCAAACCACTGGGGAAGAGCTTTTTCCCGAGCCATGGAGTAAAGCAGTCTGCTGGCCGCCATGTAAAAGCCGATAATTCCAGACAGAACTGCGCATATCAGCGCGATGCCGAGAAAGAGAAGGCCGGCCTTTCCCATGACGATTTCCGCCGCCTCACCCGTAGGCCAGTCGTAGCCCCGCGCCAGAAACTCCTGCCACGGTTCCACTGCCGCCGTAACCGTATTGACGGCGATATAGACGAAAGCGCCGAACACGATTGCGATAATCATAATACCGTTGGCCTTTTTCGGTGAAAAATTGAACTCCTCTGCGGCCTGCGGTATGGAGTCAAAGCCGACAAAAGCCCACGGCGCAATGGCGACAACGGCAATCACCGCCGACCACGAACTCTTTCCCTCTGGGAAAAGCGGCTGCAGATTGGAAATTTCCACCTGCGGACTCAAAAACGCGCCGATGAACAGGATGAAGACAGAGGCCACCAGGGACAGAGCCATGACCGTCTGAAGCCAACCCGCCACGCTGATTCCCTTTATGGAAAGCAGCGCGAACAGAATCAGCGCAAAAGAAGCGAGAGCGATCTCCCCGGCATAGATATCCCAACCTGCCACCGAGTAAAGGTATCCGACCTCCAACAAGCCTCCCAAAAGCTTCCGGCTGACCAGGCCGAGGGCCGTCGCGTTGAGCGGCACGATGGACAGATAGGAAAGACCTAGAAACCATCCGCATATGTAGGCGTGCCTGCGGCCAAAGGTATTTTGGGTAAACGTGTACTCCCCGCCGGCTACCGGATATTTCTGTATCATGTAGCCGTAATTTAATGCGATAGTGATCATGATCAGCGCTCCGATCGAAAGACCGATCGCCGTTCCCAGCGTTCCCGCCTTGGGCAGGAAGGTCGTACCCGGCATGACAAAGGCTCCCCAGCCGATGATGCTGCCCAGAGCCAATGACCAGACGTTAAGAGGATTGAGCTTTCGCTCTAATTTTATTTCCGTATTTTTTTCCATAATCTCCCGTCCTCTTCACATATACAGTCCGCAGTCGACAGCCGGAAAAACGCAGACCGCCGCGCTTTATTCTTCGGCCGTAAGCTTCCCGTATTCGAAGAGTTATATCCTTTTTGCAAAATATTTCCGGACTATTATATCATACCCCTCTCTTTTTGCAAACCGACGAAATGACATGCCCTCTCCTCCCGGCAGGTTCTTCCGCCGCGTATCAGACGAGAAAAACTACGGCCGGGCAACCCAGAGCAAGGCTGCGTTTTCTCCCCTTCGCCTGTCTCTGCCTTCTTGCTTTTTTTGTGGTTTCAGTATATACTGTAACAGAAATCTGAAATTTCAAATGCCGCAAACAACAGGAGGTGAAGATTATGCCGCTATTGCTTTTAGGTCTTGTATTCGTGGTCGGTCTTTTTGCCTTTTATCTGTTCAGTACCAGCGGGAACACAAAGAAAGAAGAAGAAAAAAAGAAAGCAGACGATTTGAAAAAAGAAGAAAACGTAATCTTCCTGCCTGATGATCTGGAAAGCATAAAACAAAAACGCCGTAAAAACAAGTAAGCAAGCCGACACCTCTGTGCATATACTGCTCAGAGGTGTTTTTATGTCTTACGGAACAAAGAGAATAAAAAAAGCGTTCTCAAACGCCCTGCACATTTCTTTTGACGATCATCCCCGGATCGTGATCATGAGCGACTGCCACCGCGGTACAGGTACCTGGGCGGACAGCTTTATCAAAAATCGGCCGCTCTTCACCGCTGCACTGAAACATTACTACAACAACGGCTTCACCTATATCGAACTGGGCGACGGCGACGAACTTTGGGAAAACCGGCGCTTTTCCGACGTCTACAATACCCATCGGGAAATTTACGGTCTGCTTCAGCGCTTTCACGCTGACGGCAGACTCTTCATGCTCTTCGGCAACCACGACCGGATCAAAGAAAACGCCGCCTATGTCTGGAAAAATCTGGATTCGCCCATTCCGTTTTACGAATCCATCGTCCTCGACGGTCTGGATCTGCCTCCCGTCTGTATGTTCCACGGTTATCAAGGAGATCTGATCAATGACCAGCTGTGGAAGATATCTCGCTGGCTCGTCCGCTATCTGTGGAAACCCCTCGAAATACGCGGTATAAAGGACCCCACCAGCGCGGCCAAAAATTATACCAAGGTTCGGCGCATCGAAGAAAATTTTATCCGTTACAGCTGTCAGGAACACTGCGTCATCGTTGCCGGCCATACCCACAAACCGTCGCTGATGCGCACGGACTGCGGAATGTACTTCAACAGCGGGAGCTGCGTTCATCCGGAAGCGATCACGGCAATCGAACTGCAGAACAACTCCGCCTCCCTGGTGAAATGGTTCGTCTGCTCAAGAGAAGACATGGGTCTTTACGTCTGCCGGGAGATTCTCGCCCGCGAAACGCTGTGATGTCCGATTATCCCAGAGCCACATCCAGCGTCATCATCACGGCAAATCCCGCCGCAAAACCCAAAGTCGCTATATTGCTGTGTTTCCCTTCGCTGGCCTGGGGAATCAGTTCTTCCACTACCACGTAAAGCATCGCTCCCGCAGCAAATGCCAGAACATAAGGCAATACCGGAGATATGAAATGGGTCAGCAAAATAGTCGCTCCTGCGGCGGCCGGCTCTACGGCGCCGGACATAACCCCGTAAAGAAATGCCTTTCCCTTTTTCATATTGTTTTCGCTTTTCAGCGGCATGGAGATGATCGCCCCTTCCGGAAAATTCTGGATAGCGATACCGAGGGAAAGGGTAAGAGCCGCAGCCATCGTCATATTGTCTCCCCCTTCCAGCATACCGGCAAAGACCACGCCTACGGCCATTCCCTCAGGAATGTTGTGAAGGGTGACGGCAAGAACCAACATGGTGTTTTTCTGCAGACTGCACTCCGGTCCTTCGCAGCTGTCGCTGCCCAGATGGAGATGGGGGATATGCCTGTCCAGGAAAAGGAGAAAGGCAATTCCCAGAAGGAAACCGGATACCGCAGGGACGAAAGCCAGCTTTCCCATCTGCGACGACATATCCATGGCCGGGATCAGCAGCGACCAGACCGAAGCCGCTACCATGACGCCGGAAGCAAATCCAAGAAGAGCTTTCTGCACCATTGAATTGAGTTCATCCCTTAAAAAAAATACGCAGGCAGCGCCTAGCGCCGTCCCGACAAACGGCAGCATCAGTCCCATAAAAATCTGCATAATCAACCTCCCCTGACCTTGCTTTATATACAGATAATATACCCTTATGCGATGCAAATAATCTGTCTCTTCCCATGAAAAAAACTGTCTTCGGCTGAACACTCAGCCAAAAACAGTTTATTTGTTCCGGTATACCGGTTTTGCATCTGTATCTCTACTACTTCAGCAGTTCTTTTCTGGAAAGGTTAATCCGGTTCTGGCTGTCGATCTCAGTAACCTTGACCTTGACCACATCGCCGATGTTCATCACATCCTCAACCTTTTCAACCCTGTGTTTCGCCATCTTTGAGATGTGCAGAAGTCCTTCTTTCCCCGGAAGGATTTCAATGAAGGCGCCAAACGGCATTATCCGCTGAACCGTTCCTTCATAGACTTCTCCAACCTCTACATCTTTGGTCAGAAGCTCAATCTGCCGCCTTGCCTCGTCGGCGCTTTCCATATCCGTGCTGTAAATGCTGACCAATCCCGGATCGTCCTCTGAAATGTCGATTTTCACGCCGGTATCCTCGACAATCTTGTTAATCGTCTTTCCTCCCGGCCCGATGACAATTCTGATCTTATCCGGATCAATGCGCATGGTGAGGCTTCGAGGGGCGTATTTGGAAAGCTCAGGCCTCGGTTCCGGAATCTCTTCAAGCATCTGGTCCATGATATACATCCTGCCCTCTCTGGCCTGCTCCAGTGCTTTTTCCAGAATCTCTCTGGAAAGACCGTGCACTTTGATATCCATCTGGATAGCCGTAACGCCCACTTCCGTGCCCGTTACCTTAAAGTCCATGTCTCCAAGGAAGTCTTCCATCCCCTGAATGTCGCTGAGGATAGCCATCTTGCTGCTCCCGTCTTCCTCTACTCTTTCGATCAGACCCATGGCTATACCCGCAACAGGCCGCTTGATCGGTACGCCGGCATCCATCAGCGCCAGACACGAACCGCATGTCGACCCCATGGAGGTGGATCCGTTGGACGACAGTACTTCCGATACTACGCGGATAGCGTACGGAAATTCTTCCGGTGAAGGAAGAACTGGCAGCAAAGCTCTTTCCGCCAAAGCGCCGTGTCCGATTTCCCTTCTTCCCGGACTTCTTGGCGGTCTCGCCTCTCCTACAGAATATGCAGGGAAATTATAGTGGTGCATATACCGTTTTTCCGTCTGCTCTGTTATTCCGTCGATGGTCTGTGCTTCACTGAGAGGTGCAAGGGTGCAGGCGCTCATAACCTGAGTCTGTCCTCTCTTAAACAGACCGGAACCGTGAACTCTCGGCAAAAGGGAAGTTTCGCACCAGATCGGTCTGATCTCATTCAGCTTACGGTTATCCGGGCGGATTCCCTCATCCAGAATCATGGAACGAACGTTTTCTTTCGTGATATTGTAAAGGACATTTGCGATATCCGCTTCGTTTTCCGGATAGATGTCGGCAAAGTGTTCTTTGGTTTCTACTTCAACGGCATCCATATTGTCCAGTCTTTCCTGTTTATCTTCAGTCTTTATGGCCGCTTTCATCTTATCTACGGCGTAAGCTCTGACCGCTTCGTCGATCTCTTCAGGAATCTTGTAGAGCTCCACTTCCTGCTTCGGTTTGCCTACCTCGGCTACGATATCGTCGATGAACTCTACGATCTTCTTTATCTCTTCGTGAGCGAAGAGTATAGCGTCGAGCATAGTGCTTTCCGGCACTTCTTCTGCTCCTGCTTCTACCATCATGATCGCCTCTTTTGTTCCGGCTACAGTCAGATTCATCACGGATTTTTCTCTCTGTTCCAACGTCGGATTGATGATAAACTCTCCGTCCACCATGCCGACGCGAACAGAACCTGTCGGTCCGTCCCACGGAATATCCGAAACTGCCAAAGCTACCGAAGAACCGATCATCGCCATGACGTCGGTTTCGCAGTCCGGATCAACGGACATGACGGTAGCCACTACGACCACATCGTTAAAATATCCCTTTGGGAACAGTGGACGCAGAGGTCTGTCCATCAGTCTTGAGTTCAGGATCGCTCTCTCGCTCGGTCTTCCTTCTCTCTTTATAAAACCGCCGGGAATCTTTCCGGCCGCATACATTCTTTCCTCGTAGTCACAACTCAACGGAAAAAAGTCAATGTCCGGTCTGGGTTCTTTCGAAGCGCAGGCCGTAACGCTGACAACAGATTCGCCGTATCGCACCATAACCTGGCCGTTGGCTTGTTCGCAGACTTTTCCGATTTCCAGCTGAAGCAGTCTCCCGCCTATCGCTGTCTTAAAAGTCCGGTAATCAGTAAATCTCGCCATTACGAATAAACAACTCCTTCCTGTTTATTATCTCTCTCCTCTTGGCTGCCCTTGTCTGCAGAAACGCATTTTCCTTCCGCAGCCCTTTTCCTGTGGAAATACTGCAGATTGCGCCTCTGTCATTTCAGGGTTTTGTTGATGTCAAAAATAAAGGCGAGGCACAGCCCCGCCAAAATTTTTCAGTATTAGTACTACTTTCTCAATCCTAAACGAGCGATCAGTGTTCTATATCTTTCTACATCGACATCCTTCAGGTAATTGAGAAGGTTTCTTCTCTGTCCAACCATCTTCAGCAGACCTCTTCTGGAGTGGTGATCCTTCTTGTGGATCTTCAGGTGTTCGTTGAGATCGTTGATTCTGGCAGTCAGGATAGCAACCTGCACCTCCGGAGAACCTGTGTCTCCTTCTTTCAGTGCGTATTCCTTGATGATTTCAGCTTTCTGTTCTTTAGTAATCATTATTCTCCTCCTAAGCAATTCGCTTTCACCGGGTTTCCGCCGGAGCGTCGTAAAACTAAGTGAAAGTAATATTTCAACTCGTACAATATATCATATATACAGATGAATTGCAAGCCTTATTTTTCAATCTTTTCCTCGATTTTATCGTGAAATTCCCTGGCTTCTCTGCAGTCTCTGACGATCTGTTCCGAAAGTTCATCGATGCTGTCAAATTTCACCTCGTCTCTGGTTTTTTTGAGGAATTCGACGATGATTTTTTTCCCGTACAGCTCTTTATCAAAATTGAAGATATGCGTCTCCACATTCTTGTGGTAGTGGCCGATGGTGGGTTTAATCCCCACATTAGTCACGCTGGGATAACGAACGCCGTTGTATGTACAGTACGTTACGTATACGCCGTTGGGCGGAGTTACCATTGCCGGATCGATAACCAGGTTGGATGTAGGGAAACCCAGCTTTCTTCCGAGACGGTTTCCCACGACGACTTCTCCGCCAATGGCATAGTTGCGTCCCATATACATCATGCATTTCTCCACCTGACCCGAAGCGATCAGCGTTCGAATAAGGGAAGAGCTCACGATATTTCCGTTGATCCGATACGGCTGAATTTCCACAACTTCAAATCCCTTTTCCGCTCCCACATCGCGCAGCACGCCGGGATTGCCCTTGGCCTTGTACCCGAAGTGGTAGTTAAAACCGCAGAAGGCAACCTTCATCTTCACCTTCTCCAAAAGCAGATGATCGATAAAATCTTCCGGCTCCATGGTCATCACCTTTTTGGTAAAGGGGATGTCGAAGAGATAGTCGACGCCCAGATCCCGAATGATCTGCCTTTTCTCGTCTTTATACAATATGTTCTTTACCTTTTTTTCTTTCGGTAAAAGATCCCGGGGATGATTGGAAAAAGTAAAAACAGCAGACTTTATCCCGTCCATTCCGGCTCTCTGCACCGCCTTTCGGATCAGTTCCTGATGGCCCAGATGCACGCCGTCAAAATTTCCCAGTGCAACGGCAGTAGGAAAAATCCCTGCCGCATCCTCCAGAGTTTCAAAAACTTCCATTAAACTTTCACCTCACCTGATCAAATCCGCCGCGCAGGAAAAGACCTTATCCGGAATCAGCTTCTTTCCTCTCTCATCAAGAAAAGCCACGCCGAGAAATATCTCCCTTTCCTGCAGACTGCAGAATACGTTGTACGCCCTTCGGTATTCTTCTCTCGCCGGAATGTAAAAATCCTTTTCCGCAAATTCGGGCTCCCTGACCGCACGGCACTGCGCAAAAGAGATGTGTTGTCCGCTGACGAAGCGGACGGCAGCCGCAGGCTCTATGATTATCTTGCCAAAATGAATCAGCGGCGCCCAGGAAGGAATCAGCATGCTTTGGAGCTGTTCCCGTGAAGTTTTCTGCAGGTCTTCAAGCTTTATCGCATCGCCGACAGAAAATATACCGCTCTGAATGCGTTCCAACGCGCAAAGCGCTGCGCCGCATCCGAGAGCTTCCCCGGCATCACGGCAAATGGTGCGAACATAGGTGCCTTTTGAACATTCCACAATAAAGGTCACCTTTTTCTCCTCCCCGGACAAATCTACATCCTCTATGATCATTTTGTGAATATAGATCTGACGAGACTTCACCTCAACGGTTTTTCCTTCTCTGGCGTACTCATACAGTTTTTTTCCGTTTACTTTGAGAGCCGAATACATGGGAGGCGTCTGGGTAATCAAACCGGAGAAGGCCGAAAATACGCGCCGTACATCGTCCTCGGACACGTCGACAGCCCGGCGGCTGATCTCTGTTCCCCATATGTCCTGCGTATCCGTGTCGATGCCTAAAATCATCGTGCATCGATAGGTCTTCAAGTCCAAATCCAGGTACTCCATAATCCTGGTGCTCTTTCCTATACAGACGGGAAGGACTCCTGAAGCCATCGGATCCAACGTCCCTGTGTGGCCTACTCTTTTTATCCCCGTAATTCTGCGCACCGCGCTCACTACATCGTGAGAAGTCATATTCTGCGCTTTGTCGATATTCAGTATTCCTCCGCTAATCATCAGTTTCTGTCAGACTCTCCGTTATTTTTTCTTTTAGAATATCAAAGGCTTCGGTCAGACTGCAGTGCAGCGTGCAGCCTGCGGCGCGGGTATGCCCGCCGCCGCCAAACGCCGATGCGATTGCAGCTACATCCGCGCTGTATTTTGCGCGAAGACTCACGCGAATCTCCCTGCTTTTGCTCTCCTTGATCAGCGCAGCGATTTCCACACCCTGTATGCTGCGCAGTTCCTGAACGATGCCTTCGGTTTCTTCCATCAGAGCGCCGGTCTCTTTCAGCATATCCTGCGTTACATAAGCGATTACGCCTCTCCCCTCACAGATCGTCGACATGGTTTCCAGCACCCGGTTCTTGATCCGCATCTTCTCCAGACGCACATTTTCATAGAGCGCCACGCTTACTCCGGCCGTATCGATACCCGCCTCGTAGAGGCTGGCCACAATTTCATGGCTTTCCTTTGTGGTATTGGCGTACTGAAAATTGCCGGTATCGGTGGTAATGGCCGTAAAAATAGCCTCTCCGATTTCCTTATCGATTTCTGCACCCATCACCCGCAGCAGGCGGTAGATCAATTCTCCGCACGCTGCCGCCTTACTGTCGACATAGTTAAAATCGCAATAGTATTCCGTCGTCTGGTGGTGATCGATGCACATCGTTACCGGAGCCGAACGAAAACGCTCCTTTCTCTTTGCAAAGCGGCCCTCATCGCCGCAGTCTATGCACACGGACAGATCCGGCCTGCCGACGATCTGCTGATCCTCGGTGAAGTAGCCTCTGTCGAGAAAGGCAAGATTTGCCGGCATCTTATCCTCGATCAAAACGTAACAGCTCTTTCCCATCTTTCGCAGCGCTCTGCACAGCGCAGCTGAAGAACCGAGAGCGTCGCCGTCCGGATTTACATGAGGAAAGAGCAGGATCTTCTCTGCCTGTAAAATCACATCTCCAAGTTC
This sequence comes from uncultured Emergencia sp., assembly GCA_904420065.1. Lineage (GTDB taxonomy): Bacteria > Bacillota > Clostridia > Peptostreptococcales > Anaerovoracaceae > Senimuribacter. The sequence continues at coordinate 80,415 of CAJFTU010000006.1, forward strand.
TTCAAAAGTATTATTCTTCATGATCTATACCTAACGTTTTTATGACTTCGGTTATATGTCTTCCATATTCCATAGAATGATCGATTTTAAACAGCAGCTCCGGAATATGACGAAGCCGTATCTGTCTTCCGATCTCCTTTTTCATCAGCCCTTTAGCGCTCTGCAGCCCTTCAAGGACCTGCTGTTCTTCCCTCTGCTTCTCCTCTTCGTCTTTACTCGCCGTAAGAACGGTGATGTAGCAGGTGGCATAACTTCCGTCAGTGGTCACGTCGACACCGGACACGCTGACCATTCCTGACGATAACCTGGGGTCTTTAATTTCTCGAAGGAGCATTTCGCTGATGATTCTCCGAATTTCTTCTCCGAGCCGCCCCTTTCTGTATCCTCTTCCCATAGTTCTTCCTTTCCGTTGTCCTATTTCCATATCGGATGGATATAACGATCTCGTTTTTCCGTCCTCTTTCCAAATTGAATCGCCTTTGCCGGACAGCGATTGATGCAGCCCAGACACCAGGTACACCGATCCTTCGTCCAAACAGGCCGGCCTTCTTCCATGACGATAACAGATTGCGGACATATGGTCTGGCACAGGCCGCAGCCGAAGCAGGAATCCTTTACCCAGAACTTCTGCGTTTTCTTCATCTTTCGATATGCCGCGCCGCCCGCTTTGGAAGCCAGGCCTTTCCATGCGCCGGAGCGCCGGCCTTTCGTCTCTCCTCGGGAAACGGCCCCGACAATCCTGCCGATCTCTTGGTCGGATCTGCGCAGCATGGCGGTTTGCGCCTCCGAATCGGGAATGGGAAAGAAAACCACGCAGTTGTCCGGCATAATCAGAGGATATACGTCTTCGACCCGACAGTTCTTTCCCGCCAGCGCATTACGGAATATCCGGTCCGCGCCGCCCATGGAAGCTCCGCAGGTCAGCACCGCGCGGACAATCGGCCCGACGCCTTCAAATTCCACTCTATGCAAAAATTCCAGAGCGATATCGGGCAGATTCCAAAAGTAGACGGGCAGGACGAAAAACACCTTCTCATCCTGCGCTGTCCCATAAAGAAAGTTTTCCCTTCTCACCGCTTCAGCGATATTGATCATCTCGCCGCCAAAAGCCTCCTGCAGCTTCTGCGCGGCGTATTTCGAATTCCCCGTAGCCGAAAAATAGAATATCATAGGTTTCCCCTCATTTCCGCTTCAGCTCCGCGCAGCAAAAGCTGCGCAGAAGTTATTTTCTCTCAATTTCCACCATGTGGAAGCATTCGATGATGTCGCCTTCTTTGATGTCGTTGTAATCCTCTATGCCTATTCCGCATTCATAGCCCTGGGCGACTTCTTTGGCATCGTCCTTAAACCGCTTCAGCGACGATATCTTGCCTTCGTGGACGACGATTCCGTCTCTTACCAGGCGAACTTCGGCGTTTCTCACAACCTTGCCCTCCTGGACATAAGCGCCGCCGACAATGCCGACTCCCGGCACCTTGAACGTATTTCTGATCTCCACTTTACCCAGAATCTCTTCTTTGAACTCCGGATCCAGCATTCCCTTCATGGCGTTTTCCACATCGTCAAGCACATCGTAGATGACGCGGTAAGTTCTGATCTGAATGTTCTCCCTGTCGGCCATATTCTGCACGGCAGTGCTCGGTCTTACGTTGAAACCGATGATGATCGAACCGGAAGTACCTGCCAGCATGACGTCGGATTCGGTCACCGTACCAACACCGGTATGGATGATGTTTACTCTGACGTTTTCGTTGTTCAACTTTTCCAGCGAGGATACCATGGCGCCTACAGATCCCTGAACGTCGCCCTTGATAATCAGGTTGAGTTCCTTCACTTCGCCTTCTTTGATCTGGCTGAACAGCTGCTCCAAAGTGGTGCTGGCATTTCTGGCCAGGATTTCTTCTCTCAGCTTTTCTTTTCTGTGCTCAGCGATTTCTCTCGCAACCTTATCTTCTTTTACCGCGTTAAATTCGTCTCCGGCCTGCGGTACATCGGTAAGTCCGAGAATTTCTACCGCCGTAGCCGGACCGGCTTTCTTTATGGTGCGGCCTTTGTAGTCGGTCATCAGACGAATTCTGCCCGAACAGGTCCCTGCCACAACGCTCTGTCCGCTCTGCAGCGTACCGTTGGTTACCAACAGGGTCGCTACCGGACCTTTGGACTTATCCAGGCGTGCTTCGATGACCGAACCCATGGCCAACCGGTTCGGATTTGCTTTCAGTTCCATCATCTCAGCCTGCAGGAGAATCATCTCAAGAAGGTTTACGATTCCCTCTCCGGTCTTGGCGGAAACCGGAACGCTGATCACATCTCCGCCCCAGTCTTCTACCAGAATACCGTGTTCCGTCAAATCCTGCTTTACTTTGTCCGGATTAGCTCCCGGTTTGTCGATTTTGTTGATCGCTACGATGATCGGAACCCCTGCCGCTTTGGCGTGGCTGATGGATTCTACGGTCTGCGGCTTAACGCTGTCATCAGCCGCAACGACGAGAACCGCGATATCGGTTACATGAGCTCCTCTGGCGCGCATAGCGGTAAAGGCTTCGTGTCCCGGAGTATCCAGGAATACGATCTTCTGTCCGTTGATTCTCACCTCGGAAGCGCCGATATGCTGCGTAATTCCACCCGACTCAGAAGCCGTCACGTTGGTCTTTCTTATGGCGTCAAGCAGGGAAGTCTTTCCGTGGTCGACGTGACCCATGACGGTAATAATCGGCGGTCTCGGGCGCAGATCCTTTTCGTCATCCTCGAAAAGTTCAAGTCCTTCTTCTTCCAGTTTTTCTTCCACGTTTCCGATGGCAACCTGAATACCCAGCTCCTCCGCCAGAATCATAACCGTATCTTCATCGATGTTCTGATTGATATTGGCCATAATACCCAGTTTCATCAGTGTCATGATGACCTTGGAAGTTGACACTTCTGTCTGTTCGCAGAAACCTGCTACAGTGATCGGGACGTTGATCACAACAGTACCCTCCGGTAATACTTCCTCTTCGATTACCGGCTCTGCGGCAGGCTTCGGTTTGTTGTGCTTCTTCCTGGTCTGCTTTTCCAGGGATCTCCGCTCCAGCCTCTCGAATTTATTCTTTTCCTTCTCGTATTTCTTCTTATTGTCGTCTCGCCTTGACGGCTTGGTTTCCATTTTATCCATCTGAGCCGGCTTTTCCCGTCTCTGGCCGCCGCTCCGCTCTCCGCGGTTTTTCCTGTCTCCGCGGTCACTGTGGTCGTTCCGGTGTTCCGGTTTTCTGGAATTCTGTCCCTTTCTGTCGGAAGAAGCTCTGCGATCCGTTCTGTCCTGACGGTTGCCGGAACGTTCTTTTCTCGGCTCGTTCCTGTCGCGTTTTTCTCCCTGTCTTGCCGCCGTCTTCTCCTGAGGCTGTCTGGAAGTTCGGTCGTTTCGCTTTTCAGCCGGTCTGGCTCCGGATTTCTCCTCCGTTCTTTTTTCCGGCTGCTTTACGGCCGCTTTCTCTTCCCTCTTATTTTCGGCTGCCTTTTCTTCCTGCTTTTCTCCGGCCTGTTTTACGTCGGTCTTCTCCTGCTTAGACATATCCCTTTCCGCAGCCTTATTGTCCCGAACAGGCTTGTTCCTGTTCTCCAGTTCTTCTTTGTTGACGATCGGTTTTCCTACCGGCGGTTTGTGTTTGTTGGCCAGATACTCCGTATCCACAATCGGTTTTCCCACCGGCGGTTTCGGTCTGTTCGAAAGTCCCGGACGAACCGCAGCCTTTACGGTAACTCGCGGCTCCTCTTGTTCCTGATGATCCTTCTTTCTCGGCTCGGCTTTCACAATCTTCGTTTCTTTTCTGTTTCCCTTCAACTTCTCAATATCTGCATCAGACAGTACGCTCATATGACTAGATACATTGATACCCAGCTGACGTGCTCTTTCCTGCAATTCCTTGCTCGATACATTCAGTTCTTTTGCCAATTCATGTACTTTTTTCGTCATTAGAACACCTCCCTTTCTGATTGAATGCGGTCAATCTCCTTACAAATGATTTCCGCGAAATGTCTGTCGGTAATTCCGTAAATGCCCTTGTCGCAATTTCCCGTAATATGGGAAAGCTGCTCTCTCTTCCCGAAAATCCTATATTCAACGTGACTTCTGTCACACTGCTGCAACATCTTCTTCATGGTATTCTCAGCCAAATCCTCGGTCAGGATCAACAACCTGATTTTTTTTCTCTCCATCATCAATATGCAGGTGTTGTATCCGGTCACCAGATTTCTCGATCGGGCGGCAAAGCCCATGTAGCTGAAAACCTTATCTCTATTCATTCTCTATTTCTCCCCAGATTCGTTCGATCTCACTTTGGGGCACGGCTGTATCGAAACTCCTCTGGAGGGCTTTTCGCTTTTTGGCTTTCTCCATACATTCTCTGCTGCGGCAGAGATAGACACCTCTGCCTTTAGCTCGCCCGGTAGTATCCAGCGTAAGCTCCCCTTCATAGCATGCGATTCGGATCAGCTCCTTTTTCGGCTTCGACTCCATACAGCCGATACACCTTCTCATCGGTATCTTATTCTTATTTTTCTTCAACTTCGAAAACCTCTTCTCCTGTGTCTTCGTCGTCTTCATCGATCTGAATGATCTCGCCCTCACCTTCAAAGTACTGGGTATGGCTCTTGATATCGATCTTCCAGCCGCTGACTCTCGCCGCCAGTCTCACGTTCTGTCCCTCTTTGCCGATGGCGAGGGACAGCTGATAATCCGGTACGATGACCGTAGCATTCTTTTCATCGTCTTCCACGATGACCTTTTCCACCTTCGCCGGACTGAGCACGTTACTGATCAGTTCTTCCGGATCTTCGCTCCAGGAAATGATATCGATCTTCTCTCCGCCCAGTTCGTCGACAATGGCCTGCACCCGGCTTCCTCTGGTTCCCACACAGGCGCCTACAGGATCCACATTTTCGTCCTGGCTGTAAACCGCAATTTTGGTTCTGGAACCGGCTTCTCTGGCAATCCCTCTGATTTCAACGATTCCTTCCTGGATTTCCGGCACCTCCAGTTCGAAGAGGCGCTTGACCAACCCCGGATGGGATCGGGACAGGAAGACCTGCGGTCCTTTTGTTGTCTTCTTTACATCCATGATATAGACCTTTAGTCTCTCGTTGACCTCAAAGCGTTCTCCCGGAACCTGTTCGTTGACCGGCAGGATTCCCTCTGCTTTTCCCATATTGACAAACAAAGTTTCGCCGCTCTTTCTCTGCACGATACCCGTAACGATTTCTCCCTGTTTAGTGATGAAATCGTCAAAGATCATGCCTCGTTCCGCCTCACGAATGCGCTGCACGACCACCTGTTTAGCCGTCTGCGCCGCAATTCTGCCGAAGTCCCTCGGCGTAACCTGAAATTCGATGGCGTCGCCGATTTCGTACCGCGGATCAATCTCGTGGGCTTCTTCGAGAGACATCTCGATCATATCGTCGTAGACCTCTTCTACGATGTCCTTTTTCATCAACACCGCGATATCGCCCGTCTCTCTGTCAATATCCACCCGGACATTCTGCGCGGTACCGTAATTCTTCTTGTACGCAGAGACCAGCGCCGACTCTATAGCTTCGATCAGAATATCCTTTGAAATATGTTTTTCCTTCTCCAGTTCGTCTATAGCCTCAATAAATTCTCTGTTCATTTGTCTTTTACCCTCCTTAGAAAACCACTGTCAGGTTGGTCTTGGCAACCTGATCCAGCGGGAACATCCATTCTTTATCTTTCTCGTCTTTTATGACGACATTTCCGTCCCTGAGTCCCTGAAGCACGCCTTCGAAAACCTTTTTGCCGTCCACCCCGCGGTAAAGTTTTACCGTCACCTGCCTGCCGGTAAAGCGGCGATAGTGCTCCGGCGTAAGCAGCTGACGATCCATTCCCGGCGAGGAAACCTCCAGATAGTAGTTCTGCTCGATGGGATCGAGGCGATCCAGCTCCTCACTGAGAAAGCGGCTGACCTTTTCGCAGTCTTCAGTGCTCACATATTCTTCCTCAGACCCTTCCCTTTTATCGATGTATACTCTGAGAAACCAGTCTTTCGCTTCTTTTATAAATTCCACGTTGTATATCTCCAGTCCGTTCTCGGCCATAAAGCCGGCGGATATCTCTTCGACCAGTTCTTTAATCTTCTTCTTTGCCATCGTTTTCCTTTCTCCGTACTTTTCTGCAGACGCAGATTCCGTCCAAACAAAACGGAAAGAGTGGGTTTTGCCCACTCTTCCTTTGTCAAGTCCAAGATTTACAGGTAATATCTTAGCACACTTTACCGGCTGTGTCAAATTTTTGCCGTTTTGCCGATCTATCCGGCAAATTTCGGTTTCACGGTAAACAAAATTCGGCCTTCAGGAAACAAGAAGCGTCTTCTACCGAATAAAATTAGTAAAGATCTTCGGGTTTTTCGGCGGATTGATCCCCTTCTCCGCTCCCGCCTCCATACATCTGATCAGATAAACCATGTTGGAAGCGATATTCCTCATGGTCTGAAGACCTTCCAGATCCTGGCGAACCTCCTCAGGAGAATTGCCGTGCACCATATTCCAGTATGTGGAAGAGACAATCGGCATCTGATTGATGGTGAAATATTTGTTCATCACATCGAAAGACGCCGTAGTTCCCGCTCTGCGGGCAGACGCAATAGCCGCTGCCGGTTTGTGAGCAAAGACCGATGAGCCGGCATAGAAGATCCGGTCGAGTGCAGACAAAACTCTGCCGCTTGGATGAGCATAGTAGACCGGGGTGCCGAACACAAAACCGTCGGCTGACTCTGCCTTTTCGATGATTTCATTGACCACATCGTCGTTGAAAATACAGCGATTGTTCAGCTCGTCGCACTTGTGACAGGCAATGCAGTCCCTCAGCGGACCTGTTCCCAGCTGAACGATCTCACTATCTGCACCTTCCCTCTTCAGCTGATCGGCAATCTCGCTGAGTGCGGTAAAGGTACAGCCCTTCGCCCTCGGACTGCCGTTAATCATCAATACTTTCATCTCGATTCCTCCTTAACGTACATAACCTGTATTATAACATATTTATCTCTGATACTGTTCAAAATTCCAGTTTTTCAGGAAAAGCACAAACTTTTTTACCGATAGAGAACTGCTCCCTTCTTCTCCGCACAGGATGCCGATATTGCGGCTGCAGGGTCTGTCCAGCGGCGCAAGAAGTACCTTTTCGTGACAGTTTTTCAAAACCAGACGGGGCAGCAGGCTGATGCCGAACCCTCTGGCAACCATGGAGATGAGGCTGTTGTCATCCACATAGGTGCTCTGCTGTTTAGGATGGATGTGGTAACGATCAAGCAGTTCTTCCACATCGCAGTCGTGAACGCAGGTGGAACCGATATACGGATCCTCTTCGATGCGGCTGAGCGGATAGGTTTCTCCTCTTCCGATGGGATAGTTCTCCGGAAGTACGGCCAGAAACTCATCGGTAAAGAGAGGCTGAAATTCGTCTCGGCGAATCATATTGCTGGTAATGCAGATATCCACCTCTCCCCGGTCAAACCACTGATAGATTCTGTCATCTCCCTCCTTGATTTCAAAGGAAATCGCAGGGTTCTCCTTCTGAAAAGCCATAAGAATATCGGGAAGACAGGTTCTGATCACACTGGCCACGGAAGCCAGCCGAATGATCGACGCTTTCTGTTCCTGAATCAGGTGGGCTTCGCTGCGAATTTTTTCCTGAACCGAAACCAGTTCCCGGAATAAAGGCATCAGACGGCTGCCCTCCCTGGTCAGCCTTACGCCAAACTTTCCTCTCTGCAGAAGGACCAGACCCAATTCGTTCTCCAGTGCCTTCACCATATGGGTGAGTCCCGCCTGGGTATAACCCAGCTTTTCCGCCGCAGACAGGAGGCTGCCACTCTCCACGGCTTCAATAAAGATTTTTATCTTATTAACATCCATTATATTCGCCTGTAAATATTAGAAAAATTTATAGATATATAATAATAAAGTGCTGTTCACAAGTCAAGACCTTGATGTAAAATAGTGTATATATGGGAAAGGGTTTTTCTTCTGCTCTGCAGAAAGCCTGTCCCTTCTCCCCGATTTTGAAACAAGCCGCTGCAGGAAATGCGCGGATCGCAGTCTGCCGGCGGTTTACCCACTTTATCACAGTGAATAAGGAGGAATTATTTATGTACAACAAAGCAATGTTTGAATTGGGCAACCAGCCTTCTGTTATTCGTGAACTGTTCGCCTACGGACTGCAGCAGGCAAAGATTGTCGGCCCGGAAAATGTCTTCGACTACACACTCGGCAATCCGAGCATTCCGGCTCCGGCAAAGGTTAATCAGTCCATCAAAGATATCCTGAGCGATATGGATTCCATAGCCGTTCACGGCTATTCCATGGCCGGCGGTTTTGACGGGGCAAGAGAAGCCATCGCCAAAAATCTGAACCAGCGCTTCGGTACCGATATCAAGGCCGCAAACCTGTTCATCACCTGCGGTGCGGCTCCCGCTTTGATTTCCACCATAAAAGCGCTCCTTGCTGATGAAAAGTCCGAAATCATGGCTGTAGCCCCGTTCTTCCCTGAATATCGTCCCTTCGTAGAAGAAAACGGAGGTAACCTGGTCGTCGTTCCCGCAGACAGAGAACACTTCCAGATCGATCTGACAAAAGTAGAATCGCTGATTACAGAACATACTCAGGCGATCATTATCAATTCACCGAACAACCCATCCGGCGTAGTCTACACAGAAGCAACGCTGAAAGCGCTGGCGGATATTTTAACAAAGAAAGGTGAAGAATACGGCCATCCGATCTACATTATCGCTGACGAACCGTACCGCGAACTGGTATACGGCGACGTTAAAGTTCCGTTCATCCCAACGATCTACAAAAATACGATCGTATGCTACTCCTGGTCCAAGAGCCTTTCCCTCCCAGGCGAACGTATCGGTTACGTATGCGTACCGGATTCCTGCGAAAACGCAGAGGAAGTCTACAAGGGCGTAGCCGGCGCGGCCCGTGCCAACGGACACGTATGCGCACCGACCCTGATGCAGCTGGTCATCGAACGCTGTGTCGGCGAAATGCCGGATCTGAAGGCCTACGATGAAAACCGCACCCTTCTGTACGATTCTCTGACCGAGATGGGATACCGCTGCGCAAAACCGGATGGCGCGTTCTACCTGTTCGTCGAAGCGCCAAACGGTGACAGCCAGGCTTTCTGCGAAAAAGCAAAGAACGATTTCAATCTGTTGGTCGTTCCTGGTGAAGGATTCGAATGCCCTGGATTCCTAAGATTGTCCTACTGCGTATCCAACGATATGATCAGAAGAAGCCTTCCTGCTTTTGAAAAGATGTATCAGGCTTATAAATAAAAATCCCCTAAAAAACGAAGGAAGCGTCGGCTCAGGGCCGACGCTTCCTTCGTTTTTCTGCAAAAACATACCAACAGACCCCGCCATACGGCAGGGTCTGTTGGCTGCGATATTTAATTTAATTAAGAAAGAACGTTCAAAAAGAAATTATCTCGTGTAACCCTATCTCCTTTTGACAAGTTTAGTATAGCAATTTTATGTGACGATTTTGTTAAGAAAACTTATGGCTTTTGTGTCAGATTTTATCATTTTTTCTTCAAGTTTTCACTTTTCAAACAACACAGTCAAAGCGCGGCGGTATTCCCCTCAAACCGCGGACTTCCCATAAAGACATGCTTTTATAGCGATTCCCTCTTAAAACACCAGCTGCAGCAGAAGCATATAACATACCGTACCGCCGGCAATGGACAAGAGCATCTGCCGCTTCCACAGATGAAGCGCTGCAGTAACGACAATAGCGATCAGCTCCGGCAAGCCATGATTTCCCGATACGATTTCCGTATTCCGCAGGCAGTAGACAACCAACATACCAAAAATCGCCGCCGGCAATGCCTTTCCCAGATACTGTACGTACTTGGGCGTAGGCCGTTTTCCGGAGAAAATCAAAAAAGGGAGGAAACGGGTAGCCATAGTCCCGACAACGCAGATTCCAATAGTAATCACCTGCTGCAGCATTGTCATACCAGACCACCTGCCTTTTCAATCGGCTTTCGGAATACAGTGAGAAAGCAAAGGATACAGGCCATCGTGGGAATCATAAACGATTCTGCGCCGAAGAGCAGCAGACAACCTGCCGAGCACAGAACGCCGATCAGCGCGGTGTAATGCTTTTTTCCTTCAGCCACTGTTCGAGAAAGATCACTACAAGCATAGCCGTCATCACAAAGTCCAGGCCTTCCGTATCGAAGGACAGCAGAGAACCCAAAATGCCTCCAAGCGTCGCTCCCGATACCCAGTAGATCTGATTGAGCAGCGTGACAAAAAACATGAACCAGCCTTTGTCCACATGTTCGGGAATTTTCGCCGTGTAATTGATAGAAAAAGTTTCATCGCACATGCCGAAGATCAAATAGGGTTTCTTCCAACCGGTTCCCTTGAACTTGTCCAGCATGGAAAGGCCGTAAAACAGATGACGAGCCTGAATCATCAGAGTCATGATCAGCGTCTGCAGCGGTGCAAAGGAACTGAGCAGCATCGTCACCGCTACAAATTCCAGCGAACCTCCAAAAATCAGCATACTCATGAACATAGGGTACCAGGCGCTAAACCCTGAAACATTCATGTATATTCCATAGGCCAAACCCAGAAACCAAAATCCGGCAAATATGGGAATGGTATAAGGAAACGCCGCAGACAGAGCTCTGCGGCGCATTTTCTTTTTCTCCATGAAAACAACCTCCAGCTTTAATCTCGCATTACAGTATACCATCGAAAATCTTCACGGGCAACAAGACCCTATTTTTTCTCTGAAAGCATACTTGCATTCTGCGAAATCGCTACTGGTGAATTTTTCTGCTGTGCAGCATCTGTACAAACTTTGGATCGCTGTGATCCACGATCTCGCTTCGTCCCAGGTCCAATTTCCCGATCTGCTCCGTTCCTTCATCTTTTGCAGATAGCTACCTTCTGCCTCAAAACGTTTCTTTACCGGACAGATTTTCCCGCTCTGTAACTTTCCGTAAACGCAGGCGAAGCCTCCACTTCACCTTTCTGATAAACACCTTCGCCGTAAATCACACCTTTGACCTGAGCTCCCGGAAGACAATCGGTAAATCCCCTCAGGCCGTCTATCGTCCTCTCCATCGCCGCTTTTTCTGCCGCGGCTGTAGCGATAAAGCAGACCTCCTTGTCGCGGATTTCCGTATAGCGTGGAAGGGTGCGGTCGATCACGGTTTTCATCTGCCCGTCCATGGAGTAGAAATATACCGGCGTAGCGAGAACCAAAACATCCGCCTCCACCATCTTCTGCAAAAGCTGCTCCATATCGTCTTTCTGTACGCAGGTATTCGTTCCGCGGCAGCCGTAGCAGGCCGAGCAGAATCCGATATTCAGCTGATGAAGATACACCTGTTCCACACGGTTTCCCGCTTCCTCAGCGCCCTTTTTGAACTGTAAACGCACAGAGAAAAACGGACACACAAAAGGAGCGCTTCAAAATCTCCGTCATCGATGATGTTGAAGCACTCCCTTTGATTGCGATATTTAATTTAAGAAAGAACACTAAAGAAGAAATTATCTCTTATCCCTGCTACCCTCCTTTCTACGATTAAGAGTATAGCAAAGCCGTGTGATGATTCTGTAAAAAAAGGCTGTAGCTACGGTAAAGAATCCGTTCATCTGTTGTTCAAAAGAGAGATAGCTGATCGGTCTCCGGCAATCCTTCGAAAACGCCATGATTTCGAAGAGCCTCTACTGCCGTTCGATTCAGTTTGGCCCGGCTGACCGCCTCTTCTACAGTATCGAAAGGTTTCTCCGCATAGGCGTCGGCAAAGGCCTTGGCCGCCGTATCCCCCACGCCTTCCAAAGCTACAAACGGCAGAAGAACCTTTCCCTCGTCCGACCAGAACTTCAGTGCATAGGATCGGCCCAGGCGTGCCGGCGCAAATTCGTATCCCCTGCTATACATCTCGTAGGCAACTTCAAGAATCAACACGTCTTCTTTTTCCTTAGCCGATGCATTGCTGCCCATGGCTTCAATCATTTCAATCCTGTCCAGACACGCTTTTGGCCCTTTGAGGATCGTCTCCGCATCGAAATTGGCCACCGTACTGGTGAAATACGTAGCGTAAAATTCCACCGGGTAGTAGACTTTATACCAGGCCATACGGAAAGACATCATAACATAGGCCACGGCGTGGGCGCGAGGGAACATATACTGAATCTTTATACAGGAATCGATGTACCAGTCCGGTACCCCGTGTTCCTTCATCACCGTCAGCTGCTCCTCCTTCAACGGCCGGTTCTTTCGAACATCCTCCATGATCTGAAAGGACATCTTGTTCTCGATTCCCTTGAGAAGCAGGTAGTTCATGATGTCGTCACGGGTGGAAATAACCTCTCTCATGGTAGCCGTTCCGTTGCGGATATAGTCCTGCGCGTTATTGAGCCATACGTCCGTACCGTGGGAAAATCCGGAAATACGCACCAGGTCGGCAAATTTATCCGGTTTGGTATCGTCCAGCATCTGTCTGACAAAGCCGGTACCGAACTCCGGTATGGCGTAGGATCCGTGGGTAAACCGATAATCGGGATCTTTTATGTCCAGCGCTTCCGTACCGTTGAAAATGCTCAGCACCTTTCGGTCGGTCAGGTCGGCCTTCATCGGATCGATTCCGGTCATATCCTGAAGCTGACGAATCATCGAAGGAATATTGTGTCCCAGAATATCCAACTTCAACAAATTCTCATCGATCTTGTGGTAGTCGAAGTGGGTGGTGATGATATCCGATTTCACATCGTTGGCCGGATGCTGAACCGGGCAGAATTCGTAGATCTCATGATCGTCGGGCACGATGATGATGCCTCCCGGATGCTGCCCTGTGGTTCGTTTTACCCCTGTACATCCCTGGGTCAGGCGGTCCGCTTCAAACTTGTTGATCGGCCGGTTAAACTCATCGGCAAACTTCATCACGTAGCCGTAGGCCGTTTTATCCGCTACAGTGCCCACCGTACCGGCCTTAAATACGTTTTTCTCACCGAAGATCTCGCCTACATATTTGTGGGCGGTAGCCTGATACTCACCGGCAAAATTCAGGTCGATATCCGGTTCCTTATCGCCGTCAAAGCCAAGGAAGGTGGCGAAAGGAATGGTATAGCCATCCCGGTTCATCATTGTGCCGCATTCCGGACAGGCCCTTTCCGGCATATCGATTCCGCAGTCGTAAAGGTTCTTATCTCCCCATTCCAAATGCTTGCAGTTGGGACAAATATAGTGAGGATCGAGAGGATTTACTTCCGTAATTCCTGCCATGGTGGCCGCAAAGGACGACCCTACCGAACCTCGGGAACCGACCAGATAACCGTCTTCCATAGATTTCTTTACCAACATCTGGGCCGAAACATACATAACCGCATACCCGTTTCCGATAATAGAGCTCAGCTCTTTCTCCAGCCGTTCCCCGATCTTCTGCGGAAGGGGATCGCCGTAGATACTGTGGGCCCGCTCCATACATGTGGTCCGCAGCGTCTCCTCTGCCCCCTCGATGCGAGGCGGAAACTTCCCCTTGGGTACCGGCAGGATACTGCCGTCGATCATATCGGCAATCTTATTGGTATTCTCGATAACCACCCGGTAAGCGGTCTCTTCCCCCAGATAGCTGAACTCCTCCATCATCTCGTCTGTGGTCCGCATGTACAGGCCTTGGCCGTTCTCGGCGTCTTTGAATCCCATGCCTGCCATCAGGATGTTCCGGTAAATGGCCGATTCCGGCTCGTCATAGTGAGCGTCTGTCGTCGCAACAACCGGCTTTTCCAGATCATCCGCCAGCTTTATGATCTGCCGGTTGATCTCCCGCAATTCTTCTTTCCCTGATACGATACCGTTATCGATCATGAACTGGTTGTTGATCAACGGCTGAATTTCCAGATAGTCATAGAACGAGGCGATTTTCTCGATTTCCTCTCTGCTCTTTTTTTCAACAATCGCCCGATAAACCTCTCCGGCCTCACAGGCAGAGCCGATGATCAAGCCTTCTCTGTGCTCCTGTATCACCGACTTAGGGAGCCGCGGCCGTTTGTAAAAATACTGAAGATGAGAGTAGGAAACCAACTTATATATGTTTTTCAATCCCTCCTGGGTCTTTGCCAGGAGGATGATGTGGTTGGTCGGCTTCTTTTTATAATCGATGGTGCCGTCAGGATTTCGGCAGTCCCTGTCATCGAAAACGTATCCTTCCATACCATATATGATCTTAATGTTGATGGGATTTTCTTTGTCGGCCTCCAGTTTTTTTGCCGTCTTAGCCGCATCAGGAAAACTCTGCACCACGCCGTGGTCTGTAATCGCCACAGCCGGCTGTCCCCAATATGCCGCGGTCTTTACCAGATTGGATACCTCGTTGAGACCGTCCATAGCGCTCATCTTGGTATGGGCGTGAAGCTCTACTCTCTTCCCTGCTCCATAAGTATCTTCTCTGACCTTCCGTTTCCCTTTTTCGATATCCTTCATCATCACGACGAGACAGTTGTCGTATCTGTCCCACTCCGTCTCGCCGCGAACCTTTATGTAGTCTCCGTTCTTCAGCAGAGAATCGATTTCCTCCCACTTTCCGTTTGAGCAGAACGCTTTCAGGCATACCGACGTCTTCTTGTCCGTAATCAGAAGGGTAACCAGTTTTTTCTCGTTTTTTATGGGCCTGGAATCCTTTTTAAACAGTATACCTTCGATGATCACCATACCGGAATCGGCCGACAATCCGGTTAAAGGTGAAGATTCCCCGACAATCGGTTTTCCCATAATCCGATTTCCCTCCGCAGGCATCTCCTTCTCCCGTCTGCGCCATCCGGTTTTCTGGCCGCCAAAGCTGCTGCTCTCCGCAGGCTTGCTTGGCGAGGCAGCCTGAGCCTCCTGATTTTTTCTGATCTGCTCTCTGAGACTGCTCTTTATGTCTTCTTCCTCCGAGCCTCTCCAATCTTCTGCAGCCTTCCGATAGACATCCTGATCGTTTTTAAAGACAACCTCCGCACTGATGGCAAAGTGCTCCATGAGCAGACCGCTGAAGAGACGGGCCACTTTTTCGTTGAGCTGTTCTGTAGCCAGTCTTCCCAGCGCAAAGATGGACAGGGTCTGTCCGTCGTAGGTAAACTTGTCCGCCTGAATCGTCTTGGTAATCGCCGCGTACTTTCCGTTGATGATTTCAATCATATGAGGAATAAACAATCTGATGATCTCTTCCTGCTGCAGAATCACATCTTCGTAGACATAAGAAAACCGCACATCCCGCAGTTTTTCAATCCTGTGCAGGATCATGCCCTTCAGCTTCTCCATGTCCAGATAAGGCGGCACAAAATTAAGCCGGAGTGTTATATTCAACACTCCGGAATCCTTCGCAATGCTCGCGTCAATAATCTCGTACCGGTATTCATCCGAAGAATGCTCTCCTATGGAATCCCAATGTATGCTCTTCTCGATTAAATCCTTCATTTCTTCTCAACCAGTTTTATCAATTCGTCAACAATTTCATCTTCCGGCGCCGTCTTTATGATCTTGCCTCCGGCAAAGATGACCCCCTTGCCGCTGCCGCAGGCTACGCCAAAGTCGGCATCCCTCGCTTCTCCCGGTCCGTTGACGGCGCAGCCCATCACCGCGATTTTCAGCCCCGGTTTTACGCGTACAGCAGAAATTCTCCGCTCCACTTCTTCGGTCAGTTTCTGGAGATCTATCTTCGTTCTTCCGCAGGTCGGGCAGGAAATCAAATCGAACTTGGGCTTTCTGATGCCTACGGCTTCCAATATTTCCCGGGCATAGAGAACCTCTTCTACCGGATCCGCAGTCAGAGATACTCTCATCGTATCGCCGATCCCTTCAAGGAGGAGCGCTCCGATGCCGACGGCAGATTTTACCTTCCCCCGTTTCACCGTTCCTGCCTCCGTGACGCCGATATGTATCGGATGATCGGTCTTTTCCGCCGCGATCTTGTGGGCCCGGTAGTTCATTCCGACGTCGGAGGATTTCAGAGAAACAACCAGATGATCGTAGCCCATGTTTTCGATGAGTCTGACGTTTCTGAGCGCGCTCTCCGCAAGTCCTTCGGCTGTTACGCCGCCGTACTTTTCCCGGATGTCCTGCTCCAGAGATCCGGAGTTTACACCGATCCGGATGGGTATGTCTCTTTCTTTCGCCGCATCCACAACGGCCTTCACCCGATCTCTCGATCCGATATTTCCCGGATTTATCCGTATCTTGTCCGCTCCGGCTTCAATGGCTGCAATTGCCAGCCGATAATCGAAGTGAATATCGGCCACCACCGGAATATTCACCTGCGATTTAACCTGCTTCAGCACTTCTGCCGCTTCCATGTCGGGAACGGCTACCCTTACGATGTCGCAGCCCGCATCTTCCAGCTGGCGTATCTGACGGATAAGCGCCTCCCTATCGTGAGAGTTCACATTGGTCATTGACTGTACGGATATCGGCACGCCTCCGCCTATGGTTACAGTCCCGCATCTCACACTCTTGCTCATGAAAATAACCTCGTAATATCGTTCCAGGTTACGAAAATCATAAACCCAAACAGAAGGACCATGCCGGCGGCGTGAATCCGGCCCTCCATCTGATCGGAAATCATCTTCCCTGTTATTTTGCGAATGATAACGAACAGTATTCTGCCTCCGTCGAGAGCCGGGAACGGAAGCATATTGATGATAGCCAGGTTCAGGCTCATCAGCGCAAGAAGATAGCCGAAATAAAGCATTCCGTAGGTTGTCGTTTCACTGACCATGGAGACGATACCCACAGGTCCTGCGATATCCTCGGTGGACGAATCCCCGGTTACCAGCTGCTTCAGCGCGTCAAACATGAGCACCGTCATATTCCACGTGGCTTTTGAGCCGTTTTTTACCGCAGTAAAGGCGTTGTGACTGACCTGAGATGTAATGCCGACGATATATCTGCCGTCCTCGCCTTCCACAGGGGTGATATCCACGGTCTGCTCCTGACCATCCCTCTCAAAAGTGACCGATCGCGTCTGGCTCGATCCGCCGATAACCTCCGTAAGCTCCTGCCAGGAGTCAATCTCCTCGCCGTCGACAGCTATGATTTTATCGCCCTTTTCCAATCCCGCTCTGTAAGCCGGGCTGTCCGCCTGAACCTGGTCTACGGCAGTGGTAGCGCTGCCGATCACGCCCATCAGAATGGACAAAGTGAGCACGGCAATCAACACATTCATAGCCGAACCGGCCAGCAAAACAGAGATCTTAGCCCATCCCGGCTTATTGTTAAAGGAGCGGCTGTCGTCCGACTCCTCGTTTTCTCCTTCCATGGCGCAGTAACCGCCGATCGGTATCAGCCTTACGGCGTACAGGGTTTCCCCTTTCTGCCGTTTAAAGAGCGCCGGGCCCATACCGAAAGCAAACTCGTTGACCTTGACTCCCACAGCTTTAGCCACGATAAAGTGACCCAGTTCATGGGGAAAGATCAGGAGAACAAACAAAATAATTGCGTAAATAACTGTCATCCCATAACCTCTTTGCGAATTTTCCGATCTATCTCAATAATATCATTTAACCCTAAATTATATGTAGGTGTGTGAAGATCCAGTATACTTTCGATGTTTTTTTGAATATCGAGGAACCGGATTTCTCCCTTCAAAAATCGGTCGACCAGCACCTCGTTGGCAGCGTTGAGCACGATCGGATAGCTGCCTCCCGCTTCAGAAGCGCAAAACGCCAAATCGATGCAGCGAAAAACCTCCCGATCCGGTTTTTCAAAGGTCAGTGAGGCTCCTTCTTGGAAGAAATTCAGCTCTCTGCCCGAACTGTGCAGTCTCTCCGGATATCCCAGAGCCACGCTGATCGGAATCTTCATGTCCGGAAGCCCAAGCTGCGCCAGAATAGAAGTATCGTCAAATTCTACGGCAGAGTGAACGATGCTCTGCGGATGAACCAGAATCTCTATATCGGCAAGAGGCACGTCGAAAAGCCATCTGGCTTCAATCACCTCCAGCCCCTTGTTCATCATCGTCGCCGAATCCACCGTAATTTTTTTGCCCATAGTCCAGCGCGGGTGCGCGAGAGCCTGTTCCAGAGTCACTTCTTTCAGCTGTTCTTTGGAAAAGCCGCGGAAGGGCCCCCCGGAAGCTGTCAGAAACAGCCTGCGGATCTTCTTCCCCTCATTTCCCGCAAGGCACTGAAAAATCGCACTGTGTTCACTGTCCACCGGCAGCATCTTTACTCCGTTCTGCCGCACGGCTTCCATGATCAGCTCTCCCCCTGCCACAAGAGTTTCCTTATTGGCCAGAGCCACATCTTTACCACAGAGAATGGCCCGGTACGTAGGGACCAGACCCCGCATTCCCATAAGAGCGTTGAGCAGGATATCGCTGTCATCTTCTGCCGCCGCGTTCAGCCCTTCTTCTCCGTACATGACTTCCATATGAGGAAATCTGCGCGATAATTCCACGGCGTCTTTCTCATCAGCAGTTACCGCCAGTTCAGGCATAAATTCCCTGATCTGCTCCGAAAGGAGCTTCGTATTCTTTCCGCAGCACAGCGAAGTTACGCAAAACCGCTCTCTGTGCTCTCGAATCACCGAAAGTGCCTGCGTTCCAATGGATCCCGTACTTCCTAAAATCGAAACTTTCTTCATCTTCAGCTCTCCTACTGCAACACGAGCACAATATAGTAATACACTACAGGCGCGGTAAACAGGACGCTGTCAAATCGATCCATGATTCCGCCATGTCCCGGTATCAGCGTTCCGTAGTCCTTAATGCCCATCTTCCGTTTGTAAGCCGACGCGGTAAGATCGCCGCACTGAGACAGCACCGCACCGATCAGTCCGATGATCAGGCAGTGAATCCAGATCCGCGGTACGACAAAATAGCCGAAGAGACCGCAGCAAATGACGCTGCCCAGAGTTCCTCCTACGGCTCCCTCAACGGTCTTTTTCGGGCTTAAGTTAGGACAGAGCTTGTGCTTTCCCAGCAGATAACCTGTAAAATAAGCAAAAATATCCGTACAGAAGGCGGACAGAAGAACCAGCCAAATCAGAACCGCGTACTCTTCAGTCTGATCTACGAGCACCACGTGGAAAGAAAAGAATACCACATAGATTATGCCCAGCATGGTCGCCATGCCGTCTTCCAGCTTTCTCTCATTGATTTTAAAAATATAGATGGAACTGGCCATTACACTGAAGACCAGCCACGCGATGATAAACTCATGCTGCTGCGGCCACAGGCCGTTGATCAGATAGAGTACAAACATGGATACGTAGGCGACCGGCTCGCTTGGATGCACGTCCATCGCTCTGAATCCGTTAAAGAACTCTCTGACCCCTACGAGTCCGACAAAGATGCACATGGCTGTCAGCCAGTAGCTTCCCAGGTATACAAAGATCAGCAGTGGAACCATACACAGTCCTGAAATAATTCTCGTCTTCATCGTTTGCTCTATTTCCTCCCTCCGAATCTTCGATCCCGGTTCTGATACTGCTCCAAAAGGCGCCGGAACTCTTCGGGAGTAAACTCCGGCCAGAGCACGTCGGTAAACGCCAGCTCGCTGTAAGCGCTCTGCCACAGCATAAAATTGGACAGCCGCTCTTCGCCGCTGGTGCGGATAATCAGATCCGGATCGGGAATGTTCCCGTTTTCATCGCCGGTATACAGATACCGGCTGATCAGTTCCTCGTTGATTTCCACGACCTCTTTTATCTTCCCCGATTTCATATCCTCCCGGATTCTGTTGACCGCTCTGACGATTTCCGCTCTGCTTCCATAATTCAGAGCGATATTGAATCGAAGTCCGGTATTCTCGCAAGTCATCGCGAGGGTCTTCTCCAGCCTCTCCACGGCAGCGCGGGGTATAACGCTGTAATCGCCTAAAATTTTCACCCTGACGTTGTTCTCATGGAGTTCCCTCAGTTCGCTGTCCACATATCTGACCAGGAGGCGGAAAATACCGCTGACCTCTTCTTCCGAACGCTTCCAGTTTTCCGTAGAGAAGGCATACACAGTCAGGTGCTCTATACCCAGTCGCGACGACTCTTTTACAATCTCTTTCATGGCCAGCATGCCGGCATTGTGTCCTGCCAAGCGGGGAAGTCCTCTTTTCGCTGCCCATCTTCCGTTGCCATCCATAATGATGGCGACATGAACGGGAAGTCTCTCTTTGTCTATCATAAGTTTCTCATAACTTGAGGCTATCCCTTACGAGACAGCCTCTCTTCCTCTCTGCGCTTTTTATACTTCAAGAATTTCCTTGTCTTTTGCGGCAACGATATCGTCGATATCTTTTCCTGCTTTTTCAATCAGTTTCTGCACCGAATCCAGTTCCTTTTTCAGATCGTCCTCGGTCAGCTCGCCGTCTTTCTGCTGTTTCTTCAACAGATCGTTAGCCTCTCTTCTGAGATTTCGAATGGCAACTTTTGCGTCTTCGCCCATCTTTTTGGTCGTCTTGGTCAGTTCTTTTCTCCGTTCTTCCGTCAGCTGCGGGATAGCCAGTCTGATGCACTTGCCGTCGTTTGACGGAGTGATACCGATTTCGGCGATATTGATCGCCTTCTCGATCTCGCCGATGGATTTGGGATCAAACGGCGTGATCATCAGCGTGCGCGGATCCGGAACGGATATATTTGAGAGATTTTTCAGCGGCGTCGGACTTCCGTAATAATCCACCATTACCTTATCCAACAGAGCCGG
Organism: uncultured Emergencia sp.; assembly: GCA_904420065.1. GTDB lineage: Bacteria > Bacillota > Clostridia > Peptostreptococcales > Anaerovoracaceae > Senimuribacter. Next base: position 101,095 of record CAJFTU010000006.1, read on the forward strand.
GTTTGCTCTTCCCGCTCTTACTGTGTTCAAATCTTCCCTCAGTACCGAAATGCTCTTCGCAATTCTCTCCTCTAAAGTCTTGTGTGAATGGCTCATTTTCTTCCTCCTACTTTATTATCGTACCGATCTTTTCACCATATACGGCTTTCAGCACATTTCCTTCTTCTGCAATACCGAACACGTGAATGGCAATGTGGTTGTCTCTGCACAGGGTTGCGGCGGTCAGATCCATGACTTTCAAATCCTTTTCCAGCACTTCCATGTGCGTTAGCTGATCGTATTTAACCGCATCGGGATTTTTTTCCGGATCGTCAGAATATACCGCGTCTACTTTTTTGGCCAGCAAAATCACATCCGCATCGATCTCTACCGCTCTCAGCGCGGCTGCCGTATCTGTGGAAAAGAAAGGATTTCCCGTTCCCGCACCAAAAATCACGACGTCTTTGTGCTCCAGCTGGCTGATCGCCTTTCTCCTGGCGTAAGGCTCCGCAATCTCGCGCATTTCAATGGCAGTCTGAACCCGCGCCTTGATTCCCTCGGCAAGCAGGGCATCCTGCAAAGCCAGAGAGTTCATCACCGTGGCCAACATTCCCATATAGTCGGCTGTAGCGCGATCCATATCCTTACTGGTCCGTCCTCTCCAGAAATTGCCGCCGCCGACAACAATGGCGACCTCCACACCAAGCTGGTGAATTTCCTTTACCTGACGGGCAACCTTCTTGGTCATTTCTTCATTGATGCCGAATCGGTCCTCCCCGGCCAGCGCTTCTCCACTGATCTTCAGGAGAACCCGTTTGTATTTTGGTTCCATTCTGTATTCCTCCGTACGCGGCGCGAAGAAAAGGATCTCTGCGCTCCGCGGATCTGCCCTCAGCTGACAGCGGCATACTCTTCCGTTTATGCCGCTGTCAGCTGAAGGTGTAACAATTATATCATATTTTACCTTTCCTTGACAAGAAGATACGGACTGCGAAACAGATCCCAAACGGGAAAGCGGCTGCGAAACAGCGGCAGCCACCGTTTCCGCACCCTATACTTTCAGATTGCAGACCAGTTTCAACAGAACTTCCGCCCCAAAATCGGCGGCGCCTACGGGGATGCGTTCATCAGCGCTGTGGATAAACTCGGTAAAGTTGTAATCTTCCGGCAGCTTCATTGGCGTGAAGCCGTAGGTCTGTATGCCCAATCTGGAGAGAAAACGCCCGTCGGTCACTCCGCTGAGGACGAAAGGCACTGTCTTCGCGCCCTTTTCGCAGGAAGTCATTGTCCGAGAGATCTGCTCGTACAGACTCATGTCCGTACTGCTGCTTCCCGGATTGTATTCCTCGACGTCTATGGTAAAACCGTCTCCGATCAGGCTTCTCACATCTTCTATCCCCTCTTCTATGGAACAGCCCGGAACCAGGCGCATGTCTCCCTGAAACGTTACCGCCGAAGGAATCACGTTGATGGCGCTTCCGCCGCTGATGATGGTCACGTTGATATTGTTGTGCAGCAGCGGATCAAAGAGGGTTCCCGTCCCTCCCATGAGCTTCAGGATTCTGTCGGTCCAGCGCGGCTGGAGAAGCCGCCTGAGCACTTTGCCCTGAAATCCGCCCAGGATATCCGCAAAACCTTCTACCATCAGCCTGACCGGCGGCGTAATCCGCACCGGCAGCCGCTCTTTCGACAGTTTCGCCACCGCTTCCGCCGCTCTTTCCATGGCCGTTCCCGTATGTGCCAGCGATCCGTGGCCGCCGCTTCCTCTTGCCGTAATCCGAAGATGGGCAAACTGCTTTTCCGCTATCATAATGGGATAAATCTGCTGTCCCGCCACATGGAAGGTAAATCCGCCGATTTCGCCGAAGGCCCACTTTACGCCTTCGAACAGCTCCGGATGACGGTCGACCAGATAGGCCATCCCGTATCTCCCGCTGCACTCTTCGTCGCTGACAAACAGAAAGCGCAGATCGAAGGGAAGTTCCAGTCTCTGTTCCGCTGCAGCAAGGGCCAGTCCGATGAACATGGCTATTTCGCCTTTCATATCGACAGCGCCTCTTCCCCATATATATCCGTCTTTAATCTCTGCGCCAAAAGGATCGCAGGACCACTGCTGGTCTGTCACCGGCACGACGTCTACGTGACCGTAGAAGAGAAGGGGCGGTTTTCTGCGCTCCGGATCCTCCTTTGAAGGGATACAGGCATAGAGATTCGGCCGTTCTTCATCCAGAGCGTAAACGCTCGTCTCTATTCCTGCAGATTCAAGCAGTTCCCTTATATATTCGATGCACGGCCGTTCAGGGTGAACCCCGCTGGTCGTATCCATGCGGATAAGCCGGCACAGTATCTGATCAATTCTCGATAATTCCATAATCTACACTCCGTCTTTACTCGTCTCGCCGGGCGCATACAAGCCGAAAGAGAGACGTCTATGACGATAACACGATATTGTATTGTATACTCTCTCCTGCAGAAAGCGATCTCGCCTCTGCGTCACCTCTCTAATCCGTTGACGTATTCTGCCGCTGCAAGAGCAGCTACCGCGCCGTCAGCCGCCGCTGTTGTCAGCTGCCTGATCTTTTTGGTACGGCAATCGCCTGCGGTAAAAATTCCCGGCGCTGAGGTCACACAGTCTTCTCCGGCCTGAATATACCCGCTTTTGTCCAGCTCAATCAAATCGGCAAAGGCCTGATTGTCAGGCATCTGACCGATAGCCACAAACACGCCCTGAACCGAAAGAACGGTACTTTCGCCAGTCTTCACGTTCTTTACGCCAAGACCGCTGATCACATTTTCCCCGATCAGTTTCTCCGGCACGCTATCCAATACAAATTGGACGTTTTCTCTATTTTCAAGCCTCCTGACGTTGGCCGCGTCTCCCCGGAAGGTATCCCGGCGATGAACCAGATAGACTTTCTCCGCCATACCGGCAAGAACTTCCGCGTCTTCCAACGCAGTATTTCCTCCTCCGACAACGGCCACGGAGCGTCCCCGGAAGAAAGCTCCGTCACAAGTAGCGCAGTAGGAAACACCGGACCCGGTAAATTTCTGTTCGTCTTTCAGTCCAAGAGGTCTGTTCTTCGCTCCAGTGGCCAAAATCACCGATTTTCCCATATACTGTCCGCTATCGGTCTTCACAATCTTAACTCCGTCTGCTTCTTCGATTCCCACGGCCTTTTCATAGACGATCTCCGCTCCCAGCTCAGTGGCCTGTTGGTAAAGGTCGCCGGCAAAGGCGAAACCGGATATTCGCTTAATGCCCGGATAGTTTTCTACCTCCGGCGTGTTGAGAATCTGCCCTCCGAATCCTTTCTCGTCAAGCATGAGCGTCTTCTTTCCCGCTCTCTGTCCGTAGATCGCCGCCGACATGCCCGCTGTGCCTGCGCCGATGATGATGATATCATACATTAAAATTTCCTCCTACTTTTATAAATAGTCCCATCATTTCCCCCGTCAGGCTGAAGCCGTCATCTTCAGGGATATCTTCCCGGGAAAACCAACCGGCAGAAGAAAGTTCATTTTCATCAACAGTAATCTCTGTTTCTCCATCCACTCTGCAGAAGAATCCCAAAAGCAAATTGCTGTCAACACCCCACGGCTGACTTTTGTAATAGACGATATCCCTGACCTTGAGACCGACCTCTTCCATAACCTCGCGTTTTACCGTCTCTTCGGCGGTTTCACCGATCTCTGTAAAGCCGGCAATCAGCGCGTATTTTTTGTACGCTCTGCCGTTGTACCTGGTCAGCAGCAGTTTATCCCCGTTTGTAACCGCAACGATAACCGCCGGCGCGATCTTGGGATAAACCACATTGCCGCAGGACGGGCAGCTCAGCATCCGTTCCCGGCCGTCTCTGTGAAGCGGTCCGCCGCACCGGCCGCAGAATCGGTTATCGGCGTACCACCGATACAGATGGTATGCCGTGGCAGCGGCAAAAGACAGTTCTTTCCATTTCCGTTTTCTAAGCAGCCTCACCGATTCCCACTGATATCCCTCAATGCATTTCTTTTCAAACAGCAAAAAACAACGCTCCTCGTCGATGCGAAACAGATACTGCAGATCAGCCTGGCCCAATTCGCCGGCAGAAGGGAGAAAAAAGTTCCCCTCTTCGTCTTTTCTGACCAGTATTCTGTCCCCGTCGAAGCAAAAGACGCGGTCTCCCTCTTCCGCCTTCCGCTCCTCGTATTGATTATAAAATGTTCCTTTTTCCAAGTCCTGAATCATACTTCACCTCTGGCCGAATTAGTATTTGCTGCCGGCGCTTTTCTATCCCCGCAGGCGGCACTCAGGCGCTGGCAGATTCATCATGTGTCTCTGCCAACCTATGGTATAAATTGATTATAGCTAATTCTTCCTTTTTTTACAAGGAAGAACCCTTTTTCTGAGGGGAGCGGAAAAATCCTGCTTCTATCTGGCCAGCCGCTTACTTTCATTTTTAAGTTCTTTACGATTAGGACTCTGAATCGGATTTTACGCCTCCAGCTTTTTCTGTTCTGAACGGATCAGCAGTCTGCCTCTGTCTGATAACGGCCCTTCGGAAAACGCTCTGATAATCTCTACATTTCCGCAGCCGGCAAAAGCGCTCGGGTCCACTGCAGTTTCGCTTGCCACGTACACCCGCTTCAGATTCACACAGTTGCGGAAAGCTTGCCTTCCAACCCGCACCGCGCTGTGAGGAATCCGTATCTCCTCCAGATTGGTACAGCCGGCGAAGCTTCTGTCCGACAAACACAGGACGCCTTCTTCAATGACTGCGCTCCGCAGACTAGTGCAGCCGGCAAAAGCCTCTGTCGGAATCTCCGCACATTCAGACGGTATGCGAACGGTTTCCAACCCGCTGCAATTCTTAAACGCCCTCGCTCCCATGAAGCGAAGTCTATTGGGAATCTGCAGATTTACAAGGCCATGACAATTCTCAAAGGCGCTCCTGCCGATAAACAGCACGCTGTCCCTGTGACGAATATCGGTCAGGCTTCGGCAGTCGAGAAAGCTCCTTGAACCTATGTGCTTCACATTTCTGCCGATAAACAACTTTTTCATACTGCTTCCCCGGAAGGAATCTATGGCGATTTTCTTTACCTTCCGGCCGGCAGCTCTATTCTTTACTCTGACCGACGCCGCTTCGCCTTCTCCGCCAACGGCCGTGGCGTATCCCGCAAACAGCCTGTACTTTACACGGCGAAGAAAAAGCGAAGTAAACCGGGATTCCTCCACATATTTTCCGTCGGCAAAATTGGTTCCGAATACGTCGTCGATGCGTTCATCCAGTTTGGACTTTGAACCGCCTTTGAACAGGGTTATGTCTCCTCGGTCAATTTCCCGCTTCATCCAACGGTTTAATTCCTCCGGCTCTCTGATCAGCCTGATACCTGCCGAATGTTTTTCCATAGCCGAAGCAATCTCGTCTCCGTTGCTGCCGTACAGGATCAGCTGATCCAGTCTGTCCGCATAGATATCCAGTACCGCAGCTACGCCTCTGTTGATTTCTCCTGCCATCTCTCCCATACCGGTAATATCTCCGATTACGGCGTTGCGCCTCTTTCCCGAAGCGCATTTCAGCCTGGTCAGAACAGACAGAGAGCTCTCTACCGAGCTCAGGGAAGCGTTGAAACAATCCACAAACAGCCTGTAGCCGCCCACATTGACCAGATTCTGTCTCGTGCCTGAAGTTTTAAAGCTGCCGATACCGGCCGCGATATCCTCGCTGCTCATGCCGAAATGACGTCCCACGGCGAAACAGCATACAGCGTTGAGCACATTATATATGCCCAAAACCTGTAAGGTTACCGGAAATCTGCCGTCCTTCCACACGACATCAAAGCTGGTCCTGTTTCCCGATTCCCGGATATTTTCCGCATAGTAGTCCGCATTTTTGTTGTATACGGCGAAATAACAGGTTTTGCAGTCGGTCTTCGCCTGAACCAGCAGCGGATCGTCTCCGTTGAGGAACAGCATTCCGTCCCTGCCCATTCCCTCGGTAATCCTCAGCTTGTTTTCCATCAGTTCAGTCTGAGAACCGAAGTTTCCAAGGTGAGCCGTTCCGATATTGGTGATTACCGCGGCGTCGGGAGCGATCATCCGACTGTGCCGCGAAGCGCCTCCGGGCCGTCCGCCGCCGATCTCCTGAATGAAGATCTCCGTATCGTCTCCGATTTTCTGAAGATTGGCGCCGATTCGAATCTGCACGTTGGAATTCTTGCTGCTCTTTTCCGTTTTAAAGGACCTGGAAAGGGCGCAGTACAGCATATCCTTCGTAGACGTCTTGCCCACGCTGCCTGTAATTCCGATAAACGTCGCATTCAGTCGTCTTCTGTAGCCTGCCATGGCCGCAATGTGCGCTTCCATTCCGTCTTCCACCACAACGTGAGGCGCCCACGGCCAGAGCGGTCTATAAGAAAAGATGAACAGGGATCGCCTCATCACCGCCCGCAGGGCCAGCTTTAGCCTTATCGTTTCATTCATCGCTTTACTGTCGTTCTTGTCACGAAACTGCTGGCGGAAAAAGAATACGTTTCCCGGCGCCAGCTCCAGCGTTCTCGAACAGATGTAGTTCACCGTATAGTCGGCCATAAACGCGTATTTTTCCGGCATCTCCATCTGCAGCTCATTGAAGATATCCCGCAGGAAGAGCAGCTCTCCCCATCGGCGCAATCCTTTCATCTTCTGCTGAAGAAAACGGTATAACTCCGCTTTTTCTTCCGGGGGCAAACTGCTTTCATCAGGAGCACAGAGGCCGAAGACGGTCTTTCCTGTCTCCTCTCTTCTTACATATGCGGGAAAATATCCCTGCTGAGCGATCCGTTTCCTCTCTCCGTCGAATGCAAGCTTGACCACCGCTGAAGGGTGAATCCCGCGATCCTTTCCAAAATTCTCCGACAGCTCTCCGAGAGAATAAAATACGCTGGTTTCAGAAAAGTTCATCGTGCGCATATTTCGTCTTATATTGACCGACGTTCCCTGGCCCACTGCGCAGGTGTAGCCGGATCGGGCTATTCTCTTCACCTGTTTCTTGAATTGACCGTATGTACAGTCCCCTCTTTTTACATATGCCAATGTCACCTGAGCGCCGCCCTTTTTGACACTCTTTCGCCGCTTTAAAATCCGATAGAGAGAAGGCGAATTTTTTGCATCGGCGGTAAACACGGATACGCCGATCTTCAGCCGGCCCAGATCCAAAATCACGTCGTCGTACCAATGCAGATTCAGAGCTCCCCATTCCCTCATCTTCTTCCGATTCTCTTCCGTTTCAAATCCCGGTACATCGATCAGGCTGCATTCTGTCTCCGTCTTCTTGCCAATACTGCGCAGAATATCTTCTGCCGACAGATTTTCACTTTCGATCAGTCTGCCGGCCAAAGCAACGGAAGGATAACCGCCTCCCTTTCCCGCAGCCGTTCTGACTTCAACTTTTGGTTTTTTCACAAAAAAACATGCAGCAGAAGAAGCGGCCCCAGCCATCATGTATGCAAGTAAATTCCGCGCGGAGCGTGCCATCCTGCCGTACTTTGAAAAATTTATGAACATATTTACCCCTCTTTTTCTGTCATTTTTTCAGCTTGCGCCAAAATGATCAACTGCAGTATATTTATCCGCAAAAAGAGAAGCGAAACGTCTTTTTCTCAATTACCAAGAAGTACCTTGCGTCGGCGAAAAGTTCCTTGGCCAAAAGCCGGTTTTCCGGGAAAATGGGGCTGCCGGCAAAGGGAGAGCCGGTTAAAGATCCAGATTGTAAAAGTGAATATCCGCGATTTCCTTTTTTCCCTCGGATATGCGGTGGATCATCTGCAGAAAAGGGGCGGACAGATCGCTGGCAACAAAGATGTGATTTTCGCTGCGCGCCGAAGACAGCATATCTCTTTTTTTCAGTTCCAACTCTACCGCGTTGGCCGCTTCCATCGAAGAGCTGATGATCCGCAAGTGAGGATAAATCCGAAGAATTTCATCGCTGATCAAAGGATAATGGGTACAGCCCAGCACCAGATCGGTAATGTCATACCGGCGCAGAAATTCATCCAGATAGTACTTTATCGTCAGCCGCATAATCTCGTTGTCAATAATTCCTTCTTCTATGAGGGGCACAAAAGCCGGACAGGCTGCGGAGTGAACCTGCAGGTCCGGCCTGAGCGCTTTGATTTTTTTCTCGTAAGCGCCGCTTTTGACCGTAACCGACGTGGCGATCACTCCCACGCTGGCGCCCGGCGCGCACCGTTTGGAAACCACTCTGGCCGTAGGAGAAATTACACCAATTATCGGTATGTCAGGATAGACTCGTCGCAGATATTCCAGACAAGTGGCGCTTACCGTGTTGCAGGCGATAACGATCATCTTCACGTTGTGATTTTTCAAAAAATGGGCGATCTGAAGCGAAAAGTGCTGTATCGTATCCGCTGATTTGGAACCGTACGGCGCCCTCGCCGTGTCGCCGAAAAAAATAATTCTCTCCTCCGGCAGTTTTTTCATCACATAAGGGATACTGGTCAGTCCTCCGATGCCGGAATCAAAAAAACCGATTGGTCGATTATCCATAGCTGATTCACCTCTGCTCTTCTGTCTTATCTTCAAAACGCACTGCCCCGCAGTCTCGAAAAGCCTCCGCATCTACAAGAGAGCCCTCCCTGTTGAGATACACGGTCTCCAGGCGGGAGCAGCCGGCAAAAGCCTCTCTTTCTATTCTCACCGTCTCGCTGTTGACGACGACCGTTCTCAACCTGGTGCAGCCGGCAAAAGCCCGCCGCTCCACCAGATTCAAGCTTTCCGGCAAAACGATTTTCTCAAGGCCGGCGCAGTCTTCAAAAGCTGACTTTCCTATCCGAAGAAGTCCGCGGTCAAAGGAAAAGGAAGAAAGACGCCGGCAGTCTTTAAAAGCGCCTTCTCCGATGTATTTCAGACTTTCGGTACCACTGACCGCCTCCAAAGACCGGCAGCCTGCAAAGCTTTCTGCACCGATATGCGCTGCACGCCCGCCCAGATTGATCCGCTTCAGTCTCCTGCAGCAGAAAAAGCACCTGTCGGCGATCTTCGTCACGGGTCGGCCGAATATCCGCCGCTTCAGTCTTACACGCTCTTCACAGCCGGTGTATTCGGCGGCTGTGGCATAGGAAGAAAAGATCCTGTACGCCGTTTTCCCCGCTTCCCACATCTCCCATTGTGATTCGTCGATGTGCCGCTGGTCCGACAAATTCGTGCCGAAAAGCCTGTCAATCGCCTCATCCAGATCGAGTTTGGAGCTTCCCTTGAAGAGAATCAGATCGCCCGGCTCTGCCTGACGGCTCACCCACCGCTCCAGATCCCTTTTTCGATCTACAAAGTAAACGTTTTCCAGAGAACAAATATGCGGATCAAACTCGCCGTAATAGGCTATACGATCGGCGTCGCAATGGCTCAGCAGCTCCGCCAGTCTCCGGTTCACCTCTCCCTTCATTTCACCGAGGCCGGTAAGCTGACCGATGACGGCAATTTTCTTTCCGTCCGCCCTTTCCGTCTCGCTCAGTGTGGAAAGAGCCGTCCCGACCGACTCCAGTGAAGCGTTGTAACAGTCCGCCAACACTCTGTACCCGCCGATCGAAAGGAGATTCTGACGGCTTCCGGAAGTTCTGCACTGCAGAAGTCCGCAGAGAATCCTATCCTGAGGAACGCCGAGACGGCTGCCTATGGCAAAGCTGCACAGCCCATTGAGCACGTTGTGCTTTCCAGGCATACGGATTTCCGCATGAACTCGCTTTCCCGCAAACAAAATATCGAAAGTGGTCTTTCCTTCTTCATACCGGATGTTGTCGCCGAAATAGTCGACCTGCCTGTTCTCGATGCCAAAGCTGACCGTGGGGAGGGGAAACCGGGCTCTGCGCAGAAGCGGATCGTCCCCGTTTACAAACAGGAGACCTCCCTTTCCCATACCGTCCAGCAGACCCATCTTATTCTTAAACAGTTCCTCCCGGGATCCGAAGTTTCCGATGTGAGCCGTTCCGATATTGGTGATTACCGCCATATCCGGCTTTACCATCCGGCTGTGTCTGGAGGCGCCTCCGGGACTGCCTCCTCCGATTTCCTGAATAAAGTAATCCGTATCTCCTTCTATACGCTGGAGATTTGCTCCTATCTTCACCTGCACGTTGGCGTTTCGTTCGCTCTTCTGCACAGAAAATTTCTGTTCCAAAACCCGGCAGATCATCTCCTTGACTGACGTCTTTCCGGTGCTGCCCGTGACGGCTATCACACAAACGCTCAGTTTGTCTCTGTACCAGCTCATCACTTCGACGTGAGCCTCTGCAGTATCCTCTGCGCGCAAATGAGGAATAAACGCAGGAAGGCCGCAATAGGACAAGATAAAGGTGCAGCCTTTTAGCCAGGCCTTTATCGGCAGGCGCCGCTGAAAGAAATGGCGCGCCGACGCTTCTCTCTCTTTCTCCGCAGGCTGCCTGAAGAAGAACAGACTTCCCGGAGCAGCTTCCGCAACTCTGGCACACAGAAAGGACACGGAGAAATCGTAGAGATATTCTAAACGGGGAGGCAGTTTTCTCTGCAGAACGGCCAGAATATCTCCTATCGTGATGATGTCATTCCAGCAGCGCAAACCGCCCAGATCGATATTGTTTCCGGTTTTTGGAGATGTCGTTTCCAGATACCCTTCTTGCTGCAGCATCCATCCGTCCTTTACGCGGACATAACGGTGAACTACTGCGATGGGGCCGCAGAAAGCGGAAAAGATTCTGACCGGGTGGAAAGCGAAATTCCGGCATCCCTGCTCGGCTTTCACCCCTTCGGCGATTCCCACAATGCAGTCGAAACCGACAAAAGCCGCTTTGCGGATCGAATGCAGAAATACCCGGTGTTCTTCGTTATCCGCCTCTTCGATAAAGCCGTAAACCACATCGGCGCCAGCCATTTTCACCGCCAGATACTCCCACAGTAAGCAGGCCGTCGACAGCGAACTCCCTTTTCTTCGGCAGACAATGCCTATCCTGAATTCTCCCCCGTGAAAGATCTGCCGCGGAAAAGTCGTCACATCGACCAAGTTTTCCCGGCCTGAGAACCCGCTCTCCGCCGGCCAAAAGAGACAAACGCCTTCTGACCCTTTCCCTTTTCCGTCTGCCGACAGGAGCACTTCCGTACATTTTATGCCGTTTTTGGAATGAATAACGTTTACCTTCGGCCTTTTCAACAGAAGAACCGCGCTGCAGCAGATCCGCAGCGTCAGCCAGATCAGATAGCGAAGTCCCAAACGTCCCCATTTGACCGCCTTTATCCCCAGTTTTCCCATGACTTTTCTATCCAAATCGGTTATTTTCCTTCACGGGCAAGCTGGGCATATTTTTTGTCGATCATGGCCAGACGGTCGATAATCGGTATGTTCTGAGGACAGTGGGACTGGCACTTTCCGCAGCGGATACAGTCTCTGCCATTTTTGGAAAATGTGCGGTATTGGCCGGAAAGAGACTTCCAGGGGCGATGAAAATCCCATGCCGCCGCCTCATTGTATGTCTTGAAAATCTGCGAGATCGGGATTCCCGCAGGACATCCGCTGCAGTAGTCGCAGCTCGTACAGGGAATCAAAATATCCGCCTGGAGGGCCGAAACGGCTTTGCGGACGCACTGCCGCTCTCTTTGGGTCAAAACGGGATTGGCAAAGATCCGGATATTCTCCTTCAGCTGGCTCAAATCGGAAACGCCGGAAAGAACTACGGCTACTGCGCTGAGTTCTGCCACAAACCGCATGGCTAAAGACGCGTAAGATGCTCCTGTTCCGGCTTCGTCAAGAATCCTTCTGGCCTCTCTGCTGACCGGATCGGCCAGCATTCCTCCCCGCAGCGGTTCCATGACGAATACGGGTTTTTCAAATTCCTCCGCAATTCGATACAGCTCTCCTGCCTGAAAATACTCCCAGTCCATATAATTGATCTGCAGCTGAATAAATTCAAGCTCTTCGTAGGACGCAAGCATCTTCCGCAGCAGGTCCGGTCCGCAATGAGCAGAAGCGCCGATGTGTCGAATTCTGCCTCTTTCCTTCTCCTCTTTCAGATACTCCATCACCGAAAATTTCTCGATGTCCTCGTATCGATGTTCTTTTACGCTGTGGATGAGGTAAAAATCAAAATACTCCGTCCTGCATCGTCTAAGCTGCTCATCGAAAATCTTTCCTACATCGCTCTTCTCTCTGCACTTCCACGTCGGTATTTTATCCGCCAGATAATAGCTCTCTCGAGGATAGCCTGAAAGAGCCTGTCCCAACGCCTTTTCTGCCTGCTCGTTTCCGTAGCTGTAGGCCGTATCAAAATAGTTGACGCCGCCTTCCATGGCACAGTCCACCATCTGTTGAATCTGCCCAAAATCCAGTTCCCCTTTTCTTTTTTCCGGCAGACGCAGCGTGCCGAATCCCAGCTTAGACAGCTTCTTTCCCTTAAAATTCGTATAGTTCATCCTGCTCCCATCCTTTTCAGTGAACCGCCTTCAGAAGCCTCGCAGACGATCGCTCCCGGTCTGTCTGCGCCAGACGAATCAGCCGGGTCAGCACCTCTTTCAGCGGAATTCCTTTTTTCTCAAACATCAGCGCGAAGATGCTGCGCTCGCCAATTCCCGGCACCGTATTGATTTCATTGAAGTACAGCTCTCCCTTTTTATCCAGAAAGAAATCCACTCTGGCAAAGCCTCTGCAGTCGAGAGCCCGGTAGATATCTTCGGCCTGTTTTCTGATTCTGTGTTCCAGCTCTGCGGGAAGATCAGCCGGAATCTGCTTATCGGAGGAAAAGTGAATGTGCTTGGCCGCATAGTCGTTCACCTGACCTTCGGAAAGAGTAAGCTGGCAGATCGCGCCCATATCCAGATCTTCATTTCCAAGGAGGGCCACCTTGATTTCGCTGCCCAATATGCCCTCTTCAACGAGTATCTTATCCTCATAGGCAAAGGCCTCTTCTGCCGCCTGGCGCAGGTCCTCCTGCCGGTCTACTCTCGACACGCCTACGGAACTGCCCAGGCTGGCCGGCTTAACGAAAACCGGATAGTCAAATCCGATCATATCCGGAAGCGACTCCGCCTGCTTTTCCCAGTCTTTTCGGTACAGAACCAGGCATCTGGGCTGTTTTACCCCGCATTTGCGGGCAAAGATCCGTGTCAGCTGTTTGTCCATGGCGCAGGCTGACGAAGCCACCTTGGATCCGACATAAGGGATGTCGGCCAGTTCCAAAAGTCCCTGCAGCGTGCCATCCTCTCCTCCGTATCCCGATATCAGCGGAAACACACAGTCGATGGGAATCTCCTCCGTCCTTCCTCTGCTGTCGAAAGCGGTAACGGCCCTTTTTCCTCTGACCGGCGTGATCACCGCCCTTCTGTTGTCCTTCCGCCTGAGCCAGGTTTTTCCGTCTCCTATTTCCGCAGAAGACGCTTCGGTCAAAAGCCAGTCTCCTTCTTCGGTAACGCCTATCTTGAGTACATCAAACAGATCCCTGTCCAGGTGATCCAACATTCCTCCCACCGAATCGCAGGAGGCGTAATACTCAGTATTGTGTCCTCCGAAGATGACCAGCACGGTTTCCTTTTCCATCTTTCTCCCTCCTGTCCTTTCTGTCAAACTTTCTTCCCCTGAAGCACACCGTCGATTCTCTGCCGAATCTTTTCCACTTCCCCTTCAGCCGGATAGAAATAGTACTGGTAGTATCCTTTTCTGATCTGATCGTAATGCCACTTGTACTCTCCTTCCACAGAATGATTCTCCATGGAAGAAAGCTGGGGCAGAAGCTGTCTGACCAACTTGTAAACCTTATAGTAATCCTGTCTCGGAATATTGGTCACAAAGTTTTCCGACAGCGCGTCGGCGATCTTCACCGCTTTCCCGTAATCGGGATCTTCGCTGAACTTGCGGAAAATTCCCTTCAAAAGCTCCATCTGATGCTGTCCGCGGGAAAGTTCGTTCTGTGGCAGCATTTTTCTCGCCCGCACGAACCGCAGCGCCTTCTGTCCGTCCACATAGTTTTCCCCTTTTACGAAATCGTATCCCTGATAGCTGTAAGTATAGTGACTGTAGACGGTCACGCCTCCCAACGCGTCCACCAGATCCACAAGACCGTTAAAATTGATCTTGGCGTAGTAGTTGATATCGATGCCGAATTTGTCCTCTATGCTCTCCACGGAAGATTTAACGCCGCCCCACCACCCGCTGTACGACAGCTTGCTGCTTCCTTCCCGGCTTTTGATGTAGACGAATGTATCTCGGGGTATGACCTGCATGTTCGTCTGTCCCGTCTTTGGGTTCACCGTCAACAGCAGATTTACATCGCCCCGCCCTGTAGAGGTGATATCCTGTCCTGCGGACAGATCCACGCCGCACAGATAGACAGTGAAGGGCTGACTGCTGATGTCCACCGGCTTAAGATCGGCCGTTTGCAGCGGATACCGCTTTTCAAAGAGAATGTTCAGTCGATTCTCATACTCCTCATCGATCAGAGAAAGGTCGCTGCGGCTGTTGCTGGTCAGTACGATCAGATCCAGCTTTTCCGACGTCAACGCACGATAGGCCGATTTCATATTCTCATAGCCGACTTCTTTTTTTATCTTCTTGTTTTCTTCTTCCAGTATATTCCGTCCCCGGCTGAGAGCCTCCCCGTCGTCCTCTGCGTATCCCAGAGTATATCTGCTGAAATCGTCTTCTGCCGTAATTCCGCTTCCCTTCAGTGCGGCGATCTGCACGATCTCGTACTCCGCCGTATTGCTGACTCGCTCAGCCGCGGAATTGACCATCGACATGACGATCACTGCCGCGCCCAGGATGACGACGAGGAGAATCGATATGGCCAGAACCAGCTTTGGGAATTTATCTCTGCCATACAGAAGCAAGATGGCGAGCAGAAACAGCATTGCGCCTGCAAGCAACGATCCCTTCCAGCCTCCGTACGGATAAATCTGGAACACAAGCCAGATTACCGCCGCCGCCGATAGAAGCAGCAGAACCCATATGATTCTGTTCACAGTCCGCGACCCTTTTTCCTTTTTTTCCTCTGTCTTCATCTTCTCATCTCCTATTATTTCACCGTCGGTCTCCCGGTTTAAAAACGACTGTCTTCGCAAGCCGGGGATAAATTTCTATATCGCTATCTATAACTTGCTTAAAGACGCGAAAAATATTGCAGGAAAATAAAGGTCAGATGAAGCAGAGATTTTTTGCGATAACGATCAATAGACCGAATATCTCCGTATTCGGAGCAAAAACAGCAAAAGACTGCCGCATTGAGCGACAGCCTTTATATGGATTTTCGTCAGTGGGAACGGAAAAACAGCCGTTTCCCTCTTTTCTTTACAATTTACAGTTTTAAACCGAGACGATATCCGGTATGTATTGCGTCCATGATCTTACCAGGGAACACCGCATCGCCGATCAAATACGCTTCTTTGCCCTGCTCTTTCAGCTCTTTATACAGATCCTGCTCTACATCGGCGCCGAAAGCGTAGATTACCGTATCAGCCTCAATCTTTCTGGTCTTTCCCTTGTGCTCCACAATCACACCGTCTTCTGCGATCTCCAGCGGCGTGGTCAGTGTACAGATTTCCATGTCGGTCTCTTTGATCCTCTCCGAATAAGCCAGGAAGTCCGTAGCCGCTACGCCTTTCATGATCGTTGCTTTTCTGCCTACCAGCGTAACATCGTGACCTGTTTCGGACAGATACAGCGCCGTTTCGGATCCGACCAGGCCTACGCCCAGAACGACCACCTTCTTGCCCGCCTTTGCTTTTCCGTTCAGCACATCGAAAGCGTCCACTGCGATTTCATGTTCGATTCCAGGAAGGGTCGGTTTCTTGGACACGCTGCCGGTGGCGCATACAACCGCATCATACTGAGACAGATCCGAGGCCTTGGCTTCACTGTTGATTACCGGAATCTGCAGCTTCTCCACCGCTGTTATCATGGACTTGGTCAAAGCGCGGATATCCGATTTAAATTCCGGCACAGACGCTTCTTTGAGCTGACCTCCCAGTTCTCCTTTTTCGAATATCGTAACGTCATGTCCACGAAGTCTCAGTACGCGGGCCGCTTCCATTCCGCCAGGACCTCCTCCGACAACGGCGATATTGCGTTTCACCGCTGCCGGCTCGATCTCCAGTTCTCCTTCGCGGCTGATCACCGGATTTACCGCGCAGGTAATCGCTTTGTACTGGAAGAAGGTTCTCTCCAGGCAGCCTTCGTTGCAGCGGATACACGGACGAATATCTTCCGATCTGTCTTCTTCCGCCTTTTTCGGCCATTCCGGATCAGCCCAAAGCGGTCTGCCCAGTCCGATAAAGTCGCCTTTGCCGGAAGCGATGATTTCTTCCGCATATTCAGGAAGAGTGATCGATCCGGAAGCGATAACCGGTACGGATACTTCTTTTTTCACTGCCTCAGCCGCCCAAACGTTGTGACATACCGGAATTGCCATCGGAGAAACCTGATGAATCATCGTATGGTGATCTCCGCCCGAAATGTGAAAAGCATCCATGCCTTCGTTTTCCAATGCCTTTGCCAATGCGATGGTATCTTCAATCGGGAAACCGTCCGGTTCGTAGTCCGTACCGCTGAGACGAATGGTAACCGGAAAATCAGGACCGACCTTCTTTCTCACATCCCGGATGATCTCGATGTAGATACGCATCCGGTTTTCCAGACTTCCGCCGTACAGGTCCGTCCTGTGATTGGTTGTCGGAGAGAAGAAATTTGTCAACAGATAGCCGTGAGCCCCGTGCAGCTCTACCAGCTTGAATCCCGCCTGTTTCGCCCTGAGCGCCGAATCACCGAATGCGGAGACGATGTCTTTTATCTCCTCAATGGTCAGTACGTGAGGCACGGACTGCACGCCGTACTGATCCCACAGCTTTGGCCACGGAATGGCCGAAGGCGCGCAGATCGGCTGTGTTCCCAGGAATTTCTGCCGTCCGCAGTGCTCAATCTGAATCGCCGGAATTGCGCCCTGCTCTTCGATATTCTCCGCCAGCCATGCCAGACCAGGTATATGCTCGTTGCTGGATATACCCAGATGACAGTGGGCCGATTTCGCTCCGATATCATCGACGTAAGCGTATTCCACGATGATCATCGCTGATCCGCCGGCAGCCTGTTTGCGATAGTAACGAACAAGCCGTTCGGAAACGGTTCCGTCCATGTTGCTCATGCCGGAAGACTGCGGCGCCTTCATAATGCGGTTCTTCAGTTCCAGTCCTCCGATCTTCGCCGGTGAAAACAGATGCGGAAACATTTTACTTGACATTTTGGTCCTCCTTTATTGTCCGATTTGGATTTATGTATTATAATAGGATTATATTCGGATTGATAAAAAAAAAACAATATCATGTGATACTGTTTTTCGATATTTTTTTAACGGAGAGGCGAAATGCAAAAAAAAGACAATCCGGCCCGGTCTTCTTCTTTTGGCTTTATCTTAGAAAACGATTTAAAGGCGTATCGCCGCTTCCTCCTCGACAGCGGTCTCCCTCAGGTTTCCTTCCCGAGAGGAACCGTCATCACCGGAAGCGGCACCGCATCTTCAGGCGTCTTCTTTCTTCTGGATGGCGTGGTCAAAGTCAGCGTTACCAACATACACGGGTACGAGCGAATTCTGGGTTATCACAAGAAAAATTCTCTGTTCGCCATGGACGGACTGAAGCACAGCGAAAAAGTCGTCGTAACCACCACCGCCGTCACACCGGTTTCCGCGCTGAAACTTTCTTCAGAGGATCTCGCCGATCTCTTTAGAAAGGATTTCCGGTTCGCTTCCGACGTAGTCCGCTACTACGGAGAAGTTCTGAAGCTGATGTGCTACGACGCGGAATCCCAGACCAGCAACAGCGTAAAAGCCAAGCTGGCCAACTTCATCGTCTTGTATATGCAGAGCGAAGACTACCGCACCTTAGGGTATCTTCCCTTCTCTCAGTCTGAGCTGTCCTCTGCTGTAGGCGCCTCCCGAGTTCAGATCGCCCGTATCTGCGCCGAACTCAGCCGGGAAGGACTGATCGCCAGCGAAAAGAAAAAGGTCTATATCCTGAAACCGGAGAAAATTCGCAAACTGGTTTCCTATCACGGATTCGCCTGAGGACCGGGAATCGCCTGCTCTTCTGCCGCCGTTTACTGCTTGGCTTTCCTGTAGCCTGCCTCCTTTGCTTCATCTTCTGTGTGAAAAATCACCAGGTTAGGCGAATCTTCCATCAGATCGTAGTCTCTCTGACCCGGCATGTGGTAAATCTTTGACCGTTTGTTTCCTCGGATTTCCATCTTTTCACTGCCATCTTCACTGTCGCTTTCCTGCTCGGAAGACGCTCTGCTGCTTCCGTCCGAATAGTCGATTTCCACCCCCGGCTGAACGTTATAGACAAAGACATTGAAGCAGATACCCTCGCCTTCATCCTCCACAGACAGCGCCTCCATCTGCACGCCTCTGGCCACAAGATCGTTTCCCTCGAAGACCGGAACCACCCGATACATCACGTGATTTCCCGTTTCCTTCACATAGTCGGCTACCATATTTTCAAACGGAAGCATTCCTTCTACATTCATGTACCGCGTTCCCGTGATCAGGTTCTCCTCATTGGCATTTTCCCCGGAAAGCTGATACCCGATCAGGTGACAGCGATTGTAGAGGTATTTTCCGTCGACAAAATCATACTTTACCGTATGCCAGCCGGTAGGTTTGACCTGACCTATACTGCCTCTCTCTTCTAAAGGCATCAGTTCCGTTCCGATTTCGGCGTAAGCCTCTCCGCACCGCTGAAGATTATCCAAAGAACTGTAGGTTTCAAAAGCCTCCCCGGTCATATCTTCTTCTGCAAATTCAGGTACGTTTCCGTTAACCTCACAGTATGGTTTCCCGCTGTAATCGGGTATTTCCTCCATAGAGACTATCTTTGAAGCGCCTTCCTGACTCTGGTCTCCCGACAGCGTTTCTGCAGAAAACTGGCCGCACGCCGTAGAGGAAAAAAGAGAAAACAGCAGCGCCAAAGTCAATAGCAGTCCGGCAGTTGTCTTTTTTTTCATCTTCATATCCTTTCTAACATCAGTCTGGTTATTCTGTCGTGGGAAGATCCAGGAAATTCCTTTTGTTCCTTCATCCGAAATGTATCAAGGCTTTCGGTAAAGAAAACGTCCGCCGGATATCTTCTGTTCCACTGATAGATGATCAGCTTTTCCACCTGTTTAAAATAACGGTTGATATCTCCGTCCTCGATATAGCACCAGCCATCTTCTGTACAGATTTCCAGATACCGTGGAGAAACCGTTATCCGAGGCCCGCTGAGACCGGCAAAGAGATCGGACGAGTAGGGACTCAAATACAGGTCCTTGCCTTCAAGGAGCCGGCACAGGTCTTCCCGCTGTTTCAGATCTCTGCTCTGCCGCCTGCCGTTAAACATCATTCCGTTACACTGGTCGACACAGATTACCGCATTCAAGTTCTCTCATCTCCTTCCCTATCTGACAGAACTCCGGGACAGAATATCCCTGTCGCAATTTTCCAAAACCATTTCATCGGCCGCCATCACGTAAAAGAATATTCCGGTGTCCCACTCTTTGAAGTACTTTCCGTATACTCTTCCCTTCATGTTAACCGGAGCAAAAGGCTCCGTATCTTTATCGTCAGGAGACCATCCCGGTGAACCGTACTGCAGATAGGAGCGGCGAAATCCGTCCCTTTCGTGACAGGTACCGTTCATGGTCAAATCCGCATCCACCCTGGTCCAGCCGTTGCTTCCCGCGTAGTTCAGATCCCGCTTCACCTCCGTGACATTCCACTGGAAGACCTGTTTATCGGCTTCAATTCCGAAGTCTGCAAGCACCAGATTCTGATAGTCGAAGCGGGGAACCTGGGCCGCCATCTCCACGTTCAGGCTGCCGTTTTCGGTAAACCCATAGGGAAGCCCTTTGCCATCCCTGCCCGAGAGCAGATACGCACCATAGAATCCGCAGTAGTACGGAGAATGAGGATCGTAAAGGCGGCTGCATCCCTTGAGCTGATCAAAGGCGGGAAAATTATACAGTATGGTCAGCCGCAGCCCACTCTCTCCGGCAAAATCAGAAAAGGCCCTGTCTGCGTTAAAGGTCATGACAAAAGGGTACCAGTCGTCAGCTTCCGTTTCATCTCCGCCGGGCACCGACAGTTCTATGCCCTTTTCCTCCATCAGACTTTCGCTTTCATTTACCGCGCTGTACACATTCATGATCAGCAGGCTCAGGGGATATCGAGAAAAGGGCGTGCAGATGAAAACGACGATCGCAAGAAGAATCGCCCCGACTGCAATTTTTTTCTTTTTCAACAAACTTCCTCCCTGTCTTGGTTCTGTATTCTGCCTCTCTGCAGCCAGCCCGGCCGAAAGCTCCGCCGCCTGGCTGCGGCGTATAGAGGATCATATGCAGAGTGATCGTTCCGCTGCCTGCGTTTCTATAGGCATGAGCCGTATCTCCCCTGAACCGTATGCTTTCGCTTTCCTCAACGGTAAACGTCTTTTCCCCATTTCAATCTGGAACATTCCACAAAAAACCGTAATATATTCGACGGTTCCGCGCAAATGAGGCTCAGATTGATCGAAACTGCCCTCATCCATTTCCAGATAATAGATTGCAAAAACTGCCCTCTTATTGTCTTGTCGGGAAAGACCGGGTAGTTTGAATCCGTCCTTCGTCTCCAAGAAGTGGCTTCATTTCCGATGTCCTGACCATTTCGCATGAAAATTCTACTCACATAGTCAGCGCATCGAAGGATACTTTTGCAATCCGTTGATTATCTTCGAGAGGGTTAAAATCGTTGGATTTCCGTTATATTGTACATTTCTGCATTTCTTCTGTAAAGGGGAAACTTCTCTCCGGCAGGAAGAAATCAGCGACAACCATATTGGGGTTCTCACTGCGGTCGGCGCTTCCGGCATCTTCAACTGTTCTCCGAAAACCGTAATCTGATCATGGCCCGCTTCTCTGTTATTACGCTCTTTCCTTTTCCCTTCTGTAAAAAATAGGACGCGCAGGCGATATAGCCCCGCGTCCAAACCGTCCGTTATGTTTTATACAAGGCACGGAAAAACCGCTTCTCTCTCCTATCTGAAACTGCTGTAGTACACTTTGTCCACGGTAAATTGAACATAGTCCACCGAATCCAGATACGCGATAATTTCATCTCTCGTTCCTGAAATACAGTAATTTTTCGTTTCAAAAGTTTCCGTGCTCTTGGCCGAGGAAATCAACTCATCGAAAAAGTCTGCCCGTGGCTTCCACATCGTATTCCCGCTGTACATACCCAGACTTTTCCACAAATCCAAGTTATCCCGCAGCGTCTGCAAATTCTCAATATAAGCGGCTTTCAGTTCAGCGGCGCTAAGCTCCTGACGCAGATCGGCATCGCCGGAACTGCCGCAGAGGTTCATCCGAATTCCCGCCTGAAAATCACATTCCGGCTGATATACCTGCACCCATTCCAAACGCAGATCATCACTGTCCATTCTTCTGTTCAGCGCTTCAATCTCCTGGGCCTCCTCTGCGGAAATACTCAGATACAGGCAGGAGGTTTCCGGCAGCAATTTTATCTCGGAAAGCATACGCTCGCTTTCCCGCTTACTGTCCTCACTTTCCGAGAAATTCCCTGCGGAGAAAACGGTCCTTCCCTTGCTGTCCTCAACGACGGAAAGTTCTCCCCTGTTCAGTTCCATGATCACGTCGGTATTTCCCACTGTGATCGATTCCCTGTGATCCGCCATGTTCACATACAGTGTGTAGCAGCCGAAACCTTCCCGTTCCGCGGAAACCCCCAGCACTTCATTATACGGATACATGGTTTCGTAATAAGCCCGAAGCAGGCGCAGCATCTGGCTGGAATTTCCCTCACTGAGCTTTACTCCGTTGGGGTAAAAGAGATCCACAAACGGACTGATCCCCAGAAAAATCACTACCACTGTTAGGACGACGGCAATTGATGTCTTCATCGCTGCCTTTCGCATTTTCTTTCGGATAATCTGCTCAACGGCCCGATCCAGATCGGGATTCTGCTCCATCGCCAGATCGTCAAGTTCTCTTTCTATCTCTTTAATCCTGTCCATCTTCCTCCTCCTTCATCTTGAGAAGCATCTTCTTCGCCCGTGATTTAATCTGTCTCACGTTTTCTTCAGACATTCCCCGGTTTTCGGCGATCTCCCTGTTAGACAGCTGAAGATATACGCTGTCGATCATGATCTCCCGAAATTTCAGGGGGAGCAGAGAAATCATTCCGGAAAGCCTGATCCGCTCCTCTTTCTTTATATAAGCAGACAGGAGATCCTCCTGAGCGCTCAGCTGTGATTCGTCGAAAGGCTGATCCGACTGTCTGCCGGCAGATCTCTGCAGGTTATAGAAGTCGTTGCGCAGGACCTTGCCCGCCCAGCAGAGAAAGCTTCCGCCCGGGCGATAGGAAAGGATCGCCTTCAGAAATACCCCCTGAACCAGGTCTTCCGCAGAACTTCTGTCGTGGGTATACGAACAGGCGATAATCATCAGCTGATTATAGTATTGCGTATAAAGCTGTTCAAGACAGCGCTGTCCATCCTTCCCTTTCAATTGACGTTCCTCCTCATCACTGCATCACTGCTCTTTCCTCTCTGCAATATAAACAATGCAGCGCTCAAATTGTGACAGCTTTTCAGTTTTTTTATTATACCTCTTCCCATCTTCGGACTGCAAGAGCCACCGCTCCAAAAGACAGGCTACTCCCGGAAAAGGGCTTTACGGACGGCCGCAGAGCCGATTACCGACTCCATGGACGCTCTGTGGCACGATTTCCGCAGCCGGCTCTTCTTTGGACTGACCGACGAGGAGATCAGCCTTTACCATCGCGTCAGCCGACAAATCAACAAAAATGCCTATCGAATGTTCAACGAAAAGGGGGATGAAAAAAATGAATGACGATAAAGATTTTCTGGGTAAAGAACCCATCGGCAAACTTCTGCTGAAGCTTTCCCTGCCTACCGTAGCCGCCCAGATCATCAATATGCTGTATAACATTGTAGACAGAATTTACATCGGTCATATTCCGCAGACCGGTACCCTTGCACTGACCGGCGTGGGCGTCTGCATGCCGCTGATCATGATCGTCACCGCCTTTGCCGCCTTCGTCGGTTTCGGCGGCGCGCCGAGAGCTTCCATCTTCATGGGAAGAAACGATCATAAGATGGCGGAAAAGACACTGGGCAACTGCTTCACCGTACAGATCGCCATCGCAGTGATCCTTACGGTGGTTCTGCTTCTGTGGAATCGGGATTTTCTCTTGGCCTTCGGCGCCAGCAGCAACACGGTTGAATACGGCGTGGCCTACATGAACATATACGCCGCAGGAACCATCTTCGTGCAGATCACTCTGGGCATGAACACATTTATCACCGCACAGGGATTCGCCAAGACTTCCATGCTTTCTGTACTGATTGGCGCAGTAGCCAATATTATACTCGATCCGATCTTCATCTTCGGATTTGACATGGGAGTTCGGGGTGCGGCTCTGGCTACCGTTATCTCCCAGGCTATGTCCTGCATCTGGGTACTATCCTTTCTCTTTGGAAAGAAGACCCATCTGAAAATAAAGAGAGAAAACATGAAGTTGGAGAAAATCGTCATCCTGCCCAGCCTGACCCTTGGCCTGTCCTCTTTCATCATGCAGGCCAGCGAAAGCATCATCTCCATATGCTTTAACTCTTCACTGCTGACATACGGCGGAGATATCGCCGTGGGCGCTATGACCATACTCACCAGCGTAATGCAGTTCGCAATGCTTCCTCTTCAGGGACTTGGACAGGGAGCGCAGCCGATCATCAGCTACAACTACGGAGCGCGCAATGGAGCTCGGGTCAAGGATACCTTTAAACTGCTGCTGAAGTCCAGCCTCTGCTATTCCACTTTGCTCTGGCTGCTCATCATGGTCTTCCCTCAGCTCTTCGCCGCCATGTTCACCACCGATCCTGCTCTGCTCCAGTTTACGAAAAAAGCGCTTCGGCTCTATATGGCCTGTCTGCTGCTCTTCGGCATCCAAATTGCCTGTCAGATGACCTTTACTTCTCTCGGAAAAGCAAAGGCCTCCATACTGGTCGCCGTAATGCGGAAATTTATCCTGTTGATTCCGCTGATCTACATCATGCCTCATATCTTCACGGCGGATCAGACGATGGCCGTATACATGGCAGAGCCGATAGCCGATTTTCTCGCGGTAACCTTTACCAGCTTCCTGTTTGCCAATCAGTTTAAAAAGGTCCTCCGGGAAATATCCTCTTAAGAATCCTCATGGATGGTATGACGGATCAGAACCGGGTCGCCGCACGGTGATTTGCAGCCGGCAGTTCGGCTCGTCTGCTGTCGCCGGAGGAGTCCTTTAACATACTCTCCACATAGACTTTTAAAAAGGAACCGTCGTCAAGAAGTTCAAGGAGGCGCTCTGTTCCGTCTACCCGGGAAAGCAGATCGTTCCTTCCGGAAAAATACAGATAATTGAGGTCGGCAAAGGCCGAAGCCGCCGCCTCTTCCTCTCCGGAGAGGTTTCCTCCGGCCAGCGAGGAAAGAGCCTGGGTTTTGGAGACCGCTTTGAAAAACGACACAGATCCTGGATTGCTGTTCCCATTCACATCCAACATCAGAATCCGTATCCCTCTAACCGATTCGTACATATAGCTGAGTGAGTCCGTATCCCTGGATACAGACGCCCCTGTACTCATCCTTCCGTAAATTTCATCGAACTCATCGGCGGATACCGAAGATACATACGCATATCCGTTTCCCTCAAACCTGGCGGCCTGTCCGTTATCTATATCGTGATTGCCGGGTATAACGATCACGCTGACACCTTTTTCTCTAAGCTCCGCCAGCTTATCCGCCAATTCTTCGTGGCTCTGCCTTTCTCCATTAAAGGTAAGGTCGCCGCTCAGGATGAACAGATCCGGTTTTTCTTCTGCCGCCGTATCGATCAGAGCATCTGCGATCTCCTCAGAATACATCACAGCCTTTCCATCCCCGTTTTTCAACATATTGGTAAAAAACGCGCCGTTATCCGTCAGCCCCGGTGAGAGGTAATGAAGATCGTTGGCAATCATGATGCGATACGGTTCTTCGGCAAATTCCTACTCTTTTGCCTGTCCGCTGCAGAAGAGCGCCAGCGCTCCGGTCATAACCAAAAGAAATATAAACATCAACCCTCTGCGTTTCCTGTATTTCATCCTTATCCCCTCCACTGCCTGTTTTTCTAAGGTCTATTGTAAAAAGGCAGATCGCTCCTGTAAAGAAGCCACAAAAATGTAACCTGGTTACCAAAAGGAAACCTCAAAATTCTTTTTCCAACGGAGCGCAGCAAAAAGCGGACCACCCGCCTGTCCGATGACAGTACCGATGTTCCGCCTTTTTCTGCTCTCTATTCTTTTACCTTTTTGAACAGCCACCCCATAATGTCTTCGTCGTGGGAGAAAAGCGCTCCCCCTCCGCCGTGCTGATTGCTGTATCCCTGACGCTCAAAATAACTGCGGTCCTTGATATCCAACACCAAAATCCGGTCGATTTCTTCGTCGCTCATGCCCTGCCGGCGATACAACGCATACAGATTATCGTAAGCCTCTCTTGTCGGCTCTGATCCGTAGTATTCGTCGTTCTCGCCGATGACCAGATACACCGGCGTTCTGCTTTCTGCCACTGCTTCATAACCGCCGTCCCACTGGGAACTTCCCTGCAGATAAGCGGTAAAAAGCTCCGGCCGCCTCCCCATTACCAGGGACATGGTTTCTCCTTCGCCCGAATAGCCTTCACCGTACACCCTCGATCTGTCAATGTTGTAATTTCCCAGGAAATACTCTACCAGATCGATGGTCTGCACAGCCGATGTTTCTCCCCAATCCTCAAGCTGAGGCGCCACGATGATCATGTCCTCATAATAATCTCTGGCGGTAAAGCCAAAATCCTCCGTCATGACGTTTTCGCCCACGCCCTGAAAATACAGTCCCTGATAACCCGGCAGCGTAAAAAAGAGAGCATAGGGCCTGCTGCCGTCATAGCTGTCCGGTATGTAGACGTTATAGTGAATGTCTCCGGAATCCGCGTGAAGCACGTTATCCAACAAAAAACCCCGGTATTCTCTCGTTCCTTCGGTCACCTCTGCGTTCTGTCCCGCAGAAGCTCCGCCGCTCTGCCCGGATCTTTCTTCGACTGTCCGGTCGGCATCCCCTGTGTGCCTGTCGGGAATGCATCCCCACAGAGACAAAAATAGCGCGGATATCAGAAGCAACAGTATTGCTTTTCTTTTGCTCTTCATCCAGGTCCCCCTTTCCGGATTACCCTTTCTCCCGTCTCTTCTATCCTGTCATTATAAAACCGGGCGGATTTTCTTAGAAGTCTCCGTTTGTTTTTCTGTATATACTCTCAGGTTACAACACTGCGGAAGGGAACGATCTCTCAGATCTCTTTGATCAAAAACAGCTCCATAGGTTGGACATAGGGGGCAATGTCCACGATCAGCCCGCCGCAATCTCGATATCCCATCTTTCGATAAACGAGCGGTCATCTTCCCGCACGTGCCGAATGTTTACCATCCCTTTTCCCTCCTTCTTCATGAACTCCGATGATCTTTTCCATCCAGATCATGTTATACCAACGGCCGAACTTAAACCCGCACCGATGAAACTCCCCTGCCCTGGAAAAGCCCAGATGAGCATGGAAGTCAGCGCTGTTTCCGGTAAGATATTCATCTTCTCTTTCCGGATAAGCGATACAGGCGTACATGTTCAATATTCCCATCTCCTTCAGTCTCTCTTCGAGTGCTCCGTACAGCTTTCGACCCAGTCCACGTTTGCGGGCGCAATGATCCAGATAAATCGTGGTCTCACAGGACCAGTCGTAGGCTGCCCGCCGGATAAAAGGCCCCGCATATGCGTAGCCCAAAACTTTGCCGTCCAGTTCGGCAATCAGGTAAGGGTATTTCTCCATGGTTTCCGCCATGCGTTGGCGAAAACAGGACAGTGAAGGAACATCGTACTCAAAAGTGATCGCCGTGTGTTCCACATAGTATCCGTATATCTCAAGCAGCCGCTCTGCATCTTCCGGCCTCGCCGATCTGATTCTGCTTTGGTCCATCTTTATTCTACCTCCCGTCTGTTTCACCACTCTAAGTCGATTATACCGCAGGTCGGAAAAAAGGCAACGTTCTGCTCCGTAAAACGCGTAAAAACCGCCGACGATAAAGCCGGCGGTCTGTGTTTTCCATCTGCCCGTCACAGGGCCAAAAAATCATCTACTTGTTGCATGCCTCAAACAAATCCGCGCTGATATGACGGATCAGATCTTCAAAATCGGAAGCGCAGGTATCGTGACCGGCAAAGCAGACGACAAACGGCTGTCCGGCATAGACCAGTCCCACATCGTTGCTGAGATCTTCATCTTCGCCGGTCTTGTGGGCCACAGGCACAGTGCCGTCTCCGATGATTCCGCAGATCTTGTGGTTGATCTGCTGAAGAAGCAGCGTCTTTTCAATGTCCTCGGAAACCTGCGCGCTGACAAAGCTGCGGCGGTAAATTTTTTCCAGAAGCACACCCATCTCTTCCGGCACGATTCTGTTTTCCAGTCCTCTGGCGCCCGCCTCTTCATCGAAGAGAATCCGGTTGAGCCGGGTATTCTTCAGGCCTATTCTGCTGAACTCGTCCTGAAAAGCCCGGATACCGAACCGGTTGATCAGCATATTGGTGGCCGTATTGTCGCTGATGGAAATCATCAGATTGCACAGTGTCCGAATATCGACTTCCGGTTCCCCGGTAAACAGCGTCAATGCGCCGCAGATCGGCATTTTCATTTCCTCTTTCACGCAAAGAATCTCGTCCATCGAGGCCTTTCCCTCGTGGACCCATTTGGAGATGCACATGAAGATCGGCAGTTTTATCACGCTGGCGGCCAAAAACTGTTCCTTTTCCTGATAGCCCAAGGTATCTCCGGTCACCAGGTTCTTATAGTAAAACCCCACGTGTCCTGTCTGCTTCTTCAGACCATCCAAAATCTTTTCCTTTAACGTTTCGTTCATCTCTGCCTCCTTTACCGTCTGACAGCACGGCCGAGACGGTTGTTTACAATCGTATCATCCTTTAAGGCCACTTCTCCGC
This sequence comes from uncultured Emergencia sp., assembly GCA_904420065.1. Classification (GTDB taxonomy): domain Bacteria; phylum Bacillota; class Clostridia; order Peptostreptococcales; family Anaerovoracaceae; genus Senimuribacter. Next base: position 129,149 of record CAJFTU010000006.1, read on the forward strand.
CGATGAGCACCCACTCAAAGCCTTTTGGCGGAATCTGCCCGTTCTCATAAGTAGCCAGATCCGTTACTCTGTCCAGATCAAAGACGACGATATCGGCGTCGCTGCCTGGAATCAGGTTTCCTTTCTCTGGAAGATTCAGCTGTTCCGACGCCATGGCGGTCATCTTTCCGATGCCTTCGGAGAGACCGATCCTGCCGGTTCGAATGTAATCCGAGATAAACCGTGCAAAGGCTCCGGAAGCTCTCGGATGACCCAATCCGTCGGTGCGCACGCCGTCGCTGCCCAGCATGACCAGCGGAGAGAGCAGAGCCATCTCCACATCTTCCGCTCTCATGAAATAGCCTACAGTCGCCGTGTCCGGCGCCTGCGCGCGCAGTTCGTCAAAAATTTCCTTCGTACACCGCTGTCCGGCATACTTTCCGTTTACAATGAGGATGCTGTCGTAATCCGACTGATAGCTTTCGAGGAATCCCTCGTCATACGTGGTTTCTCCGATTCCCGTACTGAACGCATTGTAAGGATAGCAGTCGCAGAGCATATCCACGCCCTGTCTGCGGTATTCCTCTATGTTCTGCAAAAGCTGCTCCATCTGACCGTATCCGCCCATACTGCCGATATGGGAAAACTGCACTTTCACCTTTCCCTCCCGGCCCATACGGGCGAGTTCGTCGGCGGCGTCAAACACGCCGGCCACGTCGGCCCGGACGTGAGAAGCCACCAGTTTATCCTCTTTCTCACAGAGTCTGCACAGAGAGATGATTTCCTCCCAGGTGGTTCCCGGCACGTATTTTACTCCGAAGGAAATCCCCAGACAGCCTTTATCCAGATAATCGCGGCAGGACGCCATCATCTTGTCGAGGTCTTCCCGGCTGACCGGTTGGTACTTATTCCTGCTGCCCCGCAGGTTCCGCAAAAATGTGTGTCCCGCCAGCAATCCGATGTTTACCGGAGCGCCGTCTCTGTCGGTAATGTCCAAATATTTGTCCGGCTCATAAGCGTTGTCTCCGCAATTTCCCCCGACATCCAGCGTAACACCCATGTGAAGGGCCGATTCGCCCATGCTCGTTTCTATTGAGTCTGCGGCTTCATCGTACTCGTCTTCATGCATGTGAATGTCGATAAAGCCTGGGCATACGATCTTTCCTTCCGCATCAATGACCTGATCCGCTTCCGGTTCCTCGTCAGTAATCGCGGAAATACGTCCATCCTCCACATAAACGTTGGTTTTTCTGTCGATGTCTTGTTTCGGGTCAACGACACGCCCGTTCTTTATCAGTACGCGTTTCAAATCAGATCTTCTCCTTTACTGTTTCTGTTTTTCTCCTCGATAATCCGTTCCGCCGTTCTTTTATATCTATAAGGAAAGCAAAAAATATGCCGTTTTGCACAATCCGGATTTTGCACGAAAAGGCGCAAGGGCGAGCTTCTCTTCTCATCCGTACAGTTCGGATTTTCGTACACAAGTTCGGAATTTCGAACTTTTTGGATCGATAGGGGGGGGATCGGCCGCAGAGGGAACTGAGCTGCCCGGCAGTTTCCTTATGTACCGGGCTAAGGGATATTTTTCGGCTTCCCTTGCACATCTGACCAAAATCGTTCATAATGAGTACATCGTTTAAACATCTACAAGGATAAGGAGAAAATTTCCGATGAAGCCAAGGAATCTGATCATTGCGGAAAACGGCGGCCGGCTTCTCTGCGTCGGGGACGCCTTGCTTTCCGGCGCAGTGAAGAAAAAGCTGCCGAAACCTCTCGGATACGGCGCAGGCCGCCTGAGGGAAACGGACAGCTTCGCGGTTTTCGTTCCCGACGCGGCAAAACTTAACGAGGAAGGAAGAAGAACGCTGCAGCAGGTATGCGATGAAAAGCTGCCGGAAACCGGTTCTGTCATCGCAGCAGGCGTGTATCCCGGAGGAGAGGTAAAAAGCCTGATCAAAGCGGTCGACAACAGCCAAACAGGACCCGCAGTCCTCCTTGATACCGTCTTTCATGGACAGCGGCTGTACATCGAGAGAACTGCCGACAAGATGCAGCTTTCCCTGATGTTTCAGATTGACGAACAGCAGGTAACCCTGCCGCTATGCGGCGACGTGTCGGCCTGTCTCGTCATCTTCTGTGAAGACGGAATTCGCTTCTACGGAAAAACCGACGAGCTCAGTTCCCTGCTTTCCGGCGGCGACTATCCGGCCTACTGTGATGAAAAGCGTCTGTCGGATGAGAACATTCGCATAGAGCAGATCCTCGAAGAGGAGTTTGTCCGCGGACTCGAGTCGGCATCCGCATCAGGAAAACCGCAGATCGTAAAGGTTCGGGAAAAGATCTATTTGATCAGCTGTATGGGGATTCCCCGCGTCATGGATTCGGAAAAACAGCTTTTCCTCTGGAAAGCCGAAACAGAATCCGATATTCTCTCTCGGCTTCAGGAAGACAGTCGGCAGTACATCGGCCTGATCGACAGAAGGCAGAACGACATGACCGGCGGCTATACCTTCGGTCTGCGGGGTAACGACCAGCGGATCGGCCGTATCCGGTATCTACTGCAGAAAGCGGCCGTAACCAACACGACTATCCTGCTCACCGGTGAAAGCGGTACGGGAAAGACCTTTCTCGCAAAGGAAATCCACAAGTGCAGCTCCAGACAGAACAAAGCCTTCGTTCACGTAAACTGCGCCGCTATCCCCTACAACCTGATCGAAAGCGAACTGTTCGGATACGAAAGCGGCGCCTTTACCGGCGCCCGACCCGGCGGCAAGGCCGGTTATTTTGAAATGGCCCGGGGCGGAACCCTTTTCCTGGACGAGATCACAGAGCTTCCGCTGCCGCTTCAGGGAAAGCTGCTTGAGGTCATCCAGAACAAGACCTACTTTCGCGTCGGCGGCGAAAAAAAGAGGCAGGCCGACGTGCGTCTCATCGCAGCGACAAACCGAAATCTGCCGGAGCTGGTGGCTCACCACCGTTTTCGTGAGGATCTGTACTACCGGATCAACGTTTTTACCGTCCAAATTCCGCCTCTGCGCGACCGAATGAACTCCCTCTTTCTCATCGTCGCCGATCTGCTTCCGGAAATCTGCGGACGGTTGGGCGTCGACCAGAAGGTGATCAGCACAGAAGCCATTGAAAAAATGCGGCAGTATCGCTGGCCCGGAAACATCAGGGAATTGGAAAACGTCATCGAGAAAGCCTGCATCCTTTCCAACGGCCGCATCATTTTACCCGATGACGTGGAACTTACTCAGGAGGAAAACACCGGCGAAAAGTATAATCACACCCTTCGCGCTCAGCGGGAAGCCTTCGAAAGAGAAGCCATCGTAAATGCGCTGAAAATTTGCCGGGGCAGCAGGATAAAAGCGGCCGAATACCTGGATATCGGAAAGACCAGCCTCTTTGAAAAGCTGAAGAAATACGGAATAACGGATTCCCTCTCCGCGGAATCCGAAGAAGAAAGGAAAGGCAGATAACATGATAACTACAGCAATTACCGACCGTCTGGCCAACGTAGACGGTCAGTTCGGCGTCGACTATATCAATCTCGGCACCGATCAGGAATTTTTCTTCGGAAACTGTCAGGTCTTTTCCGGGTCCGGCGCCGTAATGCTCATGGCTATTGTGGAATGCTTCCGCGCCATCAGCGCAGGCGAGCTGAACGAGAACAAAGGATTCCGCCTTTGTCAAAAGGATTACAAAGATGATGCGGAACCCTCTTACGGCGTATTGAAATACCTTCACGACGGAATCGAGGTGACGGTTTCCGATCTGTACAATTTGACGGCCACGGTCAGCGACAACATGGCATTCAACGTCCTGACCGATATCCTGGGCATAGAGAAGATCAATCAAACCTTCCGCGCTCTGGGCTATACCGATATGCGAATCAACCGCAAGATCAACGATCGGAAAAAGATGACAGAAGGCGTGCAGAATTACGTGTCCGTCCGCGAAATGGCTGCCCTTTTCCACAGAATTTATAAAGGCCAGCTGATCTCTGAAGAGGTAAGCGAAAATCTTCTGTCTCTGCTGAAACAGCATCAGAGAACGAGCATGATTCCCTATATCTTCAAAGAAACCGTTCCCATTGCCCACATCACCGGGTTTGACGAGGATATCATCATCGACGGCGGCATCGTTCTGACCGAAAAGCCCTTTATCCTGGTCATGGCTGCTCAGGATACGGACATACGCAAAGCGCAGACGATCATGCGGGATATCACACAGATATGTCATTTAAACACGAAATGAGTCCCTCATGATTGTCATTACCGCAAGGAGCTGCTCTCGGCAAAAACCGGAGAACAAACTGCGAATACAGTTTGTCCTCCGGTTTTCATCTTCTTCTGCTCTTTCTGCAGCGTCCCGTCTATTCCGTTCTGTCCTTTGCAAAAATTTCGATCATCTTCAACAAAACTTCCTTTGATTTCTCCATGGCCTGCACGGAAACGTACTCTCTGCAGCTGTGGTAATTGTGGCCGCCCAGAAACAGATTCGGGCAGGGAAGTCCCTTTTCCGAAAGAGTCGAACCGTCCGTACCGCCGCGAATAGGCGTAATCACCGGCTCCATTCCGCAGACCGAAAAAGCTTCCTTACAGCCTTCCACCAGAGCGGGCCGGTCCTTCAGGATCTCCCACGGATTGCTGTACTCGTGGAAAACGGAAATCTTTACCCGGTCCTGCCCGTACTTGCGATTCAGACTCTCGGCCGCCGCCTGCACCACATCGATCCTGGCCTGCAGAACGGCCCGGTCAAAATCGCGCAGAATATATTCCATAGAGGCCGTCTCCACATCGCCTTTCATCTCACACAGGTGATAGAACCCCTCTCGTCCTTCGGTAAACTGGGGGCGCTGATCTCCTGGAAGCAGACCGTCCAGCTCCATGGCCAGAGCGCACGCATGAATCATCTTTCCTTTTGCCTCCGCAGGATGGATATTGTTCCCCTCGATCTCCACCTTAACCGTACAGCCGTTGAAGGTCTCGAAGTTCAACTCGCCAACGCCGTCTCCGTCTACGGTAATCCCGTAGTCTGCGCCGAAGCCGTCCACATCTAAAATCGACGCGCCTCCTACAGAAACCTCTTCGTCAGGCGTAAATCCAATCCGAATCTTTCCGTGGGGCCTGTCGGAATTGGTCGTCAACTCGGATACCGCCTCCATGATGATGGCGATACCCGCTTTGTCATCGGCTCCGAGTAAGGTGGTTCCGTCTGAAGTTATGATATCGTCGCCGATATAGCGGAGCAGTTCCGGATAGCGCCGAGGATCGATGGTCAATCCGTTCTCCAGAACAATCGTCCCTCCGTCATACCGGGGGTGAAGGACCGGTTTTACCCCTTTTCCCGGACAGTCCGGCGCAGTGTCCAGATGGGCCAGCAGTCCTACCGTCTTCGCCCGCTCCAATCCTTTCGTCGCCGGAAGAGAAGCAAACACAAAGCAATTCTCTGTAAGCTCCACTTCTTCCGCACCGAGTTCCTCCAACTGCCGTTTCAGCAGTCTCGCCAGTTCCCACTGTCCTTCGCTGCTGGGAATGCAGCCCGCCTCTTCAACCGAAGCGGTATCGATTTTTACATATTCAAAAAAACGTTCCCGTAAACTCATGTTGTCTCTCCTAACTGTAGTGGAATACGGTCATCAGAATCAGCGCGACGGCTGAAATCGGAATGTATACCGTAAACACGTATTTTGTAGCCTGCTTCAGATATTTGAAAAACGCTACGCCGGCCAGTGAACACATAGCGAAGTTGATTCCTTCCCACGGCACAATCCAGCCGAAGGTTCCTGTCCCCAAAGCAAAGGCGGAAACCACTGTCTGCCGCTCGATCTCAAGAAGATCCGCAAGAGGAGCCATTATCGGCATCAGCGTAGCCGCAAGTCCGGACGAGCTCTGTACAAACAGCATTGCCACAGAGGAAACCAAAAACATCACGAGGATGGAAAAGACCTGCGGCATTTCTGTCAGTGCGCCGGACAGATAGTAGAGGATAGTATCCATAGTGTTGCTGTTTGTCAGAATGGCGGTGATTACTCTCGAAGCGCTGATCAGCAGCACCGCCGAAATCACGGTCGACATGCCTTCGATATTTTTACTGATCATTTCGTTTACCGAAAGACCACCGACCAGCGGAATGATCACACCCATGAACAGAAATACGGAACCGATCTCGTTGAACCACCAACCCCATACGATTACGCCGTAAACCATCAGTCCCATGCCTGCAGCCAGCAAAATCAGTACAAGCGCTTCTCTTCTGCTGAGCCCCTTCAGCTCCGCCGTATTGAATTCCCGATATTCCGCTCTCTTTTTCAAATCGTCGGCATAGCAAGGAGACAACTGCGGGTTGTTTTTCACCTTAAAGGCATAACGCAGTATGTACGCGCTTGTTGCCGCCATCATAACGATCCAGAGCAGAATTCTCACGCCGATTCCGCTCATCATTGGCACCTCAGCCAGCGCCTGACCCACACCGACGCAGAACGGGTTCATAAAGGCCGAAGATGCGCCTACTGCCACAGAAAAATGAACCGTCATCAGACCTACCATGGAATCGAACCCCATGGCAAGGGACATAGGGACAAGAACCAGAACGAAAGGAATGGAATCCTCATACATGCCGTAGGTCGCGCCTCCCAGGCCGAATGCGAACACGCATACCGGAATCAGGATATATGCTCTCGTTCCGAACTTTTTAGCAAGAGAATTGATTCCGTTTGTCACCGCGCCGGTCGCAATAATCGCCGTAAAAGCGCCTGCACAGAGAAAAATGGAAAAACTGATATCGGCCGCTTCTATGGCACCTTCCATAAAGGACGTCCATATCTGTTTGAATCCCTGGGGCACCGATTCCGTGAACTGGAATGAGCCCGGAATGATCAATTCGCGGGTATCCCCGCCCAGCGCGTCGATCACGACCTCTCTCCGCTCATAATTTCCACCGGGAATGATGTATGTGGCTATAGATACAAGGACGATAATTCCGGTTACAATCATCAGAGGGTGGATGTTGGAAAGCCACGCCCACTTTTTCGTCTCTTCCGCTGCAGAGATATCGTAGATATCTTCAGGAATTTCCGTCGCGGCGTTCCGGTCTTTTTCTTCTTTCATAATTAACCTCCGTTCTAAAATATTCATTCAAATGATTCTGAATATTTTTATTTACAAGTTAATTATAAACCATTCTTCTCTTTCGTCAAGAATTTTTTTATTTAATTTTACGATTATGAATAATTTTATTCTACATTTCTGTGGTATACTAATTGTGCGGGAGGATTTACTTTATGGAATCAAAAAGTATAAAACAACAGATAAAGGACTGCTATCAGCAGCTTTCTCCGGTCTGCCAGAAAGTGGCCCGGTTCGTCATTGATAACTACCAGCAGACCATGCTCCTCGGTTCTGTTGAACTGGCCGAAGCGGCCAACGTCAGTCACACGGCGGTTATTCGATTTGCCAAAGCCCTGGGTTTCTCCGGCTTTCTGGAATATAAGAATCAGCTGAAAAAGGAATACATCACTACGCAGAAGGTGTACACTTCGCTGAAATCCATGCAGATGGGCAGCAAGGGCGGCTATCTGGAAGAATATTTTTCGTCGGTAAAACGGGATATGGACAAATTTATCTCTGAGTTTGACAAAAGCGTACTCGATACCTTCTGCCGCGCCATCCTGAATGCGGATACAGTCTATGTCGCAGGCATCGGCTCCGACGAGGTGGTGACAGACTTTCTGACCAATTATCTCAATGTGATGGGGATCCGAACGATTCCTGTCTACCAGGAAGGACTGACTCTTCGGGAGCGCCTGTTTCTGATCACAGAAAAAGACGTGCTGTTCCTGTCTGCTTTCCCTACGACCATGGAGGACGAACACTGGGCAGCCTCATATGCCCGCCGGCGCGGCGCCAAAGTTCTGGTGCTGACCGATTCAGAGGTGACGGCCAAGAGCCTCCACGCAGACAGCTTCGCTCTGGTCAGAGAATACAGCGATGTATTCTTCAATTCCTATGTGCTGCCGATGCTGTTCTGCAACGGATTAATCCTGCACCTGTACGAACTGGAACAAGACCGGACTTCCGCTTCGATGAAAGCGTATCACGAAATGCTCAGCGACGAGTAATTTCTCGTCAGGCAGAATCCGGGCCGTATTTCCTGACGGTTTGAAAATAAGTCCATGAAAAAAGCGTCGGTCACTCCGACGCTTTTTTCGGCTTTATCATATTCATCAGCAAAATAGAAATAACGACACAGCAGATTCCCGCCATCTTCCAGGCCCCTGCCGCTTCGTTGAAAATGCAGATGCTGATTATGGCGGCTACGACCGTTTCAATGGAGGCAATCACCGGCACCTTTGACGTTTCCAGATTACAGGAAAGACCTTTCATATAAAAATAGTAAGAGCCGACCGTAGGAATCAATCCGTATCCGGCGGCTGCCAGAATAAAGGACAGATCCATGACCCGGGATATATCCTCCCATGGGGGAGTCATAACTGCCAAGGCAATCGATCCAAAGAGAAAGCTGTAAAAGATGATGGTAAGCGGATGGTATTTCTCCGTAGTCGTGCTGATAATGGTCATCAGAGCGTACAAAAATCCGGCAGCCACACCCGCCGCCGCTCCATAGACGGAAAATCGTATGGAGGTAAAGTTTCCGCCCGTTACCGTCAAAATACTCCCGATAACATTGACGGCGAGGGCAAACAGCTTGACAGCGCCGATCCGTTCCTTAAAAAACAGTCTTGACATCACACACACGAATACCGGCGAGGTATAGAGCAGCACGGAGGCTGTCGCGACACCAACCCGGCTGATCGCTCCCGCGTAAGAAAAGTTGAACAGAGCCTGACACAATAATCCGAGAGCGATACAGGTCAGCAGCCCTCTCCGATCGATGCAGAACAGCTTTTTTCCGCCCATACTCAGCATCAGCGGAATCAAAATCAGCGTTCCCAAAGAAATGCGCAGGAACGCGGTAGTGGACGAATCGACGCCCATTTCGGTGAGTATACTAACGAAAAAACCGATCGTTCCCCACAAAATTCCGGCAATCAATATCATCAGGTATCCTTTTGTTTTCATTGCCTGTACCTCTTGCAGCGTAATATCGTTAAGACGAGTATATCACTTCTGGTTAAATAAATAAAGTCATTTTCATGTTTTTAAATAAAATTATTCGCAATTTAATATTTCAATCCATTCAAATCCAAAGAGCCGTAAGTTCCCTTATTCAGATGCAGCAGACTCAGGCGGAACGATCATTTTCTTTTCCGTCCTTGTGTATGACATAAGACTGAAGACTTTTTTCACAGCCGTTTTTTTCGTAAAACGCCTCCGCTTCCGGCTGAGCCCCGAAGTACAGCATAGTCGGTGAATTTTCCCAGGCAAGCTGAAGGAGTCTGCTGCCTATTCCCCGGCGCTGATACTTTGGGAGGACCAGCAGCTCCGTGATCGTTTCGAAAAAGCATCCGTCTGAAAGAATGCGAATACAGCCGACTAACGTCTCTCCGTCGTAAGCTGTAATGTTCACCGTCTTTGAAAGGGCCTCTGCTGTCTTCTCTTTATCCTATTCTCCCGGCCATACCTGACCGGCAAAGGCGATAAATCCCTCAGCTTTTAATTTTTCGTCGTCGATTACATAATCCCTCCTTCATACCTCTCTGTCAAAACCGTCTCTCTTCTGAAAATCGTCGAATCCTCAATAAAGTGAACGGCGGAACGTTTCCAGTACTCCGTATAGACCCGCTCTTCATTTCCATCAAAATTCAACTGATACATCCTGAAAACGACCCTCAGGTTCTTCGGCTGCCACTGTTCCTCATAGGAATACCGGTACGTCATGCCCAGTTTTCCATCACCCTGCCGCTGCGGGGATTGTTTACATCGTGAGTAGCCGTGACATAGGCTGCGCCGTCTCTCTTCAGCTGTCCGATGACTGCTCTGCAGGCCTCTGCAGTCAGTCCTCTGTTCCAGAAATCTCTGTGCAGAGCGTATCCCATATCGTTGCTGCCGCCCAAATCATTCACATGGATATAACCGACGACCCGATCATCCCCTTTCAGGGATATGGCGTAATTATAGGCGATTTCTTTCTCATAGCAGGGTAAAATCTGATCATAGAGGTAAGAGGAAACTTCTTCTCTGGTCTTAAGGGGGAAATAGGGCAAAAATCGATTCACCTCTTCGTCGCCGTAGAACGGCAGCATATCGTCTATATCTCTTTCTTCAAATTTTCTCAGTATCAGTCTCTCTGTCTCAAGGCGAGGCGTATTCATCTTTCAACCCTTCCTTTTCTCTGTATTTTACCGGCGCAAAATCCGTTCGCTTCTTTCGGCAATAGAGAAGATGGGGCACGTCTTTTCCGCGGTAATTTCTCAAAAAACGCTTCTGTACTGTCATACCCAACTTCTCCGCCACCTTCCTCGAAGATCTGTTGTCCGGTCTGATCTGCGCAGTCACTTCGTCTAACTGCAAAACGCGAAAGGCGTAATCCATACAACCGGCGGCGCTTTCTGCGGCGTATCCCCTTCCCCAGTGCTCTTTGCTGAAGATATAGCCTATACCCACATAGTTCTCTCCCTCGGCCTGTTCTGCGATCAAGCCGCAGACGCCGACCAGACTGCCGGTTTTTTTCTCCACAACAGCCCAGTAGCTGTAACCGTCTCGCTCATACCGCACAATATTTTCCTTTATCCAATTGTCGACCTGCTCTTCTGTAAAAGGATGCTCCCAGGCGTACATGACGTTCTCATCCTGCAGAATCCGGCCGATGTCCCCGGTATCAGCCGGTTCTATTTTGCGTAAAATCAAGCGTTTTGTCTTCAGGACAGTCTCTGTCATCTTTTCCTCCATATTTTCACGATTTCCAAAACGGTTCTTTTTCCGGAGTCACAGGTTAATGCAATTATAGCGGTTCAGCATCCTTGCGTCAACGCCTGCCTTACCTCCTATCGCTATACGCATTAAAAAGTATCGCCGTGTTAGATACGGGATTTTGCTCATATCAATGAATATAGCCACCTGATTTCAATGAAAATCAGATGACTATGCAAAAATGATATTCCATTTTTAAAGTAATTTGGCTTGCAAGCTGTAAACCATTTACCTCTTCAACTTAGAGGATTTGAAAACCTATACTCAACACATTTCGACTTTGTCCAAATTGCAGATTCTCAGATCTTATAATATCAATTCCATGGAAAAGACTGCTATGCCATTTTCTTTTTTAAATCTTTTCTTTGCTTTAAAACCGCAGGCAGTATATAGTTTTCTGGCACGTACATTATCAGCCCTTACATTCAGGGTAATCACCTGAATGCCGTCACTTTCAGCCATGGTAATCATCTGTTGCATTGCCAGCTTGCCAATTCCTTTATCACGATATGCCGGCTCCGCAATAAAGATCCCTAACTTTACCAAACGAATATCTTTGCCCTCTAACCAGATACTTCCGATATAACGCTGATCCTCTTCAATATACATCCAATTTAAATAAGAAGATTCAAAATCCGGATATATTCTGGACATATAAGACGATAAAGCTTCAGCGTTTTCAAATTTTTTATAGAAATCCCTGTTTTCTTTATTAACCGGAATAAGTCTCATCCTGTACCTCTATCATTGGATATCCATAAAAACGGTTTAAATCTCCGCATTCCACATAAATGAATGATGTAGCTGCATGAAAATTGGAATTATAAAATTCTTCCATCTTTTTCATAATTATAAAACAAGGCGACGACATATGCAAATATGCGATTTTATTCTATATTAACCCAAAAACCCTTGAAAAACTCTCTTAAGAGTCTTTCAAGGGTTTAATTACGCTCGCCAGCGACTGCATAAAGAAAAAAGCTATACCCAGCGCGGCTTTCGCCAATAGGAGCAGCCCCGCCCGGTTTCCTGTTAACTCCAATTCATTTCCATTGGCATGAGTGGTAAAGGAGAGGTGGGCTTCC
>CAJFTU010000007.1 GCA_904420065.1 uncultured Emergencia sp.
GGCAATCAGTTATTGCTGCATAAAAACAGCGTAGCAGCTTGAATAACTGCTACGCTAAAAAGTCTAACTTTTGGGGGTCACCTCAATTGTTCAAGCGTGTTTTTTTTATATAAAGAGGATAATTATTCATGAAAAGATATTGGCTGAGGGAAGCGGTAATTTTATTTCTTCTGTGGATTATCTTGTCCGGACGTTTTGAAGTGAAATACCTGCTGTTTGGTATTGTGTCCGCAGCGGTTATTGCCGCCTTATGTGTACCGCTGCAAAAGATCCCGGGAGAAAGCGGGAAGTACGCCTATAGTTTGCTTGAGATGAAATTTACCCGATTGGCGTCCTATTGGATTTGGTTGTTTTTTGAAATTGTGAAGTCCAGCTGGGCTGTTGCCCGGGCAGTACTGAGTCCAAAGATGAAAATCAATCCCCATATTGTCGAGTTTGTCTGTCCTTTCGATAATCCGGCTGCAGTGACGACCCTGGTCAATTCCATAATTCTTACGCCGGGGACCGTTACCCTCGACGTTCTGGAGGGAAACCGATTTTTGGTCCACGTGTTGACGGATGAGGCGGCAGAGGGATTGTTTGCGGGAAATATGCAGAGACATATCGCGGCTCTTTTCGGGGAAAAGTGTGAAATAAATCAGCCATGACGGCTGCCGATACGGCGGATCGGTAAAGTTGGTTCGGCCATGCCGAAATGAGAGTGGAACGAAAGGGAGACGGTTGAATAAAAACCGGGAAAGGAGACTATGGAACTGCTGTTTAAAATTCTGCTGTTCGGTACGATTCTGACGATGGCAATGATGTTGGTGCGCGTCTTTCGCGGTCCCTCCGTTTATGATCGACTCAACGGTATCTTTGTAATTGGAGTTAACGTCATTTTAGTAATTCTGCTGACCGGTTTTATCACGGAAAGGGTGGATATGTATGTGGATATCGCCCTTTCCTACGGTGTTCTGGGATTTTTGAGTACGGTGATCATAGCCATGTTTTTGGGAGGAAGTAAAAAAGACGATGATTAGAGAAATAATTTCGGCGGCTCTGCTCCTGATTGGATTTGCGTTTATGGTAGTCTCCGCAGTGGGGGTTGTGCGGCTTCCGGATTTCTTTTCCCGCCTACACGCTTCAAGCATAGGGGAAACCCTGGGTATCGTTTTAGTTGGTTTCGGATTGATCCTTTACAACGGTTTGGAATTTTCCTCGGCAAAGATTCTGCTGATCGTAATCGCGCTGTTTTTTGTTAATCCGGTTGGAACTCATCTGATCGGAAAAGCCGCTGTTCGTTCGGGTAGGTCTGTCGGAAAGGAGGATAAAGATGCAGATATTTCTCATTGAAGCGATCCTGCTCCTGTTTTTAATCGCGACTACCGTGGTGATTATCCTGGAGAGGGACCTTCTGGCAGCATCGGTGGTATATTGCGGATTCAGTTTTTGCGCTATGCTGCTGTATATGATGATGGGCGCGGCGGATGTAGCGTTTACCGAAGCGGTCATCGGAATTATTTCGACGACATATTTTATCATCGCCATCAGGACGACAGACAGGTGGTGCAAATAGGATGAAGGGGAATAAGTCAAAGATTGCAGGAATTGTGGTGATCGTTGCTGCGACCGTGATGCTCTGGGATTTTATCGATCTGCTGCCGGTGATCGGCGATCCTGACTCGGCGCCAAATACGCACGTTTCCAAAGTTTACATCGAAGAAGGTCCCGAAAAGAGGCATTCAGCCAATCTGGTTACAGGAGTGCTGGCTGATTATCGAGGTGTGGATACCCTTTTGGAGACTACGGTGATATTTCTGTCCGGAATTACCGTCACTTTGATTATGTCCGGCAAACAGAGCGGAAAGCAGGAGGATGGGCCTTTTTCGTTTCAAAGGTTTCGCGCTTTTGGCCTGGTGGAGATACGGGTTGTTCTTCCTATCGTACTTCCCCTGGTGCTGCTGTACGCCGTATACGTTTTCGTTCACGGCGAGGTTAGTCTGGGCGGAGGCTTTCAGGCGGGAGCTCTTCTATCTGTGTCCTACATACTCTACTGTTTTATTGCCGGCAGCAGGAAAAAGAGGTTCGGTATATCTCCTTACGCCTCCATGTGTATCGGCGCCTTTGGATTGCTGATCTACTTCCTGACCGGTCTTACACCTGTGTTTTTTGGCGGAAAATTTCTTGAATACAGTCGGCTGCCTCTTCCGTTCCTCGAAGAAGGGCAGCGCCATGCGGTAGGCATTATCCTTGTGGAACTGGGTGTGACTATCTGCGTTGCCGCCAGTCTGATTACGATTCTTGAAGCGATTTTAGAAAGGAAAGATCTGAAATGACAGAAGTCAACGCATTCCTGTCGGAGAGAGGAATCTATATGCTGACGATCATCCTGTTTTTCCTGGGTATACTGGGAATGATCACCTGTGGAAACTACATGAAAAAACTAATGTGCATGAACATCATGCAGGTTTCGGTGATCTTCTTCTTTCTTTGTCTGGGGCAGAAAATCGGAGGAACCATTCCGGTAGCGGCGGACGGTCTCTTTGACTCTGACGACTACGTCAATCCTCTTCCTCATGCGCTGATGCTGACGGCTATTGTGGTCAGTTTGGGAACTACGGGCGTAGGACTGGCGCTTCTCATGAGGATAGAGGACAAATACGGCTCTCTCGAGGAGGAAGAGATCATCAGGAAGGAGAAAGAGGATGAGTGAGAATCTGCCGGCCCTAATTGTCTTCAGTCCTTTTTTTGCAGCCTTACTCTGCCCTTTTTTTCATCTTGTTTCTAAAGAATTGGGAAGGTGGACAGCGGTGTTGTTTACTGCTGCTTCTCTTGTTCTCAGTATTTATCAGCTGGTTTTGATCGTAAAAAGAGGAGAAATTTCCTATTGGGTCGGAAACTGGATGCCGCCTTACGGAATTGAATTTGCGGTGGACTCTCTCAGCGCAGTCGTATTGATTCTGATCTGCATCATGGGAGTTCTGACGATGATATACGGAATGCCCTTTCTCAACCGGGACAGTAGAAGGACAAATGCCGGGTACTATTCGGCGTTGGCGCTTTTGGTCAGCGGACTTCTTGGCACTACGGCCACGGGAGATGTGTTTAACTTATATGTTTTTTTGGAAATTACATCGCTGTCCGGCTATGTACTGATCGCCATGGGCGAGGGACGGGGGAACATTTCTGCTTTCCGCTATCTTCTGATGGGAACTGTGGGCGTCTCATTCTTTCTGCTGGGCGTCGCTTTCATCTACGGTGAAACGGGAACGCTGAATATGGTGGATATGGCAGGTCTGGTGGGTCCTATTCTCAGCTCGGGAACCACAATGCTGGCTATGGTATTTATTCTATTGGGTTTTGGGATAAAGATGGCCCTGTTTCCTCTTCACGGCTGGCAGCCGGAAGCGCATACCAATGCGCACCCGGGAGCGGATCCCATCATCGCAGGACTGATGGTCAAAATTCCGGCTTATGTTATGATCAAGTTTTTCTATTACGTCTTTGATGCGAATCGAAGTCAGGTGGAACAACTCATCGTGCTGATCGGAATAATGGGCTCGGCGGGGGTAGTCTACGGTTCACTGAAGGCCATGCAGCAGAAAGATGTGCGCAGGATGCTGGCTTATTCCAGTATCGGTCAGATCGGTTATATCGCTATCGGCATTGCGGTAGGAAATTTCTATGGACTCATCGGAGCCGTGCTGCATCTGATCAATCATTCCATTATGAAAAGCGGTCTGTTCTTTGCTTCGGGCGCGTTGAAGTACAGATACGGCATCGTCGATCTGGGGAAAATCGGTCAGATTTATCGAAGGATGCCCAAAACTATGGCCGTTATGGTAATCAGCGCTCTGTCCATGATCGGAATTCCTCCTACCGCAGGCTTTTTCAGCAAGTGGTATTTGGCGCTGGGCGCAGCAGAGGACGGAGCTTACGTTTACATTGCGTTGATCGTGGTGAGCAGTCTGCTCAACGCGGTATATTTCTTTCGATTCTTCGAGTTTCTCTTTATGGAAAAGGAGACGGAGAAGACGGAAAGACATCCAAAGCAGCGCGGGGAGCTTCCGTGGCAGATGCTTCTTCCTCTCATCTTCTGCGGACTGGCCGTGCTGCTTCTGGGAGTTTTCAATCCCGTCTTTGTCGAAGTACTCTCGTCGGTGATCATGGAGGTGACAGGATGACAGAAACGATTCTTGCGCTGCGCCCTGCAATCGCTGTATTCATTTCCATGGCTGCTGCCGGAGTGATTCTTGTGATCGGCGACAGAGTAACTGCCAACCGAAGAGAAGCGGTTACGATTTTTGCGGCGCTGATCAAAGCGGTATGCGTTTTTTCCATGATTCCCCGGGTGTTGACAGGCGAGGAGCCGATGGTCTGCCTGATGGAAATTGCAGACGGTATCTGTCTGTCCTTCCGTGCAGACAGTGCCGGTATGGTCTTTGCTTGTACGGCTTCCGGTTTGTGGATTCTCACTTCCGTATACTCCATGGGATATATGCGAGGGCACGGGGAGAAAAATCAGACCGGCTATTATGCGGCCTTTGCCATGTGCCTGAGCGCTGCCACAGGTATATGTTTTGCTTCTAATTTGTTTACTTTTTTTATCTTTTACGAGATTCTGACTGTGGCTACCTATCCGCTGGTTGTTCATTACAGAGATCAGAAGGGCAAGTCTGCGGGACGCAAGTATCTGCTCTATACATTGGTCAGCGGACAGCTCTTCTTTGCCGGTATGGTCTTTGTCTACGTTTCCTGCGGAACACTGGAATTTGAACCGGGAGGCTTTATCGGCGAGAGTATGAGCAACGATCAGGCGGCGCTGGCTTTTTTTCTTCTGATTCTGGGAGGTATGGTTAAAGCGGGGGTCATGCCGCTGCACAGCTGGCTGCCGGCTGCCATGGTTGCGCCTACGCCGGTCAGCGCGCTGCTTCACGCGGTGGCTGTAGTAAAAGCAGGGGCGTTTTGCGTGATTCGACTGGTCGGCTATACTTTCGGACCTGATCTCTGC
Organism: uncultured Emergencia sp.; assembly: GCA_904420065.1. Classification (GTDB taxonomy): domain Bacteria; phylum Bacillota; class Clostridia; order Peptostreptococcales; family Anaerovoracaceae; genus Senimuribacter. The sequence continues at coordinate 4,991 of CAJFTU010000007.1, forward strand.
GAGAACTGTGGGGCTGCAGATCTGCTGGCCTGCTTTGCTGCCGTCACCATACTGCTTGCCTCTCTCATAGCTATGCGGAAGGATAATCTGAAGGCCAGACTGGCTTTTTCTACGGTGGGTCAGCTTTCCTATATCCTCCTTGGAGTCAGTATCTTGACGCCGGAGAGCATGGCCGGCGCGCTCTATCACATTGTGGCCCACGCTTTTTTGAAGATCACTCTGTTCATGTGTGCGGGAGCAATTTTTGTCACCGCGCATAAATCGAAAGTCAGTGATATGCGAGGAATCGGAAGGAAGATGCCTCTGACCATGGCCGTATTTACCGCAGCATCTCTGGGCATTTCGGGACTACCCTTTATGGCTGGGTTTGTCAGCAAAATGAGCATCATGGAGGGAGCAGCGGAAAAGGGAGAGATCTTCTTTATCCTGACTCTGGCCGCCAGCGCCTTGCTGAGCCTGACTTACCTGCTGCCGGTAGGCTATGCGGCGTTTGCAGGAAAAAAGGTCAATCCGGAGTTTGCTTCTGCTGATTTTAGTCTTACCGGTGAGGCCGATTTGACCATGCTGATTCCATTGATCGCTACTGCCTGTATTTCTGTGGCTTTGGGGATTATGCCGGATCTGGGCGTTCATTTCATGGAATTGGCGCAAAATGCCGCTGCAGCCGTCTTCGGGGAGGTGTGACAATGTTGTTTCTTGCGTACGCTGCCTTTGGATTTGCGGGTGGTATTCTGCTGATCGTTTTGGCAAAAATCGTGATGGCCGGATTGCTTCAGCGGGACAACGACTATTATGGCAAAAAAGAGGACAGAGGAGGAGAGCAGGATGGATAATCTTCACCCCGGACTGATTTTGATTTTGACCGGAATTCTGACTTTGGCTGTGCCGGAAAAAGCCGGAAAATTAACCGCCCTTATAGGGGCGGCAGTATCCGCAGCAGCGATGCTGTCTCTGGACGTTTCTGCAGCGATATCTTTTTGTTTCACTTCGGATATCACCATGGAGCTTCTCCGAGTAGACCCTCTGTCTCGCCTGTTCGGTCTGATTTTCTGCGTCATAGCGCTGCTGAGCGGGATTTATTCTTTCGAAAATCAAAAGAGAGGGGAAAGGAGCGCTGCGCTGATCTATGCCGGCAGCAGTATCTGTGTGGTCTTTGCAGGGGATTTGGTGTCGCTGATTTGCTTTTGGGAAATTATGGCAGTTGCATCCTGCTGCCTTGTCTTTGCGGGGAGAACAGAACAGGCGAAACAGGCTTCTTATCGATATCTGTTAATGCATTTTTTCGGCGGGAACCTGCTCCTTTCGGGAATCGTGCTGCTCTTGTCAGAGGGACATACGCAGCTTGAGCTGTTGAGCGATGATAATGGCTGGGCATTCTGGCTGATTTTCCTGGGTGTGGCAGTTAACGGCGCGATTCCGCCTCTGCACACCTGGGTACCTGACGCTTATCCTCAGAGCAGTCCGACGGCAACGGTATATTTAGGTTCGTATACGACGAAGGCGGCGATCTATGTAATGATACGTCTCTTTGCCGGGATGGAGGAGCTGGTCATGATCGGCGCTTTGACGGCAATTTTCGGCGCTTGTATGGCTCTGATCGAAAATAATCTTAGACGGCTGCTTTCTTATCACATTGTCAGTCAGTTGGGGATGATGACAGCGGCTTTGGGAACGGGGATTGACGTTGGTATAGACGGAGCAGCGCTTCATGCGGTCTTCAATATTCTGTATAAGGGTGTTCTTCTCATGGGCGCCGGGGCGGTGCTTCAGATGACGGGAACCGAGAAAATCACAGAACTGGGAGGGCTGTATCGAAAGATGCCGGTAACGGCAAGCTGCTTTCTTATCGCTTCTCTTGCCATTGCCGGCGTACCGCCTCTGAACGGTTTTGTCAGTAAGGGATTGGTCATGGAATCTCTGAAGGAGGGCGGATTTACCGCGGCATACTGGCTGGTCATGCTGGCCGGGATCGGAACCTGGCTGTCGATTACGCTGAAGATCAACTGGTTTGTGTTCTTCGGGAAGGAAGGAAAACGTGATCGTTTTGGAACGGGCGGGAAGCTGACGGTTTCCGGCAAAGGAGACGAAGTCGGGCCGAGCGAAAGAGAACCGCGCTGTATGCAGGCTGCCATGATTCTCGGTACATCCTTGTGTATTTTGACCGGAGTTTTTCCGGACCGGATTTACTCCTTTTTACCGCAGGGAAGTATAGGACATCCGTATACGGCCTCTCATGTGGCGGAGTATCTGTTTCTGTTTGCAGGCGCAACCGGGGCTTTTTTCCTGATGCGGAAGAAGATGTTTCCTCACGATCAGTTGACTTTGGATTTTGACTGGTTCTATCGAAAACCTCTGGCAAAAGCCGTGGAGAGACTTTCTGTTCTGGTCGTCAAAACCTTTCAGCGCTTTGAGATCAGCGCGGAAAACTTTGTTTGGGCGGCGAAGGTTTTGCCTAACTCGCCGGCGCAAATCCTGCGAGCCTTTGAGAAGTGGCACAGAGAAGAGGATAATATGCCGGTGGGGCAATTTATGCAGATGTTCATCATTTTCTGCATCATCGCTTTTGTCTTTATTCTGATCATAGAATAGAGGTCTTCGGCAGTTGGAGAAAGAACGGCGAACGGAATCCATGGAAGCTCTGGTAAGACAGGGCTTCTTTTGCTTGTTCCGCAAGGGAAACCGATCTTTCTCTATGAAGATAACACGGGCGCTGCCTATGGAATATTTCGCTGTTGAATACTGAAGAAAATATGATAAAATAATATACGGCATCGTACATCCGTATATCCGGATGCGCGAAAAAATCGCAAGAATTTTGGCAGATGTATTCAGCTACAGGCTGGATACTGCTTTTTTTGAGGATAGCTGCCGGATGGCAGAACGACACATATGAATTGATCCGTTGATCATGTGAGAGAGATATCTTTGTGCAAATGGAGGTTTTATGGTAGTCGCAACGATCTGCAAACTGATGCTGGCTGTGGGAGCCGGTTTTTTTCTCAGCAGAAAAGGGATTTTTAACGGTGAAATCAATCAAAAGCTGTCTTATTTCATCATAAATATCTGTCTGCCGCTTCTGATCGTGGTTTCGATGAACGGAACGGAGGATATGGACAAGGGCGAATTTACCCGGTATATTCTGACGGGAATCTGCTTTTATCTGGTTCTGCCTTTCTTTTCTAAGCTGCTCAACATAGTGACGCGGGTAGATAAGGAGGATCGGCCGATCTACGAAGCTTTTTATCTCTTTTCCAACAATACCTTTCTGGGATACCCTATCGCGGCGTCCCTTTATGGAAACAGCTGCATTTTTCATCTGATCGTGTTCAATCTGGGTTTCGATCTGATGTATTATACCTACGGCATGCGTCTGTTTGACCGCAGCGGAGAGGAAAGAGAAAAGCTTTCACTGAAAAAAATGATCAACCCGGGTGTAGTCGCATCGCTGGCGGCGGTAATTTTCTTTTTCTTTGATATCCGTCTGCCACAGGGAGTGGAAGATGCCTGCAGTTTCCTGGGCGATCTGGCTTCGCCGCTGTCCATGGTCGTCATCGGTTCGACGATCGGCGCTTATCCGCTGAAGGATTTGTTCCGCGGGGAGAAGCGGCTGTATTTTGTCAGCTTCGTCCGTCTGATTCTGCTGCCGGCAATCACCTACGGCGTGATGACGCTCCTGGGCTATTCCGGAATTTTGAGGGGAATTGCCGTTATTTCCATGGCAATGCCTGTGGCGGCCATGGTGTCCATGGGCTGTGTAGAGCACGAGTATAACGAAAAGCTGGGAACGGCCGGCGTGATTGTGACCACAACGCTCTCTCTGTTGACCATACCGGCGCTGCTGGCCATTCCGTGGTAAGCTGTTTCCTTTGAATTTCAGCGAATTTGTAGGTTTACAATACATGTGTTACAAGTGAATAAATAAAAAGCGAGGATAGACTCACTTTGTGTTATATTTGAATCAGCATAA
>CAJFTU010000008.1 GCA_904420065.1 uncultured Emergencia sp.
AGAGCCGACTCTGGCGGCGTTCAGCTGAACGCCGCCAGAGTCGGCTCTTTTCCTGTTCATTGAACCTTTTCGTAAAATGTGTTAAACTCTTAAATAAGAGGAAGAAATCTATGACTGACATAAAAGATTTTATTGAAGAACTGAAAACAGAAGCAAACACTCATCGCCGCCGGAAACTGCAGGATCGAGACAGACTATTCCGGGATCTGTTCGCGTTTACGGCTCGAAGAATAAACAAAGAATACGATCTGATCGTCTTAATCACAGAGAACAATCTCATGCTAAATTGTATCTCTCCCCACCTGACAGAGAATCTCTCCGGCTGTTCCGTGGGCACAGATTTTCTTGCAAATCTCCAGCGCCGATACCCTTTAGCCTTAACATCTGCACCGGAAGGCTGCAGAATTGTCTGCTGCGCCGCTGACCGTTCTGCCGAACTTGCCGGACAACTGTGCCAAGACCTCAAGCAGCTCCTTGCCGACATCGATTCATACTGCGGCAAAAGCCAGTATATTTTAAACTGCTTTAACGTCCTGGACAACGCCATCTGCATCTTCGACAGCAGCGCGTCTCTGCTCTATGCCAATAAAAGATATTTAGACATCATGCGGGTTCAAGATCCACATTCCGTGGTCGGAATGAAAATCCAGGATATCGCAAAGCAATCCGGTATAAAAATCCAGTCGACAAAAAACGGATCCACAAAAAGACTCCATGAAAACGTATTTTCATGGAGTCTTTTCATGAAAGAGCTTTTCTTTCGCTCTTTAAATCGCTTCTTCTCTTTCCTGCATTTCCTTTTCCAGATCGCGGTACGCCACCTTTCCGACCAAAGTCTTCGGCAGCATATCCCTGAATTCGATTCGTTTAGGAATGGCGTACTTGGCTACATATTTTTCACAGTAGCGGTACAGTTCTGCTCTGACCTCTTCCGTCGGTTTAATTCCCGGCTTCAGCACGACAAAAGCAACTACCTTCTGAATCTTCAGCGGATCCGGTACGCCGATTACGCAGCTCATGTGTACATATTCGTGAGCATCGAGAACGTTCTCGATCTGGGACGGGTACACGTTGTATCCGCTGGTCACGATCATCCTCTTGATCCTTTGACGGAAGTAGACAAATCCGTCGTCGTCCATCATGCCCAGATCGCCCGTGTGCAGCCATACATGTCCGTCATCGTGGGTTTTCAGTGTATTGGCCGTTTCTTCCGGATCGTTGACGTATTCCATCATCACTGTAGGTCCGGAAATGCAGATCTCTCCCTCTTCGCCGTATGGAACCTCTTCGCAGGTTCCCACCTTTACGATCTTATAGTAAGTATCCGGGAACGGAAGTCCGATACTTCCTTCCTTCTCCATATGTACCGGCGTCAGACAGCTGGCCGTTACACACTCCGTAGTGCCGTACCCCTCTCTGACCACCACGTGGGCGCCGTGATCCTTCAGGAACTTGTCAAACCGCTTCTTCAGTTCGATGGACAGTGAATCGCCGCCGCTGAACACGCCCTTCAGACAGGACAGGTTGACTTTATCCAGCGATGGCAGACGGAGCAGCGCCTCGTACAAAGTCGGCACGCCGGCTATAAAGTTCGGCTGATGTTTTTTCAGGAGCTTGGCATAACTTTCCGCGTTAAAGCGAGGAATCAGAATACATCTTCCGCCGTTGGCCACCATGGAGTGGATGCTGACGCCCAAACCGAATCCGTGGAAGATGGGCATTACAGCCAACATCTTGTCTCCCGGCTTAAACATCTTGTTGGTCGCAATGATCTGGGCCGCAAGAGCGTTAAAGTTTAAATTAGAAAGTAAAATTCCCTTGGTCTTTCCGGTGGTTCCGCCGCTGTACAAAATTGCGGCCGGATCCTCAGCCTTTCTCCTTACCGCATATTCGGCCTTGTAGGCTTTTCCGTTCTTGATAAAGCTGTTCCACCAAATAATTACCGCATCCTTTGGCACCTTAGCGATTTTCCGGCCTTCAACCAGATAGTAACCCTTTTTCTTGATCGGGCTGAGCACGTCCTTGACACTGGTCAGAATCAGCGAACGCAGAGGTACGTTCTGCCGGATATTCTCAAACTTGCCGTACATCTGATCCAGAGTCAGGCATACTGCACTGCCGGATTTTCTCAGGCAGAACTCGATCTCCTTCTCGCTGGACAGCGGATGTATCATGTTGGATACGGCGCCGATCAGATTTACCGCATAGAACATCACAAGAGCCTGCGGCGCGTTAGGCATGCAGATGGTAACGGCTTCCCCTTCCTGTACGCCGATAGCCTTAAGCGCTCTCGCGCAGTCGTTGATTTCTTTGACAAAAGTCTTATAGCTCGTCTTTCCACCCATAAAATCATAGGCTATGTAGTCGGGATACCGCAGAGCTATAGATTCTACCGCTTCATACATGGTTCCCTGCTGATATTCCAGATGAGCAGGCACGCCTCCCAAATTCTCGATCCACGGTGTTTTAACCTCTGTCATAATCCACTTCCTCCTTTGCCGGAGTCTCTAAAAGCTCCGGATTTTGTAATAGATATTTCAACAATTTAATTGTCTTAGAATAATAGTACCCGTCTGCAATTCGTTCATCCAGGGTAATTCCCAGATCCATAACCTCACGTCCGTCCACGATCTTTTTCTCGCCCAAAACGACAAAGATCGAGTTGGTTCCCCAATTGCAGAGATGATGATACCCCGCTTTTAAACCGATTGAACCGAGATTACTGATGAATACTGTAGCATAGTTAGGATCCTCTTTAATAAGAAAATCGGGTACTCTCCCGTAAAAGTCCAGTTTGTGGAGAATCCACATAATGAAGCGCAGAATGAAACGGGGAAGTTTGGTCAGAGTATCCATTCCCTGTGTAGAATTATCCAGTTCATCACCCCTGCACTTGTAAATGATATCATAAACCTCCTGCCGCACAACCTCCAAATCGGCATTTTCGTCAAAAGCAATATAAGCCAACGCCTCACTGCCGTCATCAGTAAACTGTTTTTTTACAACAAAGGCGGCGGTCAAAGCATCACGCTGATAAACACGATATCCCTTGATAAACCGGTTCATCTTTGGGCGCAGCGTAATCGTCTTGACAAAAGCCGCTACAATAATCTGAAACAACTTATATTCCATTTCCGGATTTTCTGCGTTTTTCCTCTCCATGTACGCATTAATATTAGTCAGATCGATACGCTCGCTGATAAACGCCTCGTTGTCGGCCCTGTCGGGATACAGATATGGCGTAAACGCATGCATAGGATCCAGATTGCGGAGCCATCTGGCATCCTTTCTGTCTCCACGTTTCTTTTTATAGGTTTCGGCCATTTTTCCTTTTACTCCTTTTTCTTGTCTTTCAGCAGTTTTGAACCGCACATACAGACAACAATGTATTGTACCCTTTTTGCGGTAAAATGTCAAATTTTCTGCTCTATGAGGCGATCATGACCCATCGAAAGATTACTTTTACACATATCCGGTACGCAAAAAGAGCGAGCAGACCACAGCGGTGCGGTCTGCTCGATTTTAAGACTTCTTCAGGACTTGAATTTCTTCCAGTATTCGCTGTACATATCATCTGCTTCACTTCCCAGGCTCTTCAGCGCTTCGCATCTCTGAAGAATCTCGTCTGCCGGGAACAAAACAGACATCTTGGACTCGTCATTCTTTACATAGTCGATTACCGATATGTTCGGAATGGAATAGGTCAGATACTCGTAATTGGTGATCGCCACATCTTTGTCCAGCATGAAGTTGATCCACTTCATGGCATTTTCTTTGTTTTTCGCAGAAGCCGGTACGGCCCATGCGTCGGTAAAGTCTTCACTGCCTTCTTCCGGTATGACGAAGGAGAGATTCGGATTTTCATCCTGACAGTAGAGTACTTCACCGTTCCAGACTACGGCTATATCCGCAGATCCGCCCAGTATGATATCCCTCGCCGAATCGTTGGCATATTTATAAACAAGCGGTTTCTGCTCTGTCAGATATTCGGAGGCTTCCTTCACTTCACTTTCTTCTTTGCTGTTGAGAGAATATCCCTTGGCCTTCAGTGCCACGGCCAGCGTATCTCTCATGCTGTCCGGCATTACGATTTTACCCTCGTATTTCGGATCCCAGAGATCGTTCCAAGAAGTGATCGATCCCTCCGGTATCTTTGTGGTATCGTAGAGAATACCCAGAGTTCCCCAGGTGTGCGGAACGGAATAGGTGTTCCCCGGATCGAAGCTCTCCGCCAACTGCAGGTATTCTTTTTCCACATTGGATATGTTCGGAATAAGGGAATAATCGATCTCCGCCAGCAGATCCTCGTCAATCATCCTCTCTATCATATAATCCGACGCGCAGATCACATCGTAGTCGACCGTTCCCTTGCTGATGACCGGATACATTTCCTCGTTGGTATCAAAGGTATCCATCACTACGCTGATTCCTGTTTCCTCTTCAAATTCCTCGATCAATGCCGGGTCGATGTAGTCTCCGAAACTGTAAACGCGCACCTCTTCTCCCTCAGAGCTTCCCGCCGTACCGCTTAGATACAGCACGCCGCCCAAAATCGCCGCCACAAATACTGCAAGCAGAGCCATGATCCGTTTGTGATTCTTTGTCTCTTTTCGTGAAGAGGCAAAATTGGCCGTAAGCAGTATGATCAGCACCGTGACAAAGATCAGCGTAGACAGCGCAAAGAGAGTCGGCCGGATACCCACCTTGACCTGGCTGTAAATCAGCGTGGAAATAGTATTGATTCCCGCTCCCCGGGTAAAATGGGTGATGACAAAATCATCCACCGACATGGTAAAGGCCAGCAGAAAACCGGACACGATACCCGGCCGGATATCCGGAAGCACCACCTTGAAGAAGGCGTACATCGGCGTAGCGCCCAGATCCAGAGCCGCTTCATAGCTGTTTGGGGTCATCTGCTTGAACTTCGGCATCACCGAAAGAATGACATACGGTATGCAGAAGGTAACGTGGGACAGAAGCACCGTTCCCCAATTCAGCGATATGCCGAAGACGAGAAAGGTCATCATCAGGGAAATACCTGTAACGATATCCGCATTGAGCAGCGGGATATTGTTCAGTCCCATAATTACCGTTTCCGATCTCTTCTTCATGGACATTATGCCTATACAGGCCAGAGTCCCGATGACCGTGGCGACAGCCGCAGCGGCCAAAGCGATGGTGAAAGTATTCCAGATCGCTTCCATGATCATGGTATTACCCAGCATCTCCTTGTACCACTTCAGAGAAAATCCGGACCACACCGACATAGATTTGCTCTCGTTAAAGGAAAACACCATCAGGGTGGCTATAGGCAAATACAAAAACAGTATGATCAAACACAGGTAGAGCGTCTTTGCTAATTTTTTCATATCAGATTGCCCTCCCCGTTTTTATCCAGTTTTCCTAAGGCGGCCATGCTGATCACAATGAAGATCATCATGATCAGAGACAGTCCCGATCCCAGATTCCAGTTGGAGCTGGTGGTAAACTCCTGTTCAATGATGTTTCCGATCAGATTTATCTTTCCTCCTCCAAGCATATTGGAGATCACAAAGGTAGTCAGCGACGGAACAAATACCATCGTTACGCCGCTGGCAATTCCCGGAATGCTCAACGGAAGGAGGATGTCGAAGAGCACTCGTTTCTTTGTGGCGCCCAGATCGTAGGCTGCTTCGATAATATGATCGTCGATTTTCATCAGCGTATTGTAGATCGGCAGTACCATAAAAGGCAGGAAGTCATAGACCATGCCCAACACGATAGCCGCCGGCGTATTGATGATTTCAAGGGGCGGAAGGTTCAGCGCCGTCAGGATACTGTTAATAATTCCGCTTTTTTCCAGGATGACCTGCCAGGCCATAGTCCGCAAAAGGAAGTTCATCCACATCGGAAGGATAAAGATAAACACAATGAATCCCTTTTTGCCGATCCGGCTTTCCTTCAGAATCAGAGCCAGCGGAAAAGCGAGAAGAAAACAGATCACCGTACTGATCAAGGCCAGCAAAAGGGCCAATCCGAGAGCCTGCGCATGCTCGGCTCCGAATATGGCGGTAACGTTTTCCACCGTAAAGGCGCCGCTGCGATCGGTTAAGCCGTAATAGGCGATGACCAGAAGGGGAATAATCGTCCCGCCAAGGATCCAGACACAGTAAGGCGCGGCAAATAATTTCTTAGACATCGATCTCTATCGCCTCCTCTTCCTTGGTCTGCGGCTTGTGCATAATCTGTATATTTTCCGGAATTACATCCAGGCTGACCCTGGTGCCGACCGGATAGCTGGTGGTGTTCTGCGCCAGCCACAGAAATCCGCCGGCCTGTATCTCCATTTCGTAATGCACACCGATAAACACGTTGTGGGTGACCTCGCCGTCCAATTTTCCCTCTCCCGGTTTTCCGATGATCAGATCTTCAGGCCGAATGACCACATCTACCGGCTTGTTCCTGCCGAATCCCTCGTCGATACAAGGGAATACCGTATCGCAGATTTTCACGACTCTGTCTTCGAGCATCAGCCCGTCGATAATATTGCTGTCGCCGATAAAGTCCGCTACGAAGGCGTTTTCCGGCTCGTTGTATATCTCTTCCGGCGTTCCCATCTGCTGGATATATCCGCCGTTCATGACCACCACTTTGTCGCTCATGGTCAGGGCTTCTTCCTGATCGTGGGTGACATAGATGAAGGTGATGCCCAGCTCGTTCTTCAAACGGATAAGCTCGTATTCCATATCCTGTCTCAGCTTCAGATCCAGCGCGCCCAGAGGCTCGTCAAGAAGCAGAACCTTTGGCTCGTTTACGATAGCTCGGGCCATGGCGATTCTCTGCTGCTGTCCGCCCGACAGGGAATCGATCTTTCGCTTTTCATAGCCGGAAAGATTGACCAGCTTAAGGGCATACTTAACCTTATCCTTGATGTAGCTTTCGCTCTTGCCGCTTATCTTCAGCCCAAAAGCGATATTCTGTTCCACGTTCATGTGGGGAAAAAGGGCATATTTTTGAAAAACCGTATTGATATGCCTCTTGTTGGGCGGAACATCGGTAATATCCTTTCCCTCAAAGAAAACCTGCCCGCTGTCAGGCTTCTCAAAACCGCCGACGATCCGCAGCGTGGTCGTCTTTCCGCAGCCCGACGGGCCGAGCAGTGTGATAAACTCGTTTTGATTTACAGTCAGATTAAAATCATCCAATACCGTAGTGTCGTCAAATGATTTGAAAACATGTCTCAATTCGATTAATGATGCCGCCATATCTTTTCCTTTCTCTAAAAACTCGGAGGCGAACTGATCCAGATGATCTGCGCGCCCTTCTCAGATGAAATGTAATGTCCTTTATCCGGAGTGTAATAGAAGGATTCTCCTTTTTTTGCCTTGTATTTTTTCTTTCCGAGATGTATGGTAATCTCTCCTTTGAGCACGAAGCCGAATTCCTCACCCTCGTGAGGGGTGTCCGGATAGGTCTCTCCGCCCGGCTCCAAAGTGAGTCGTATGGGTTCCATAAGATTCTTCTGCGCGTTGGGAATGATCCACTCCACCTTATTTCGGAGACTGTCGTCAGTCTTCTCAAAGTAGTCCTCAGTCTGAAACACAATCTGCTCGTCGCTGTCTTCGGCGAAAAAATCCGCCACAGATACGCCCAGACATTGGAGTATATCCGCCAGCGTAGCTATGGAAGGCGACGTCAGATCTCTCTCCAGCTGGGAAATAAATCCCTTTGAAAGTTCCGTCCGGTCCGCCAGCTCTTCCTGCGTCAGCCCTTTTATCACGCGCAGTTCCTTTATTTTAGAACCGATTTCCATACAATCCTCTCTTCCTCATCTCTCATGTAAGTCACAAATACAGTAAACATCGAGTTTAGTATTTCTAAACCGCATTGCCGAATAGATTATACTCTCTCCTATACTGCGTGTCAATAGAAAAATTACCAATATCAAGCCGCATTTGTAGGTTTACAATACATGTGTTACAAGTGAATAAATAAAAAGCGAGGATAGACTCACTTTGTGTTATATTTGAATCAGCATAA
>CAJFTU010000009.1 GCA_904420065.1 uncultured Emergencia sp.
TTTTATGCTGATTCAAATATAACACAAAGTGAGTCTATCCTCGCTTTTTATTTATTCACTTGTAACACATGTATTGTAAACCTACACGGACAGCAGCGGCAGAGAGCTGACCGTTCTTGTCAAGGAGAGGGATTTTTGTTATAATACGCTTGTATGTTTTTGGTTCGGCGGAGCATCCCGTTTCTGCCGGCCGAAAAGGTTCAACGCAAGTACGGAATCAAATACTTCTGCGCTTGTCATACTATTTCAGGACCGGAGGTTGAATATAAATGAATTTACCAAATAAGCTGACTATTGCAAGAGTTGCAGCGGTGCCCTTTTTTATCGCAGCCTATATGTGTGAATATTATGCGGCGGCGTTTATTCTGTTTGCGGCAGCGTCTCTGACGGATATGCTGGATGGTAAAATTGCCAGAAAGTACAATCTGGTGACCAATTTTGGAAAGATTATGGATCCCCTTGCCGATAAAATTCTGGTCTACTCCGCTTTCTGCCTGATGGTGGAGGATGGAACTGTTCCGGGCTGGATGCTGATCGTCATTCTGGCCAGAGAATTTGCTATTGCGGGTATGCGTACAGTAGCGGCATCGGAGGGATTGGTTATCGCCGCAGCCATGAGCGGAAAGATCAAGACTGTGCTGCAGATGATCGCTGTGCCGCTGCTGCTTCTGACGGCAGCTATAACGGACGGACAGATCCGCGGTTATTTCGATACGGCGGCTCAGATCTTCCTGTGGGCGTCACTGATCATGACAGTTTACTCGGGTGTTGAATACATCGCAAAGAACAGAAATGTTTTTTCTCAATAGTATACCGGGATGAAAAACAAATAGAAAAGAAGCTGAGAGGAGAACCAGATGAAAACGGCAGTTTTAAGTGTAGGAACAGAGATTCTGTTCGGACAGATTACCAACACGAACACGGTGTTTTTATCTCAGCAGCTGAACATGCTGGGATTTGATGTGATGTACCATTATACGGTAGGCGACAATTCTAAAAGGCTTGCCGAGATCATAGAAATGGCTTTCCGGGACTGCGACCTGGTCATTACGACGGGAGGTCTCGGGCCTACGGAAGACGACCTGACCAAGGAAACCGCATGCCAGGTTATGCACGATGAGCTGAAGGTTCATGAGGAAAGTCTGCGCGCGCTGGAGGAGATGGCACGTAAGCGCGATAAACCCATGACGGAGAACAATTACAAACAGGCTCTGATGCCGTCGAGAGCCCAGGTCTTTGACAATGATGCCGGAACCGCGCCGGGATTTGCGCTTTCCCAAGGAGAAAAGACGATTATCTGTATGCCGGGGCCCCCTCGTGAAATGAAACGGATGTGGGAGCGAAGGGTGAAGCCGTATCTGGAAAGCAGACAGACAGGCGTGATCTATTATCAGGTGCTGCGCTGCTTTGGTATCGGAGAGTCGTCTCTGGAAACCGAGCTTCTGGGACTGATCGATCAGCAGACCGATCCGACTATAGCAACTTATGCGAAAGAAGGCGAGTGCAGCGTGCGCATCGCCTCCAAAAGAGAAACGCTCGAGGAGGCTCGCGGAGCGGTAGAAGAGATGATCGAGAAGGTAGAAGCGCTGGTTGGAGAGTACGTTTACAGCCGTCACGACGAGGAACTGGCTCAGGTGGTCGGAAAAAAGCTTATCGAGCGAAATATTTCCGTATCGGCTTGTGAATCCTGTACCGGCGGGATGTTCGCAGAAAGCCTTACCGGAGTGCCCGGCATATCCGCCGTATTCGACCGGAGCCTGGTCACCTACACCTATGGGGCCAAGATGGAGGAATTGGGCGTACAGGAAGAAACGCTCCGGCAATTTACAGCGGAAAGCGGGGAAACGGCGCTGGAAATGGTGCAGGGACTCAGAGAAAAAACCGGAAGCCGGCTCTGCATCTCGGTTACAGGTATAGCAGGACCGGGAGGCGGAACTCCGGAGAAACCGGTAGGTCTCATGTACATCGGCTGTATCTTTGACGGTCGGACAGAAGTAAAAGAAATCCGCGTGCGAAACGTGAGCCGGGACTGGAACAGACACTACGCCGTTCTCTCCATGCTGGATATAATAAACCGAATGATCGAAGGTCAGGAAATTCATTGACAGAGACGTCTATAAGAGTTAAACTGTAGTTACCAGTATTTTACATTTTGTATTCGGTTCAGTTTGCGGAGTCGGCCGACCCAGTAGAAAAGACTTGACCCGACACGAAAAATAGGATATTATTTCTGCAAGAGAACAGATGTTCGCTTTGGAGGTGGAAGATGAGCACAACAAAAAATACGGTGAATCCCGACAGAGAGAAAGCACTCGAAGCAGCTCTCAATCAGATACAGAAACAATTCGGAAAAGGCGCGATTATGAAGTTGGGAGATACCTCCCATATGAATATAGAAACTATCCCTACAGGATCCATCAGCCTGGATTTGGCAACAGGCGTCGGCGGTGTGCCGAAGGGAAGGATCGTGGAAATCTTTGGACCGGAATCTTCCGGTAAAACCACGCTTACCCTGCATATTGTAGCCGAGGCACAGAAACAGGGCGGACGGGCCGCTTTTATCGACGCAGAGCACGCACTGGATCCGGTATACGCCAAAAATCTGGGCGTTAAGGTCGACGAGTTGTTGGTATCTCAGCCGGATACAGGAGAGCAGGCTCTGGAAATCTGCGATATGCTGGCCAGGAGCGGAGCGCTGGACGTGATCATCATCGACTCTGTGGCGGCGTTGGTACCGAAGGCGGAGATCCAGGGAGAGATGGGCGATTCTCACGTCGGACTGCAGGCCCGGCTGATGTCCCAGGCTCTCAGAAAGATCGCCGGAACGGTAAATCGCTCCAATACCTGCGTTATCTTCATCAATCAGCTGCGTGAGAAGATCGGCGTCATGTTCGGTAGTCCTGAGACGACTACAGGTGGACGCGCTCTGAAGTTTTACGCATCTATGCGTTTTGACGTCAGAAAGATAGAGTCGATCAAGAGCGGAGATCAGGTTTTGGGCAATAAGACGAGGGTAAAGGTCGTAAAGAACAAGGTGGCGCCTCCGTTCAAACAGGCGGAGTTCGACATCATGTATGGCGAGGGCATATCCAAAGCGGGAGATGTTCTGGACTGCGCGGTAGAGGATAAGATTGTAGAAAAAGCCGGATCCTGGTACAGCTACAATGGTGATCGAATCGGGCAGGGAAGAGAAAATGTCAAAAAGTGGCTTGAGGAGAACCCGCAGGTTCTCGAAGAGATTGAAAGCCGCCTGCTTGAGACGCTGAAGCCGGAAGAAAGTGAAGCGGCGCAGGAAGAAGAATTGAAAGTAGATGAAGACGGCGTAGTAATCGAATAGCGCCGCAAAATTTAAAGTCAACTCATAGCCGTAGAAAAACAGGAGGAAAAAATAATGGAAGCGATAAAGTGCATCAAAGAAAGACGCAGCATTAGAAAATTCAAAACGGACAAAGTGGATCGCGACACGATCGGCGAGATCGTGTCTGCGGCGTCCTATGCGCCTTCCTGGAAGAATACACAGATTACCAGGTACGTGGTCGTAGAGGATGAGTCGGTCAAGAAGAAAATTGCGGAAGAGTGCGTACTCGGCTTTACTTATAACACAAAGACCATACTGAACGCGCCGCAGCTGGTCGTCGTATCCTATGTGACCGGTCGTTCCGGATTCGAAAAGGATGGTACATATACTACCTCCAAAGAAGACCGGTGGGAAAATTTCGATACCGGAGTCGCCGTGCAGACCTTCTGTCTGGCCGCTCATGATAAGGGCGTAGGAACCGTTATCCTGGGCATCTTCGACGACGAAAAAATTGCAAGAGCCGTTTCGCTTATGGAAGGCGAAAAGGTGGCGGCTTTGATCGCCATGGGTTATCCGGAGGGAGAAGCTCCTGCAGCGCCAAAAAGAAAAGCAGCGGAGGAACTGGTAAGCTACATATAGGAAGATCTCAGAGAAGACTGCAGGGAACCGAAAGGCCGGATGCAGTCTTTTTTCGTGCGGAAAATTCCAATCGCTTCTGCGTGTCGTGCAGTACAAATCGAAGATCGGGTATTGACATGAAAGGTAAAATATGATAAAAATATGATATCAAAATAATATCATAAAGAATTCATCGGAGGAGCGCTATGGAAAAGAAAGATATTGTACAGAAAGAGATAAAGCCAATAAGCGGCATCTTTATGCTGATCCTGATTACACTGGGAATTCTGGCATCTTTAGCCGGTATTGCAGCGGGATGCTATCTTGCCTCAGAAGATTCGGTTGTTCTGGGAGCGGTTTTGATCATCGTGGGAATTCTTCTGGTCGTCGCTTTTTTCATCATGTACGCCGGGTTAAAAGTTGTAGGTCCCAACGAAGCGCTGGTACTGACTCTGTTCGGAAACTACTATGGAACCATACTGAAGCAGGGTTTCTACTATGTTAACCCGTTTGCTTCCTACAACAATCCTGCCTACCTGAAGAGCTTGGCCGAAGCGAAATCTTCAGCCGACACAGATGAAAAGTCGCGCAGATCCAGTTCCGGCTTTGTGCGGGTCAACGCGAAGAAGACCGTTTCGCTGAAAAGTGTAACGCTGAACAACGGGATACAGAAGGTCAACGATCTGATGGGCAACCCGGTGATCATCGGCGCTGTGGTCATCTGGAAGGTGGTGAATCCGACCAAAGCTGTCTTTAACGTAGAGGACTATCTGGAGTTTTTATCGATTCAGACCGATTCCACCATAAGAAATATTGCAAGATTGTATCCTTATGACGTCATGGACAGCGACAGCGTCGAAAACATGACGGAAAAGACCCTCAGGGGGAGCGCCCAGGAAATCGCGGCGAACATGAAGACTGAGCTGAATAAGAAGGCGGAGTTCGCCGGTATAGAAATCGAGGAAGTCAGGATTACACACCTCTCCTATGCAGAAGAAATTGCGGCGGCAATGCTGCAGAGACAGCAGGCTGAGGCGGTGATCGCCGCCAGATCGAAGATCGTCGACGGGGCGGTCAGCATGGTAAAAATGGCTATCGATAAACTGGGCGATGAGGAAATTGTCGTTTTGGACGAGGAGAGAAAAGCCGCTATGGTGTCTAATCTCATGGTCGTTCTCTGCTCGGGGAAAGATACGCAGCCGATCGTCAACAGCGGAAGCATCTACTAAGTTTTGAAGGGGAAGATTGAGCGGAAAGGGCTTGAGAACATGGAGCAAGAGAAGAAACTGGAGCAGAAGGAACGGGAATTGGAGAAAAAGCTGGCCAGACTTCAGGAGATGGAAAAGGAGATACGGGAGAAAGAAAAGTCCATCAAGCAGAGTGAAAAGGCGAGAAAACAGATAATCCTGAGGATTACGCCTTCTCTTTGGGAAGAAATTGCTCGATGGGCAGAAGAGGATTTTCGTTCTATCAACGGCCAGATCGAATATCTGTTGACGGAATGCGTCAGAAAGAGGAAAAGTGGAAGCGGAAAATAGACGCAGGAACAGCGCTTGATTTGACAAAGCAGCAGCGCCGCAAAATCTCCATAGTGGAAGATTGAGCGGCGCTTCTGCTCATTGGAGACCGGAACTTAGCGTTCGATTTCTGTTTTCGGGAGTATGTTGCCATGGCCGCCGGAAAACGGAAAAGAACGGGGCGATTTCGAAAATCGAAAAAAACGTTTCAAATAGAAACGGAATTTTTTATTATGAAAAAAAATCGCTGCCTGGACACGGATTCGGATCCCATTGGTTTCAAAAAGCGGAGAAGTGTTTCTATATAGAAACGAATTTAAAGAAAATGAAAAATGCAGGCTGATTTTTCGTCTTTTATTGCCGGAACTTCCCGGCTTTTTTTCTTTTTAACATAGTCTTGTTTCTATAGGAAACAAAATTCGCAAAAAGGAAACCCGACTCCATTAATCAGCATGTAGATTTTTCTGAAAGTCTTTATTCCTTTTCTATAAGAAACAAAATAGATTATTTAGAAAAAGTACCGAAAAAGACGAAAAATTTAGACGATTAAATATTTTCCTTAAATTAGGTGTATTGCAGTGATATAATAATTGTACAAGCAAGAAAAAGAAGGAGCACAAAATACATATGAATACGATAGGCATGATCATCTTTGTTGCGATTGCCGCAATTGCTGAAGCCTTTTTCGGTTTATGCCTCGGACAGATTTTCGACGCGATAAACACAGAATCGATAAATACTCTGCAGATTCTGCTAATAGGCATGATTGTTTTGATCGGGGTGAATACGGCGTCCTCCATCATAGCCAGAACCTTAATGTTCAGAAATGCGGCGGAACAGGCCTATGAGCTGAAAAAACATATATATGATGTGCAGATCGCCTATGAACGGAGAAAAAATCCCGATATCGCTGATTTTACCAGCAAAATCGATCTTCTGTTCAACAATTATTTTATGAGCAGACAATACATTTTCCTGTACGGGGTTACTTTTCTTTGTTCTTGCGCAGCGATCATCTACATCAACTGGATCATGTTTTTTGTAGCCGTCGCAGCCTCGGCGATTCCTTTTCTCATTCCTCTTCTGTTTAAGCGCAAGGTTCAGAAGGCGGCTAACGAGTACGCTGATAAAAGTACCGAGTACACCGGTTTTGTAACGGACACCCTTTACGGCAGACTGGAACTGATGAAGTATAATGTGGCCGTGAAATACATAAAGAAACATCAAAAAGAGGATCGGGATTTTGAAACAAAGCGGGTAAAAAGTCTGCAGGTCAACTATCTCGGAGAAAAGATGACAGAGGGAATAGGAAATATAATGTACGTATCCATTCTCTTTGTGGGAGGCGTTTTAGTCGTCAAAGACTGGATCACCGTAGGAAATGTTCTCAGTGTCGTGCAGCTGATGAACAGTACCGTCTTTCCGATTACCATGATTGTTTCTTATGTCAACCAGATGAATTCCTGCAAACCTGTATATAAGAGTCTGACTGAAGGAGATGAATTTTCACAGGAGGATTTGGCGCCGGAAGGGGAAAAGAAGAGCGATTCGGCGATTCTTTCTGCAGAGCACGTTACTTTCGGATTCCCTAACGAGGAAAGAGACGTGGTTAAAGATTTTTCCTTCTCCTTCCTGCCGGGGAAAAAGTATCTGATCAAAGGCGCCAGCGGATCGGGAAAGACAACTCTCGCAAAGCTCCTTTCCGGCGAACTGGAACCCGACAGCGGAAATGTCCGAATCGGAGACCGGGAAGTCAGCCGGATTTCTTTGTCGGAACGCAATCGAATGGTCAATTACGTGGAGCAGAGTTCCTATCTGTTCAAGGACAGCGTTTTGCACAATATCACCTTGTACAGAGGAAGAGGCGATCGCGCGCAGCAGGAAGCGGAAATTGACAGACAGCTGCAGCAGCTCCGTTTGAATCACGTGCAGGGCAATACGGAAATTACCGATGCCAGCCGGGTATCCGGAGGGGAGCGGTCGAGGATCTGTCTCCTGCGCGCCATGGTGGATATGCCGGATATTCTGATCGTCGACGAGCCGACAGCCGCTCTGGATAAAGAAAATGCGGAAAACGTGATTCGTTATCTGTGCGGCTGTCCGGAGACGGTGATCGTTATCGCTCATAATCTGGGAGAGAATTTGGAAAGCTTATTCGAAGAAGTGATCCGGTTATAGAAAAGAAGGGGATAAAAACATAAATTTTCTCGCGTTTTTTTCAGAAATCGGAAAGCGGCGACCTTCCGGCCGCGAAAAAAGCTCGGGCATACACGGGGAGGCGGAAAATACTGTTTTAACGAAAATATTTCACATTTCCCGTCTGCTGAAAACGCAAAAACATTTGACATCATCACCTTCATATGATACACTAATTGAGTTAGACCGCACGGACAGGGCCTAAATGCGCAGAACACGCGCTGCCCCATAAGGCGAGACTGGTTAGAGGAGGTAAAAGAATGTACGCAGTTATTGAAACAGGCGGAAAGCAGTACCGAGTTCAGGAAGGCGACGTCGTAACCGTAGAGAAGCTGAACGTTGAAGCCGGACAGAAGATTGAATTTGATAAGGTGTTGGTTTTGGCCGGAGAAGGAGATCTCAAGGTAGGTACCCCTTATGTAGAGGGCGCTAAGGTTACCGGAGAGGTCGTTGAAAATGGAAAAGGCAAGAAAGTCATCATTTTCAAGTACAAGGCAAAGAAAGACTACAGAAAGAAGCAGGGACACAGACAGCCGTATACAATGGTAAAGATCGAGTCTCTTGGAGGCGATGCGCCGAAAGCGGCAGTGCCGGCAGCCGAGGTAAAGGCTGAAGCAGAGGAAGCAAAAGCAGAGAAGAAGATTTCCTCTTCCATGAAAAAAGACGAATTAATCGCTTATGCCAAAGAACACGGTATAGAGATCGATGAGAAAGCGACCAAAGCTGTAATCATCGAGACTATCGAATCGGCATTAAAGTAATTTCCATAAGGGAACTCAGCAGAGTTTACAGCCACGAGTAGCAAGGAGGTGTCTGGACTATGGCAAGTAAAAAGGGAGTAGGTAGCTCTAAGAACGGTCGTGATTCCGAGTCCAAACGTTTAGGCGTCAAGAGAGGCGACGGCCAGTTCGTAAGCGCCGGCAGCATTTTGGTTAGACAGAGAGGTACTAAATTTCATCCTGGCAACAACGTAGGTATCGGCGGCGACGATACACTGTTTGCTAAGATCGAAGGTACCGTTAAATTCGAAAGAAAAGACAAGAAGAGAAAACAGGTAAGCGTTTATCCGAAAGAAGCATAAGACCTGCCAGCCCCTAAGTATTTAGGGGCTTTTCTGTTATGATGCGGAAGACGTTCGCCGGAGAACTTTCGCTGAGGGCAGGGTGTAAATTTAAGGAGGTTCTGCCATGTTTGTAGATCGGGCAAAGATATATATAAAGTCGGGAAAAGGCGGAAACGGATGCGTTTCCTTCCGAAGAGAGCCTTTTGTGCCGGAAGGCGGTCCTGACGGCGGAGACGGAGGAAAAGGCGGAGATATCGTATTTGAGGCTGACAGAAACCTTCGCACCCTGATGGATTTCCGCTATAAGAAAAAGTATGAAGCGGAGAACGGTCAGGACGGCATGAAGAAAAAGAAATTCGGAAAGAACGGCCGGGATCTGGTGATCAAAGTACCTATGGGAACTGTCGTCATCGACGAAGAGACCGGTCTTGTCATGAAGGATTTGACTGAAGATGGTCAGCGCTTTGTAGCGGCCAAAGGCGGAAAAGGCGGAAAGGGAAATACCAACTTTAAGAATTCCGTGAGACAGGCGCCAAACTTTGCGGAAGCCGGAGGTTTTGCAAAGGAACGTACGGTCATCCTGGAGATGAAGATGATTGCGGACGTAGGCCTTGTGGGATTTCCAAATGTAGGAAAATCCAGCCTGCTGGCGACGGCTACCAGCGCAAGACCGAAGATAGAAAATTACCATTTTACAACGATTGCGCCTAATCTGGGCGTCGTACAGATTTTCGACACCAGTTTTGTCATGGCCGATATCGCCGGAATTATCGAAGGAGCCCACAAGGGATTAGGGCTGGGTTTAAAGTTTCTGAAGCACATAGAGCGAACGAAAGTACTGATCCACGTGGTAGACGTTTCCGGAAGCGAAGGCAGAGATCCCGTGGAGGACTTTGAAAAGATAAACAGAGAGCTAGCCATGTACAGTGAAAGAGTGGCGAAAAAGCCTATGTTGGTGGCGGCCAATAAAATCGATATGATCGACGAGGATTCTCCGGAGTACAAGCGCTTTAAGGATTATGTAGAAAAAAAGGGCTATCGCGTATTCCCTATTTCCGCTCCGATCAATCTGGGCGTTCAGCCGCTGCTTTCGGCCGCTGCAGAAGAGCTGCAAAAAGCGGAACAGGAGCCGCAGGAAGAAGAATACGAGTACTTCGACTTTGACAGCGACGATATCGATCCGAATTACAGGGAAGTGTACGCTTCCAAAGACGGAGACGTCTTTGTCCTTTCCGGAAAACAGCTGCAGAAGATCTTTGATTCGACCAATTTCAACGATATGGGTTCTCTGCGGTATCTGTACAAATATCTGGAAAAGCGGGGCGGCATCGAAAAACTTCTCGATATGGGCCTTCAGGAAGGCGATACCATCCGCATTTTCGACTACGAATTCGAATACTGGGATGAATATTAGAGCGATCCGGGAGGCGGCAGCTGAGAACTGAGCTGAGCGGATTTCCGGAATAACCATCACCTCTGTGTAATAGTTTATATAGAGGTGATTTTATGAATAAGAAGAAACTGTATCTGCAGACGGCAGCCTGTATGGTTATCGCTTCCGTTGCGCTGTACGGAAGCAGCAGCGAGAATAAAACCGTTTCCCGATACTACCAGAAAGCAAAAGCGATGGTTATGGAGGAGATGTCATTGGAAGACGTGAAGTCTGCCGGCCAGGATCTATCGGCGGCTTTAGCGGGGGCGCCTGCGAAGATGGTCAGCCTGGTTTCTGATGCCAATACCGCTTCTAAATACGGCCAGCCCATCGATGAAAAGTCCGATACGGCCATAAAACAGGTCCACGCGGCGGCAGGAGGTATGGTGATCAGCTCTGGCAGAGACAAAGAAATCGGCCTGTATATCAAGATAAAGCACGAGGATGCAGTTTCGGTTTACGGGAACCTGTCTGACATCGGCGTCGTGGAATCGGAGCGCGTACAGAGAGGCGAAATCATCGGCAGTTATGATTCCGACAGCGGAAAGGATTTCTATTTTGACCTTCAGCAGGAGGAAAAATAAACGGATTGTCCGTTTCGGGCAGAGGTGTAAAGTGCTATAATCTAGATATACTTTCGGTGGACAAGAATGCCTTTGGTCTGAGCCGTTCAGTCCTTTGGTTTGTCTGCAGAAAATATCAGGGAAAATGTCCGGAAAGGTGGTCGTCAATGGCAAAGAGAATCAGTCAAAAAGAATGTGAAGCGTTGTTTCTGCAGTGCGCAACGCCCGAACATGTCATCGGGCACTGCAGAGAAGTGAGCCGCGTCGCCGTCAAAATCGGGGAAAAGCTCAACGAACACGGATTTCGATTGGATATCGGACTGATCCGGGGAGCCGGCTTGTGTCACGATGTCCTTCGTGTAGAAGATAAACACTGGGAAGCCGGAGCAGACCTCCTTGAACATCTCGGATATCAGGACGAGGCGGATATCGTCAGAGTGCACATGACCTATGATTTTCACGATTTTTCTCATCTGAACGAGACGGATATCGTCTGTCTCGCCGACAGACTGGTGATGGAAAATCACTACGTAGGTCTGGATCGGCGCATCGCATACATTCTGGAAAAGGCCGGAAATGATCCATGCAGTCGGGAAAGGATATCCGGGAAAAAAGAAGAGACGCGGCAACTGATGGAAGAAATTGAAAAAAATATCGGACAAACTGTAGACAGTTTGTTCCAAACGAAGAAAGAGAAGAAAGAGGAAATGAAGAATTATGCAGATTTCTAAAGAACTGGAAGATATCCTGATGAACGTGCAGAAGCCGGCCAGATATATCGGGGGCGAGTTCAATTCCGTAAGCAAGGATCCGAAATCGGCAGATGTCCGGTTTGCCTTTTGCTTTCCGGATCTTTACGAGATCGGTATGTCCTATATGGGGATGCAGATTCTCTATCACATTTTAAATAAAGAAGAGGACATTTTCTGCGAGCGGGTTTTTGCTCCTGCTTTGGACATGGAAGAGGAGATGCGGCGGCGGAATATGCCGCTGTTTACTCTGGAGACTAAGACGCCGGTCAGAGAAATGGATTTTTTCGGCTTTACTCTTCAGTATGAGATGTCCTTTACCAGCATACTGGATCTGCTGGACCTGGCGGGAATTCCGCTCATGGCCAAGGATCGGGACGAGTCGCATCCTATCGTCGTGGCGGGGGGACCGTGCGCTTACAATCCTGAACCTCTGACAGACTTTGTGGATATCTTTCTGATCGGAGACGGAGAGGAGAGTCTCCTTTCTCTGTGCAGAAAGTACGCCCGTGCAAAGAAAAAGGGCAGTTCAAAGAGAGAATTTCTCCTTGATGCGGCCAAAGATACCGGCATCTATGTGCCGTCTTTTTACCGGGTCGAGTACAGAGAGGACGGAACTGTCGAACGCTATGTTAAAACGGAAGAGGAAGCTCCGGATCGGGTAGAGAGGGTTATCCTTGAGGATATCGAAAACGCCCCGTTTCCGACGGAGCCTATCGTTCCTCTGATCGAGACGGTGCACGACCGGGCTGTGATAGAGACTTTTCGGGGCTGCACGCGGGGATGTCGGTTCTGCCAGGCGGGAATGATCTATCGTCCGGTCAGAGAGCGGTCCCCGGAAAAGATCATTCAGCTTGCGGAAAAACAGCTGAAAAACACGGGACACGAGGAGCTGTCTCTGTTGTCCCTTTCCACCAGCGATTACTCTCAGTTTGAGCCTCTGGCGCTGGAGCTGATGAGAAAATGCAGGGAGCAGAACGTATCCCTTTCTCTGCCATCTCTGCGCTTGGATACGTTCTCTTTCAATGTTCTGGAGGAAATACAAGGGTATAAAAAGTCGGGACTTACCTTCGCTCCGGAAGCGGGGACCCAGCGTCTGCGCGACGTGATCAACAAGGGAATCACGGAGGAAGACATTTACGGAGCGGTAAGACAGGCTATCGATCTGGGCTGGAATCACATCAAGCTGTACTTTATGGTCGGCCTTCCGGGAGAAACGGATGAGGATTTGGACGGAATTGCCGAGATTGCGCAGAACATCGTAGCCATTCATCGAAATTCGGGCAGAGGCGGCCGGTTCAACGTCACGGTCAGCGTGTCCAATTTCGTGCCGAAAGCCCATACGCCTTTCCAGTGGGCGGCCCAGGATTCGCCGGAGGAATTCGCCAGAAAGCACGATTATCTGCGCAGAAAGCTGAAGATAAAAGGCGTTACGTTCAACTATCACGACAATGCGGTCAGCCGGTATGAAGCGGTCTTTGCCAGAGGCGACCGAAGATGCGGTAAGCTCCTTCTTGAAGCGTACAGGCAGGGCTGCAGACTGGACGGCTGGTCAGAACACTTCGATCCGGAAAAATGGGAAAGAGCGGCGGAGCTTTCCGGTACGGATATCGACTTCTATACGACGAGAGAGCGAAGCTATGAGGAAGTGCTGCCATGGGACATCATCGATTCGTCCGTTTCCGGAGAATATTTGCAAAAAGAGGCGGAAAAGGCCAAACGGGCGGAGACGACCAGAGATTGTCGGCGCGGCTGTACCGGCTGCGGAATAAACAAGAGGACCGTGTGCAGAATGGGAGGCATATATGAATAGATACGTACTCAAGTTTGCAAAAGAGGGATACAGCAGGTTCACCTCTCATCTCGATATGCTTCGGCTGTTCAAGCGGGCGTTTAAGCGCAGCGGCATCAGCCTGGTATACTCACAGGGATTCAATCCCCATCCGAAGCTGGGTTTTGCTCAGCCGCTTTCACTGGGATATACCAGCGTATGCGAGCTTTTGGAGTTCGAAACAGAGGACGCGTACAACCCGGATCAGATCAAAGATTTCCTTGCGCCGATTATGCCGGAGGGGATTACCATCCTGCAGTGCAGTCCGATGGCCGAGGAGATAAAATCTCTGGCATCTTCTGCGGTTGCTGCGGAATATCGAGTCCTTTTCCCTGTGAAGCGATCGGATAGAGACTATGAAGGCATCCTGAAAGACTACCTGGCTCAGGATCAGATCATGGCGGAGAAGCGGCAGAAAAAGACGAAAAAGATGGTTTCCGCCGATATCCGGCCCAAGATACGGGATATACAAATCGCAGAGGGAAATCAGCTGACCCTGGATATGAGGCTGGACTGCGGAAGTCAATCCAATCTCAGTCCGGAACAGGTCATCTCGTCCTTTATCGCCTTCGCGCAGATTCCTGCAGAACGGCAGGAAATCCGGGTAGAGCGGAGGAATATAATATTTTACAAAAATTTACATTTTTGACTTGACTTCCCCATAGAACACCGATAGGATAGAAGAAACAACAGCGTTGATTCAACAGAGAGGGAAGGGAACAGTTATGGAAAAGATCAGAGAATATCTTCTATTCTTAAAGGAACATAAAAATATGGCGAAGACAGCGGCAATCATCTGCATCGTGATTGCCGCTGCTGTATTTTTTGGGCAAAAAGGGGAAAACGACGACATTTCCGTCCAGTTGGAGGACGAATCCTTTACTTCCTCTGCGGAGAGCGTGGAAGAAGAGGAAGAGTCGGTTTCTGAGGAAAGGCAGACGGAGGAACAGGAGATCTATGTGGACATCAGCGGACAGGTGGAAAAGCCCGGTGTATATATTGTCTCGGACGGTACGCGCCTGTATGAAGTGATCGAGAAGGCGGGCGGCCTCAAGAAGAACGCAGAGATGGATCAGATCAACAGGGCGGAGATCGTAACAGACGGTCAGAAGATCGTTATTCCGGCAAAGGGAGAGACGATTGCTGCATCCGGCGGGGCCGCCGCTTCGGGACTGATCAATATCAATACGGCGGACAGCACGGCTCTCCAGGAGATCCCCGGAGTAGGTCCGGCCACCGCGGAGAAGATCATCGCATATCGAACAGAGAACGGCAGATTCGCTTCAAAAGAGGACATAAAAAACGTAAGCGGAATCGGCGAGAAAACTTACGAAAAGATGAAGGACAAGATTACGGTGTAGAGCAGCGGCCTTTTTGATCAAAAGGCCGCAAAGACAGAATTTGTATAAAATGCAGAATAAAGTCAACAATAGCCTGTGAGGTGATGTTTTATGTTCAGCCAGAAAAAAAGAAATTACACGTGGCTGTATGTTTGCGGGATACTTGCTATTGTGATCGTCGCCGTATTCATTTTGATCGGCGCTCTGAGCAGCCAAAACGCGGAAGAAGCGGAAAAAGCCAGCCTTGAGAGCCGGGTAGAAGAGGAACAGCAGGTTGAGACGGACAGACAGACAGAAACCCAGACGCAGGATCAGGAGAAAGAGGACCTGCCTTCAGAAAGCGAGGAGGAATTTTACCAGTCATATTATCTCGTCAAACACGATAATAATGGTATAAAGATCTATTTCTCTGACGAAACCGGGAAACTGACCGAACTGGAAACGACGACCATCGTCTACGAGACGCTTTCTGCCGAAGATCAGCAGAGATTCGATGAGGGCGTAAAACTGGAAAGCAGAGATGATCTGAATAAACTGATTATGGATTATGAGAGCTGAGTTTGATCATGAATGATAAGTTAAAAAAATGTGTCTTTCTCTTTGCCGGCATCGTTGTCTTCGTTGCCTGTGCGGGAATACTTTTTCCCGATAAACTTTCCGTACTGACGGGAGGAACGGATGTAGTTTCTGAGAGAGTGCTGATACCCGGAGGACAGTCCGTAGGCATTCAGATGAGTGTAAAAGGCGCCCTGATCGTGGGTGTGGAGAAGGATTCGGGCCCTCAGGCAGGAGACATGATTATCGCCGTTAACGGCGAGCCCGTAGAGGGACCTGACGATGTGATCGAAATCGTGTCGAGGAGCGGAAAGCAGGTAGAGATTACCGTAGTGAGAAACAAGCGGGAGATCGATTATACGATTACGCCGTATTACGATAAGGAGAGCGGAGAGTACAAACTGGGATTTTGGATCAAGGAGAAAATCGCCGGAATCGGCACGCTGTCCTTTTACGATCCAAAGACCAATAGGTTTGCTGCGCTTGGACACGGAATCTACGAAGCGGAAACCGGAGTTCTCCTTCAAACAAAAGATGGAAGCCTTCTCCATACCAAGGTGAATCAGATCAAAGAAGGTGAAGAAGGAGAGCCGGGAGAGATCGGCGGTGTGATTTACGATTTTCAGAATCCTCTTGGGGCGATAGAGAAAAACACGGAATACGGTATTTACGGAACTGCCGGCGATGCTCAGGATTTTGATCTGAACAATCCGCTGATCATGGCCGGCAGAGAGGAAATCAAAGAGGGCAGCGCATATATTCTGACCACCATAGACGGTACCGAAGTGGAAAAATTCGATATAGAAATCACCAGAGTGCGGCATCAGGGATCGCCGGACAGCAAAGGTCTGGAGTTTGAGGTCACCGATGAGAAGCTGCTGAAGGAGTGCGGAGGAATTGTTCAGGGGATGAGCGGCAGTCCGATAATACAAAATAACCGGATTATCGGCGCGGTTACCCATGTTTTCGTAAATAATCCGAAAAAGGGATACGGAATTTTTGCTGAATGGATGGTAGAAGAGTTGGATAAGTGAAGAAAATGAAGAAATGGTGAAGATTTCATGTCGAAATTGTAGTGAATTAACTACAAATTGCGATAAATAGCTATCTACAACGGCGCGTTTTCATTGTAAAATTATATCACAAGAAAATGAATATTCTTGAAAAATGTCCCAAGGAGGTAAATTGTATGGGGAAAATAAAGTTGGGTATAGTTGATGATAATAAGGATTTCTGCGAGGCTCTGCAGGATTTTTTCAGCTGTCAGCAGGACATGGAAGTGGTCTTTTCCGCGGAAGACGGGATCCAGGCAATGGAAGAAATCGGGAAGAACGACGTCGACGTTCTGATTCTGGATCTGATCATGCCGCATCTTGACGGTATAGGCGTGTTGGAAGCACTCAACTCCATGGAACTGAAAAAATATCCCAGAGTCGTGATGGTCTCAGCCGTAGGTCAGGATTCTATGATTCAGCGCGCTGTCGAACTGGGCGCAGAGTATTATCTGGTCAAACCGATCAATACGGAAGTGCTTGCCAAAAGAGTTCGGCAGGTAATGCACAGAGACAGTGCGGCAAAGAACAATATCAACGACCAGCTTAATTTGCGCAAGTCCGCTGTATACAAAGACATGCTGAAAGAAAACGATCTGGAGATAGAGATCACCAATCTGATTCACGAAATCGGTGTGCCCGCACATATCAAAGGATATCAGTACTTAAGAGACGCTATAACCATTGTTGTCAACGATATGGACATACTCTGCGCGGTGACAAAAGAACTGTATCCGATGATCGCCAAGATGAACGATACTACGCCGAGCAGAGTGGAGAGAGCCATTCGGCACGCTATCGAAGTAGCCTGGAACAGAGGAAGAATAGAAACCATAGACGCTCTGTTCGGATATACAGTAAAGAATGACAAAGGAAAACCGACAAATTCTGAATTTATCGCCATCATAGCAGACAAGCTGAGGTTGGAGAGAAAAGTAGGATAGGATTTTCCGACGCAATTATTCCATCTATTTATCAACGAAATTTATATGATATATATGAAAAACAGATATAACAGATATAAGCGAATACCTTACAGAGATTGGACTCTCTCTGTTGGCTGACAGATGGAGAGAGTCTTTTTCTTTTCCTTGAATCGCCGCGAATATAGTGGTAAGATATGCTGTGACAGAATTTCAGATACCGAGGGGGATAAAGATGATTTCAAAGGAAAAGATAGACCGCATCAACGAGTTGGCGAGAAAGGCCAAAAGCGAGAGTGGCCTCACTGCAGAAGAAAAAGAGGAGCAGGCGCTCCTGCGAAGGGAATATATCGACGCGTTTAAAGCTAACCTGAGAGCGCAGCTTGAGAACATAGAGTTTGTTGAGGATATCGAAAGGAAAGAGGGACGCGAGAAAGATCAGTATGTGATCGGGATCGAAGAAAAACTGAATTGATAAATTAATTGGCAGAGAGAGCAAGTTTTTACAAATTCCGCTCTCTTTTTGTTTTATGATGGGGGTACCTTCAGCGTACAGAAATACGCTGAGCGTATACAAAAGGGGAAAGGTGGTTATACAAATGAAAAAAGTGTACGCGGTGAATATCTGTGTACTGATCGTCATGTTTTTGACCGCAGGCGCGGCAGCCAAACCGGCAGATGACGACAAGATGATGAAACAACTGATTGCACAGAGGATAGAAATCCTGGAACAGTATTATCGCAGTGAGGCGGAATTCGACCAGTCAAGATCCGACCTCGAAAAAGTGGAAGCCGGCGGACTGCTGAAGACGGATGTGAAATACATGAAGGAATACGCGGCTACAGAGCTCGATCGGATTTTGGATTTTCGAATCAAGATAAAATCATGCCGGCGCACTCGATACGGGATCGTTAAGGGAAAGGCCGAAATCGTCTACGTGACGAAGGGATACGGGCCAAAGCGTACGGAAAAGCACCAGTACTTTTTCACCGGCGAGGATTGCAAGAAAAAACTGAAGCTGACCCAGTTGAAAAAAATCTGAAAAAATCGGGGCCGGCTGTTTAAGGAGAGTGGTTTATGGTATAATAAAACCTGAAGATGAAAACATTTAAAGGAGTAGACATACATGAGACAAGTGTACTTAGATTATTCTGCGACAACTCCGGTAAAAGAAGAGGTGCTCAGGGAAATGATCCCTTATTTCACAGAGCATTTCGGCAATCCATCCAGCTTGTACACCATGGGACTCGAATCGAAAGAAGTTCTGGAACAGGCTCGGGCGAGAGTCGCCAGTCTGATCGGCGCCCAGAGCGGTGAGATCTATTTTACCGGCTGCGGCAGCGAAGCCGATAACTGGGTAGTCTTTGGAACCGCTGACGCATTGAAACATAAAGGAAATCATATTATCACCACCAAGATCGAACATCATGCGATGCTTCACTCCTGTAATTTTTTAGAAAAGCAGGGATTTGCGGTGACCTATCTCGATGTTGAGCCTGACGGTACTGTGAATCCGCAGAAGCTGGAAGAAGCGATCAGGGATGACACGATTTTGATCAGCATCATGCTGGTCAACAACGAGGTCGGAACGGTGGAACCTGTTGAAGCACTTTCCGCCATAGCCAAAAAACACGGCATCCTGTTCCACACTGACGGAGTGCAGGCTCTGGGCAACGTACCCATTGACGTAAAAAAGATGGGCGTCGACATGATGTCCCTTTCTGCCCACAAGATTTACGGGCCGAAAGGGGTGGGCGCTCTCTATGTGAGAAAGGGTCTGAGAATTTCCAACTATCTCTACGGCGGCGCTCAGGAAGCGGGAAGACGGGCAGGTACAGAGAACCTGGCCGGCATCGTAGGTTTTGGCAAGGCCGCTCAGTTGGCTGAAAAAAATTTTGAACGTCATGTCAGCCACTGCCGTGAGATGCGGGATTATCTGATCGAAAGGATTACGTCGGAAATCCCGGATGTGTTTGTCAACGGAAGCATGAAACACAGGCATCCGGGAAATGCCAACATTACGTTTAAGTACATCGAAGGGGAGTCCATCCTTCTTCTTCTGGACAGCAAGGGCATATCGGTTTCAACCGGATCGGCCTGCTCGTCCAAATCGCTTGAACCTTCCCACGTTTTGACTGCGCTGGGCGTACCTGTGGAGATGATTCACGGTACAGTGCGGTTTACGACAGGGGACTTTACAACAAGAGAAGATATCGATTATACAGTAGATCAGTTAAAAGAGATCGTTTCCAAACTGAGGGAACTGTCTCCGGTAAACGGTGAGAAAGGTTGGTAGAAAAATGGGTTTGTACAACGATACAGTAATGGATCACTTCATGAATCCGAGAAACGTAGGAGAAATGGAAAATCCTGACGGCGTAGGAACTTACGGAAGCCCTGTGTGCGGAGATATGATGCAGATTCATATCAAAGTTGAGAACGATGTGATCGCAGATGCGAAATTCAAGACTTTCGGCTGCGGAAGCGCAATCGCCTCCTCCAGTATGGCCACATCGATGATCATTGGAAAGACCATCGATGAAGCGCTTGAGATCAGCAATAAGCAGATTATAGAAGAGTTGGGCGGACTTCCGGCGGTAAAGGTACACTGCTCCGTTCTGGCCGATCATGCGATCAAGTCCGCAATATACGACTATGCGCAAAAGAACGGCAAAACGTATAAGGGCTTGGAAGGATTTGATCCCGATGCAGAAGAGGATGATCATGACCACGTTATCGAAGAATAAAATCGTATTAGGACTGAGCGGCGGAGTGGACAGCACTGCCGCCGCTTTGTTGTTGAAAGAGCAGGGATTTACAGTCATCGGCTTTTATTTTGACGTTCTCGGAAACAACCGTGAGGGAGCAGAAGCCGCCGAGCGGCTGGCCGATCAGCTTGGCATAGAGTTGATAAAAAAGGATGTCTCAGAGGAGTTTGCCAAGGAGGTTATCGGCAGCTTCTGCAGTGAATACGCCTGCGGCAGGACGCCTAATCCGTGTATCGTCTGCAATCCGGCTGTTAAGTTTAAAACGCTGGTGCAGACGGCTGACGAGCAGAACGCCTTTTATATTGCTACCGGTCACTACGCAGGCTGCGTGTACGATGAGGAGAGACAGACGTATTACATAAAGCGCAGCGCTAACACCAGAAAGGATCAGTCTTATATGCTGTACAGACTGGGGCAGGAAACGCTTTCGCGGGTGATCTTTCCCTTGGAGAAGGCTGAGGAAAAGGCCGAAATCAGGGAGATCGTCAGAGAGAGGAATCTCTTCAATGCCGATGCCGCGGACAGCCAGGAGATTTGCTTTATCGATGAAACCCAAGAAGACTACGTCTCCTTCCTTCAGCGGCAGGGCGTGGAGCTGAAAGAGGGAGACTTCATTGATGCACAGGGAAACCGGCTGGGACGTCACGGCGGTATCTGCCGCTATACGGTCGGACAGCGCAAGGGACTGGGGATCGCGCTGGGAAAGCCGGCTTTTGTGACGGCTGTCGACGCCATAAAAAACACGGTTACTCTCGGAGACAATGAGGATCTCTTTCAACGCCGAGTCTTTTCATCGGGGAACTTTTTTACCGAGACAGGAAATGACAAAATGCCGGAGCGATATGGCGGCGAAATACGGGTTCAGGCAAAGATTCGCTACGGATCCCGCCTGTCCGACGCTTCTGTTTTTGTGCAAAAAGACGGTACGCTGCTGACTGTTTTCGACGATCCGCAGAGAGCGGCGGCGCCCGGTCAGTCTATCGTATTTTTTGAAGGAGAACGGGTAATCGGCGGCGGTTTTATCCGGTAGCTTTTCCGAAAAAGTGGAAGATATATTCCTGCGTCATCATGGCATACTAATCTTATCAAAAGAAAAAGGGGTGTGAAAAGATGAACAAGTATGTCAAAGATGCAGTGATGCTGGCCGCTGTGGGAACGGCAGGATATTGCGCATATAAATGGATGTCGCCTACCGACCGGCAGAAGATCACAAGAGAGGCTAAGCGTACGGCAGAGGATATCGGCGATGTGCGCGAGGACATGTCCAGAATGGCCAGCACGATAAAGAATACTTTTTAGCTGAAAGAGACGCTGTTTTCAGAGCGAAAAGACGCCTGAAGCGGCGTTTTTTTTTGCGGCAGAAGGGGTTTTTCGTTTTGTGCGGAGGGCGTCCTCCGCTTGCCTGCGGCTTTGTGTTATGCCGCCATTGTATCGGCCAACCTTTTTATGGTATACTATGCCTATGAAAAAGAGAGAAATTGAAGAGTATGCAAAAAAAGAATACGACAGATGGAGTCTTTACGCGGAAGACGGACAGCTGCAGAAGGAACTGAGAGAGATAGCGGGAAACGAGGAAGAAGTAACCGACGCGTTTTGTACGGACCTTTGTTTTGGAACCTCCGGCCTGCGGGGAATTCTGGGGCCGGGTACCAATCGTATGAATCTGTACGTGATCAGAAGAGCCACAAGGGGATTGGCCGCTTATCTGAATGGGAAATATGAGACCCCTTCCGTGGTGATCGCCTACGACAGCCGGAAGAATTCCCGCCTCTTTGCAGAAGAGACAGCTGCGGTGCTCCGGGGAAACGACATAGAAGTTTTCCTGTTTTCCGATATCGCGCCGGTACCGCTGCTGTCTTTTTCCATCGGTCAGCTTAACGCATCGATGGGTGTTATGATTACGGCCAGCCACAATCCGAGGATATTCAACGGCTACAAGGTGTACAACAGCAGCGGATACCAGATTGTCGGTGAGGAAGCGGACAGTATTCTCAAGGAGATAAACAAGCTGGACTATTTTGAAGAAACGGAACGGAGATACGAAGGAATTCACTATGTAGGCCGGGAGCTCTCTGCGGCTTTTCTGGATAAAATTGTTTCCCTTTCCACAGTCAGAGGGAATCCGTCCTGCTGCCGGAATCTTTCAGTGGTATACACGCCCCTTAACGGAGCAGGGAACCGGTATGTACGGGAGGCGTTTCGGCGGATTGGCATCGGATGCGTGCACGTGGTGCCGTCCCAGGAATATCCCGATGAGAACTTTACCACCTGCCCGGTGCCCAATCCGGAAAAGATCACGGCTTATGGGGAAGGGTTCAAGCTGCTTGATGAAACGGAAAGTGATCTGATTATCGCCACTGATCCCGACTGCGATCGGGTCGGCGTGTGTCTGTGCCACGATGGAATGAAGGTGCTGCTTACGGGAAATCAGCTGGGTATACTCCTGCTGGATTACCTGTGTCAGGTCAGAAGACCGGCGCTGGGACAGATTGTGATCAAGAGCATCGTTTCTGCGCCATTGATCGAGAAGATCGCACAGCGCTATGGTCTGCGGGTAATCAGTACGCTTACCGGATTCAAATATATCGGCGAGATTATCACCTGGCTTGATCAGAGAGGCAGAGCGGCGGAGTACTATTTCGGCTTTGAAGAGAGCAACGGCTATCTGATCGACCCGTTTATCCGGGACAAAGACGGAGTAAGTTCAGCTATGGCTGCAGCCGAAATGACGGCCTATTACAAAAGTCAGGGCAAAGATCTGATCCAGCGTCTTGAGGAGATTTACCGGGAATACGGCGCATGCAGGGATAGAACGTACAACTACTTCTTTGAGGGGGCCCGCGGCAGAGAAGATATGGAGAGAATTATGGCCTTTTTCCGCAGCGATGTCAGCGAGACGATAGGCGGGCGGCGAATCGTTGAAAAGACCGATTACATGGGGGATACGGATCTGCCAAAAGCCGATGTAATTCGGTTTCTTCTGGACAACGGAACCGAATTCATGATTCGACCTTCCGGTACAGAGGCAAAGATCAAGGTTTATCTCTTTCAGACAGAAGGAGACAGCACAGCGGAAGCGGTAGAAAAACTCATCTTTGAACAGGCTTCGACATCGGAAACACGCTGAAACCTTTGAAAGAACAGGTTTTGTCCGGACAAAAGGCGCGGATACTTGGAGGAATTAAATGGAAATTCGAGTTTTACGGTATTTTTTGACCATCGTTCGGGAGGGTTCTTTTGCTGTACCTTCCTCGTGAATGATTGGCCGGGTAATAGCCGTGAATTGGAATTTGTGAAGAAAATAAACCGGCAGAGGGATTTTTTCTCTTGTCGGTTTTTCTTATACTTCTGATGCGTCCTTCTTAGCCTATCAAGCCGGGCTTATATGGACTTTTTCCAAAAGATATGATAAAATAAAACAATATTGCAGGAAATTTTCAGGAGGAAATTCACATATGGAAAAATTAGGGCTAAATCAGATCAGACAGATGTTCAGAGAATTTTACGTCAGCAAAGAGCATTACCCGGCCAAAAGCGCTTCGCTGATTCCGCAGAACGATAAATCTCTTTTGATTATCAACTCTGGAATGGCTCCGCTGAAACCGTATTTTGCCGGCTTGGAGACGCCGCCGTCAAAGCGGATGACAACCTGTCAGAAGTGTATTCGTACGGGAGATATCGAAAATGTGGGCATTACTTCAAGACACGGCACTTTCTTTGAAATGCTGGGAAATTTCTCTTTTGGCGATTACTTCAAGAAGGAATCGCTGACCTGGGGCTGGGAGTTTATCACCGAGCACCTGAAGATGCCGACGGACAAGCTGTGGGCCACTGTTTATGAGGATGACGATGAAGCCGTGGAGATATGGAAAGAGATCGGTATGCCGGAGGAGAGAATCGTCAGACTGGGCAAAGACGATAATTTCTGGGAGATTGGCCTCGGTCCATGCGGACCTTGCTCTGAAATTTACTTCGACAGAGGACCGGAGTACGGCTGCGGAAAGCCGGACTGCAAGCCGGGCTGCGAGTGCGACCGGTATATCGAGTTCTGGAATCACGTATTTACTCAGTTTTCCCGGGAAGAAGACGGAAGCTATACCGATCTGGAACATCCTAACATCGATACCGGAATGGGACTGGAGCGAATCGCCTGCATCATGCAGGGGGTGGATTCGATCTTCGACGTAGATACAATCCGTCACATACTGGACGGCGTAGTCGGTCTGTGCGGGGTAAAATATGAAGACGGAGCGGCCAAAACGGATGTTTCCATAAGAATCATCACCGATCACCTTCGCTCCATGGTATTTATGATTGCAGACGGTATCATTCCTTCCAACGAGGGAAGGGGTTACGTTCTGCGCCGGCTTATCCGCAGAGCGGCAAGGCACGGAAGAATCCTGGGTATAGAAGGAGGTTTTCTGGCCGGTCTGTCCGACAAGGTGATCGAGGTTTCCGGAGAGGCGTATCCGGAACTGGTCGAGAAGAGAGAATATATCCAGAAGATCATTTCCGTCGAGGAAGAAAAGTTCGCTTCCACCATCGACCAGGGCACTTCGATTCTATACGATTATGTGGAGCAGCTGAAAAAGGAAGGAAAGGAAACCCTTGCCGGAGAAGCGGTATTCAAGCTGTACGATACCTACGGTTTTCCTCTTGAGCTGACTGAGGAAATACTCAAAGAAGAAGGATGCCGGGCCGATGTGGATGGATTTAATGAACACATGAAGCGGCAGAGAGAGATGGCCAGAGCCGGAAGAAAGGCCGCCGACGAGGAAGGCTGGAAAGAAGCCGTATCTGCCGTCGACGTTCCGGAAACCCGGTTTACCGGTTACGATCATCTTGAGGATGACGGCGTGGTTCTTGCCGTCTACGTAGACGGTAAGAAGGCGGACTGTGCCAAAACCTATCAAAATGCAGTGATCTATCTGGATAAAACGCCGTTTTATGCAGAAGGCGGCGGACAAGTTTCCGACAATGGTTTTATGTCAACCGACAATTGTCATGCCAAAGTTACCGAGGTGGAAAAAAGTCACGGTATTTACGCGCATAAAGTGCTGATTGAAAAGGGAACACTGAAGACTGGAGACACCGTGCAGTGCGGCGTCAACATCTTTAAGAGAAATTCTGCGGCCCGGAATCATACGGCTACTCATCTGCTGCAGAAGGCGCTGCAGGAGGTAGTGGGCAGTCATGTTCAGCAGGCTGGTTCCAGCGTAAATGAAAATGCGCTTCGTTTTGACTTTACCCATTTCGAAGCCGTTTCTCCTGAGATGCTTGAACAGATCGAACAGTTGGTCAACCAGAAGATCACCGAATTTCTGCCGGTACAGACCTGCGAAACCTCGATGAAGGAGGCGCAGGAAATGGGCGCCATGGCCCTGTTCGGTGAAAAGTATGGAGACAAGGTGCGGGTAGTCAGCTGCGGAGACTGGAGCATTGAGCTCTGTGGCGGAACCCATGTAGCCAACACCGGACAGATCGGCGCATTTAAGATTGTCAGCGAGTCCGGCGTAGCTTCCGGCGTTCGCCGAATTGAGGCGGTAACCGGTACAGGCGTTCTGCTGAAGGCCATAGAAACAGAGAACATTGTGGAGCAAGTGGCAGAAACTTTGAAAACCAATACATCTGGTGTTCTTCAGAAAGCGGCTTCCGTGATGGAAGAGCTGAAATCCGCAAAGAAAGAGTTATCCGATTTTAAGAAAGCGGCTATGGGCAGCGAAGTCGACGATATGGTGGCTCAGGCCAGGGAAGTCGGCGGAGTAAAACTGATAACGAGAGAATTTAAGGATTACAATATAAACGATCTGCGCAGCCTTTCCGACGACGTAAAAAAAGCTCACAAGGGCGTCGTCATGGTATTTGCGGCGGTCAACGGACCGAAGGTAACCTTCCTGGTGTCCATTACCGACGATTTGCTCGCCGAGGGTCTTCACGCGGGAAATATGATCAAGAAGATCGCTGCAGCCTGCGGAGGCGGAGGCGGAGGAAAAGCCGACATGGCACAGGCCGGAGCAAAGGATCCGTCAAAAATTCCGGATGCATTTAAGGTTGCAGAAGAACTGTTATCATAGTATACTATAAAGTAAGTAAGAAAAAAGGAGGTCGTTACCATGGAAAGAAAGACAATAATGTTTGATGCAGCGAAGACGCAGCAGAAAACGACAAAGGAAATCCTGGAGGCTGTTTACGCCGCCCTGGAAGAAAGAGGGTACAACGGAATTGACCAGATGGTAGGATATATTCTTTCAGGCGACCCTTCATATATTACCAGTCATAACAATGCGCGAATGATGATCAGCCGCATTGACCGAGACGATCTGGTAGAGGAAATCCTAAGGGATTATTTGCGCAAATAGTATAGTGATTAATACGGCGGGTTCAGGTTTTTACCTGCCGTATTTTTTTTGAAAGGTAGGTAGAATGAGAAAAATAGCGCTTGACGTAGGTGATAAGACAGTAGGTATAGCCTTGAGCGATGAACTGGCGATTACCGCTCAGGGTCTGATGACACTGGAGAGAGTGGGGATTCGCAAGGATACGACAAAGATTCTCCAGTTGGTAAAAGAATATCAATGCGATACTATTGTGATCGGTCTTCCGAAAAAACTGGATGGAACAGACAGCATTCAGACCGAGAAAGTGTACGAGTTCCGCACGATGCTGGAAAACAAAATGAGAAGCACCGGAATGAAGGATGTGGAGGTTGTCTGGCAGGATGAGAGGCTGACCACGGTTATGGCGGAAAAGGTCCTCATCGAGGCCGATGTGAGCCGGAAAAAGAGAAAAAAAGTTATCGACAAACAGGCGGCGGTGCTGATCATGCAGAGCTATCTGGACAGCCTTGCGGCAAAAAAACAAAAATACGAATAATATTTAGCAAACACGAAAATAATGTTCGTAAATCCGTGGCGAATTTACGGTTTTAAGAGAGAATCAACCGTTAAAATTCGCTTTTCCCCGGAACAAATGTTGACATGGACGGACGATGTGATAAAGTTGAAGATAGAGAGTTTAGTTGTTCAATAAACGAGTAGGAGGTTGAAGAATAGATGAAAAAAGTCGGTATTCTTATGGGAAGCGACAGCGATCTTCCCGTTGTAGAAAAAGCTATCGATACGTTGAAATCCTTTGGCGTGCCTTACGAGGTTCACGTCTACTCGGCGCACAGAACGCCTCAGCAGGTTCACGAATTTACGGCTCAGGCCAGAGAAAACGGCTTCGGCGTTTTGATCGCAGCGGCAGGCAAAGCGGCCCATCTGGCCGGATCCGTTGCGGCGGGTACTACGCTGCCGGTGATCGGCATTCCGATCAAGTCTTCTACCCTCGATGGACTTGACGCGCTGCTTTCCACGGTTCAAATGCCCGGAGGCATTCCTGTAGCCACAGTAGCCATCGACGGCGCGCAGAACGCGGCCCTGCTGGCCGTTCAGATGCTGGGTATTGAAGATCCGGAAATCGCTGCCAAGCTGAACGCGCAGAGGGCGGAAGCCGCAGAAAAAGTGCTGAAAAAGAATAAAAAGATCGAAGAAGAATATAACGATTAATCGAAAACGAAAGAGAAAGAGGTAAGAAGAATGAGTGCAGAAAAAAGAGAACAGCTTTATGAAGGCAAAGCAAAGAAAGTATACGCTACCGACGACGAGAATCTGTGCATCGTATCCTATAAGGATGACGCGACAGCTTTCAACGGCCAGAAAAAAGGAACGATTATGGGAAAAGGCGCTATCAACAACAGAGTAACCAATTTCCTGATGCAGATGTTGGAAAAAGAAGGTATTCCGACCCACTACGTCGAAGAACTGAACGACAGAGAGACCGTAGTAAAAAGAGTAGAAATCATACCTCTTGAAGTCATCGTGAGAAACATCGCTGCAGGTTCCCTTGCCAAAAGACTGGGCCTTGAAGAAGGTTATAAGATGAAAAAGACCGTTCTGGAGTTCAGCTATAAGGATGATGACCTGGGTGATCCTATGGTCAACGACTATCACATTCTGGCCATGGAATACGCTACAGAAGAAGAACTGGATGTGATCAAGAATTATGCGCTGAAGATCAACGACATCCTTTCCGCATATCTGAAAGATGCGGGTATTGAGCTGATTGACTTCAAGCTTGAATTCGGCAAAACTGCCGACGGAACCATCGTACTTGCAGACGAGATTTCTCCGGATACCTGCCGCTTCTGGGATACAAAGACTCACGAGAAGCTGGATAAGGACAGATTCAGAAGAGATCTCGGCGGCGTGGAAGACGCGTATCAGGAAGTCCTGAAAAGATTATTAGGAGAGTAATCCGGGGAGGAACAGGAAGACATGAGCAGTTTAAGAGAAGAATGCGGCGTTTTCGGCGTCTTTGCCAGGGAAACGCAGAACGTAGCCAGTACAGTATATTACGGTTTATTCGCTCTGCAGCACCGGGGACAGGAGAGCTGCGGCATCGTAGTCAATGACGACGGTGTTTTCAACTACTATAAAGATACGGGACTTGTGAACGACGTATTCACTCCGGAAATACTGGAAGACCTGGGCGAGGGAAACATGGCCGTAGGCCACGTGCGGTACGGAACCACCGGAAATAATGACCGTCTGAATTCCCAGCCGATTGTGGTCAACCACCACAAAGGCAGGATGGCTCTGGCACACAACGGGAATCTGATCAACTCCTTTGAGCTGAGGCAGTCTCTTGAAGCAGAAGGATCCATATTCCATACAACCAGCGACACTGAGGTAATTTCCTACATTATTACCAAGGAACGCATCCGCACTGATTCCATCGAAGATGCGGTAAACCGGGCGATGAATACGCTGAAAGGAGCATTTTCCCTGGTCGTAATGTCGCCGTCTAAGCTGATCGCAGCCCGGGACGAGCTGGGAATGCGTCCTCTGTGTTACGGGCAAAAGGAAGACGGCACCTATATCGTTGCTTCGGAGACATGCGCATTGGACTCGGTCAGCGCTAAGTACATCAGAGATATAGAACCAGGGGAAATCGTTATTTTCGATAAAGACGGCGTGCGGTCGATTAAGGATCACTGTGGTAAACAGCCGCACAAGATCTGTATCTTTGAGTACATTTACTTCGCAAGGCCGGATTCGGTTATCGAGGGCAAAGGCGTTCACGAAGCCAGGCTGAAAGCCGGAGCTTGTCTGGCCATGGAGCATCCGGTGCAGGCTGACGTAGTAATCGGCGTTCCCGATTCAGGACTCGATGCGGCCATTGGTTATTCGCGACAGTCGGGAATTCCTTACGGAATCGGCTTTATCAAGAACAAGTACATCGGCAGAACCTTTATTGCTCCGGGACAGAAAGCCAGAGAGGACAAGGTTCGCATCAAGCTCAATGTATTGGCGGAAACTGTACGGGGAAAACGTGTGGTCCTGGTAGACGACTCCATCGTCAGAGGCACTACCAGCGCCCGAATCGTAAAACTGCTCAGAGAAGCGGGAGCTACAGAGGTACATATGCGTTCCTCTGCGCCTCCGTTCTTGAATCCGTGCTACTACGGTACAGATATTGACTCCAAGGAGAATCTGATCGCATGCAAACACACGATTGAAGAAATCGGAAAGATCATCGGTGCGGACAGCTTGGGATATCTCGATATCAACCATCTGAATATGCTCATCGGAAATCCTCCGGGAGAGGGTTATTGTCACGCATGCTTCAGCGGAGAGTACCCGACGGATGTGCCGAACACGGCGGCAAAAAATCGGTTTGAGAAGAAGATCAGCGAAAAAGAGGAGAAATAACATGGGAAAAAGTTTCAGCGAAAGCTATAAAGAAGCCGGAGTAGATATCACCGCAGGATATAAAGCGGTCGAGTTGATGAAAGAGCATGTAGCCAGGACCATGGTCTTCGGCGGCAGCGAAGACATCGGAGGCTTCGGCGGTCTGTACGGGCTGGATCTTGCGGGAATCAGCCAGCCGGTTCTGGTCAGCGGAACCGACGGAGTGGGAACCAAGCTGAAGATGGCGTTTCTCATGGATAAACACGACACGGTAGGGATAGACTGCGTAGCGATGTGCGTAAACGATATTCTCTGCGTAGGCGCCAAACCGTTGTTCTTTTTAGATTACATCGCCGTGGGAAAGAACTATCCGGAAAAAGTAGCCATGATCGTAAAGGGTGTGGCAGAAGGATGCATCCAGTCCGAGGCGGCACTGATCGGCGGCGAAACTGCAGAAATGCCCGGATTTTACGGTGAAGACGAGTACGATCTGGCCGGCTTTGCCGTCGGCATCGTAGACAAAAGCAAAATTCTCCGCAAAGAAACCGTCGAGGCGGGCGACGTGCTCATCGCGTTGCCTTCTTCCGGGGTACACTCTAACGGTTTTTCCCTGGTGAGAAAGGTTCTCGACGTGGAAAACGAGGATATCCAAAAGCCTCTTGAAGAACTGGGCGGAAAATCCGTGGGCGAGACGCTGCTGACGCCGACCAAAATCTACGTTAAGCCGATGACCAGACTCTTGGGTCAGGTACAGGTAAAGTCTGTAGCCCATATTACAGGCGGCGGTTTTTACGAAAATATTCCACGCAGCCTTCCGTCGGGAATAGGCGTGAGAATCCAGAGAAAAAATGTGCGCGTTCTCCCGATATTTGATCTGATCGCAGAAAGAGGAGGTATTCCGGAAAGGGATATGTTCAACACTTTCAATATGGGCGTCGGAATGACAGCGATCGTTTCCGCAGCCGATGCGGATCGGGCGCTGGAGATTCTCAAAGAGGAAGGGGAAGACGCTTATATCCTGGGCGATGTGGTTCAGTCCGAAGAAAGTGTGGAAATATGCTGAAGACAAAGATAGCCGTAATGGTCTCCGGAGGAGGAACAAACCTGCAGGCGCTGATCGACGCGCAGAAGAGCGGGAAGATCAAAAATGGTGAGATCGTTCTGGTCGCTTCAAGTAATCCCGATGCTTACGCCCTTACGCGGGCAGAGGAAAACGGAATTGAAGCCGTGATTATGACCAGCGAGGCGGATCTCTTGAAGATCTTTCGGGAAAAGGGTGTTCAGCTGATTGTTCTGGCAGGATTCCTGAAGATTTTGAGCAGCCAGTTCATCAGCGCCTACGAGAACCGGATTATCAACGTTCATCCGTCCCTGATTCCATCTTTTTGTGGAAAAGGCTGTTACGGTCTGCACGTTCATGAGAAAGCATTGGATTACGGCGTAAAGGTTACCGGCGCAACAGTACACTACGTCAATGAAATTCCCGACGGCGGGAAAATTATTGCACAGAAAGCCGTTGAAGTAAAAGAGGACGATACGCCGCAGACTCTGCAGAGGCGGGTTATGGAAGAGGCGGAATGGATTCTGCTTCCGCAGGCTGTAGAGGAAATCAGCGAGAAGATAGCAAGAGGTGAGAGGTAAGCGATGAATGTTTATGCGATAAAGACGATGGAAGAGGCGGTGAAAGGCAATTCTTACGTTGGAAGGGGAATTGTTCTGGGCTGCTCCGCCGACGGAAAAAAGGCGGTAAGCGCTTATTTCATCATGGGCAGAAGCGAAAACAGCAGGAACCGGGTATTTTTAGAGGAAGGAGAGGATCTGCAGATCCGTCCCTTTGACGAATCCAAGGTGGAAGATCCGTCTCTGATCATCTATTATCCCGTCAGAAAGTTTGAGAATAAGCTGATCGTCACTAACGGTGATCAGACCGATACGGTCTTCCAATTCCTGAAAGAAGGAAAGAGCTTTGAGCAGGCGTTGGATACCCGGTGTTTTGAGCCGGACGGGCCCAACTGGACGCCGAGAATCAGCGGAATGATCGATTTCGGAGAAGATTCGTTCACTTATAAAATGAGCATTTTAAAGAGCGGGGATCCTGAAGGTTCTTCCTGCTTCAGATATTATTATAACTATGAGAAAATCGCCGGACTCGGCCACTTCCTGCACACCTATATGCAGGATGGAAATCCGATCCCGACGTTCTGCGGAGAGCCGGAGAGAGTTGCCGTTCCCGACGACATCGATCAGTTCACCGAAGAAATATGGAAAAACCTCGATGAAGACAACCGGATATCTCTGTACGTGCGGTATACCGATATCGCTACGGGGAAGACGGAAAACCGGCTGATCAATAAAAATCAACGCTGAAAGGAGAGCAGCAGGAATATGAAAGAATTTGAACTGAAATACGGATGCAACCCGAATCAGAAGCCGGCCCGGATCTACATGGCCGACGGCAGCGAACTTCCGGTGGAAATCTTAAACGGCAGACCGGGATATATCAACTTTCTCGATGCGTTTAACAGCTATCAGCTGGTGAAAGAACTGAAGGCTGCGCTGAACCTGCCGGCTGCGGCTTCCTTTAAACACGTCAGTCCAACTTCGGCAGCCGTTGCCGTTCCCATGGATGAGACGCTGAAAAAAGCGTGCTTTGTGGACGACATCGAGGGCCTGGATGATTCCCCGATCGCCACAGCCTATGCCAGAGCAAGGGGAACCGACCGGATGTCTTCCTACGGCGACTGGGCGGCTCTCAGCGATACCTGTGATGCGGTGACCGCTTCAATTCTGAAGAGAGAAGTGTCCGACGGCATCATCGCGCCCGACTATACGGAAGAAGCGCTGGCCATTCTGAGAACGAAGAAAAAGGGAAATTACAATATCATCAAGATTGATCCCGATTATGAGCCGGCAAAGCAGGAAATCAAACAGGTGTTCGGCGTTACTTTTGAACAGGGCAGAAACGATTGCCGCATC
This sequence comes from uncultured Emergencia sp., assembly GCA_904420065.1. Taxonomy (GTDB): domain Bacteria; phylum Bacillota; class Clostridia; order Peptostreptococcales; family Anaerovoracaceae; genus Senimuribacter. Next base: position 32,614 of record CAJFTU010000009.1, read on the forward strand.
GTGCCGGAACAGCTGACCGATATTGTAACGCAAAATAAAGACCTGCCGGATTGGGCAAAACGAGACCTGACCGTGGCGCTGATTACGCTGAAATACACCCAGTCCAATTCCGTTGCCTTTGCAAAAGACGGACAGGCTATCGGTGTAGGCGCAGGGCAGCAGTCCAGAATCCACTGCACAAGACTGGCGGGAAATAAAGCGGATTTCTGGCACCTGAGACAGGCCGAAAAGGTTATCAATCTGCCGTTCAGAGAGGATATCGGCAGAGCGGACAGAGACAACGCCATCGACGTTTATCTGGGCGACGAGTACGAAGATGTACTCAGAGACGGCGCATGGCAGAAGCTGTTTACCGAAAGACCGGAGCCTTTTACCAGAGAAGAGCAGCGCGCATGGCTGGATAACGTTACCGGCGTATCTCTGGGCAGCGACGCCTTCTTCCCTTTCGGTGACAACATCGAGAGAGCGAGAAAAAGCGGCGTGTCCTACATCGCCGAGCCGGGAGGCAGCGTAAGAGACGACAATGTCATTGAGACATGCGATAAGTACGGAATCGTTACGGTATTTACCGGACAGAGGTTGTTCCATCATTGATTTTGAAGGTATGGAGGTATAGAGCTGAACATGAAAGTAATGGTTGTCGGCGGAGGCGGCAGAGAGCACGCCATCATCAAGAAAATAAAGAAAAGTCCTAAGGTCAGCCAGATCTACGCCCTTCCCGGAAACGGAGGCATAGCGGCAGACGCCACTTGCGTGAACATCGGTGCTACCGATCTGGAACGCATCGTAGAATTTGCCAAGGAAAACCAGATCGAATTCGCTGTGGTCGCTCCGGACGATCCCCTCGTTTTAGGACTTGTGGATCTTTTGAAAGCCGAGGGAATCCCTTGCTTTGGACCGGAAAAAAAGGCGGCGATTATCGAGGGAAGCAAGGCGTTTTCCAAGGAACTGATGAAAAAATACGGTATTCCTACAGCGGAGTACGCGATTTTTGAGGATATGCAGAAGGCTTTGGACTATCTGGACAGCTGCAAAATCCCGGTAGTTGTCAAAGCCGACGGACTGGCTCTGGGGAAAGGCGTAATTATTGCGGAAACTCTGGACGAAGCAAAGAAGGCGGTCAGGGACATGATGGAGGACAAGGTTTTCGGCGAAAGCGGAAGCCGGGTAGTCATTGAGGAATTCTTAACCGGTCCGGAAGTTTCCGTCCTCTCCTTTACCGACGGTAAAACACTGATTCCTATGGTTTCTTCTATGGATCACAAGAGAGCTCTGGACGGCGACAAGGGACTCAATACCGGCGGCATGGGCACGGTGGCCCCGAATCCGTATTACACTGAAGAAATTGCCCGCCGCTGCGAAGAAGAAATCTTCAGACCGACTATGGAGGCCATGAACAGAGAGGGAAGGTCCTTCTCCGGCTGCCTTTACTTCGGCCTGATGATCACGGAAGACGGTCCGAAAGTCATCGAATACAACTGCCGCTTCGGCGATCCGGAGACGCAGGTAGTGCTTCCGCTTCTGGACAGCGATCTCTTTGATATTTTCCTTCACGTATCGGAAGGAACGCTGGACCGGGCTGAGGTGAATTTCTCCGACGATGCCGCATGCTGTGTCGTTATGGCGAGCAGCGGTTATCCGGTCAAGTACGAGAAGGGGTTTGCCATAGAAATCCCCGAAGACGTGGAAGACGTGTATATTGCCGGCGCAAAGCTGTCTGAAGACGGCAGACTTCTGACAAACGGCGGCAGAGTACTGGGAGTCACCGAAAGAGGAAAAGATATCCGCGAGGCTATAGAGAAGGCTTACCGCTCGGTAGAGAGAATAAGCTTTGACAATGCGTTTTACCGCAAGGATATCGGAAAGAGAGCACTTGCTGCATTGGAGAAGTAGAGGAGAACATATGGTATATAGAATATACGTAGAAAAGAAAAAGGCTTTTGCCCACGAGGCGGCTGCGCTGAAGAGCGAACTGGTGAAGCTGCTGCAGATCGAGAACCTTGAAGATCTTCGCATCGTAAACCGTTACGATGTGGAAAATCTGGACAGGGAACTGTTTGAATATGCGGTTTCTGCAGTATTTTCCGAGCCTCAGGTAGATACGGCTTCGGAAACTTTGGATTTTTCAGAAGCCGATCACGTCTTTGCCGTAGAATATTTGCCGGGACAGTTTGATCAGAGAGCCAATTCGGCATCGGAGTGCATTCAGCTCATTTCTAAGGGCGAGCGTCCGGACGTCAGATCTGCGAAGGTTTACCTCCTTTGCGGAAAGCTTTCGGAAAGAGAAGTCGAAGAAATCAAGAAGTACGTCATCAATCCGGTAGAGGCCAGAGAAGCCTCTCTGGAGGAATTCGATACGCTGAAGGTGGATTATGCGGTTCCCGAGGAAGTAGCTGTGTTAAGCGGCTTCAACGCCATGGATGAGAGCGGATTGTCCGCTTTTATCGACGAATACGGTCTGGCGATGGATCTGGGCGACCTGCAGTTCTGTCAGGCCTATTTCCGGAAAGAAGACCGTGATCCGACGATTACCGAAATCAAGGTGATCGATACCTACTGGTCGGATCACTGCAGACACACCACGTTCAATACCACCATCGACAGCGTAAAGTTCGGCGATGAAACTGCGGCGGAAACCTATGAAGAATATCTTCAGATCAGAAAAGAGCTGGGAAGGACCAAACCGGTAACGCTGATGGATATCGGTACCATTGCGGCCAAATATCTGAAGAAAAAGGGACTCCTTTCGAAGCTGGATGAATCCGAAGAGATCAACGCCTGCACGGTAAAGATCGATGTAAGCGTAGATGGAGAAGTTCAGCCATGGCTTCTGCTGTTTAAAAACGAAACCCACAATCATCCGACGGAAATCGAACCTTTCGGCGGAGCAGCCACCTGTATCGGCGGAGCGATTCGCGATCCGCTTTCGGGAAGAAGCTACGTATACTCCGCTATGCGTCTCACCGGAGCAGCAGATCCGCTGCAGCCGGTATCCGCGACTCTGGAAGGAAAGCTGCCTCAGAGAAAGATTGTGACGACGGCGGCTAACGGATACAGCTCCTATGGCAATCAGATCGGCCTGGCTACCGGTCAGGTAGACGAGCTATATCACGAGGGTTATGTGGCCAAGCGTATGGAGATCGGCGCAGTGGTTGCGGCGGCGCCGGCAGAAAATGTGCGCAGAGAGCGTCCGACGGAGGGCGACGTAGTCATCCTGCTGGGCGGCCGGACCGGAAGGGACGGATGCGGAGGAGCTACGGGTTCCTCTAAATCGCATACGACGGAATCGCTGGAAAGCTGCGGCGCGGAAGTGCAGAAGGGCAACGCTCCGGAGGAAAGAAAGCTGCAGAGGTTGTTCAGAAATCCTGAGGCTTCACGGATGATCAAGAGATGCAACGACTTCGGCGCCGGCGGCGTATCCGTAGCCATCGGCGAACTGGCCGCAGGTCTGGAAATAAATTTAAACGCTGTGCCGAAAAAATACGAAGGGCTGGACGGCACGGAACTTGCGATCAGCGAATCCCAGGAGAGGATGGCTGTGGTCGTAGCCGGAGAAGACCGGGAGCGGTTCTGCAGTATGGCTCAGGAGGAAAATCTGGAAGCTACGGTGGTAGCGGAAGTAAAAGATATACCGAGACTGAAGATCTTCTGGAACGGAAAGGCCATCGTGGATATTTCCCGGGAATTCCTGGATACTAACGGCGCGGAAAAACACATCGAAATAGAAATTCCAAAAGGCGGACGATTTGAACGACAGATCGAAGGAGGCTTTAAAGAGAATTATCTCCGCATGGCCGCAGATCTGAACGTCTGCTCAAAGCGGGGCCTCTCCGAGCGGTTCGATTCGACGATCGGAGCGGGAACCGTGCTGATGCCTTTCGGAGGAATAAGACAGAGAACGCCGATTCAGGCCATGGTCAATCTGATTTCCGTGGAAAAGGCTCACACGGACACCTGCTCGCTGATGGCCTGGGGCTACAATCCATACATCGCGGAAGCCAGCCCATACCACAGCGCGTATCTGGCCGTAGTAGAATCGGTATCCAAACTGATCGCAACCGGCGCATCTTTCTCGGACGTCTATCTTTCCTTCCAGGAGTACTTCGAAAAGCCGATGAGAGACCCTAAGCGGTGGGGAAAACCGCTGGCTGCGGTGTTGGGTGCGTTTAGAGCGCAGAAGGAACTGGGCGTCGCTGCGATTGGAGGGAAGGACTCCATGAGCGGAACCTTTGAGAACATCGACGTTCCGCCGACTCTGGTATCCTTTGCCGTGACGACGGACAAGGCAGATCGCATTCTTTCGCCTGAATTTAAAGGAGTTGACCATAATGTATTTATGTTGATTCCAGAACAGGGCGACGACGGACTCCCTAAGGGGGATTCGCTTAAATCGCTGTACGAAACGATCAGTCGTCTCAACGGAGAGGGACGCATTCTCAGTGCGTATACGCCGGGATACGGCGGAGCAGCGGAAGCCGTGCTGAAGATGGCCGTCGGAAACGGCATCGGATTTGCGTTCGACGAAGGCGTCTGCGCGAACCGGCTTTTCGGCTACGCGTATGGATCTTTTATCATCGAAACCACGGAGCCGGTCAGCCTGATTGAAGAACTGTCGGCGGCCGGACAGAGAGCCGTGTTCCTTGGAAAAACTACAGAGGACAAATCCCTGATCGGCTGGGGAGAGCGGATCGGCCTGGATGAAATCGAGAAGCTTTACGAAGAAAAACTGGAGCCGATTTACAGCTGCAACATAGAGCCTGTGGAAAACCAGACGGAAACGTTCAGCTATGAGAGCGGCGAAAGACGCCACGCCAGAATAAAGGTGGAGGTGCCAAAAGTGCTGATTCCTGTATTCCCGGGAACAAACTGCGAATACGATTCGGCAAAGGCCTTTCGCGATGCAGGCGCAGAACCGGAGATTTTCGTCATCAATAACTTGTCTGCTGAAGCGGTCGCGCGGTCGGTAGAGCAGTTTGCCGAAAAGGTCAGAGAGTCGCAGATTATCTTTATTCCTGGAGGATTCTCCGGAGGAGATGAACCCGACGGTTCAGGAAAGTTCATAACGGCTTTCTTCCGAAATGAAGAAGTTAAAAAAGCGGTTACCGATCTTCTTGACAACAGAGACGGACTGATGCTGGGCATCTGCAACGGTTTCCAGGCGCTGATCAAACTGGGACTGGTACCTTACGGAAAGATCATGGATACGGATGAAAACTGCCCTACGCTGACTTTCAACGAGATCGGACGCCATCAGTCCAAACTGGTGAGAACCCGGATCGCTTCCAATAAGTCGCCTTGGCTGGCAGACACCAAGGTAGGCGATATCTATACTGTGCCGATTTCCCACGGCGAAGGAAGGTTTATCGCCGACAGGGAGCTCATCAAGAAACTGGCTGAAAACGGACAGATCATTACCCAGTACGTCGACTTAAACGGAGATGTATCTGCGGATATTCAGTTCAACCCTAACGGCTCTTACGCCTGCATAGAGGGAATCACCTCTCCGGACGGCCGGGTTCTCGGCAAGATGGGCCATTCAGAGAGAACAGGCGAGAACCTATATAAAAACGTGCCTGGTCAGTTCGATATGGGCATGTTCAAAGCTGCTGTAGAGTATTTCAGATAAAGGAGAAGAGACAGATGATCGATGCGAGAAACAAGGTAGTGCTGAGTCAGGTTATGCTGCCGCAGCAGGCGAATGTCGCCGGTAATGTTCACGGCGGTGAAATCATGAAGTTCATGGACAGCGCTGCCGGCGCCGCAGCAATGAAATATGCCAGATGCAATTGTGTTACGGCGAGAGTGGATGAGCTGATCTTTCATCTTCCGATTTTTGTCGGCGCGTTGGTTACCTGCACGGCAGTTGTGGATTATGTAGGAAATACATCGATGGATGTATATGTGCGGGTGGATTCAGAAGATATTGAATCGGGCAGAGGACCGGAGAAGGCCCTCTGCGCCCATTTCACCATGGTGGCCATGGGGAAAAACGGAAAGCCGCAGAAGGTGCCGCCGTACACCCCGGAGACGGAAGAAGAAAAACAGCTTTATGAGACGGCTCTCGAGAAGGTAAAGCGGAGAAAGAGAGAAAAGTAGAAGGCATAAGGCTATGCACAGTTATCCGAAAAGTGATTCCAACGCTCTACATGGGCAAAACTGCCGTATGACTGTCGCAGATGCTGAATATGGGATAGTTTCAGCAGAAAGAGCTGACCGCAACTCATCCTGCTTTCGGAGATGACGGCGCCATCGAAGGAACATTGATGGGGCGAAAATCCTGGAGAGGAAAGTTCTGAACGCCGATGAAAAGGAGCAGTACTCATGACGAATAAAAGCACAGCTTATATAAATGGAAAAATATTTACTTCTGACGACAGTTGTCTCTATGCAGACGCCATGATCACAGAAAAGGGAAGAATTGTATGGATCGGAAAGGCGGAGGATATGCCACAAGGAGAGTACGAAAGAATCGATCTTCGCGGCAAACGTGTTCTTCCGGGTTTTGTGGACGCGCACATGCATCCGGTTATGCTGGCAGACTACAGCAAGAAGATTTCCGCCCTTCCGCCAAAAGTAAATTCCATAGAGGATCTGGCGGCAGAGATCAGGAACGTCAGAGGAAAACAGGGCGCAGGGCAGTGGATTGAAGGCTGGGGGTACGACGAAGGAAAGCTGTCAGAGGGCCGATCGCCCAATCGTTACGATCTGGACAGAGGATGCAGCGATTCCCCGGTATCGATAATCAGAACCTGCGGCCACATCCGCTGCGTTAACAGTAAAGCTTTGGAACTTGCAGGTATAACGAAGGACACACCCGATCCTCAGGGCGGACAGATCGACCGGAATGAGAACGGAGAGCCTACCGGTATCCTGCGGGAAAATGCCAGAAATCTGGTTCTCCCGTTTATGCCGAACCTGACTTTTGAGCAGACTGTAGATCAGTTGACGGATCTGGGAGAATTGCTTCTCTCCCAGGGAATTACCGCCATTACCGACATGGGTCTGCTGGAGAACGGCGATACCTTTGACTACTATATCGGCGCGGTAAAAAAGGGATTTAAGCAGAAGGTGGGCGTCTACTATATGTGGGATTACTTTATGGATGACGATACGTTCAGTATTCCGAAGGAGCGCTTTGACAAGGATCGTCAGATTCGGGCGGCCGGACTGAAAACCATCGGAGACGGAAGTGTTTCGGGACGTACCGCCTGGATGAACCATCCTTACCTGGGAACGGAAGATAATTACGGAATCTCCGTATGCTCAGACGAGGTGATAGAAACGGCTGTTCAGTTCTGCAAGAAGAACCGGTGTCAGTTGGCAATGCACGCCATGGGAGGCAAAGCCATCGACCGGATGGTCGACCGGATATATGGGGAAGAAAAATGGACTGATGACGAAACTCCTCATCTTCGCATGGAACACATTACCGAACCTTCTTCGGAAGCGATCAGAAAAGCAGCAGAGAAAGGATTCGGCTTCGCCACTCAACCCATTTTCCTGTATTCTGAGATTGAAAGTTACCTGAAAAATCTGGGACCGGAGCGGACGAAGAAAACCTATCCGGTAAGATCCATGTTGGATGCAGGCGTTCTTCTATGCTTTTCCACCGATGCGCCGGCTACATCATGGGCAGTTCCTTCCGATCCGTTTCCGTGCATAAAGTGCGGAGTTACGCGGCGCGCTTATGACGGAACAGATTGCGGACAGGAACAGAGAGTCGATATGGAGACGGCGGTCAAACTCTATACGAGAAATGCGGCGAAGGTCGGCGGATTTAAAGAGATCGGTCAGCTCAGACCCGGATTCTGGGCGGACTTCATCGTTTTAAGTGAGGATGTCTTCAGTTCCGCAGAAGACGTCCTCGACCGGGTATGCGTAGAAGAAACCTATATTGCCGGCGAGAAGGTGTACGAGCGGTAAGTCCTATATTCCTGCAGATCGGTCTGGTATCCGGGGAGTGCGTCGGTTATCGTTTTTTTGCTGATGCCGTCATCTTTAAGGTTTCGGAAAAAGAAAGTGTAATACAAAAAGAATACAAATCCGCTTGAAGACAGAGTTCTATGGCTCTGTCTCTTTTTTCTTTTCCCCGCGATACGTCTGTTGTAACCTGAAAAGAAGTTAAGTTTGTGTATAGATGATTGTTTTATGAAAAAAATATGATACAATATAAAAAAAGAGATAATACAAGGAAGACAGGTAAAGAAAATGACGAAACAGAGAAACTATATGATCAATTCGCCTCATCTGTACAGCGTCTTCTTCGCTCCGCGCGGAAACGCCCGTATGCTGGAACTGGGCATGCAAATCGCCCAGCAATATTTAAATCCAGAAGACAAGCTGATCGGCGTTATCGGAGAAGCGGGAGCCGGGAAGAGCATGCTGATTAAGGGGATGTTTCCGGGACTTGATCTGTGCAATGATGACACCGGTGTCAACGTCAGACCGCTGCCCATCTTGAGCGTAGACGAGGACGAAGGTTTTTACGCGCCCCACACATACCACATGGATGTTCGATTTGAGTCTGCGTTTACGCAGATGCATGTGCTTGCCGAAGCTGTGGAAAAGGCCATAAAGAAGCGGAGAAGGGTTATCATAGAACACTTTGAACTGCTCTATCCTTTCCTGAAGAGCAACGCCCAGCTTCTGATCGGCGTAGGCGAAGAGATCATCATCACCAGACCGACCATTTTCGGTCCTCTGCCGCAGGATCTGTCGGATACGGTTCACAAATCGGTTCGTTATCGAAAGATGGCCCATACGGCGGAGGACTTGGTGGAGCACTGTATGCCGCGGGAACTCTTTCGAAAATGCTATCACGGCGATATAAAGAGAGGTTTTTCTCTCGGTTTTAAAGAGAAGCCGGATATCGATATCGACGCGTTGAAAAAACAGGTCAGAGAGTACATTGCCCAGGATCTTCCGGTTACTTTCTACGATGAGGATCACGTCAAGATCGGCGAGCTGATTCATCCGTGTACCGGTCCGCGGATTCACGTTCGCTCCACGGGAGAGATCGAAAACTTCCGCCTGCTGAAAGAGATATTCTACGATTCCATGCACGAGATGTACCTGATCATCGGTCTGGTAGGCGAAAGATGGGATTCGGAAACGAGAGATTTAAATCGAATAGAACTTTAACGGAATAGGAGAAATCAATGAGAGAGATCAAGAGCGAACAAATTACCGATGTTATTCGGGATCTGTGCATTGAGGCAAACTGTCATCTGCCTCAGGATATTCGAGATGCGATGGCAGAATGCCGTCGGCGCGAATCATTCGCCATCGCTGAGAACATTCTGGAGAAACTGGAAGAGAATTACCGAATTGCCGATGCCGATACGGTGCCTATCTGTCAGGATACGGGACTTGCCTGTGTATTTTTGGAGATCGGTCAGGACGTCCACATCGACGGGGATCTGAAAAAGGCCGTGGATGAAGGCGTGCGCTGCGGTTATACCGAAGGATATCTGCGGAAGTCCTGCGTCAGAGATCCCATCGACAGAGTAAATACCGGCGATAATACTCCGGCGGTAATTTACTTTGACATCGTACCCGGCGACCGGCTGAAGATCACCGTTGCGCCAAAGGGATTCGGCAGTGAAAATATGAGTCAGATAAAGATGCTGAAACCGTCGGACGGACTTCAGGGGGTAAAGGACTTTATCCTCCGTGTAGTGGAGGAGGCGGGACCGAATCCGTGTCCGCCTATCGTCGTAGGAGTGGGAATCGGAGGTACCTTTGACAAGGCAGCTCTGTTGGCAAAGAAGGCACTTCTGAGGCCGGCAGATCAGAGAAACGAAAATCCGTTTTACCGCGATCTGGAGGAAGAAATGCTGGAAAAGATCAATGAGCTGGGAATAGGACCTCAGGGATTCGGAGGTAGAACTACGGCGCTGTCGGTAAACATCGAGACGCTTCCGACGCACATTGCCGGACTTCCCTGCGCGGTGAACATCAACTGCCACGTGACCAGACACAAATCGGCGGTACTGTAGAATCCGCAGACATACGGACGGAAATGGAGGAAAAAAATTGGAGAAGAAAATCACGATGCCGCTGACTTCGGAGAAGTGCAGGGAACTGCGCTGCGGAGACAATGTGCTGATCAGTGGCGTAATCTATACAGGAAGAGACGCAGCGCACAAGAGACTGATTGAACTGGTAGAGCAGGGAAAACCGCTTCCGTTTGACGTAACGGACAGTATAATCTACTACGTCGGTCCGGCTCCTGCCAAGCCGGGACAGGTTATCGGTTCCGCAGGACCGACTACCAGCTACCGCATGGATGCTTATACGCCGCCTTTGTTGGATCTCGGACTGAAAGGCATGATAGGAAAAGGAAAGCGCTCACCGGAGGTGGTCGAAGCGATTAAAAGAAACGGAGCCGTATATTTTGGCGCCATCGGCGGGGCAGGCGCGCTTCTGGCCAAATGTATAAAGAAAGCGGAGGTCATCGCTTATGACGATTTAGGCGCTGAGGCTGTCCGCAGACTGGAAGTGGAAAACCTGCCCGCTGTGGTCGTTATCGACAGTGAGGGACGAAATCTGTACGAGGAAGGACGCAGAAGCTATCTTTCCATGGAGAAAAAATAGCCATGTTTATGAATTACAAGCTGGATCCCCAATATCCGGGACCGATTTACAAGCAGATTGCAGAAAATATTTCCAGAGCCATTGTGGATGGACAGCTTCCGGCCGGCTGCAAGCTGCCGACGGTTCGCGAACTGTCCGCGGAGACCGGAGCTGCCTGCGGAACGATTAAGCACGCTTATGAATTCCTTGAAGAACAAGGATTTGTGGAGATGATTCAGGGAAAGGGCTCTTTTGTTGTAGACCGGCAGAAGGATACCGGAAGCCGAAAGGAGAAGGCGATGGACGCTATAGACCAGATGTTCGGCCAGCTGGAATCGTTGGGATTTACGCCGAGGGAAATGGAGATATATCTGAACCTGAAGCTGCGCGGTCTGGAAGAAAAGTACGACGTGGTAAAAGTGGCGGTAATCGACTGTAATCCGGAAACGCTGCAGATCATTGAGAAGCAGCTGTCTCAGATCGGTTATGCGGAAACAGCGGCCTTTGATCTGAACCGAATAGCAGAAGATGCGGAAAAGCTGAATGGGGATTACGATCTGCTGCTTACCACGTCGACCCACTTCGCTCAGGTGGAACCTTTTATCGCCGGAGGAAAAACTCTGGGTATGCTTGCGATGACTCCGTCGGTCAGAACGATTATCCGACTGGCCAAAATTCCGGATTCCACCCGGGTAGGTATATTCTGCGCCAGCGACGCCTTTTCATCCGTGGTACGAAATAACTGCCAGGAGATGGGAGACTGGAGTGAGAGCATGAGCACGCAGCTGATGGGCATAAGAGCCGGGGAAGAAGAGTTTTTTAACGAACATGAGCTGATTATCGTTCCAGAAGGTTACGAGACGTTCATCGACGCAGAGGAAAAGGAGATGATCCGCGCATTTGTTCTCGGCGGAGGAGAAATCGTTCCCTACAATTACCGCATAGACAGAGGATCTTTTCTCTATGTGGAAGAGCAGATCAAAAGATGTATGAACAGAAAGCGCAGCATGTAAGAGAGAATATTTGACAGAGAGCCGGCCGGAATTGATTTCCGGCCGGCTTTTGCGGTATGACGGGCAGGCGGGGCAAAAAGCATTTCTGGATGTGAAAACCCAAAAAAGAACAATTTTACCGTGGACAAATGAAATAGTACAATGTAATATAAAATTGTAATACATTTATGAGGTGAATTATGGAAGAGAAGAAAAAATTGGTGATTGGAGTCATCGGCGCAGATGTTCACGCAGTGGGAATTCAGATTCTGAATCACGCCCTTGAAGCGGCAGGATTTGATGTAACAAATCTGGGCGTCATGGTTTCACAGGAAGAATACATAGCTGCTGCAGTAGAGACCGACGCTGATGCGATTCTGGTTTCTTCCCTCTACGGTCACGGGGAGCTGGACTGCCGGGGACTCCGGGAAAAATGCAGCGAAGCAGGTCTAAAAGATATTTTACTCTACGTCGGCGGAAATATCGTCGTAGGGAAACAGCCGTTTAACGAAGTGGAAGCCCGATTCAAAAAAATGGGATTCAATCGCGTATTTGGTCCGGGCACTGCACCGGAAGAAACGATCAAAGCGCTGAAAGAGGATCTTCATCTTTTATAGAGGGAGGCACCTATGGAGCGAATTTTACTGATCGATTTTGGAAGCACCTATACAAAGGTAACTGCGGTGGATCTGAAGGAGGCGCGGTTGCTCGGTACGGCGTCCAGCTATACCACTGTGCAGACCGACATCAATGAAGGATTGAACAACGCGCTCAGGCTCCTTTTCGACAAAACGGGAAAAATTCAGTTTGATCGACGTTTTGCCTGTTCCAGCGCGGCGGGAGGTCTGAAGATGATCAGCTGCGGACTGGTTCCGGAGCTGACTGCAGAAGCGGCTCGGATGGCGTCTCTTGGCGCAGGAGCCAAGGTAATGAAGGTGTATTCCTATCAGCTGACAGAAGAGGACGCTGAGGAAATCCTCAGACTTTCTCCCGATATTTTTTTACTTACCGGCGGAACGGACGGCGGAAATCGCGATACCATTATCGAGAACGCCAAAATCATAGCGGGAATTCCCCAAGACTTTCCCGTGGTAATCGCCGGCAATCGAAATGCCGCCGCCGAATGCCGAAAAATACTGGAAAACTCCGGAAAGCAGACGGTCGTCTGCAGCAACGTAATGCCCAGGTTCAATGAGTTGAACATAGAACCGGCGCAGAAAGAAATCCGAGATATTTTTCTGCAGAGAATTATCAAAGCGAAAGGACTCTCTGAGGCCAGTCAGCTGATCAGCGGAATCCTGATGCCTACGCCGGCTGCCGTGCTTGAGGCAATGAAGCTTCTTGCGGAGGGAACGGCAAAAGAAAGCGGTCTGGGCGATCTTGCCGCTGTAGATGTGGGCGGCGCTACTACAGATGTGTACTCCATGAGCAATGGAGAACCGACCAGAGTCAATACCGTACTGAAGGGTCTGCCCGAACCTTACGCGAAGAGAACGGTAGAAGGGGATATCGGGATGAGATACAGTGCAAAGGGGGTTGCAGAAGCTGCCGGTATGCCGGTTTTGAGCGCGCTTTCCGGCCTGACTTTGGAGAGAACGGAAGAACTTCTGAATCTGATTGCAGACAAAACAGACACTCTGCCGAATACAGAAGAGCTGAAAGCGTTGGACTTCGCGCTGTCGTTTATGGCTGTGAAGACGGGGATGACCAGACACGCGGGACACATCGAAAAGGTTTATACACCTGTGGGCGAAGCCTATCTGCAAGAGGGCAAGGATCTCAGTAATGTAAGCAGAATCATTGCCACAGGCGGTTCGCTGATCCATGCGGACCGGATAAAAGAAATTGCGGCCGGAGCCGTTTTCGATGAAAGGGAGCCGTATTCCCTGAAACCGCTGCAGGCGGAAATCCTGCTGGATAAGGAATATATCCTGTCGGCCATGGGACTTTTAAGCCAGCATGAGCCCGACATTGCACTGAAAATAATGAAAAAGGAGCTGTTATCCTATGGAATTGCAAAATAAAAAGTTGACCAACGACGAATTCTACACCATACAGAAAGAGATCCTGACCCAGTGGCCTACTGGAGCTGATGTAGATTTTGATAATGCGGTGGAATTTCATAAAAGCCTTCCGGACAGAAAAAATTTCAGCAAAAAGCTCTCGAAGGCAAAAGAGGAAGGAAGAACGCTGATTCAGCCGAGAGCCGGAGTCGCTCTGGTGCAGGAGCACATCGACCTGCTGACTTATCTGCAGGACAAAGGCGGCGCCGATCTGCTTCCGACGACCATCGACAGCTATACCAGACAGAATCGGTATAAAGAGGCGGAAGTGGGCATTCAGGAGTCCGTTCGTGAGTGTAAATCCATGCTCAACGGTCTTCCGGTAGTAAACCACGGTGTCGATGCGTGCCGTTCGATCATAAACGAGCTGGATACGCCGGTGCAGATCAGACACGGTACGCCGGATGCCCGTCTGCTGACGGAAATCAGCTATGCCGGCGGTTTTACCAGTTATGAAGGCGGCGGAATTTCCTACAACATTCCTTACGCGAAAAATGTCAGCCTGGAAAAGACCATCAAAGACTGGCAGTACGTAGACAGACTGACCGGTCTGTACGAGGAAGCAGGCGTGAGCATAAACAGAGAGCCTTATGGTCCGCTGACCGGTACATTGGTTCCGCCTTGTATTTCTCACGCTGTGGCTATCATCGAAAGTTTGCTGGCGGCAGAGCAGGGAGTAAAAAATATCACCGTAGGTTACGGACAGTGCGGCAATCTGGTGCAGGATGTTGCGGCAATTCGTTCCCTCGGCAATCTGACAGAGGAATACCTGAAAAAATACGGCTACGAAGATGTTGAAGTGACGACAGTACTTCACCAGTGGATGGGCGGTTTCCCGCAGGATGAAGCCCAGGCCTTTTCCGTCATCTCATGGGGAAGCGCCATCGCAGCTCTTTCCAAGGCTACCAAAGTTATCGTAAAAACTCCGCACGAAGCTCTCGGCGTTCCGACCAAAGAGGCCAACGCTCAGGGACTGCGCTGCACGAAGCAGATTATCAACATGCTCTGTGACCAGCAGCTGTCCAATACGAGTCACGTCGTAAACGAGATGATGATCATCTCTGCAGAGACCCGCTGCATTGTAGACAAGTGCTTCGAACTGGGAAACGGAGATCTGGCCGTAGGTACGGTAAGAGCTTTCCAGGCGGGTGTCATCGACGTACCGTTTGCGCCAAGCAAACTCAACGCAGGTAAGATGCTGCCGGCCAGAGACAACGAGGGAGCGATACGTATTCTGAACGCAGCCAACGTTCCGCTGAGTCAGGAACTGATCGATTTCAACAAAGAAAAGATCGAAGAAAGAGCGCAGGCAGAAAGACGAGAGGCGTCTTTCCAGATGGTTATCGACGACGTGTATTCCATCAGTAAGGGACGTCTGGTAGGAAGACCTTGGAAATAAAGGACAGAGAAAGATATCAATTGATGCGAGATTGGAGGCGGACGATTTGAAAATAGAGAAAGTAATATGTGCAGAAGGAAGAACCGGTTTCTTCTTCGACGACCAGAGGGCAATTAAACAGGGAGCCCGGGCTGACGGATCAGCTTACGTCGGCCAGCCGGTTACAGACGGTTTTTCCGCAGTCAGACAGGCAGGAGAATCTATTTCTGTAATGCTGATTCTGGAAGACGGCCAGATCGCTTACGGCGACTGCGCGGCGGTTCAGTACAGCGGTGCAGGCGGCAGAGACCCTCTGTTCTTAGCGGCCGATTTTATTCCGGTTATCGAGAAATACGTGGCGCCTGTTCTGGTGGGAAGAGAGCTGAACTCGTTCAGAGAACTGGCGGCAGATGTGGAAGCAGTAGAAGCGGACGGAAAACGTCTGCACACGGCGATCCGCTACGGCGTTACCCAGGCGGTTCTCGACGCGGTTGCAAAAGCCAACAAAATGCTGATGTGCGAAGTTATTGCAAAGGAATATCACCTCCAGCCGGAATACCGCCGTATTCCAATTTTTACTCAGTCCGGCGACAACCGCTACGACAATTCCGACAAGATGATCATGAAAGGCGCAGATGTTCTGCCGCACGCTCTGATCAATAATGTGGAGACAAAGTTGGGAAAAGACGGACAACTGCTCATCGACTATGTAAAATGGCTGAGAGACAGGATTATCGCTCTGCGGCCGTCGGAGGAATACATGCCGGTTCTTCACATCGACGTATACGGAACCATCGGCATGGCTTTCGGCGTCAACAATTATGAGAAGATGGCCGATTATATCGCCCTGCTGGAACAGGCGGCAAAGCCGTTTAAGCTGAGAATTGAAGGGCCGATGGATGCGGAAGAAAGAGAAGCGCAGATGATTGCGCTGAAAAATCTGACGGCGGAAATCGACCGGAGAGGAATCGGCGTGGAGCTGGTTGCTGACGAGTGGTGCAACACACTGGAGGATATCAAGTATTTCGCCGATAATAAGGCGGGACACATGGTGCAGATTAAAACGCCTGATCTGGGTGGAATCAACAACATCGCAGAGGCGGTTCTCTACTGCAAGGAAAAGGGTATCGGCGCTTACCAGGGGGGTACGTGCAACGAAACCGACCGTTCAGCACAGGTGTGCGTCAATATCGCTATGGCCGTTCAGCCGGATCAGATCCTGGCAAAACCGGGTATGGGCGTAGACGAAGGATATATGATTGTGTATAACGAAATGCAGAGAATACTGGCCTGCATGAAAGCGAAAAATGAATAAACAGGCGGCGCAGGTAATTGGGGAAAAGGCGTATATGGCTCTCCGTATAGAGGCTTGGACTACGCCGAAACCAGGACTTGTGGACCGGGAAAACAGCGGGGCTCATCGGGATATGGACTACCCGCTGTTTTTGGCAAGCTGCGGCGCGCTAAGAGACTATTTTTCCGTCTGCGCCCGGATTGGCGGGGAAAGCGTACAGGATGAAGAATCCGGCTGCTTTTTTAGGCTGAGAAGAGCGGGACTTGAGGGTGAAAAAAAGATGTTCACCGTCACCGGCGGGGTAAATACCCATAAGGGTGCGGTTTTCTCCATAGGTATCTTGAGCTTCTGCATGGGACAGCTCTCTGCGGAAAAGGGCGGGATACCGGCGACAAAGGATCGACACGTCTTTCTCGCAGAGCTGCGCCGGCGATGTGCGAAGACATCCGCCGCGCTGCTCACGACAGATACAGCCCTGCATACTCACGGAAAACAAGTATATGAAGAAACAGGTACCGGAGGTATCCGTGCAGAAGCACTTTCAGGATTTGCCAGCGCATTTCTTATCGGATATCCCGCTCTCAGGGCTGCCCGAAGGGAAGGGTATCCGCTGAACGAGTCCATGGTGAAAGCTTTGCTCAGCCTGATGTGCAGCGTGCAGGACAGCAATATCGTTTACCGGGGAGGAGCAGAGGGACTGCGGTTTGTTCGCAGGGAGGCCGGATACATTTTGAAGACGGCAGATTTGCGGACAGAAGATGGATTGACGATGGTTAGAAATTTGGACAGAGAGTGCATTCGGCAGAATCTAAGTCCCGGAGGATGCGCCGATCTGCTGGCATTTTCTTCCATGCTGTATCTTTTATTTGACGAAGAAGAAATAAAAAGAGAGGGAATGTGATGATGAAAGAAAAAGGATGGGCCGGAACTTTAGAGTCCAGCGATATCTATGTAGAGTTGGAACCGCTGCCTGCAGGCAGCGGAATCGTGCTCAGCGTATCTTCTATAGTGTACGATCAGTTCGGCGAAGAAATTGAAGCGGTGATCAGAGAAACGCTGACAGAACTGGGTGAGACCGACGTGAAGGTGACCGCCAACGACAGAGGCGCGGTGGACTGCACTATTCGCGCCAGAGTGGAGACTGCCGTTCTCCGTGGGAAAGGAGGCGATCGATAATGAGAAGAAGTATGCTTTTCCTTCCGGGAAACAGCCCGAACATTTTACTCAACGCTGATTTTCTCGGCTCTGACAGCATAATCCTCGATCTGGAGGACGCTGTTTCGCCTGCAGAAAAGGATTCGGCCAGAATTTTGGTTAGAAACGCCATTAGAACGCTGAATTATACCCGCGAAGTAATCGTCAGAATCAATCCGACAGACAGTCCATACCATCAGGATGATCTGAAGCAGATCGTTGCGGTAAAGCCGGATATGATCATGCCGACAAAGGTCAGCTGCGGCGATGATGTCAAAAGTGTTGCCGATTGTCTCAGCAAGCTGGAGAAGGAGAACGGAATAGAAGAAGGCTCGATCAAACTGATTCCTCTGATCGAGACAGCTCTCGGCGTGGAAAACGCTTTTGAAATCGCTTCCGCGGACAGCCGGGTTCAGGCTATATTCCTCGGCGGCGAGGATTTGACTGCCGATCTCCACTGCAAGAGAACAAAGGAAGGCCGGGAAATCTTCTACGCTCGCTCCCGCATGGTCAACGCGGCCAGAGCCGCAGGCGTCGATGTATACGATACACCTTGGACAGACGTGGAGGATTTTGAAGGACTGGTTCGCGATGCGGAGTTTGCCAAGAGTCTGGGCTTTTCGGGAAAATCGTCCATAAATCCGCGACAGATTCCGTTTATCAACGAAGTCTTCAGTCCGACAGCGGATGAGATACAGTACGCTAAAGATGTGTTTGAGACGATCGAGAAAGCGAAGGCGGAAGGGAAGGGCGTTGTTGCTCTCCGCGGCAAAATGATTGACGCGCCGATCGTTGCAAGAGCCAAGCAGGTTCTGGAGGCGGCTGAGGCGATCAAAGGAGGAAGATAGGATGAAGAGTAAACTGGTAAAAGATATAAAAGAAGCGATCCGCCTTTCCGGTCTGAAAGACGGCATGACGGTATCCTTCCATCATCATCTGCGCAACGGAGATATGGTTGCGGTTATGGTCATGGAAGCCGTCCGCGAAATGGGCATTCGGGATCTTACGGTCAACATCAGTTCTATATTCGATACCCATGAGCCTTTTATCGAATACATAGAAGAAGGGGTGATAACGGGAATCGAAACCGACTATATCGGAGGATCCGTAGGACGGGCCATCAGCGAGGGAATTTTGAAAAAGCCGGTTATCTTCCGAACTCACGGCGGCCGTCCCAGCGACATCATAAACGGTAAATCACCTATCGACGTGGCCTTTATTGCGGCGCCTACTTCGGATCCTATGGGAAACTGCACGGGAAAACTGGGGAAATCGGCCTGCGGTTCTCTCGGATACGCTTTTGCCGACGCGATGTATGCCTCGACTTCCGTGGTTATAACCGACAACCTGGTGGATTACCCGCTTACCGATTACTCTATTGCGGAAAATTATATCGACTATGTGGTGTGCGTAGATAAAATCGGAGAGCCGTCCGGTATCGTATCCGGAACGACAAAAATCACAAGAGATCCGGTAGGACTGGTTATCGCCGATTATGCGGCGAGAGCCATCGAAGCTTCCGGCCTTCTCCGGGACGGCTTTTCCTTCCAGACCGGAGCCGGAGGAGCCTCTCTCGCTGCCGCCAAATACCTGCAGGACATCATGCTGAAGAAGAATATACGGGGCAGCTATGGACTGGGGGGAATTACCGGCTACATGGTGGATATGCTGAACAACGGCTGTTTTGAAGCGCTCTACGACGTACAGTGTTTCGACCTCTCTGCGGTAGAGTCCATCAGAACCAATCCGAAACACATGGAGATTACGGCGGCGCACTATGCCAGTCCTACAGCCAAAAGCAGCGCGGTTGATCATCTCGACGTCGTGATCTTAGGTGCTACGGAGATTGACACTCAGTTCAATGTAAACGTGCACACAGATTCCAACGGTTATATTATGGGAGGAAGCGGCGGTCACAGCGATACGGCTGCCGGCGCCAAGATGGCCATGATCGTTGCGCCGCTGTCCAGGGCCAGACTTCCCATTGTCGTAGACCATGTGCTGTGTAAATCCACACCGGGAAATACCGTGGACGTACTGGTGACCCAGCGGGGGATCGCTGTAAATCCTCTGCGCCAGGATCTGAAGGAGCGCTTTACGGAAGCAGGCCTGCCTGTAGTCGAGATTGAAAAGCTGCGGGATGATGCCGAGAAACTCAACGGAAAGGCGAAAAAGCCTGTATTAGGCGACAGAGAAGTGGCAAAAGTCATCTACAGAGACGGAACACTGCTTGACACGATTTACAATGTACCGGTAAAATAAACTCATGTTTTATATTGAAGAGATCAAAATAGACCAGGCCGCAGCCCTCTTAGAGACCTGCGGTCTCACTTTGCCCTGCGGAGTGGATTATACGGCGGGGGTTTTTAACCGCGGGGGACAGCTTTTGGCCACCGGCAGCCTGAACGGCGATATGATTCAGGGAATGGCCGTATCTCCCGATTTTCAGGGAGAAGATTTGTCTGCAAGAATTTTGACCCATCTGATCGGATACGCCAGGGAAAGGGGTATAAGGAGCCTATATTTGTTTACCAAGGCAGAAAAAGCGTCTCAGTTTACAGGACTGGGATTTCGTCTCGTGGTCAAAGCAAGACCTTATGCGGCGCTGCTGGAGTGGGGCGAAGAAGGGGTAGAACAGTACATGGACAATCTGTCCCGGATCAGCGGCGGCGAAAGCGGCGGTACTTCATCCAAAGAAGGAACAGGCGCTCTGGTTATGAACTGCAACCCTTTTACCATAGGGCATCGGAAGCTGATCGAATTTGCGGCAGAAAAAAAGCGGCGGGTTTTCATCCTATGTGTGGAGGAAGATATTTCTCTCTTTGCCTTTGCGGACCGGCTGGAAATGCTGAAAAGAGGTACTGCGGATCTGGAAAACGTGACTGTTATTCCCGGCGGAAGATACGTGGTTTCAACACTGACCTTTCCCAGCTACTTTACAAAAGAGGAGAAGATTGCCGATGCGCACGCGGCTGTAGACGCCGAGCTCTTTGCCAAATGTGTGGCTCCGCCTCTGCGTGTCGATGAACGCTTTCTGGGGACGGAGCCTCTGTCGCCCGTAACCCGGGTGTACAATGAAACGCTGAAAGTCCGCCTTCCGAAAAAGGGCATTGCCGTCACGGAAATTCCTCGATTCACTGCCGGAAGTCAGCCCATCAGCGCGTCACGAGTCAGAGGAATTCTCAAGAAAATATGGGAAGAAAAAGGAACGCTGTCCGATCTGCAATTTTGCCCGGAAGCGGCTCAGATAGGAGAGCTTCTTCCGGATACGACCATGAAGTGTCTAAAAAATCCGGAGCTGCTGAACCGACTGGATCTGGCGTTTAACCGAAGAGAGAGGGAGGATGCGTCAAATGGAAAGAAGCAGTGACGAGCGCCGGATAACCCTGTCAGAATTGCTGGATTCCAGGGAAAAAAGAGCGATGCATCAACAAGAGCTGCTGAAAAGGGACAACAGTCTGTTGGTATCCGTAACGCTGAATATTCCCGGTCCGGTGAAAGACAGGCCGATTTATCGTAAAGTTGTGGATATCGCGTTGGAGCGGCTGATCAGCAGTCTGCCGGAAGGTTCCGTACTTTGCGAAGAACAAATGTTTCTTCCCACCGGTCCGGAAGGATACGTTTTGGTTTCTCAAAAGTTTCTGTCATCTGAAGCGTTAAAACGTATAACGGTAAAACTTGAGGAAGCTGACGATCTCGGACGGCTCTTTGATATGGACGTATTGAACAAAGACGGCGGAGTCTGCAGAGCCGACCTGGGCCGTTCGGGAAGAAAATGTCTGATCTGCGGAGATAATGCCAAGATATGTGCCAGAAGTCAGAAGCACTCTGTAGAGGAACTGATCGACAGAATCGATCAGATAATAAGGGCTGCTGGAATAGAGGAGTGAAATCAGTTCATGGATAGAGATATAACTATTCCTAAAATCATAATTTTGGGAATAGTTATGAAAGGATGATCCCGAGACGGCCTTTTCACAGGTCTGATGCGGGAGTTTTGCTCCTAATATGATCGTAAGGTTTTACTTATATAAAAAATAAAACAGCAGCAACCTATCTCTTCGGTATGCTGCTGTTTTATTTCCGAGCAGTTAAATTGGATACCTCAACTCCTGCGCCCCAAATACAGAAGTTATGTGGAGGCTTTTAGTGACGTCTATCTGCTCATGCAAATAAGTTTATGGCAACCGACTTTAACGGTCGGCGTACCGCTTAAATAAAATATGATAAAAAGCTGTAAAAAATGAGGCTCTATTTTGCGTTTTAAGCGATTTTACGGAGTTTAAAGGGTTATTGTATGTATTGTATGGGATACTCAAAATCGCTGAAACGCTGGCAGTGACTATTTTTAACGGATTCTTTACAGCTTTTTATTTCGATAATCTACTGATATACGGGAACGATGATCCGCTGTCCGGCTGTCAGCTGCTCAGCGGATATTCCATTAATTTCGCAGATATCCCAGATGACGCTGCGGATGTCTCGATCGGCCGGTCCGTATTCTGCAGCGATATCCCAAAGCGTATCGCCGTACTGAACTTGAACTTGGTAATACTGATCCAGGGATGAACTGCTGACTGTATTTAAACCAGATATGGTTCCAATAAGCGTAAAGAGACAGAGAAGCAAGACTGTTGCAAATAAGGTAAATCTAAATTTGGATGTAATTCTATATTTCTTTCTCATTTCTCTCACCTTCCCGATAAAACATTTGTTCTTTTCTTTATAATAGCAGAATGTGCGTTCTTTGTCAAATGAAAATTAAACATATGTTCTTTCGTCTGAAAGATAAATTCCCCTTCCCTTTTTTCCACGTTAAAAGTGGACAGCAAAACATGCTGTCCACTCCGTTTGTTTACTATTTATCTCGTTACTCTGTCGTAGAACTTATCCAAATATCGATTTATGTTTTTTCTATAGATGATACAGAGCACGAATGCGACTACAGCTACTACGGCAATTATTCCCATGCCGATATAGTGATGGTGAAAATACAGCGCGCCGATCAGCAGGCTTCCGGACATGCCGAAGATTCGCCCTGCCATAGAGAAGGCCATAAAAGCTTTGAACTTCATTTCCGAGACGCCGGCCGCATAGCTGACCACATCCTTCGGTAAACCGGGAATCAAGTAGAGCAGAAAGACGATCATATATGCCCTTTTGCTGTTGAGTCTTTCGATGAAATAGGTCATCTGTTCTTCACCGAAGAACAGATGCAGCGCACTTTTTCCGAGAAGTCTGGCAAGATAAAAGGACAAAGTTGTGCCGAGAAACGCGCCGATAACGGAAAAAAGCAGACCGGGGAAAAAACCGTACAGATATCCGGCAGCAAACTGAAAGGCCTGTCCGGGAATGATACTGATAACAATCTGCAGAATCTGAATTCCGATATAGATGAAGACACTTTCGAACTTGTATTGTTCAAGGTAGGCGATGACGTCGTTAAAAGACTTAAACTGATTGATAAAATCCTGCTGATAAAAGTAGATATAAACAGGAACAGCGATGACGATTCCGATGAGGAGAGTCAGCTTCAGAATAGAAAGAATCAGCTTCGTCTTCTTTGCCTTCTTGATGTTTTGTTTTACCTGATCTTTGGTTTTGTGTGCGTTTTCTTTAAAAGACTCTTTATCCATGATATGACTACCTCTAATCCGCAATAATTAAATCCCTTTTAAAATTCCCTTTTTATATAGTTGATCCAGCGATTTCAATACGCCGAATTTTGAATGCTCGTAAGTCAGTCCGCCCTGAAAGTAGACGTTGTACGGTTCGCGAACGGGAGCGTCGGCGCTCAGTTCAATGGAAGATCCCTGGACAAAAGCCCCCGCAGCCATGACTACGTCACTTTCGTAGCCCGGCATGGCCCATGGAACCGGAGTAACATGCGCATCTACCGGCGCTGCAGCCTGGATGCCTTCGCAGAATGCCACGACGGCTTCCGGCGTACCCAGTCTGACGGCCTGAATGATGTCGCTGCGTTCGTCGCCGGCTTTTGGACAGACCTCGTAGCCGAGGAGTTCATAAACCTTTCCGCAGAGCGCTGCTCCCTTTACGGCGCCGTTAACGACTTTCGGCGCAATGAAGAGCCCCTGTAGAATCGATCTGGTTTGTCCGAACGTCAATCCGCATTCGCCGCCGATTCCCGGGCAGGTCATGCGGTAAGAGACTTTTTCAATCAGATCGCGGCGTCCGCAGACATAACCGCCGGAAAGAGCAAGACCTCCCCCCGGATTCTTGATCAGCGATCCGGCGATGATATCCGCCCCTGCATCTGTAGGTTCTTTTATATCTAAAAATTCTCCGTAACAGTTATCGGTCATAAAAACGATGTCCGGATTGATCTCGTGAACCGCTTTTGCGGCTGCGCCGATCTGATTTACCGTAATAGATTTACGCCATCCATATCCGGTCGACCGCTGGGCAGCTACCATCTTCGTCTTGCTGGAAATGGCTTTTTTCAGACCTTCTATATCTATAGAACCGTCCTCAAGCAGTTCGACCTGTTTATAGGTAATGCCGTAATCCTTCAGGGAACCCTTGTCTTCGCCCCGTATACCTATGACCTCCTCCAGCGTGTCGTAAGGTCCGCCGCTGCAATAGATCAGTTCGTCCCCCGGACGAAGTACTCCCATCAGCGCAATTGACAGCGCGTGAGTACCGTTTACAATTGTGGGTCTGACCAGGGCCGCTTCTGTATGAAAGACATCGCTGTATACGTTTTCTACGGCTTCCCTGCCCGGATCGTCGTACCCGTATCCGGTGTACCAGGAAAAATGCTTGTCCGCAATTCGGTTCTTCTGAAGCGCCGACAAAACCTTGTACTGATTGCAGGCCGCGATGTCATCCAGTTCTTCAAAGTAAGATGAGATTTCACCCTCGGCTTCTTTGACCACCGATAGAACTCTGGGATGAATACCGAATTCGTCGGTTAATAAGTTATCTGTGTATTTCATAGTATCTCCATTTGTCTTTTTCTACATATGATTATAGTCATTTGTCTTATTTTGTAAATCCTTTATTCCAATTCTTCATAAAGTTTTAAGGTTTGCCTTACGTTCTACATTCTCATTTTTCCGTTCGTTCTTTTTCCCACTCCATATCGTTGACCAGATTACGCTTTACATTCTGTTTATGTCGGGCGTACAGCTGGGTTGTTGTTACCTGTTCGTGGTCTAAAAGAGCAGCCACGTCGTAGATAGAGTTTCCGCGTCCGATAAGGCTGGTAGCTGCCGTAGCACGGAGCTTATGGGGACTGTATCCGGCTTTTTGCGTCGTCTGGAGCGCGATGGAAGTGTACTTCTTTACCAATTCCCGGATCTGTCTGTCCGTCATACGTTTTCCCTGAAGGGAAAGAAACAGCGCGTCTTTGTTCTCTTCGGTCAGTTTATCCGCAGAAGGCCGCTCGTTTGCGAGATAATCCGATATAACTGCCGTAGCCGACTGGTTCAGCGGCATGATGGACTCCTTCCCTCTTTTTCTGTAGATTTTAAACTCGCCTCGGGAAAAATTGAACGAGGAAATGTTCAGCTGCTGCAGCTCTGAAAGGCGCAAACCGTAAGTGAGGAACAGAATCAGAACGGCTTTGTCCCGTTTTTTCGTCTTCTGCCAGTAGGCCCGCTGATGTTCAGTGAGACCGGTACCGTTGGTCACTGCGTCGAGCATGATCATCACCTCGTCATCCTGAAGCGCTTTGATTTCCTGTTCGCCGGCTTTGGGAACCCGGATGGGGTCGAATCCGTCGGTGATATTTTCCGGTATCAGACCGTCTCGATACAGCTGTTTGAACATAACGGAAACAGAAGATTTTTTCCTCGCCAGCGTCTTGTTGTTGTTTTCGTATATGTAGATGCTCTTTTCCGTCTCTACCTTGTATTTTCTGCAGTAGTCCAGGTAGAGATTAACGTCGGCGGCGCGGATTTGGCCGAACTCCTGCAGGGTGATCTTTCCCGGCGTCCGGGCTTTTGTCAGGTCGGTTTCCTGAATCAGATAATTGCAGAAAAACCGGATATCGTGAAGATAGGCCAGACGGCTCATCGGCAGAACATTTCCTTTCAGATAGAGGAAAAAGCCTCTGAGAAAACGGGGAAGTTCATTTTCTATTTCCTCGCACTCCTGAAAAATTCTCGCCTCTTTTTTTACGATATTATCGGGTTTATCGCTCTTATTGTGTATTTTTATCTCTTTTTTAGCCATAGAAATATATCCTCCAGACACTGTTCGTCGCTGTCGTAATCGGAAATGCAGAACCATTTCATGGTTTCATAGCGCCGAAACCACGTGAGCTGGCGTTTTGCATAGCGGCGGGTATTCTTTTTTACCAATCTGACCGCTTCGTCTAACGAATATTCTCCGTGATAATAGCCGATGATCTCTTTGTAGCCGATCCCCTTCATCGATATGTCGCTTTCGGTAAGTCCCATCTCCAGAAGATGCTTTACCTCGGACAACAGACCGGCCTCGATCAGCTGATCAACCCTTTCGTTGATTCGCTGGTAGAGCAGGCTTCGCTCCCTCGTCAGGCCGATCAATATCGCTTCGTAGTCTTTCACCGGTTTGAGATCGTGAGAAAAATCTCCGACCTTTGTTCCGCTTTCTGCAGCTTCGAGGGCTCTCACCACTTTCTTTACATTGTTGGGATGAATTCGTTCTGCCGCCTGTGGATCGGCTTTTTGCAGCCGTTCATATACGGCCTGCGGTCCCTGCTTTTCGGCTTCATCATACAGACGACTGCGGTAATCGGGATTTTTAGGCGGGGCGCTGAAGTCCATATCGTACAGAATGGCGTTCAGATACAGTCCTGTGCCCCCGGTAATGACGGGAACTTTTTCCTTATTGAAGATTTCATCGATTGCCGCTCTTGCCAATTTTTGATACTTTGCTGCGGAAAAGGGTTCCCGCGGATCGATTTCGTCCACCAGATAGTGCCTGACCATGGCCCTCTCGTCTGCCGTCGGCTTTGCGCTTCCGATATCCATGTATTTGTACAACTGCATGGAATCACAGGAAACAATTTCACCGCCAAGAAACCGGGCGATCTCTATGGCAAATTTGGTCTTTCCTACTGCAGTAGGACCACAAACAGCGTAAATTTTCCTATCCATATCGCTATGTCCGTTTGAACATCCTTTCTATTTCATACTGAGAAAACTTAATGAAGGTAGGCCTTCCGTGCGGGCAGGAAAACGGGTTCCGGCACGCCTTGAGCTGATCGATCAGGCTTTTCATCTCCTCGGCAGACAGATAATCGTGAGCTTTCACCGCCGATTTGCAGGACTTGGTGATCAGCTTGTTGATCACAACCGTATTATTCAGATCGGTTCCTTCGGTTATGCTGTCCAGATAGATGTGAACAAATTCTTCTGCTTCGGAAATGTCCATGAAAGTTGGAATTTCACGGATGATATAGGAATTTTGACCGAACTCCTCTATGGAAAAACCCATTTCTCCAAGAGAATCCATCCAGGTATACCGGCTTTCGCTGACGGCAGGCGGAACCTCGATGAGGATCGGCGTCAAAATCGGCTGCCGAAGTTTTTCGTCGGCCATATACTCTCCTACAAGTTTTTCGTAGAAAACCCGCTCGTGGGCGGCATGCTGATCGATAAGGTAAAAGCTGTCTTCATCTACAGCCGTTATGTACGTTCCGAAAATAGAACCCGTCAAGTGCAGTTCGTCAAAATCGAAGGGAGATAAGACCGGGGATTCGATGATCAGTTCGGGCTTGGTGGCAACACTCTCTTTCTCTTTTCCCGTCTCGTCGATCGAACGCTCATCTGCAGGTGAAACATATGGGACAGGGAAGATTTCACGTTCTCCCCGATCCTCCTCAACCCTTCTCTTCTGTGTTGCTTCATATTTATGAAACTGCTGCAAATCTGAAATCCGCTTACTCTCCTCCCTTTTTGTTTTCAGTATTTGTTTTATGTCTACCTGTTCCCTATCCTCTTTTTCATCGTTGGCAAAGACCTTGTTCCTGAACACATCTTTTGCCTGGATTACGGCTTCCCTGGTTCCCAGAGAAGCTCTTACCGCTTCCGCGACCAACTCTGCAGTTTCCTCTTCACGTTCAAACCTGACTTGCCTCTTGTTGGGATGGATGTTCACATCCAGATCCGCAGGATCGGTCTGCAGAAAGAGAAAGACCACCGGAAAGCGTCCTTCAAACAGGCGTTCACGATATCCTTCAGAAACACCTCTTTCCAGAACTCGGCTTTCTACAACCCTGCCGTTGACGAAAAATATCTGATCCTTTCTGTTTGTGCGGGAAAGCGACGGTTTGGAGATGTATCCGGTGATTCGCGTTTTTTCTCTGCTGTAGTTTACGGGAATAAGATCTTCATATTCTTTCAGCTTGTAAACCGAGAGAATGGCGGACAGCAGATCTCCGTTTCCCGCCGTAGAAAAGAGGATATTGCCGTTATTGACCAGACGGAACTTTATCTCGGGATAGGCCAAAGCGATCTGCGAGATAAGATTGATGATTCTGCCGCTTTCCGCCGAATCGGATTTAAGAAACTTAGCTCTGGCCGGCGTATTGTAGAAGAGATCTGTGACCAGAACCGTCGTTCCGTCAGGACAGCCTGTGGGCCCGCTGCTGATCACCTCTCCGCCGTGAATTAAGATACGTGTTCCCGACTTGGCATCGGCTGTCTTTGTTACCATTTCGGTATGGGTTACAGCCGCGATGCTGGCCAGTGCTTCTCCGCGAAATCCCAGTGTCTCGATGGCGGACAGGTCTCCTGCCGTTCTGATTTTGCTGGTAGCGTGACGGAGAAAGGCGGTTTCCGCTTCTTCTCTGGGAATACCGCAGCCGTTGTCGGTAACACGGATGTAGGATTTTCCGCCGTTTTTAATTTCCGTGACAATGGAACGGGCGCCGGAATCAACGGCATTTTCAACTAATTCTTTTACAATAGATACGGGCCGTTCGATAACCTCTCCGGCAGCGATCTTGTCGGCCACGCTCTTATCTAATACTCTAATCATTTAACGTTTCCTTAAGTTCCTCGAGAATTTTGATGGCCTGAGAAGGGGTTATCTCCATCAGATCCAGTTTTTTCAGCTTTTCGAGAGCCGGATTCGGCTCCGGAATAAAGAGGGACATCTGCTGTTCAGAAAGCGAAAGATCGCCGTCGGCAGAAGAGATATCGATCTCCGCGCTCCCCTCTTCCAGGCGGTGAAGCTTCTCCTGGGCGTTTTTCAGAAGTACAGACGGAATTCCGGCCAGCTTGGCCACGTGGATTCCGTAACTCCGACTGGCAGAGCCCGGAACGATCTTGTGCAGGAATACAATGGTGCCGTTTTCTTCCGACACTTCCACATTGAGATTGCAAACGCCGTCTATCTGCTCCTCCAGCACAGTCAGTTCGTGGTAGTGGGTGGCAAACAGTGTCCTTATCCGCCGTTTTTCGCTGCAGAGATATTCCACTGTTGCCCAGGCGATGGACAGACCGTCGTAGGTGCTGGTTCCTCTGCCGATTTCATCAAGTATGACCAGACTTCTGTCCTTTGCGCAGTTTAATATATAGGCGAGTTCACTCATTTCCACAAAAAAGGTGGACTGTCCCTGCGACAGATTGTCCGAAGCTCCGATTCGGGTGAATATGCGGTCGACCGTGCCGATTCTGGCATATTCACAAGGAACAAAGCAGCCTGCCTGTGCCATCAGCACGATCAGGGCAGTCTGGCGCATATAGGTGGATTTCCCTGCCATGTTCGGTCCGGTGATGATCAGCATACTGTTGTCCGTGTTGTTAAGATAGGTATCGTTAGATACGAACATACCTCTTTCGCCGGTTTGTTCAATGACCGGATGTCTTCCCTTTTCGATCTGCAGCTCAAAACTGTCGTCAATGATCGGCCTGGTGTAATCCAGTCGGACGCTGACGTCGGCAAACGAACAGAGCACGTCAAGCTGAGCGACGGATTGAGAAGTTTCCTGGATTTCCCGTATGTATTCCTCGATATTGGTTCGGATCTCGGTAAAGAGGCGGTGTTCCAGCTGGTTGATCTTGGTTTCTGCGTTGAGGACCAAATTCTCCATCTCCTTCAGTTCCGGAGTGATAAATCTTTCGTTGTTGACCAGCGTCTGCTTTCTGATATAGTTTTCCGGGACGTTCTGTGCGTTGGATTTTGTTACGTCGATATAGTAACCAAAAACCTTGTTGAATCCCACTTTCAGGGTTCGTATTCCGGTTCTCTCTCTCTCCGCGCTTTCCAGATTTGCGATCCACTGTTTTCCGTCTTTAATAGAAAACTTCAGATTGTCCAGCTCTTCGGAATACCCTTCTTTGATGATTCCGCCCTCTTTAACCGTAAAAGGGGGATCGTCGCAGATGGCCTTTTCAATCAGATCGTAGACCGGCTTCAAATCGCAAATCTGATCGCAGAGTTTTCGCAGAAGCTCTGCGTTTGCGTATTCCAACTGGCTCTTGATTTCAGGCAGGACGAAAATCGAGTTTTTCAGAGCGATGAGATCTTTTCCGTTGGCGTTTCCGGAAGCGATTCGTCCGGCCAGCCGTTCAAAGTCGTAGATCTGTTTCAGCCCTTCTCTGAGATTATTTTCCGTCACCTGCTCCCGGGTCAGCTCTTCCACAGCATCGAGCCGCAGATTTATCTCTTCGGCGCTGTTCAGAGGCTCTTTCAGCCACTGCTTCAGCTTGCGACATCCCATGGCGGTGCAGGTTCTGTCCAGCACGCCAAGAAGGGAACCCTGAACCTTTTTATCGTAAAGGGTTTCGGTGATTTCCAAATTACGCAGCGTCGCTTTGTCCAGGGACATATGCTTTCCGATCTCATAAAACCGGCATCGGGTCAGCTGTTTCAGATTCTGCTTCTGGGTTTCCAGCAAATAGGAAAGAAGAGCGCCCAGAGACAAAACGCAGAGTTCTCTGCCGTCAATTCCCAGCCCGGTCAGCGAATAGGCGGAAAACTGGGCTTTTACTGCGTCTTCTGCCGCTTTAGGCTGATAGTAGGAATCGTTCATGGTAAAGACGAAGCTGCCGGTGACCGTCCGGATTTCTTCGATATCCTGCAGCAGAGCCGCAGACTCGTTGATCATGATTTCCTTAGCGTTGATCTTGACCAGTTCGTTGAGCACGTCTTCGGAAAGGTCTGCCGAAGATATTTTTTCTGTGGTACAGAGTTCTCCCGTGGAAATGTCGCAGTAGGATACAGACATCCCACGCTTGTCCAGATATACAGAGGCCAGATAATTGTTTTCCTTTTCGTTGAGCATGGTCTGGGAGGTCAGGGTTCCCGGCGTAACGATCTGAATCACTTCCCGCTTTACGATTCCTTTTGCTGAAGCCGGATCTTCCACCTGCTCGCAGATCGCTACTTTATAGCCCTTTTCTACCAGTCGGGCGATGTAGGTGTCCGCAGAATGAAAAGGAACTCCGCACATGGGAGCTCTCTCTTCCTGTCCGCAGTTCTTCCCGGTCAGGGTCAGTTCCAATTCACGGGAAGCGGTCTTTGCGTCGTCATAAAACATCTCGTAAAAATCGCCGAGACGAAAAAACAGAATACAATCCTGATAGTCTGCCTTAATTTTCAAATACTGCTGCATCATCGGGGATAACTTGTGATTTGCCATAATTCGTTTTTGCTCCTTTATTCTGTTTCTGTAAATATTTATACCACGGGCAGTGCCTTTAACTCGCTTTGCTGTGTTTCGATATGATTAGTATATCATATTCTCCGGTCCGTCTTCAATTCTTCTTTTCGGAGCGGATATGCTCCGAGCCGTTTAAAATGCCGTTACCCGGCACATCAAAACAGAGCGGCGAAGATTGCTTCACCGCTCTGTTTTATCGTAGCTGAAGGAGATTGCCGTAAATCATGCAATACGGCGAAAATCCACTCTGCAGCCGTTTATTTTCTGTTGTTATAGGCCTCGATACCCAGTCTGATCAGTTCAACGCCTCTGCGCATATCCTCTTTCTTGAGAACGTAAGCGATACGCATTTCGTCTTTACCCAGACCCGGCGTAGCGTAAAAGCCTTCTGCCGGTGCGAACATTACGGTTTCACCGTTGTCATCAAACTCAGTCAGCAGGAACATCAGGAAGTCCTCTACACTGTCTACAGGCAGCTTGGCTGTCATATAGAAAGCGCCTCCCGGTTTCTGGCAGACAACACCCGGAATTTTCATCAATTCCTCGTAAACCACGTCTCTTCTTCCGCAGTATTCTGCCTTAACTTCGTCGTAGTAGGAAGCAGGGAGTCTGAACAGCGCCGCTGCGCCTACCTGGTCTACAGTGGAAACGCAGAGACGACCCTGGGCGATTTTCATTACGTTGTTGATCAGGTCTGTGTTCTTGGAGATCAGGAAGCCGATTCTTGCTCCGCATGCGGAAAATCTCTTAGATACAGAGTCGATGATGATCACTCTGTCTTCAATCTCCGGAATCTGACCGAAAGAAACAGCCTGTCTTCCGTCGTAGGCAAATTCTCTGTAAACTTCATCGGCAATGATCCACAGATCGTGTTCTTTTGCGATTTCTCCGATCAGCCTCATCTCATCCATGGTAAGTACGGTTCCCGTCGGATTTCCCGGGTTGATGCAGCAGATTGCTCTGGTCTTTTCTGTAATCAGAGGTTCAATCTGCTCTCTCTTCGCATAGTGATAGCCTTCTTCGGCCTTGGTTGTGATCGGAACGACTTTGCCGCCGGCAGAAGTAGCGAAAGTATGATAATTCGTATAGAACGGTTCTGGAATCAGCACCTCGTCTCCCTCGTTGAGGATAGAAAGGAAAGTCATGTTCAGAGCCTCGGAACCGCCTGTAGTTACGATCATGTTCTCTCTGCCGATATTCATGCCGTATGTTTTGAAGTAATCCGATACAGCGTCCTGAAGATCCGTGATACCGCCGGACTCAGCGTAAGCGATAACCTTGTTCTCGTAGTTTCTGATGGCTTCCATGAAGCAAGCTGGAGTTTCGACATCCGGCTGGCCGATGTTCAGATGATAAACCTTTTTACCGGCATCTTTAGCCTTCTGAGCGATAGGGTTGAATTTCCGAATCGGCGAAAATTGCATCGCTTCGACTTTGTTTGATAATTTCATTTCTCTCGGTCTCCTTTTAAATTAATCTAACTCTGCGTGGGAGTTTTCGACAACAGTCTGTATACAAGATACATTATAACGCATTTCTTCCCTTTTGGAAAGAGCTAAAAGATATTCTATATTGCCTTTTGCTCCAGTTACCGGCGAAAAAGTCAGGCCAAACGGATAGAGCCCGTTGTCTTCGGCATAGCCGAGAACCTTCTCAATAACTTCGATGTGAACATTCCGATCTCTGACGATTCCCTTTTTTCCTACCTGTTCTCTTCCCGCTTCAAACTGAGGCTTTACCAGGCATAC
The DNA here is from genome assembly GCA_904420065.1 of uncultured Emergencia sp. Classification (GTDB taxonomy): domain Bacteria; phylum Bacillota; class Clostridia; order Peptostreptococcales; family Anaerovoracaceae; genus Senimuribacter. Next base: position 65,476 of record CAJFTU010000009.1, read on the forward strand.
GATTTCTCCGTCTTCGGCCAGAACCGATGCGGCTACCGGGAATACCAGCCTGAGCGAAATAAACGATACGTCGATGCTGATGAAGTCGACCGGATCGGTTATGGTCTGCGTGTCAAGATAGCGAATATTGCACTTTTCCATATTGACCACGCGAGAATCGCTGCGAAGCTTCCAGTCCAATTGTCCGTAGCCCACATCCACAGCATAAACTTTTTCGGCTCCGTTCTGGAGCATGCAGTCAGTAAAGCCTCCTGTAGAGGCGCCGATGTCCATACAGATCCGGTTTTGAAGCTGCAGACCGAATTCTTCTATGGATTTTTCCAGCTTCAGACCACCCCGGCTAACGTAGGGACACAGATTTTCCTTGACGAAGATTTCCGCTTCGCTGTCCACCATGTTTCCGGCCTTGTCACTCTTCTGCCCGTCGACAAAGACGATTCCGGCCATGATTGCCGCCTTGGCCTTTTCGCGGGATGGATAAAACCCCCGCTTTACCATCAAAGTATCAAGCCTTTCTTTCAAAACGTTCACCGATCCTTTCCGCCGCAGAAACAGCGTCCATACCATATTTTCTGCAGAGTTCGCCGCAGCTGCCGTGTTCGATAAATTTATCCGGCCATCCGAAAGAAAGGATGTTCCGGCATCCGGAAACGGCCGCAAACGCCTGTCCAAAACCGCCCGTCAGCACATTGTCCTCTATGGTCACAATCAGCTTGTCGGGATCTTCAAGACAGCTCAGATCCATGGGTTTCACGCAGGTAACGTCTACAACTCCCGCATCTATGCCCTTTTCCGCAAGAAGCTTTCGGATCTGCAGCGCCGTCTCTGTCATTTTTCCTACCGCCCAGATATCCGCATCGCATCCGCTATACAGGCGGATGTTTTTGCCGTCAAACGAATTCTCCTCGTCTTTGCCGTCGGGACATTCGCCCCGGGGATAGCGAATCGCTACCGGTCCGTTCTGATCAAGAGCATACCTCAGCATACTGCGCAGCTGGCCGGCGCTGCACGGCGTCAGGATCGTCATGTTAGGCATAGGCATCAGATAGGAAAGATCGAAGATCCCGTGATGGGTTTCTCCGTCCGCGCCGACGATTCCCGCCCTGTCCACGGCGAATACCACCGGCAGATTCATCAGACAGACATCCTCTAAGATCTGATCATACGCTCTCTGTAAAAAGGACGAATAAATCGCCACGACAGGCCGCATTCCTGCTCGCGCCAAACCCGCTGCAAACGTTACACCGTGAGCCTCGGCTATACCCACATCAAAAAATCTTGCCGGAAAACTGCCGGCGAACTGACTGAGTCCGGTGGCGTCGCACATCGCTGCGGTTACCGCCGCGACGCGCGGATCTTCTTTGGCCAGCTCCATCGCTTCTTCGCCAAATACCTTGGAATAGGTCATACCCGAAGGCGAGAGAACCGCTCCGGTTTCGGAATCGAAGGGACCGATTCCGTGAAACTTATTGGGATCGGCTTCCGCATTTCGATATCCCTTTCCTTTTTGCGTTATGACGTGGATAAAAACCGGACCGCTGACGTTTTTCGCCGTTTCCAGAACCTCTGTCAGCTCAGCGATGCTGTGACCGTTAACCGGTCCCAGATAAGTAAATCCAAGTTCTTCAAAGATCACCCCTCCGGAAAGAAGCGCATATTTGACTCTGTCTTTGGCGTGGCTCAGATTGACGGAAATCTCGTCTCCGATAACCGGAATTTGATCCAGAGAGCGTTTAACCGCTTTCTTGAATCGTATATATCCCTTTGAAGTGCGCAGCTTAGACAGATGCTGTGAAAGACCGCCGATGTTTCGGGATATGGACATGCCGTTGTCGTTTAATACGACGATGACTTTTGACTTCGACGCGCCTACGTTGTTCAGCGCTTCGAAAGCCATGCCTCCGGTCATGGACCCGTCTCCGATCACGGCGATTACCTCCGAATCCTCGCCCTTGATATCTCTGGCTGCAGCCATTCCTGCGGCCGCGGAAATAGAAGTGCTGGAATGACCCGTTTCAAACACGTCGTGTTCGCTTTCTTTGATTTTCGGAAAGCCGCTGATTCCGTCCATCTGCCTGAGATGATCGAAATCTTTGGCCCTTCCGGTCAATATTTTATGGACGTAGGACTGGTGCCCTACGTCCCATATGATCTTGTCTTTTGGACTTTCAAATACCTTGTGAAGCGCAATGGTCAGCTCGACAATGCCCAGGTTGGACGCCAAATGTCCGCCGGTTTTCGATACCTTCTCGAGCAGAAAATCCCTTATCTCATAGGACAGCAGTTCCAACTCGGTCTCGTCCATCTTCTTCAGATCGGAAGGAAAGTCGTACTCTGTTAACGTTTTACTCATGAGAATCTCCCCGTTTTACCGTCGTCTGTTCTCCAGTTCAAGAACCAGATTTCTGAAGAACTCGGCATTGTCGTAATATTTGTCGATCGCTTTAACTGCGTTCATCGTCAATTCTTTCAGCTTCTTTTCAGAGGCTTCCATGCCGTTGAGAGAGACATAGGTGATTTTTTCGTGCTGCGCGTCTACGCCGGTCTTTTTACCCAGTTCGTCCGCGTTTCCCTTGATATCCAGAATATCGTCGGCAATCTGATAGGCCAGACCCAGATTTTCCGCATACTGCGTCATATCTTTCATCATTTCATCATCCGCTCCGCCCAGGTATAGTCCAGCCCGTACAGAAGCGACGATCAGAGCTCCGGTCTTGTTCAGATGGATGTATTCCAACATTTCGTTTGAGCACTGCTTGTGCTCGGCTTCGATATCCGAAACCTGCCCGGCGACCATCCCCCTGACTCCGGCGTTCTTGGTGATCGTATAGGATGCGTTTATCCGCTTTTTCAGCTCCTTCAAATTGTCAAAATACAGGAACATATCTTTGGTCATCACTTCAAAAGCGGTGGTCAGAAGACCGTCTCCGGCCAAAACGGCTAACCCTTCGCCGTAGACTTTGTGATTGGTCGGCACGCCTCTGCGCAGATCGTCGTTGTCCATGGCCGGCAGGTCGTCGTGAATCAGGGAGTAAGTGTGGATGTACTCCATGGCACAGGCGTAAGGCAGCGCATCCATGGCTTTTCCACCGGCAAACTCACAGGAGGACAACAGGAGCACAGAACGCAGTCTTTTTCCCCCTGCGGTGAGAGAGTATTTCATCGACTCATAGAGCGCGCTGCTCTTTGTATCGATGTGGGGAATATAGTCGAGCAGATAATCGTTGATCATATCTTTATATTCGTTGTAATTTTCTTTCATTACGGGTTATACCTCTCCTTCAAACGTTTCTATCTTCTGTTTTGCATTATCCAGTATATCGCTGCATATCTTGTAGTATTTCATCCCTTCTTCATAGCATTGAATCGCTTCTTCAAGACTGGCATCCTGGGATTTGATCTTATCAGCCATCTTTTGCAGTTCCGCGAGAGAATGCTCAAAACTTTCTTTATTCACGATCATCACTCCCTATCTCTTTCATTTCACATATGGCAAATCCGTCTTTTAACGTTATCCTGTAAGATTCATCTGTATTCAGCTGCTTTGCGCTGGTAACCGTCCGTCCGGTTTGATCGGTGAGAACGGCGAATCCGTTTTCTAAAATCTTTACCGGGTTGTTTTCCTGCAAGATCAGACGATACTGTTCAATATGGCTTTTCTTCTCGTCGATAAGGCGCAGAAGACGATGTTTCATATCAGTAATCAGATTTTCCGTCAGAAGCTGGTTGTACATCAGTTTGTTTGACAGCTGCAGCTGGAGGCTCTCTCTCAGTTCCGAGAGCTTTCCTTTCAATTCTTCGACATCGGGAACGGCTATCTGCGCCGCTGCCGTAGGAGTTTCCGCGCGAACATCGGCTGCAAGATCAGAAAGAGTAAAATCGATTTCGTGACCGACGGCGGAAATAACGGGAATTTTACATCGATAGATGCTTCTCACTACGCATTCTTCATTGAACGCCCAAAGATCATCCGCCGACCCTCCTCCTCTGCCTACGATCAGAACATCAATATCCGGACGATTGTCGCTGACAAAGTCGATCATCGAAGAGATGTCCGATGCCGCGCCATCCCCCTGAACCAGGACGGGAAAAATGGCGATGTCTACAATGTTGTTTCTGGAGCGAAGTATTTTCAGTATATCTCGGACTGCAGCTCCGGTCTTCGAAGTGATAATGCCCACCTTTTCCGGAAAGGGAGGCAGCGGTTTCTTGTGAGAAGGATCGAAAAGCCCTTCGGCCATCAGCTTAGCCTTAATTTTTTCCAATGCGGCAGATAGATTTCCCGCCCCGGTCAGTTCCACATTTCTCACATATATGGAGTAGGTTCCGTTCTTTTTAAATACGTTTACAACGCCGGTAAGGATAACCTCCATACCGTCTGTCAGCTGCTGCGGAAGTTCCGCTGCGTATTCTCTCGGAAGAAAGCAGTTGATCTTGCTCGCTTCATCCATAATGGAAAAATACACGTGTCCCGACGAATGATATTTTAGATTAGACAGCTCTCCTTTCACCGCTACTGCACCGAGCAGCGGATCTGTGCTGATAACACGAGCAATGTATTCGTTCAGTTGTGATACGGTAACAGGCTTCAGCGCCATATTTCCTTCCCTCCCAGTATTGCGGTGCCCACGGCATTGTCCGTACTCAGTTCAGGCTTACCGAAACAGATATCTATCCCCTTCAACTGTTCTTCCACATATCTGCGGATAAACCGGCTGGAGGATACGCCTCCGGCGAACAGGACACTGGATACTTTATATTTCTGCAACAGCTGCTCGGTCATAGCGCATATGGCCTGACCGATCCGCTCGAAGAGCATGACGATCAGCTGTTCTTTTTCGATTCGATCGACTTCTCTCTGGCATCTCGTTTCAATTCCGGACAGGTTGACAAATCCGTCGGCGCATTTTATCACAGGCAGAAGGTTTTTTTCTCCTCCCCTGCCGGAACAGGCAATTTTATCCATTTCCTCACCGCAGGGAAACGCCATTCCCAGCGCGACGCCTACTCTGTCTAAGACCTGACCGAAGGCAATGTCCAGGCTTCCTCCTGCAACAGTAAGGGATCCGTTTTTCATCAGCAGCGCTTCCGTGGTTCCTCCGGAGAAGTGGAATGAAAGGAGTTCTTCCCTCTCTTTTAATGGAGAGAAAAAACGGACTGCTTCTATGTGCCCCTCCTGATGAGAAAAGCTATAGAACGGAACGCCTAAGGATGTGGAAAGCATCCGGCCTGCGGATATACCTGCATTGAATACGGGCATATAGGAACCCTCTATCGGTCTTGGTTTTGCGGATACGGAAACGCAGACGACCTGATCCCTTGTTATCGCGTTAAAACAATCGTCGATAAGTTCCGGCAGATTGTTTACATGCTGAAAAAGAGCGGTGGACTGTCTCAATCCTCGTTCGCCCTTCTTTACGTCAAGATATTTTTGCACGTTGCACAGAATGTTTCCATTTTCATCGACTGCGGCTACAGAAGTCTTGTAGTTGCTGGTGTCGATACCTATGGAAATCCGCGGTTTATTCATCTCGCCCATCCTCTGCGCAGACTCGTCCTAAGATGGCGTTGACGTACCTCGGAGAATCTGCTGTTCCGTACTTCTTGGCCAGCTCCACCGCCTCGTTGATCGATACGGCTTCGGGAATGTCTCTGAGATAGAGCAATTCACAAGCCGACAGCCGCAGTATCGCCAGATCGGTTTTCGGCATACGGCTGATTTTCCAGGCTTTGCTGTGCTTCTCAAGGAGGCTGTCCACGCTTTCTTTCTTATTGCACAACAGGGAAAAAAGGTCGCTGCAGTAACGCTCCTGTGAATTAAGGCGCTTGTCGTTCATGTAATTCTCTCTGTTGTTTACGTCGAAATCACCGCAGGCCTCCATCTGAAAGAAAACCTGCATCATAAATTCTCTTGCTTCTTTTCTTGTCATTTATCCTTTGTATTCCTCTCCCGGCAGGTTGACCCCCTGCACATGTATGTTTACTTCCAAAACCTTGAGATCGGTAATGGACTCCAGTTCTTGTTTTACTTTGCTCTGGATTTCCCAGGCCAGCTGCGGAATGCGGACGCCGTATTCCACAATGACGTAAATATCCAGAATCAAATCTTCATCGCTTCGCGAAAGCTTTATTCCCTTACCTGATGGATCTATCCCCAGGATGTTTTTCGACAGGCTTTCGGTGAAACCGCCGGTCAGCTGGCAGACGCCGGGGATTTTGGATACGATATTGGCTGCGCAAACTGTAATCACCTCATCGGATATTTTGATCGTTCCCAGATTTTCCTCTTGCAGATTCGCCATAAAACACCTCGGTTCCTTCTTTACAGCAACGCTGTGAGATCGCTGGAATCATTATACCGCGGCCTACCTTTTTTACTTATTCCGAAGGCCGTGATTCAATGATTCCTTCTTTGCAGCAACGCTGTGAGATCGCTGGAATCATTATACCATTATATTTACCCCTTTTCAATGGATTAATCCCGCTCCGGGAAGGGAGGCGCTGCCACTGCTCATTGACTTTGACAGATAAAAAAATGTTAAAAAACAAACAGCCCACACTTTCTTTGGTTGAGACTGTTTGCTTGCCGCTGCTGTTTTGAGTTTACATCAAACCATGTTGATTTGCGACTGCAAGTCGTCGATAAAACGGCAAATATGAAATCCGTCACATACCGCATGATGTACTTGAACAGCTAATGGGAGATAGTAAAAATAGGAAGCAAATATTTGAAGTCGGAAATATTGATATTGATTCCCTCAAATGTAATCCAGGGAACCATGGAAACGTTGAAGTTGTTTTCCGGTACATCCGGCTTCGCCGTAAACTTTTCTATTTTTCCGTAACACGCCAGATCTTCTTCGTAACGGCGGCAAAATGTTTTATAGTCGTCAGAAAAGCTTGTCCATATATTGGATAAATGTTCCTGTGTCTTTGGTGGCCGATCAGATTTTTCAGACCACGAATAGCAGTCATTATTTGCACCGCTGTTTTCCCTTTGAGATACTCTTCGTAGTATTTTTCTGGGCTGATCATCATCACCGGATACCTCTTTATTTTTTTTTGAACATCTCGTCGCTATACCAAATATATACGCATCTTGTTATAGCTTGTAACGCCTGCATCTGTTCTTATTATGCACTCTGTATTTACAAAAAACAGCCGTTTTTCTGCAAATCCCTTGATATTAAGCATCGTGACTGCTCGTACCGACGGTGTAAAAGTTGTTGTAAATGATCTTGATAAGGATTCTTCGCTAAACCGTTTCAGGGGGACCAACTTCTGATCCCCCTGCTTTACAAAATCTCTTTGAGAAACCGATCGACAGATTTACCCTATTAATAGCTGCTCTGAATCACGATCTTATCTGCGGAGCGTCCGGTCTCTTCCATCACCACGTTGCAGATCTTTGCTACCACGTTCTGCTTCAGTTCCTGTTCGTCAACGGTTACCGTAATCATGCTGTCGGTGATGATGACCAGGCACTCGGGCAGATTTTTCGTCTTTATGATATTTTCCACGGCGATTTCCTGTTCCATATATCCGGTCAGTTTTTCCTTTTGCTCCACGGCGTTTTTCTTCTCGGCTTCATTTTCCGAATTTTTGATCGTATCGTCATACTTGGCAATCAGTTCGTTCCGTTCCAGTTCCAGATTGGCTCTTTTTTCCTCAAAATTTCCGCCGCCCTGCTCTTCCGCCGATGCATCCTCTTTCTGTGCAGCGTCCCCTTCGTCTCCGGTTTCCCCCGCCGTCTGTACGTTCTGGCTGTCAACCAGCACATCTCCGTCGTGAAGCGGGATGTCGCCGGATTTCATATTCGTAACGATGAGTCCGGCGCAGAAGACAAAAGCAACGGCCATAATGGCGAGATTCTCTTTTTTGTTGAGAAAATCTTTTATACTAAACTTAAATTTCTTTTTCATTTTTCACTTTCCTCCTGACTTTTTTCAAATACCATTACGCTGGAAACCGGAATATCGAACAGCGTGGACACGCCTTTGGCAATATTGTTTTTCACTACGGGATCTTCCGCTCCTTCCGCCGTTACGATGACTCCGGTGACGCTGTTTTCCTCATTATACTGAACCATTACGTTTACATCGCCTACGCCTTTGATTTCCGACAGAATTCCGCTCAGCGTGGTTTCTGTAGCGCCGTTGTCGTCCGATATCTGCCTTCGGCTGTCATTGTCGTCGGTCAGAATGCTGAGGGTCAGCAGGAAGATCGAAGCGATGATTATGGCGATAATGATTTTCATGATGTTCTCTTTTGTGATCTCAGGTTTCTCAAACATAGCATCCTCACTAAAAAAGTATTTAAAAAAATTTTATTTATTCATGAAATAACTGATCGGCGATAAAATTGCTGCTAAGATGATAATTGAAAAGATAAAACGAAGGTATTTTGCCATAGAACTTTCTGGAATGAGTATTTCCATAAAGGTAATCGAAAGTATGATGATAAAGATATCCTTTACCCATGCAGTGATCTCAGACATCAGTTTCCTCCCAGATTGATGATCGACGTGATGAACAGGATAAACAGCAGAGAGGCCAGAAACAGGATGGCTCCCATCGAAATCAGAGACGTCCCGATATCGTTGATTCCTGCCGACAGCTTTTTCGAAGCGATGGGTTCTACGACGAGAGCCGTTATCTTATAAATTGCGCAGATCGCCAGAATTTTAATGATTGGCGTCAGGATTAAAACGACGATCAGGATGATTCCAAAGAGTCCAACCACGTTTTTTATCGAACCCATGCATTTCAAAAACAGCTCTATCGTATCTGATGTAAACCCACCGACGATGGGGATAAACGCATCCAGCGAATATTTTGCTGTTCCGATCAAAAGGCCGTCTGACGTTTTTGCGATCAACCCCTGAACGGCAATAATTCCTGACATCAGTGTCATAATCAGACCTGCAGCAAACAGAGCGACCTGTCTGATGAAACGGGAAAGCTGATTTACATAATCTTTTTCTGTTAAACAATTGATCAACGACAGTACTGTAGAGACGAAAATAGCCGGTAAGATGATATTTTTGATGATCGCTTGAAATATGGTTACCGAAGTTAAAAGCAGCGGACTCATGATCGTCCCTGACGCAACCTGCCCCATAGAAATCAGCAGTGCGATAAGTACCGGGAGCAAAATCTCCATAGTATATGTAATCGTCTTCACCGCGTCCAGAGTCATCTCGTATACCGTGTTAAAGTTAGTCATCGCCAATCCGATAATGATCATGCTGCAGGTCAGTGAAGCGATATCGCTGACGCCTCTTTTTCCGAAAGAGCCAGACAAGTTTTTCAAGAGGCCGATTACGATACAGATCGTCAGAATTTCGATGCCGACGATCAGCGCGCTTTTCATCTCATAGAAAAACAGGTCTTTCAGGCTGTCGATAACTTCCCTGTTGTCAAATATACTTTTTCCGCTTAATGTGGCGTCCAAAATCCTGTCGATGGTGAAATTATCGGAAATACCGCCGCTGAGATTGCCGGCGTATTCCGACAGAGAATCCATCTCTTCTTGGTCGAGGACGTTGTCCATCTGTTCTTTTATGATTTCATCAAAATCCATGGTTCTCCTATAAAAGCTGTTCCACCAGGTTTAAAATAGAAATAAAAACCGGGATGGCAACACAGAATATGACGATTTTCCCCGCCAGTTCCACTTTTGACGCGATGGATGTTTCCCCCGAGTCCTTGCAGAGCTGGGCCGTGAATTCAGTAATGTACGCAATAGACAGGACTTTGATGATGATGGGGAAATAGCTCTTTGCGTAATCCAGCCTCTCGTAGAGGTCAGCCATATAAGAAAAAGCATATTTCAAACTGTCCACGAGAAAATAAAGGATCAGTACGCTGCAGCCGATGGCCGTATACACACCGAATTCAGGTTTGTAATTTTTCACCAGCACGATCAGTATAACTGCGCACAGTGCCAGTGCTGCGATCTTCAATATCTCCATGGCCGGTTAAAACTCCACAAACACTTTGATTGTCTCGAAGAATTCGGCCAGCATCTTAACAATGATCACCAACACAATAATTACCCCGGCTAAAGTCGTCATCATCGCCATCTCATCCTTGCCGGACTTGATCAGAATCTGGTTGAGCAATGCGATGCAGATGCCGATTCCGGCAATTTTAAAAATAACACTTACACTCAAGCTTTTATCTCCTCTCTGACTATATCAGTACGATGGCTATAACCAGCCCGACGGATATGCCCATCTTCCCGTACATCCTTCCCTTTGTCCTTATCCCTTCCTCCGCGTCTTCGATCTGTCTGTCGAGCTGCAGACCGAGAAGCCGAAAGTGATCCTGCTGTCCCTTAAAATCGCTTTGTCCAAGAAAATCGCCACATTTTTTCATCACCGCAACGTCTTCCCGATTGACCGGTTCCTTCGCATAAATCCGTTCTACGGCCTGCTTCCATATAAAGGCGATATTGAGATTCTCCAAATTGTAGCGGAGAAGACACTCCCGAAGAAGAATTGAGGACGTCTTTTCATTTTCACCCGAGAGCCGCTCAAAGATCTGAGGAAGAGGCTCTTTAAAGTAACTCATCTCCGTAGAGATGTGTAAAATCAGTTCTTTAAAATCGAGGAGGAGGGATTTTCTCCGTTTCACTTCCGACGCCTTTAGGAAGCCTACAGCAGCCGAGGCGATGAAGGCCAGCAGAATACCTGAAAGCTTAACCACGAAGCACCTCCCGAACGGTTCCGACAGTCGGTTTATCGGTCAAAAATACGATAATCTGAAAGTCCTTTCTCTCTATGGTCTCGTATATTTCTGAATTTTTCAGATCGTTTACATCGCTGCCATGAACAGAAGTGATCACCCTTACCCCGCTGTTTGCACAGGCCTTTATCGCTGCCACGTCCTCCTTTTTCCCAATCTCATCGGTGATGATTACCTGCGGAGACATGGCGCGGATCATCATCAGCATGCCTTCAGCTTTGGGACAGCCATCCAACACGTCTACCATAGTGCCGAAGTGATAGGAACTGCAGCCGTTGTACATACCTGCAATTTCAGAACGCTCGTCACAGATGCCCACCTTGTATCCCTTCATGCTGATATTTCTGCCGATATCCCGCAGAAGAGTAGTCTTTCCACATCCTGGAGGCGATACGATGAGCATGCTGTTCAGAGAGCGATCGGAATTGATGAGCAGATGGGTAAGCGAATCGGAACAGCCGATCACCTCTTTAGAATAACGGATGTTCAGGGAACTGACTTCCCGGATCAGCGTAACCCGTCCTTTCTCCACCACGGCTTTTCCGCAGATTCCTACCCGGTGTCCGCCGTCGATGGTGATAAAACCCTTTGCCAGGTCGTCCTCATATGCGTAGTAGGAAAACTTCATCAGATTGTTCAGCAGATTGCTAATGTCGTTACCTTCGATTTTACCCGACAAAGAAAGCCGTTTTCCCGCCGCAAACACCTGTATTTCTTTGCCTTTGTACACCCGTACTTCTTCAATGGCTTCCCGGGTATACCGATCCATATTGTTGATCTGGCTCTGGATACTCGGCGGGAAGCACTGAAAAACTTTTTCGAAATGATTCATAGCCTTACCTTGTCCTTTCTCTATATCTATATTCTTTGGACAGGCGAATATGATAAAAAAGTTGAAGATAAGATGGAAAGAACCGGAGTACCTGCAGGGGAACAAAAAAACTGTGCTATTTTTTAGCACAGTCATAATCGCATTTCCTTTTAAGTTATCGGCTTACCGATGTATTTTTCCCGTATTTCCTGATTTGCGGCGATGATCCGCTCGCGCAGCTCTCGAGCCGGCATGCGCAGCGCGCCCTGCCCGAATACCATCAGTTGTTCCAGACCGTCGGAAGTAGCTACCGTAAGGTGCAGCTTTTTCACGTTTTCCAGAACGAACTTTTCGATATACTGATCGGCGGTTTGCCCTTCTCTCGTATAGATTACAGAGAGATCGCCGTACTTCTCCGTCGTTCCCGCATTTCCCGGCTGCTTATAAGCATCGAACACGATGATGATTTCGGTGCCGTAGTAGCCCTGATAGTTGGAGAGAATCTCGATCAGCATATTGCGGGCGTTTTCCAGGCTGCTCTCCGCCATATCCTTGAGCTCATCCCAGGCGAAGATCATGTTATAGCCATCCACGAGAAGAACCTGCCTGGAGCGGCTGTCGTTGTAACCGCTGTCTACTTTTATCCTGCCTGCGCCGCTGTCTGCCGAAATAATCCTCTGACTGCGTTTGAAACGATTGTTCTCCCGCTTGCTGATTCCGTACGTCTGTCGGAAAATGGCCTCCAGTTCCTCGTCGCTCACACTGCTGCCCGACCTGCGGGTCCTTTCTTCTGGATTATCCTTGGGCTCCGCTTTCAGAAAACCTTCAAGGTGCATGTAATGTTTAACTTCATCCCACGGTACCGCCGTTCCGGCGCCGTTTCGGCAAAAGATAGATCCCGCTGGATTTTCCAGATCCCCGTCGGCGTCATATCCCGACGCCTCGATAACTTCTTCCGCGTTGTGACAGGGAAAGTACCCCTGAAAGACACAGGAAAGCCGGCCTTCTCCCTTGGTATAGGACAGGACTTCTCTCTGATAACCGTTCATCTCGCATACCGGCGCCCTTCCCGTCAGCACCGCTGTTTCCGCAAAAGTCTCCGGAGGATCTGCGGTGCCGTGCATCCGCTGAATATCGTGTATTGCGCGTCCTACCGCTGCAGAAGGCACTTCGAGACGAAAGGAATAGTAAGGCTCAAGAAGGATGGAATTCGCCTGGCGAAGACCGTTGCGCACCGCCCTGTAGGTAGCCTGACGGAAGTCTCCGCCCTCGGTGTGCTTTTCGTGCGCTTTTCCGGAAACCAGAGTAATTCTCATATCCGTAATTGGGGAACCGGTCAAAACGCCGATGTGCTCCTTTTCTGCAAGGTGGGTCAAAATCAGCCGCTGCCAATTTCGATCCAGCAGATCTTCGCTGCACACCGTATCGAACATCAGTCCGCTTCCTGCAGGAAGCGGTTCCATGAGAAGATGAACCTCCGCATAGTGACGGAGAGGTTCAAAGTGCCCCACTCCTTCTACCCTTTCTGCGATCGTCTCTTTATACAGGATGGTTCCGCTGCCCCATTGTACGCACAGACCAAAGCGTTCAGCCATCAGTTCGCTTAATATCTCGCCTTGTATTTCCCCCATCAGCTGTACATTGATCTTCTCGCCGACCTCATCCCACAAAACATGAAGTTCCGGAATTTCTTCCTCGATAAGGCAGAACTTTTCGTAGGCACCGTGTAGATTCTCCCCTTCAGGCAAAACGGCCTGATAGGTAAGCACCGTATCGAGGATCGTTTTTTTCATTTCTGGCTCTGCGCCGAGGGATTGACCGCACCGGCTTGAAGCGAGGCCGGTTACCGCGCAGACCGTTCCCGCAGAGACCTGCTCTGCCGTTTCAAAACGGCTGCCGGAATAAATGCGGATCTGACTTATCTTTTCGTCACCGACAGTATCCCGAACGCGGAGAGTTCCTCCGGTTACCTTCAGGTGCGTGAGGCGGTTTCCTTTTTCATCTCTGGTAATCTTAAAGACTCGGGCGCCGAAGCTGTCCGGATATGACGGAGGATTCCCATAGCGGGCGATTCCTTCGAGAAAGCGGTCAATTCCCTCCATTTTCAGCGCCGATCCGCTGTAAACAGGGAAAATCTTTCTCGCAGCAATGCTCTCTGCTACAGCTGTCGTATCCAGATTGCCCTGCTGTAAATACTGATCCAGCAGCCGCTCATCGCAGAGCGCCGCCTTTTCCCAGAGTTCCTCCCCCTCTTTGTCAAAAGATATGCAGCTTTCGTTCAGTTCCTTCTGAAGAAGGGAAATCGTCCGATCCAGGTCGGCGCTTTCCAGATCCATCTTATTGATAAAAAGAAAGACAGGCACGCCGTAACGCTCCAGAAGACTCCATATGGTCTTCACCTGTCCCTGCATGCCGTCGGCGCCGCTGATGATCAGGACGGCATAATCCAGCACCTGCAGCGTCCTCTCCATTTCCGCCGAAAAATCCATATGGCCTGGAGTATCGAGAAGGGTTACCGTTTTTCCCTGCAGAGGAAAAACCGCCTGTTTGGAAAAAATGGTAATCCCCCGCTGTTGCTCAAGACGGTAGGTATCGAGAAAGGCATCGCCCCGATCGACCCTGCCGGGAGCGCGTAAGACACCTGTCTTGTACAGGATACTCTCAGACAACGTCGTCTTTCCGGCGTCAACGTGGGCGAGGATTCCCAGGGTCACTTTATCGCTCTTAATCATTGTCTTCACTCTTCTCTTCCGAAGCCGGTCCGTAAAGGCTATTGCCGCAGTGAGCACAGTACTTTCGCGGCCGGATAAACACGAGGTATCTTCCGGTCCAGACCGGTCCGCCGCAATGCGGACAGACCAGGTTCTTACGGACATAGCGCGCAAACAGATATTCCAGTGGAACCATGAACACCATGGCGATAAGAGTAATCGCCGCAGTCTCGTCGGTAAAGTACATGGAAATGATGATCCCAACGAGGAACAGACAGATTACGCTCTTTTCCAGTATTTCCATCTTCTTGTATTTCCACAGCGCCTCTTTGTAGGAACCCTTTGGAATGTCCTTAATGCCCATATAGAGTCCGAACACGTTAAAATAGATCAACGCAGTAACGATAACGGAAAAGACAATGTATTTGGTCACTGTTCATCCTCCTCCGCTTCTCCACTGTCTTCAGGCGCCGGAACGATTTCCATTTCCACCTTCTCGATTCGCCGTTCTTTCACCGACAATATGCGGAACAGGTAATGCTCAAACCGGATTTCTCGATTCGTCTGCCCTTCTTCCGGAATCTCGCCGAGAATGTCGATGAGAAAACCGCCGATGGTTTCGCTGCTTTCCGATTCCAGATTGATATCCAGCTCTTCGTTCAAATCGCTGAGAGAAACGTTTCCGTCTACCAGATAATGATTATCATCAACCTTCTCAATGATATGCTCTTCTTCATCATATTCATCATCGATGTCTCCGACGATTTCCTCGATGATGTCCTCGATGGTCACAATGCCGCTGAACCCGCCGTATTCGTCGATGAGGACGGCAATGTGCTGCTTTTCGATCTGAAGTTCAAAGAACAGAGCGTCGATGTTTTTCGTTTCCGGAACGAAATACGCTTTTCTCAAAATCGAGCGGATGTCCACATTGTCGAAACCGCTCTCTCTGGCCTTGATCAGGTAGTCCTTGATGTGGAGTATACCGATGATATTGTCCGTGTCATCCTCACATACCGGAATACGGGAATAACGCAGCTGCATCAGCTGGTCTATATATTCTTCCGGCGGATCGTTGATATCGATCAAAAATACATCTGTCCGCGGCGTCATGATTTCATAAGCCAGCTCATCGTCAAACTGAAAGATGCTGTTGATCATCTTTCTGCCCTCTTCTTTGATTTCTCCGCTTTCCTGGCCGGCATCGAGCATAGACATGACCTTTTCTTCGGAATATCCGCTGTATTCGACTTCCGTATCCTGATGGAAAAGCTTCAGGAAGAGGTTGGCAAGGAAGGTTAAAACGACGACAAAAGGCGTCATCAGAACGACGAAGAACTTTTGAATACCTGTCAGAGACAAGGCGATAGAGTCGCTGTGCTGCTGCGCGACCTTTCTTGTAAAGAATTCGCTGAAGACCACAGTTGCCGTTACAAACACGACTATAGAAAGCACGTCGTTGTACGGAAGAGTTATGGTAAAGAAAAGACCCGCAGCGATAAAGACGTAGCTCAGAAGCCGGTTGGTAAACCTGTACTCTGTAGGTTTTTCCAGAAGAGAAAGCAGCTTGGCCGCATGCTTGTCTTCTCCGGCCATCTGACGGATCTTGTTCCGGCTGACTGCGTTCATCGCCGTGTTGGAAAGAACGACAAAACCGTTCAGGAAAATCATGAGAACAATGAAAATAAACTGCAGCTGCAAAGGCAGGCCGCTGGGGTCGGATGACATGTTGAAACTCACTCTCCTTCTTACTTCTTTTTGCGCAGCATGTAGTCGGGTTTTACCGGCTGCGCTGTTTTAATCCTCAGCATTTGCTGCGGATGAGGCGCGCAGGAGATCGGCTCTCCTGTCTCTTCATCGTACATTTCTGTCAAAGTCTGAACAAAGAAATCGATATCCGGTCCGAAGATTTCGATTTCATCGCCCGCGGACATCTTGTTCCTCTGTTCTACCACGGCAAATCCGGTATTTTCGTCATAGCTTCTGACTATGCCGATAAAAGAATAATCCCGGGTATATGCGCTGGTCTGGTAGTTCTGATCTTTGTTGGTCGGCTTGTCAAAGTAAAAGCCGGTCGTAAATTCCCTGTGACTGACCTTTTTCACTTCACTCAGCCATTCCGGATCAAAACGATAGTTTTCCGGATCGGCAAAATAGGCGTCGAGAGCTCTTCTGTATCCGTGAACCACCGTGGCTACGTAAAATATACTCTTCATCCTGCCTTCGATCTTTGCGCTGGTTATTCCGCTTTCTATGATCTGAGGCAGATACTCTATCATGCACAGATCCCTTGAGTTCAGGATATAGGTTCCCCTTTCGTCCTCCTCGACAGGATAGTATTCACCCGGTCTTTTTTCTTCGACGAGGGAATACTTCCATCGGCAGGGATGGGCGCACATTCCTCGGTTGGCGTCTCTTTCGATCATAAAATTGCTCAGAAGACACCGGCCGGAATAGGAAATGCACATGGCTCCGTGAACGAAAGCCTCCAGCTCCATGTCCTCAGGGATATTGTCCCGTATCTGGCGGATCTCCGAAAAAGTCAGCTCCCTGGCTAAAACCAGCCGCTTTACGCCCATCTTGTACCAGAACCCGGCCGTGCGGAAATTGGTCATATTAGCCTGTGTACTCAGGTGAATTTCCGCATCCGGTATGATCTCTCTGATCAGATCGATGACGCCCGGATCGGATACGATGAATCCGTCGATATCCACTTCTCTGATCTTCTGCAGATATTCCGTCAGCGGATCGATATCTTCGTTGTGCGCAAAGATATTCACCGTCAGATAGCAGCGTTTGCCCCTCTCGTGGGCAAATGCCGTTCCTTCTTTCATTTCTTCGATGGTAAGGTTTCCCGCTCCCGCTCTCAGGCTGAACATCTCTCCGCCGAAGTAAACAGCGTCTGCGCCGTAAATAATTGCAATCTTCAGCTTCTCCAGATCTCCTGCCGGAGCAAGCAGCTCAAAATCTTCTCTCTTCATTTTCTCCCCGGTATATGGAAACGGCAAGCCCGTCGCCTACGCTCATCAGCGAGGTTTCAAGCTCTCTGCTGCTGCAGATATACTCCACATATTCTCTCATCTTTTTTCTGTTTGTCTTGTGTTTTCTGCCCGTATCGTATTCTTCCGAAACCGTCGCCGCTCTCATCAGAATATTATCCGAGACGATCAGGGCGCCTTTCCTGCACAGAGGCAGAGCGCTGTCCAGAAAACGCCTGTAATGGCTTTTCGCGCCGTCGATGAAAACGAAATCAAAATCGCCGATCCTGTTGTCGGATAACTTTTCCTCCTGCTCCTGCCCGTCGCCGAGCAGGATATGAATTCTGTCTGACAGACCTGCCTGGTCGATATTGTGCTTTGCCGAACGGACGGCGGTTTCGTCTTTGTCGATGGTATAGATTACCGCTTCCGGACACTTCTTCGCAAAGTAGACAGCCGAATAACCGATGGCTGTTCCGATTTCCAGAATTCTCTTCGGCCGCTTCAGCGACAGCAGCAGAGAAAGCACGGCTTCCGTCTCCCGAAGGATGATGGGAACATTGTCTCTCTCTCCTGTCTCGCGGAGGATTTCAAGATCTTCGTCCAGGCAGCGATAAAATCCGTTCAGGTATTCGGTCACCTGCTGATTGGTAATATTCATGCCTTTACTCCTGCTGTTCGAGGGCATTGTAGTAGTCCTCCTTATCCTTGAGGAACTGATTGTAGTCGCTGGAGAACTTCTGTGTTCCGTCCAGCTTGTCGCTGACGACGAAGTAGAGATAGTCCGTTTCGTCAGGATACAGAGCGGCTTCGATGGATGCCAGTCCCGGACAGCAGATCGGTCCCGGAGGCAGCCCCTGATTGATGTAGGTATTGTATGGCGATTCGATCTGAGTATCCGCGTTGGACAAAATCTCTTTCTGCTCTCCCAATATGTACTGTACCGTCGAACACATCTGCAGAGGCATACCCTCTTTCAGCCTGTTGTAAATCACGCTGGAAACCTTGCCCCGCTCTTCATCAACCTGGGTTTCCCTCTCGATGATCGACGCGATGACCATTATCTCGTTTAAAGAATAGCCCAATTCCTCTGCGCGGGCCTTAAATTCTTCGGTGAAGACCGTATCGAACTGGTTCAGCATGGTGTTGATTATGGTTTCCTCATCGGCTCCGAATTCTACCGTATAGGTCTCCGGAAACAAATATCCCTCAAGATGGTTTTTTCCACTCTGCGCATCCGAAAGAAAATCGTAGCTGAAATTTCCGTCGGTCAACAGAGAAACAAATTTTTCCCTATCGACGATCCCCTCCTCGGACAGCTTGTCCGCCATCTGATAAATCGTATATCCTTCGGGTATGGTGAAAGTGATATTGTTGGTCTTTCCGCTGATGATGATCTCTGCGATTTCAGACAGGGTCATGGAAGGCGCAAGCGCGTAAGTACCTGCCTGATATTTTCCGTCATATCCCTTGACCTTGGAAAAAAATTTAAAGTCCGATGAACTCTCGATTATCCCCTCTTCCTGGAGAAGAGTGCCGATATCCTCCGTGGTCGAGCCCATTTCAACGGTAACGTTGATCGTATCGGATTTGCTGCTGTCGTACGCCTTGTCCAGGCCGTTTATGTAGATCAGAGCGGCAATTCCTGCGATCAACAGTACGATAATCGTACAGACGATGACCAGCAGAAGCTTGTTTCTCATTAATTTCTTCATCTTTTACCTCATATACTTCTAAAGGGACGTGAATACGTCCCTTTTTTAGCCTTTCTATATCGGCAGGACGGATCTATTCCTTAGATCTGCCCAGATATTCACCTGATCTCGTATCGATCTGAATTTTTTCGCCTTCTTCGATGAAGATCGGAACCTGAATAACGGCTCCGGTCTCTACCGTGGCTGCCTTCGTTACGTTTGTCGCAGTATTTCCCTTTACGCCCGGCTCTGTTTCCGTAACAACCAGATCCACAAAGTTAGGCGCTTCAACGAGGAACGGACTTCCCTTGTAGAATTTGATCGTCGCTTCGTCGTTCTCACGCAGATACTTCATCGCTTCTTCAACCTGATCCTTGCTGATCGGAATCTGTTCATAAGTCTCGTTGTCCATGAAATAATACAGTTCGCCGTCATTGTAGAGATACTGCATTACCTTTGTATCGATGTGAGCCTTAGGGAATTTGTCATCCGGATTGAATGCTTCTTCTCTCGTCGCTCCGGTAAGGATATTCTTGTACTTGGTTCTGACAAAAGCAGCGCCTTTTCCCGGCTTTACATGCTGGAAATCCAGAACGACATGAGGCTCTCCGTTGATCTCAAAAGTAATACCTTTTCTAAAGTCACCTGCACTAATCATATTTCTATTCTCACTTTCTTAATAATTTATCTCTTAGACTTATCCTGTTATACAGCGTTATTATATCAAATTTACTGGAAATTGCCAATACCCATTACGTCGCCCAAAATTTTGTAGACGTCGTTCATCATCAGCGAAAAACGCATCTGCGCCTGCATATACTGTGCGGCGAGAGGATCCTTCATGATGATCTGATAGAGATTCTGAATCTGCTGCGTCATATCCGGTGCTGCTTCCTCCCCCATCAGTTGTTTTGCCTGCAATTCCATCTGCTTTGCCTGAAAGTCGTTAATCATCTTTGAAAGTTCTTCGTTCTGATCGACGACCTTTTTCAGCTGATCGTACTGTTTAAATTCTTCCGATTCCCGGATGGCCTGCGCGAGACCGTGGGCCTGATCGTAAACATTCATGATTTTACCTCCTAAATCCCTGACCTAGACATCTAAAAATATAGGCAGAATGATCGGGCTTCTCTTTGTCTTCCGGAAAATGAACTTTCTCAGTTCCTCCCGGACGTTGTTTTTAATTCCGCTCCAGTCTCTGTTTCCGGCGTAGAGACTGTCCTCAAGGGCGTTTCTTGCAATTTCTCTCGCATCGTTGATCAGATCTTCGTTTTCCCGAACGTAGACGAATCCACGCGATACGATATCCGGTCCGGAAATCACTTCGCCGGACGCGCGATCAATAGCCGCTACAGCGATGATCAGACCGGACTCGGACAGAAGTTTTCTGTCGCGGAGTACAATATTGCCTACATCACCTATACCCAGTCCGTCTACCAGGATATCGTCTGCGCTGACGACATTCTGGAATTTTACTGCGTTGCGTTTGTCTACCGTAAGCTGATCGCCGTTGGAAAGGATAAAGATTCTGTCCTTTTTCATGCCGAGAGACTCGGCGATCTGTGCGTGTTTGACCAGATGGCGGTATTCGCCGTGCACCGGCATGAAAAACCTCGGCTTGATCAGCGCATGGATCAGTTTCAGTTCTTCCTGACAGGCGTGACCGGAAACGTGAGTGTCCGCGATATCGTTGTAAATCACTTCTACTTCTTTTTCAAAGAGCTTATTGACCACGCCGGAAACCGCCTTTTCGTTTCCGGGAACAGGTGTAGAAGAAAGGATAACCATGTCGCCTTTTTTCAGTTTAACACCCTTGTGCTCATTATTTGCCATCCGAGACAGGGCCGACATCGGCTCGCCCTGACTTCCGGTCGTAATGATGACCAACTGATCATCAGGAATATTTTTCGTCTTATTCAGTTCCACGTAAGTGCCCGCAGGAATTTTCAGATATCCCAGCTCAATAGCCAGAGCCACGACGTTTTCCATGCTGCGGCCGGAAACGGCAAATTTACGTCCGTATTTTGCCGCCAGTTCGATAATCTTCTGTACACGGTGTACATTCGATGAAAAGGTGGCGATGATGATCCTGTTTTTCGCTTCTCTGAATATGCCGTCGAGGGTCTTTCCAACCACTTTTTCCGAAGCGGTAAATCCGGGTCTCAGCGCGTTGGTGCTGTCGGCCAGCATCAGATCCACGCCTTTTCTGCCGATTTCAGCAAATTTTGCCAGATCGATAGGTTCTCCATCCACCGGGGTATAGTCGATCTTGAAGTCTCCTGTGTGAAACAGCGTCGCCGCCGGTGTCTGAATATACAGGCATACCGCATCGGCGATGGAGTGAGTCGTCCGAATAACCTCGACCTTGAAATCCCCCAGCCTCAGTTTATCGCCGGCCTTTATCGTTTTAAGATTTGCCCTCAGGCCGTGCTCCTTCAGCTTATTTTCGATCAGGCCGAGGGGAAGTCTGGTTCCGTAGATCGGAACATTTATCTGCTTTAGCAGATACGGCACTCCGCCGATGTGGTCTTCATGTCCGTGGGTGATCACCACGCCGACGATTTTGGACGCATTTTTTACCAGATAGCTGTAATCCGGTATGACCACATCGATGCCGTACATCTCATCTTCCGGAAAAGACATGCCGCAGTCTATGACCAGTATCTGATCCTTATATTCCAACACGGTCAGGTTTTTTCCGATTTCATTGAGACCGCCGATAGGAATCACTTTCAGATTATCCGCCCGCTTCATCTGCCGCTGTGATTTTGCTGCGTTCTTCTTCGGCAGTGTGTTTTTCGCAGATTTCTTCTTCTGCTGAAGCTCTTTGCTCTGCGGTCTCTTTGCAGCCACCTTTTTTACCGGCGGCTTTTTGCTGTTATAATCTCTCATGTTTTTTCATAATCTCCCCTTTACTTTATCACGATATTCACCAGCTTGTTCGGTACGGCAATTACTTTTACCACGTTCTTGCCTTCCGTCAAAGCCTGAACTTTTTCGTCTGAAAGGGCAGTTTTTTCCAGGTCTTCTTTGGACAGTCCGCTCGCTACATTGAGCTTTTCTTTTACTTTTCCGTTTACCTGTACGACGATTTCCACCGTATCCTTTACCAGTGCCGCTTCGTCGTAGGACGGCCAGGTCACTTCGGTCAGCGAAGGTTCGTGACCGAGACATTCCCACATCTCTTCACAGATGTGAGGTGTAAACGGTGAAAGTATGGTAACCAGTGTATCGATAGCCTTTTTCATGAAGGCCTGATTTGCCTCTTTCAGTTCTTTGTATCTGTACAGTTCGTTAACCAGTTCCATGATAGAACTGATTGCGGTATTGAAGCTGAACCTTCCTCCCACATCGTCGGTAACTTTCTTTATGGTTGTGTTGAGCACGTAGTTCAGCTCTTTATCGGCATCGGTCACGATCGTATACTCTTCCGGCAGTTCACCGCAGTTGCGGCTGAATTCGTAGACCAGACGATATACTCTGTTGAGGAAACGATAGCTTCCCTCTACACCGGTATCGGACCAATCCAGTTCTCTTTCCGGCGGTGCGGCGAACAGGATAAAGAGTCTGGCTGTATCCGCGCCGTATTTTTCGATGATTTCTTCAGGACTGACTACGTTGCCCAAAGACTTACTCATCTTCTTTCCGTCTTTGTTGACCATGCCCTGTGTCAGCAGGTTTTTGAACGGTTCTTCGTCTCTGACCAGACCCAGATCGTGAAGAGCCATCTGGAAGAAACGGGAGTACATCAAGTGAAGGATGGCATGTTCTACGCCGCCGATGTACTGATCCACATCCATCCAGTAGTCGGTTTTCTCTTTATCGAAAGGTGCGTTTTCGTTTTTCGGATCGCAGTATCTGAGGAAATACCAAGAGGAATCCAGGAAGGTATCCATGGTGTCCATCTCTCTGCGCGCTTTCTTTCCGCATCTTGGACAGGTGCACTGCGCGAAAGTCTTCGACGTGGTCAAAGGGGATTCTCCCTTTCCAGTAAATTCTACGTCTGTCGGCAGAAGTACCGGCAGATTCTCTTCTTTTTCCGGTACCCAGCCGCAGGAATCGCAATAAATCATCGGAATCGGCGTACCCCAATATCTCTGCCGGGAAATCAGCCAGTCGCGAAGTCTGTAATTAACGGTTTTCTTTCCGATGCCTTCCGCTTCCAGCCAGTCGATCATTTCGCCGATGGCCTTCCGATTGTTCAGGCCGTTAAACTTACCGGAATTGATCATGGTTCCTTCCGCAGCGAAAGCCTCCTGCAGATTGTTGACGTCAATTGCCGGATCGTCGGAATCGACTACCGGAATAATTTCCAGATCGAATTTTCTGGCAAAGTCAAAGTCTCTCTGGTCGTGAGCCGGTACCGCCATGATTGCGCCGGTACCGTAGCCCATCAGTACGTAGTCGGAAATGAAAATCGGAACTTTCTTTCCGTTGACCGGATTTATCGCATAACTGCCGATAAATACGCCCGTTTTTTCACCGGTAGTGGAAGTTCTCTCGATATCGTTTTTGTGCTGCACCTTATCCAAGTAATCCAGCACCGGCTGCTCGTATTCCGTTCCGCGAACCAGATCCATAACATACGGATGTTCCGGAGCCATAACCATATAAGTCACGCCAAAAAGAGTATCCGCGCGAGTGGTGAATACTTTCATCAGCTTATCGGTTCCGTCGATCCGAAAATCGATTTCTGCGCCGACGGATTTGCCGATCCAGTTTCTCTGCATGGTCTTTACCTTAGCCGGCCACCCTTCCAGTTTATCCAGATTGTCCAGGAGTCTTTCTGCATAATCGGTAATCTTAAAATACCACTGAGACAGATTTTTCTTGCCTACAGGCGTCTTACACCGCTCGCAGCAGCCGTCTACTACCTGCTCGTTAGCCAACACCGTCTGACAGCTCGGACACCAGTTCACCGGATTTTCCTTTTTATAGGCAAGACCTTTCTTGTAGAACTGAATGAAGATCCACTGCATCCACTTGTAGTAATCCGGATTGCAAGTCTGTACTTCCCGATCCCAGTCGTATGACAGTCCGAGCTGATTCAGCTGCTCTTCCATCTCGTGGATATTGTCCCAGGTCCACTTGCTCGGCTCGATTCCATGCTTGATGGCCGCATTTTCTGCCGGAAGACCAAAAGAGTCAAATCCCATCGGATGAAGCACGTTGTATCCCTGCATTTTCTTACATCTGGCCACCACGTCTCCTATGGAGTAGTTGCGCACGTGACCCATGTGCAGCTTTCCCGAAGGGTAAGGAAACATCTCCAGTACGTAGTATTTCTCTTTCGTATCGTCTTCTGTGGTTTTAAAGCACTGATGATCTCTCCAGTACTTCTGCCATTTTTCTTCTATAGCTTTGAATTCGTATCTTTCGTTCATTTCTCCTGTTCATCCTCCAAGTCTAAAAAACTGCAGTCTCCCCATACTTTTTCGATGTTGTACTTCTCTCTTACCTCTTTTGTAAATACGTTTACGATCACATCGCCAAAGTCCATCAAAATCCATCCGGAACCGTTTTTACCCTCAATATTCCTGACCAAGAGCCCCTCTTTAGCCAACTGTTCTTCGACTTCATCGGCCAGCGTCAGCACCTGCCGCTCTGAACCTCCTGATGCGATAACCAGGTAATCCGCAAAGGAAGACTTTTCCTGAATATCGATCACCACAATGTCCTGTGCTTTTTTTCCGTCCATTACCCTTGCGGCAAGCAGCGCAAAGTCTTTGTTATTCATTCAGTTTCTCCTCTTACTATATTTGCTTCGAGATAATCCCTGGCACGCAGCGTATCCTCGTCCAGAAATCTTCCCTGACTCTTCACATAATCTATCGTTCTGGTCAAAGACAGGAGACAAGCTCTGTCCAAATCCTCACCGGCCGCCTTTCTGAGCTCGTCTACGCCGGGATAGCTCCGGCCGGGCTCGATGGCGTCGGCAATATAGATGACTTTTTCCAGCGTGGACATGGCCGCCCTTCCTGTAGTATGATAGCTTACCGCATTGATAATATCCCGGTCTTTCACGCCGTAATCCCGCTCCATAATAATCGCAGCGATCTTTCCGTGCGCCAGATTTACGTTATCCAGATATTTGCTGTCCAGACCGAGATGCTTCACGTAATAGTTCAGCACATCTGCGGAAACGCCGCGAAACATATCGTGAAACAGGGCTGCCGTATCGGCTTTTTCCCGGTCGACACCATATCGCTCTGCCAGGCAGACAGCCGTTTTTCTGACCCCTTCGATATGTTTCTTTCTCTTTTCCGATAAATTTTTTTCGATATAACTACTTATAGAGTCCGTGTTCATAGATATACCTTTCTATAGGCGGAGGAACCAGATGGCTTATGCTCTTGCCGGCCTTTATATTGCTCTTTATCTCCGTCGAAGAAACATCTACGATCCGGTTATGGAGCAAAACGATTTCGGCGCGATATTTACTTCGCAGCTCTTCCGCCTTTTCTCCCGTCTCGTTTTCTCTGTATCCGGGCCGCATCCCCACGATAAAAGAAAATTCCCGCAGCAGCTCTTCTCCCTTGTACCAGTTTTCCAGGCTGAGAAAGGAGTCTGTTCCCATGATGAAATAGAGTCCGGCATTTCTGTAAATATCCTTCAGCGTTTTCATCGTCTTGTACGTGTAAGAAACTTCCTCGCTGTACGCTTCTGCGGTACAGACGGAAAATCCTTCGTTTTCCTCCGCAACGAGAGAAACCATGTTCACCCGGTCTCTCTCGTCTGCCATCTTGTGTCCCAGCTTAAAGGGCTGAACCTTTGTCGGAAGGAGAACTACCTGAGTCAGAGCGCATTCTTCTCTTGCGGCCCTGGCCACAGACAGGTGTCCCACATGAAAAGGATCAAAGGTTCCTCCCAGTATTCCGATTTTGTTCATCACTACCTCAGGGTTATGCCCAGTTCTTCAAGCTGATCTTCTTCCACCGTTCCCGGCGCTTCGCATACCATGCACTGGGCGTTCTGGTTCTTCGGAAAAGCGATAACGTCTCTTATGCTCTGTTCTCCCGCAAGAAGCATTGCCAGTCTGTCCAGTCCATAGGCGAGGCCTCCGTGAGGAGGTGTTCCGTACTTAAAGGCTTCAAGAAGGAATCCGAACTTTTCCTGACACTCCTCTTCGGTCAGATTGAGCGCCCTGAACATCCTGGCCTGAAGCTGGCGGTCGTGAATTCTGATGCTTCCTCCGCCCAGCTCAACGCCGTTGAGGACGATGTCGTACGCATCGGCTTTAACCTTTTCCGGCTCCGTCTCCAGCAGAGGAATGTCTTCCGCCTTCGGATTGGTGAACGGATGGTGCATTGCTTTGAGTTCTCCGGTTTCGTCATCTTTTTCGAACATAGGGAAATCCGTTACCCATAGAAAGTTGTACTGGGTGTCGTCCAACAGTCCCAGAAGTCCCGCGATATGTCTGCGCAGAAAGCCCAGACTGTCGAAGACCACTTTCTTCCTGTCGGCAGCGATCAGAATCAGATCTCCCGCAGAAGCGTCAAATACATCGGCGATTCGCCGCAACTGTTCCTGATCAAAGAACTTGTTGACCGACGATTTAATTTCACCTTCTTCCACTCTGATCCAGACCAGTCCCTTAGCTCCGTAATGCTTTGTCTGTTCGGTCAGCTTATCGATATCCTTACGGCTGAATTTGGCCGATCCCTGTTCAATACAGATGCCCCTTACGTCGCCGCCTGCAGCTATGGCGTCGGCAAAAACTTTGAACGAAGTGCCTTCGACGATCTGATTCAGGCACTTCAGTTCAAATCCGAACCGGGTATCCGGCTTGTCGCTTCCATAGCGTTCCATGGCTTCGTCATAAGTGATTCTCGGAAAAGGAATTTGCAGATCTTTGCCGAAAAGATCTTTAAACAGCCTTTTCATAAAGCCTTCCTGCATTTCAATCACGTCGTCCTGATCGACAAAGGACATCTCCAAGTCGATCTGGGTAAATTCCGGCTGTCTGTCGGCCCGCAGATCTTCGTCACGGAAGCACTTTGCAATCTGCATATAGCGATCGCAGCCTCCCACCATCAGCAGCTGCTTGAACAGTTGAGGCGACTGCGGCAGCGCATAAAATCTGCCTACGTTCACCCGGCTCGGAACCAGGTAATCTCTGGCGCCTTCCGGAGTAGACTTGATCAGCACCGGCGTTTCAATTTCTGTAAAGCCCTGTTCGTCAAAGTAATCTCTCGTAATCTTAGCGATATTGTGACGGAGGCGGAGATTCTTCTGCATCTTCAGCTTCCGCAGATCGAGATATCTGTATTTGAGACGAAGGTTATCGTCTACGTGGTCGTCATCTTTGACGTAAATCGGCGGTGTTTCCGATTCGGAGTAGACGGTCAGCTCTCTGGCGAAGACTTCGATTTCTCCGGTAGGAATGTTAGGATTCTTTGACGATCTTTCTTTAACCACGCCCCTGACGCCGATCACGTATTCGCTTCGCAGAGAATTCGCCCGCTCGAACACTTCTTTTTCAATAGTATCGTCAAATGTGATCTGAACGATTCCCGTTTTATCGCGAAGGTCGATGAAGATGAGGCCACCCAGACTTCTCTGCTTGGCAACCCATCCGTTGAGGGTGACTTCTTCATCCACATTGCCAATATTCAGCTGACCGCACATATGGGTTCTCTTCAATAATTCAGACATATCTTTCTCCCTTGATTATTTTATCAGTTCTTCAAGCAGATCATCGAGCTTGACCTGACGCTGCTGTGAAGTCGCCATCTCCTTGATGGAAACCGCGCCTTCGGCCAATTCATTATCTCCGATGACCACCGTGTATTTCGCTCCCAGTCTGTCGGCATACTTAAACTGCCCTTTTATATTTCTGGCCAGTGTGTCCATTTCCGCTTTTACGCCCTTCTGACGCAGCTCTCTGAGCAGTTTCAGACCAAAGGCCTTAGCATCGTCGCCCATGACCGCGATAAACGCTTTCAGCGGCTCCGGCTGCGGTATTTCCACACCGTGTTCGTCCATCAGCATCAGCAGACGTTCTATGCCCAAACCAAATCCAACGCCCGGAATCGGAGGTCCGCCGATCTCCTCGATCAGATGGTCATACCTTCCGCCTCCGCAGACCGTTCCCTGGGTTCCGTTGCTCTCGGTAACAAATTCAAAAGCGGTTTTCGTGTAATAATCCAGACCTCTGACGATGCGCGGATCGACAGTATAGGCGATTCCCATGGCGTCCAGGTTTTTCTTTACGTCTTCAAAAGCGTCGCGGCATTCATCGCAGAGATAATCCAACATATCAGGCGCATCTTTGACCAGACTCTGACAGGTTTCGGACTTGCAGTCCAAAATACGCATAGGATTTCTCTCATATCGGTCTTTGCAGGTATTGCAGAGCTGGTCGTATACCGGCTCCAAAAAGCGGCGAAGAGCTTCTCTGTGCTTCTTCCGGCATTCTGGACAACCTACGCTGTTGATCCGAAGCTGTATATCTTTGATCCCCATTTCGTGAAGGAAATCGTAACCGAGACAGATGACTTCAGCATCAGCTATCATATTGGTAGTACCAAAGATTTCGATACCGAACTGATGAAAAGCTCTGAGCCTGCCCGACTGCGGCTTTTCGTACCGGAAACACGGCGTGATATAGCAATATTTTGTAGGCTGTACCTCGGCGTACTGCTTGTGCTCGATGAATGCTCTGGCGACAGGTGAAGTGCCTTCAGGCTTTAGCGTAATGCTCCGGTTTCCGTGATCGGTGAACGTGTACATTTCCTTCTGAACGATATCCGTAGTGTCGCCTACACCCCTCTGAAAGAGCTCGGTGTGTTCGAAGATCGGCGTACGGATCTCTTTATAGCCGTACTTTTCGCAGATTTCCGAAAATTTCTTTTCCACGTAATGCCACCTGTACACCTGCGACGGCAGCGTATCTTTCGTGCCTTTCGGCGCTATGATTGCCATTTTTTTACCTCCGTAAATAATCCTTTTTCTTTTCGCTCCAGCATTTCATCAATGCGTTCTATGTACTGCTGGTAGTTTGTTACATTTGGTACCCTTTCGAGACGATTTTCGGAAGGGAAATAAACCTTGGAAATTCCGCCGGCTCCAAGGGCCACAATGGTCTGATGCTCATCCATTATGCGTATATTATATATGCATTCCTTTTCAGGTTTACTATAACCGGTATTCTCGTAAGCTCCCGCCATGTGCTTCTGCCGATAGAGATAGTACGGCGCGTATCCGGCCCCTTCCATCATCGCCCTGCTGTCTTGGAGCATTTCAGCCACAATTTCCGCCTGACGGTAATGAAAGTCCGGATCGATGTCTATGAGACGAGACGCGCGTTTGACGGCAAGGCAGTGTACGGTGATGTTTTCCGGGCTGAGTGCGAGGACCTGCCGCAGAGTACGGCGAAAATCCTCCGAGTTTTCTTCAGGCAGCCCGGCAATAATATCCGCGTTGACAGCGGAAAAGCCGACCTTCTCGGCCGCTGAAAAGGCCTGATTTACCGCTTCCACACTGTGTTTGCGCCCGATCAGATCCAGAGTACGTTGTTTCATCGTCTGAGGATTGATACTGATTCGGTCGGCGCCGCCGTTGCGAATGGCCCGGAGCTTTTCTTCCGTTATGGTGTCCGGCCTTCCGGCTTCGACGGTGAACTCCCTGACCTCTGAAAGGTCAAAGGAAACACCTATCTCTTCCATAAGAGAGGACAGCTGTCGCGCATCGAGAGTTGTCGGTGTTCCGCCTCCGATATATATGGATTCCGCTTTTATGCCGGTTTCGCGCATACGTCTTCCCACGTACTCAATTTCTCGGTGGAGAGCTTTGAGGTATCTTTCGATCTCTTCTTCCGAAACTTGATTAGATGCAAAGGAACAGTATACACACCGCGTCGGACAGAAGGGAATGCCGATGTAGATTCCCGCCGAATCGGCGCGGGCAGGTTCCAGAATTCTGCGCTGATAGAGACAGATTCTGAGAATCAGCTCCGCTTTCTCTTTGCTGAGATAGTAATTACGGGTAAACGTCTCGAGGACTTTTTCCTCGCTGCCCAAACTGTCGAGCAGCTCGCCGCACAGCTTTACCGGCCTTATTCCGGTTAAAATTCCCCATTCCGGCCGTTTACCCGTCATCGCAGACAGCTTATCGTAAATTTCTCTGCCGACCTGCTTCCAGTCTGATGAGCCGGACTCGTTGATCCGAATAAGGTCGCTGCCCTCCAATTCTCTTGTAATCTCATATTGATCGGGGCGCAGAAAAATCTTGACCAGCTCTTCCAACTGGCAAGTGTTTTTTTCATTGAGAATGTTAATTTTATACAAAAGGATTGTGCTCCTTCTCATATTCTATGGTAGTTTCGCTCATGTGGCCCGGCAGTACGACCGTATTCCCAGGAAGGGTGAACAGCTTCTCGTGTATAGATCTTTTAATTTCGTCGAAGCTTCCGCCGTAAAAGTCCGTTCTTCCGATAGACGCCCGGAAGAGTGTATCTCCGCTGAAAACGTAGCCGTCGGTGATGATACACATACCGCCTTTAGTATGGCCCGGCGTATGCACAAAAGTAAAAGGAGTACTTCCGATAGTCATATCCTGTCCGTCCTTGACATAGATGTCGGCGTCGACGGTCACCGGCTTTCTCAGTACCTCTCTCGAGGCGTTGAGCTCCGGATTCTGCAGCAGCTCTTTTTCTCCTTCGTAGGCGATCACTTTCGCCTGCGGAAACTCCCGCTTAAAATCATCTACTCCGCCGATATGATCGCCGTGGCCATGAGTCAGGATAATGTATTCAACCGAAACGTCTTCCTCTCTCGCCTTCTGGACGAGCTGTTCACTGAAACCGCCCGGATCAACGATAAAACCTTTTTTTGTCTCATCAAAGGCCAGATACGTATTCACCTGTATCGGACAGGTGACAAACCGGTAAACTTTCATGTATGTTCTCCTTTTTGCAAAATTTTAAATCAGAGCCTTCACAGGGATCTGCTCTCTGCAGGTATGAGCAGCATTTCTGTCGGCTCCTCGAAAATTCTCAGGTCAGGATCTCGCTCTGTAGACGTTAGACACGCCCGGCACGTT
The DNA here is from genome assembly GCA_904420065.1 of uncultured Emergencia sp. Classification (GTDB taxonomy): domain Bacteria; phylum Bacillota; class Clostridia; order Peptostreptococcales; family Anaerovoracaceae; genus Senimuribacter. The sequence continues at coordinate 96,460 of CAJFTU010000009.1, forward strand.
GCGCAGTGTGCGAAGCACCTTCTGCATCTGCTGTGTACTGGAAATGGACAGTGTCAGAGTGATGTTTATGGTCTCGTCTCTGCCGCTCTTGGCGTTTACGCCGGAAATATGCACGTCCATGTCTTCACAGGTTCTGGAAATGTCGGAAAAAATTCCTTTTCTGTCTTCGCTGACGATGCAAATGTCTGCGTTGTAGGATTTTCCAATCTTCAGATCCTCCCATTCCACTTCGATGAATCTGGCTTTTTCCGAATCCGGCAGAGAAGTGATATTGGAACAGTCCTTACGGTGAACAGAAATGCCTCTTCCCTTTGTAATAAAACCGACGATTTCATCTCCCGGCACAGGATTGCAGCATCTGGCGACACGAATCATCAGATTGTCCGCTCCCTTTACAATGATACCCGGGTTTTCTCTCTGCACCCGCTGCTGTTTCTCTTTCTTTCCGTCACCGGAAAGGAGAGCCTGCCGCTTTTCCTCTTCTTTTCTCTGCTCAGCCTTTTTCTCTTCGTTGAAATACCCGAAGAGCAGATTAGCGTATTTGCTGAGCAGGGTTCCCCCTTTGCCGATCTGTGTATAGACCTCGTCCATGGTGGCGATGTTCATCTCTTTCATGGCCCTGTTGAGGTAACCCGACTTTCCTACCTGCTGCGGATCGTAGCCCTTTTTTCGGATATATTTATCCAGAGCGTCTTTGCCCCTGGCCACATCGTCAGATTTGTTTTCCTTCTTCAGCCACTGTCTGATTTTCGTTCGCGCGGTGGAACTCTTGGCGATCTTCAACCAGTCTACGCTTGGTCCGCTCGAATTTGAAGAGGTAACGATTTCTACGATATCGCCGTTGCTGAGCGGATGATCGATGGTCACCATTTTTCCGTTTACCTTTGCGCCGACGCACTTGCAGCCAACGGCCGTGTGAATCTTAAAGGCGAAATCCAGCGGCGTGGATCCTGCCGGCAGGTCGATGACTTCTCCTTTAGGTGTAAATACAAACACTTGGCTGGAAAAGAGATCCATCTTCAGCGTCTCCATGAACTCTTTCGGGTCGTTGAGCTCTTTCTGCCATTCAAGAGTCTGACGAACCCATGCCAGCTTCATCTCTTCGTTGTTCTGATCGCCTTTTGTCTTCCCTTCTTTATATTTCCAGTGGGCAGCGATACCGTATTCCGCTACTCGGTGCATCTCATACGTACGAATCTGTATTTCAAACGGTTCGCCGTTATCACCGAGCACCGTAGTGTGTAGGGACTGATACATGTTCGGTTTCGGCATGGCGATATAATCCTTAAACCGTCCGGGAATCGGCTTCCACATGGTGTGGACCTGGCCCAGCACGGCATAACAGTCTCTCACGTTTTCCACGATAACTCGGACTGCGGTCAGATCGAAGATCTCATCCAACTGCTTGTGCTGAAGTACCATCTTCTTATATACGCTGTAGAGATGTTTGGATCTTCCGGAAATATCGTACTTCATATTCATCTGATCCAGCGCCTCTTTAATCTCGTCGATGACCTGATTGATGAACTGAAGCCGCTGCTCTTTCTTCTCCGTAACTTCGATCTTCAGCGTCTCGTATTCTTCAGGGTGAAGATATTTCAGCGCAATATCTTCAAGTTCAAATTTAACGGTATAGATGCCGAGGCGACTGGCCAGAGGCGCGTAGATATCCAGCGTTTCTCTGGATTTCTCAATCTTCTTTTCCTCGCGCATATATTCCAGCGTACGCATGTTGTGAAGCCGGTCGGCCAGCTTGATAATCAGGACGCGAATATCCTTAGACATGGCGAGAAACATCTTTCTGAGATTTTCCGCCTGAGCTTCCTCTTTGGTGTCGAACTTTATCGCGCCCAGTTTGGTAACACCGTCCACCAGCAGAGCGATCTCCTCGCTGAAATCCTCTACAAGCTGTTCTCGGGTGTATTCGGTATCTTCTACGACATCATGCAAAAGCCCACCGACGATCGTCTCATCGTCCATGCCCAGCTGGGCCAGAATTTTGGCCACAGCGATGGGATGGATGAGATAAGGCTCTCCGCTTTTGCGCAGCTGTCCGTCGTGGAGTCTTTTCGCCGTATCAAAAGCTCTGCCGATCAGTTCGGTGTCGTAATTTTTATTGATACTGGTAATCTCTTCTAAAAATTTCGCTTTTGTTTCCATGAATCGTTTTGCTCCTGTGTCCGGTTACTTCTTTTTCGAACTCTTTTCGCCTTTTTTCTTCTTATCCTGCTGCGCAGCTATATACTTGGACTTGTTTTCGTTTTTGCTGAATTCATAATACAGCGGGCTGCAGAGGAAGATCGACGAATAAGTTCCTGCTGTCACACCGATCATCAGAGGGATGACAAACTCTCTGATGGACGTGGATACCATCAGGAACAGTGGAACCATGCAGATCAGCGTGGTCAGCGAAGTCATGATGGATCTGTCCAGAGTCTGATTTATACTGCGGTCGATGAGAACTTCGCTCGGTTCCTTTTTAGACAGTCTCTTGTTCTCTCTGATTCGGTCAAAGATAACGATTGTATCATTTATCGAGTAGCCGACTACCGTCAGGATACCTGCGATGAAAGGATTATTTATGGTTATATTGAAAATAGCGTAAAATGCCAGTACAACCAAAACATCGTGCAGTATTCCGCTGATAGCTGCTACGCCGTATTTCCATGATTTAAAGCGGAAAATAATGTAGATCAGCATACCTACCGCTGCGATCAGCACGGATTTCACTGCGTTGGTTTTCAGCTCATCCCCTACGGTCGGTCCGAATTCTTCCGATGCCAGTACGTCGTCTTCTGTCACGTCAAAGTCCTCTTCGAGGGTCGCAATCAATTCTGCTCTTCCGTCATTGCCCAGAGCGCTGGTAGTTTTGATAATGATCTGATCCTGATTCTCTCCGCCGAGAACGATGGACAGATCCTTCAGATCATAATCCGCTATGGATTTCTGAACATCTTCCACATTGACCGTCTTGCCCATATCCACCTGGATCATGGTTCCTCCGGTGAAATCGATGCCGTAGTTAAAGCCTCTGACTGCACCGACGATCAGTCCGACGACGATCACCGCTGCGCTGCAGCAGTAGAATATCTTTCTGTGATTGATAAAAGAGAAACTCTTCTTGAGTATTTTTTTCGGCGAACCGTCTTCATTAACGCCGAAGTACTTGTTTTTGGCAAACTTTCTGCTATTTGCCAGATTGCCGATGAACAACTGCGTAATAACGACTGCGGTAAATATACTTACAATGATACCAATCATCAGTGTCAGGGCAAATCCTTTGACCGTAGTCGAACCGATTTCATACAGAACAATACACGCGATCAAGGTAGTGATCTGCGCATCTAAAACAGTAGTCAGCGCATGTTTGAATCCCTGATCCACAGCCACGCGTATAGTCTTGCCCTGACTGATTTCTTCTCTGATACGGGAGAAGATGATAACATTGGCGTCTACAGCCATACCGATGGACAGGATGATACCGGCGATACCCGGCAGAGTTAATACACTTCCCATTCCCGCCATGATCCAGAGAACAATGAGAACGTAAAGCATCAGCGCCACACTGGCAATGAGTCCCAACAGCTTGTATACAAAAACCATCAGGGCAAATACCAAAAACAGACCGATTACGCCGGCGATCACGCTCTTGTCCAGGGCGTCTACTCCGATAGTTGCCGTCTGTACCGAAGATGATACCTCCTGCAGAGAAATCGGCAGCGCGCCTCCGCGGATCAAAGCGGCGGTATTGGAAGCCTCTTCCTGAGAATAGCCCCCTCCCTGACTGGTAATTTCACATGTCGTACTGTTGATCGTCTTACTGGCTACCGGCGCGGTAACGATCTCATCATCCAGCATGATAACAATAGACCGGGAGTCAACCCCCATTCCGGAGAACTGATCGGCAACTGTTACGCTTCCGCCCGAAGCTTTTTCTGTCGCGTCGGCAAATTTCTCTGATCCTTCATCGGAAAACTCTAAAACAATTTTATAGCCGCCGTTCTGTGTATCGGTATCAATATTCGCGTCTTTGACATCGTCGCCTGTAAGCACTTCCGTGCCGTCAGCAAGGAGAAAACGCAGCTGGGCAGTTTGTCCGATTTGATCGATGGCCTCCTGGGCGTCTTCTACCCCCGGCATTTCTACTCTCAGCCTGTCGTTTCCTTCGAGGGAAACCGTCGCCTCTGAAATGCCCATTGCGTTAACACGGTTATTCAAAACGGCTCTCGTCTGCTCCATTACTCTTGCCAGGTCTTCCCCGGAGAGATCGGCTATATCGTTCTCATCCGCTTCAAGTACGACGTACACGCCGCCGTTAATATCCAGACCAAACTTCATTACATCCTTGATGGAACTGACAGAACCGATTCCAAATACGGTTATGTACCAGCCGACCAAAATTACGATGACGACCAGAACAGTTAGGATTTTTCTCAGTTTTGTACTCATGTTGATCTACTCACCTTCTTAAATAGTTACAAATTGCCCATAATACCGGCATTTTATTTTACTCTTTATTCTACTACGTTTTCAAGGGCACAGCAAGGAAAAAGTAACGCTTTTTCAAATCCCACCCTGTATTTTACACGCAGGCGGTCTGCCGTACACATAAAAGCGCCCCCTATAGACATAGGGGGCATTTATTATCTGATTTCGTTATTTCTCGTCTTCAGGAATCTCTTCTTCATCTTCCGCAGATGCTTTCCTCAGTCTCTTCGGCATAACCTTTTTTCTCTCAGGTTCTTCCTCAACTGCAGCGCTTGCAGATTTACCTGAGCTGACTACAGATGAAACAGACCATCTCATCATTTCGAACTTTACTTTATCTGCGCCAACCTGAATTACGATGGATTCGTCCTTCGTCTTTACAATTTTTCCGCAAATTCCTCCGATAGTAATGATTTCGTCTCCTACCTGAAGGTTATTTCTCATATTCTGAATCGTTTTTTCCTTCTTTTTCTGCGGTCTGATCAGCAAGAAATACATGATTGCAATAAATGCAACTAAGACAATCAGCTGTACGCCAAAACTATTCATTTTCTCCTCCTAAACCATATAAGCTGAACAAGTCAATTGGTGCCGGCGATGGGGGTCGAACCCATACGGTGTTGCCACCACGGGATTTTGAATCCCGCACGTCTGCCAATTCCATCACGCCGGCGCAATCACAATACTGGTATTTTAGCATAGAGAAATTTAATCGTCAATAGGTTTCTCGCCTTTTTCTGTCAGCTTCTGTCAGCCGTCCAAGTCCTTTTATTCCATAATGCGCAAGGAAAACAAACAGACCCATGATAGCCGCATATTCTGTAAAAAAGAAGATAAAAGGCCGTTCAAAGTCAAAATATACAAACGGAATGGTCAGGAACATATAGGATAAAATCTGATTTTTGATCAGCGCATAGAGTCCGTATACTGCCGTCGCCCCGCCGGCAGCGCGCAGGAAAAAGCGCAGGCCTACGACCGAAAAAATCGAACAATTTCTTTTGGCATCTGTTCGCCGGCGCCCAGTTGGTTGGTTTCTCCTCTTCTTGGAAGTCTGTATCCAAACAAAATGCTCCAAACGGAAACCACGGAAGAAGCGCTGCTTTTGTCCGGTCTTGAAAACGGAACCTACCAGTTGATTGCTCTTTCCCACAAACCGGAAGGCGAACAATACTATACAAAAGTATGCGGCAGAGAATCTCTGATGTTCGCTTTGCCAAAAGGCCATCGCTTTGTCAGGCGAAAAAGCCTTTCCTTTGCAGAAATGAACGGGGAAAATATGATCCTGATGAATGACATCGGATTCTGGAACTTCGTGCGCACGGAAAAAATGCCGGATTCCCGCTTTTTGACCCAGAGCGACAGGTTCAGTTTTAGCGAATTGGTGCGTTCCTCTACGCTGCCATCTTTCACCACAGACCTGGCGAAAAAGTATCTTGAAACTGAAGCGGAGAGCAATCGTATTGAAGTCCCTGTCTCCGATCCGGAAGCCTCCGCGACCTACTATCTCGTTTGTTTGAAAACGTTAAAAAAAGATTTCCACGCTTTATTTTCAATTCTGTAACTTAGAAAAGTTTTCATTCACAGGGAGAGTATATGATTACAACAGACCGACGCCATAAAAAATGGTGAAAAAGAATTGGCAAATTGGATGAATCAGCTTTTTTCTAAATTAGAAATAATGCCAGGAGATATAAAAGCTACAGTTAAAAATAGTAGAAGAACTAACAAGAGACCTCTCTGAAACAGGCATAAATGAATTGCTGACTATTGATCATTCAGAGTAGTTGTACATATGCCCCAGAAAGAGTTAAGGGCAAGGATCCCCGTACTTTTACCTCTCTCGCATTCTTGAGTACAGAGGGGATCCTTGCCTTCAACGTCAGGCTGTGCCAAAACACAGCGTTTTTCATTTATTCAAAAAATGAGCAGTCCGACTTGATTGCTCACTCTATAAAATGCACTTAAACCCGCAACAAAATTTTTGTTGCGGGTTTAAGTGCATATATTCTGGTGCGGCTGACTGGACTTGAACCAGCACGGTGTTACCCACACGGCCCTCAACCGTGCGCGTCTGCCATTCCGCCACAACCGCACATCACTCATAAATAGCTTACCTTATTATTTTAATCGAAAACTCGCTTCTTGTCAATCATAAGTTTTGAAACTACAGAAAAAAATTGCCGGTTTCTGAAAGAAACCGACAAAGCTCACTGTATCAATTGGTTTCGGACGTATCTTCTTCGTCGCCACTGTCCTCCTGAACCACAGTCTTTTCCCAGGTCCACGAGCTGCAGCCTCTGTAAATATCGAAGAAAGTCGGACTTTCTTCACTGTTAAAGTGCTCTACAGTAACAAACGTGTAGACTTTGTAGCATAAGCAGTAATACGGCAGATCCTCCTGCAGCTCCTTCTTCAGCTGCTGATAGACTTTCTTCTGCCCCTCTGCCGTCAGACAGGTCTCCAGCTGCTCTACAGAGTCCAAAATCTGTTGATTGCGGTAATTGATACTGTTATTTTTAGAAAACAAAGCGGATAAGTCGTATTTTTTATCAAACTTGTATCCGCCAATGTAGAGATCGAAATCACCGCTGCGAATACGGCTTCTGTAGGTGCTCCAGGAAACGCTTTCGACTTCAGCGTCAATTCCGATTTCCTGAAGTTCTTCCGCTATGCTGTAAGCCGCATCTGCCCGGTTTTCCCTGTTGCTGTTGACCAGGATAGACAGTTGAACTTTTTTCCCTTTCTTATCCTCTAAAATGCCGTCTTCATCCGTATCCACATATCCGCATTCCGACAGAAGCTCAGCTGCTTCGCTCTGATTCTGAGGATAAGCGTCTCCTTCGTTTTTCGTGCCTAAAAAACCCGGAAAGTAGATCGAATCAGCAGAAATCGCCGCTCCGCCGTAATCGTCGGTAATCAGCGATTCCGTGTCGATAGCTTTGGCTATGGCTTTTCTGACGCGAGCATCAGAAAGGAAATCGCATTCAAAATTGAAACCGATAAACTCCAGCTCGCTGGAATTTATCTTCTGTGCATTCAGCTTCTTGTCTTCAGCCTCCACATCGGCATCCTGAGATGTGCTCATATACGCCGTAATCGCATCGGTGGTCATCAGACCCAACGTTTTGGATTTATCCGGAATAACCTTGAACTGAATCTTGTTCTCCGCAGCGTTTCCGTGATAGTACTTGTTGGGACTCAGACTCAGAGATTTTCCCCTGTCATAACTGCTGCACCGGTACTGTCCGCTGCCCATGGAGCGCTCCTGTGACGTCGAATAGTCCGATGACGACACGATAGGAAAAACCAGATTGTCCAAAGCCGCGTCGCCGGGATTCTCAAATTGGATAGTAAGGCTGTAATTCCCCGATGTATCCACCGATTCGATCTTCGAGGCGTATTCGTAATACGGACTCTCCTCTCCGATCTGCAAAATCTGTCTGACGGTAAACTGCACGTCTTCCGCCGTCAAACTGGAACCGTCACTGAATTTTACATTTTCCTTCAGTTTTAATGACACACTTCCGCTTTGCGTATCAACAGTATAGGAGGAAACCGCGTCATTCTGAATATTCAGCGATTCATCCAAACGGAACAGACTGCTGAATATCAGCTGAGAGATGTAGTAAGTATCCTCGTCCTGAGAGATCAGCGGGTTCAATGTGCTCACCTCATCCATAGCCAAATATATGGCATTCATCGATACATAGGATACATTTTCGCCATCCTGATCCTGCTCTTTCGGTCCGGCATCTCCCTTGACGATGGCGATAGTCGATATTATGCTGGCGCAGATAACGACTGCAATAATAATCGCGATGATATGTCTGTGAAGAAAATCAAATAACTTATAAGCTCTATTCCCTTTATTTTGGTTCAGCATATTTCACCAACAATTGCTCCACCTGCCGGCGAAGCTCTTCCTTTCCTTTTGAATTATCGATGATTTCTTCTGTGCGTCTCTCTTTTTCCCGATCGTCCATCTGACTGCTCATCCGGGCCAGAACCTGCTGACGGGTTGCGCCGTCCCTTTCCATAACCCGGGCAATCCGCGTTTCCTTCTCTGCGGTTACCAGCCAGACAAGATCGGTCATCTTATCGGCTCCTGTCTCAAAGAGAAGAGGAGCGTCGATAAAAATTATATCATAACTGCTTTCTCTTCGCAAATTCTGAAGCGTCTGATCGATGAGGGAAAGCACTCTCTTCGTTGTGAGGTCTTCCAGCTTTCTCCTCTGTTTTTCGTCGGAAAACGCTATAGCAGCCAGTTTTTTTCTATCCAAACTGCCGTCGTCAAAGAGGATGTCCTCCCCAAACGCTTTCGCAAGCTGCTGCAGCGTATCGCTGCCCTTTTCCGTGATCTGATGAGAGATCGCGTCGGCGTCGATGATGCAGCAGCCCTTTTCCCGCAGTATGTTGGAAACGGTGGACTTTCCCGCGCCGATTCCCCCCGTAAGTCCGATTACTTTCATCTTCCACCTACTTCAAATCGTACCAGGTATCGCCCTGATTCAGATCACTTTCCAGTTTTACCTTCAATTCCATGGCGTTCTCCATATTTCTGACCAGCAGTTCTTCTACCGCTTCCAGTTCTGAGCGCTCCGCGCGTATAATCAGTTCATCGTGAACCTGCAGAATCAGTTTGGAGGCAAAGCTCTTCTCTTTCAGCTCTCGGTATACTTTGACCATGGCGATCTTTATGATATCCGCTGCGCTGCCCTGGATTGGGCTGTTCATCGCCAATCGTTCCCCCAACTGTCGGGTCATATAGTTAGAAGAATTTATCTCGTGAATGTATCGCTTTCTTCCCATGATGGTCTGGGTATATCCCAGCGCTTTACAGCTTTCCACCTGATCATCCATGTATTTCTTTACAGCGCTGTGTTTGTCGAAATAGTCCTTAATATACTTTTCGGCTTCTTTTCGGGTAATTTTCAGTTCTTCAGAAAGACCGAATCCGCTCATCCCGTAGATTACACCGAAATTTACGGCTTTGGCCCTGCTTCTGTCCAACGCCGTGACCTGATCGTAATCCAGGTTGAACACCCGCGCGGCAGTATTGCGATGGATATCATCGCCTCGATTAAAAGCCTCGATCAGATTTTCGTCGCCGGAGAGGTGGGCCAGTATCCGCAATTCGATCTGGGAGTAATCTGCGCCTACCAGAGTGCAGTCTCCGCATCCCGGAACAAAGGCTTTTCTGAGCTGACGTCCCAGTTCCTGCCGTATCGGGATATTTTGAAGATTCGGCTCGGTACAGCTGATTCTGCCCGTAGCCGTCACGGTCTGCTGAAAATGCGCCCTGATTTTTCCATCCGGCCCGATCAGCGGCTTGAGCCCTTCTACATAGGTACTGTTTAATTTGCTCAGCGTCCGATACTGGAGTACCAGACCGACGATCGGATGCTTATCCCTGATCCGCTCCAAAACGTCGGCGCTGGTGCTGTATCCCCGTTTGGTCTTCTTTCCCGCCGGAAGTTCCAACTCGTCAAAGAGAATCTCTCCAAGCTGAAGAGGCGAATTGATATTGAACGTCTTTCCGGCCAAAGCGTAGATCTGGTTTTCCAAACTGCCGATTTCCTCTTTCAGCACAATGCCGAACTGCTCCAGCGTTTCTTTGTCGACACTGAAACCTTCCACTTCCATGGACGCCAGAACTTCGATCAGAGGAAGTTCGACCTGAAGAAATATCTGTTCCAGTCCGTTCTCACGCAGCGTCTCTTCCTGCCGTTTCATCAGACGTCTTACCGCAACGCACCAATTCAGACCGTACTGCGAAAACGCTTTCCGTCCGTTGGTCATCAGATCCGTCTGACTGTTTTCTTCTGCAAACTCTTTTTCATCCTGCAGTTCATAGTGGAGAGTTTCGAAAACCAGTGTTTTCAGGTTATAGTTGGATTTTGTCGGATCGACGACATAACCTGCGATGGCTGTATCGAATCCGGTACAGATCTGATCCAGTCCCATGTACATCAGGGTGTAATAGTCTTTGATCAGATCGTGACCGATATAAACAAACTTCTTTTTATTTAAGATCCGGATAAACTCCGCCGCCATCGAACTGTCTGAAAGATCCGCGTAATAATATCGGTTCTCGTGCAAAAGACTGACTCCCGTAAGGAGAGGCCTGCCCACGTGATTGTTATCGCTGAAGACCTTTATGAAGACGGTCGATCCGTCCGGAATTTCTTCAAGGAGAGTCAGCTGCCGGCTGGTATAGATTTCCGATTCTTCACATTGAGTTTCCTCTTCCTGGACATTCCCGCCTTCCTCCTGCAGATTTTCCAGGTGCAGATTTTTCAGAAAGCGATTGAACTCCAGTTTAACGTAGAGATCGATCAGCGCTTTGTAGTCCGGTTCTCTCATCTTAAACGCTTCAATATCGATATCCAACGGAACATATCGATTGATTGTGGCCAGCTTCTTGCTCATCGCTGCCAGCTGTATATGATCTTCCACCTTCTGCCGCAGCCTGGCGTTGGCAATCTGATCCGTATTTGCAAGCAGATTTTCCATGCTGCCAAACTGGGTCAGAAGTTTTATTCCCGTCTTTTCACCGACTCCCGGAATACCGGGAATATTATCCGACTGATCGCCCATGAGGCCTTTCAAATCGATGAACTGTTCCGGCGTCAGCTGATATCGCTCCAGCATCTTCTCTCTATCGTAAATCTCAAATTCGGATATCCCTTTTTTTGTAATCAGAACCTGAGTCACATCAGAAGACAGCTGCAGCGCATCCTTGTCTCCCGTAATGATCAGAGGAGCCAGTCCCTCCTCCTCGGCGATTCTGTCTACGGTACCGATAATGTCGTCGGCTTCATATCCGTCTATTTCCAGGTTGGCAATATGCATTGCCGTCAGAATATCCTTCATCAGAGGTATTTCCATCGCAAGCTCAGGAGGCATTTTCCTGCGTCCGGCCTTGTACTCTTTGTATTCCTCGTGCCGAAAGGTAGGCGCTTTTCGATCCCAGGCCACGGCAATATAGTCCGGAGTATAATCGTTTTGAATCTTTGTCAGCATATTGATGAATCCGTAAATTCCCTGAGTGTATATGCCTTCCTTTGTGATCATAGGGCGCTGCATGGCATAATAGGCCCTGTTGATCAAACTGTTTCCGTCTATGATAACAATTCTTTTTTTCATCTTAACAACCTTTTTCTCTCTGAAAATTTTCCGAAAGCGTTCACCGTGCACAGAACTGCAGATCCCGGATCAAATCCGATTTTCTGCAGCGCCGCAGCCGCCTATCCGGCCAGCCGTGATGCGTCCGTCCCTTTCTTTTCTTTTTCCAAAAAGACCAGGGAATATGCGCCGCCGGCCAGCAAACATCCTCCTACCATATTTCCCAGCGTAACCGGCAGAAGATTTCCGATAAATCCTCCCCAGTTGAGAGTCTGAGAAGCTCCTTCTAAGAAAATGCCTACCGGAATAAAAAACATATTGGCAATGCTGTGTTCAAATCCTGCCGCAACGAACAGCCAGATGGGAAAGTACAGACTGACCGCCTTTCCGCCTGTGGAAGAAGCGCCACTGGCCATCCACACCGCTATACACACCAGGAAATTGCACAGGATTCCCCGGATAAATGCCTGTTCAAAAGTCAGCGACACCTTAGAAGCCGCAATATCCAGGGTAACCTGACCCAACAGACCGTCTCCCGAGAACAAAAGACCGCTTTTCGCCACCAGATAAGCGATAAGCAGCGATCCGATCAGATTTCCCAAATAGACAATAACCCAGTTTCTCAGCATGTCCCTTACCCTGATTCGCTTCGCAAAAACGGCGGTAATCATCAGATTGTTTCCCGTAAAGAGTTCTGCCCCGGCTAAAACCACCATCATCAGCCCTGCGGGAAAGATAAGACCGGAAATCATCTTTCCGATACCTGTGGTCTCTGGTTCTGCCAAAAAGTAAAATCCGGCCATATTGGCCCCCGCTCCGGCAAGAGCGATAAATGCTCCAGCAAGGATGGACAGAATCAGCAGTTTCCTGAAACTGCCCTGCGCTTTTTCTGCAGCAGAGTTGATCGTTCCGTTCAGTATTTCTTTCGGCTTTAAATGTGTCATTGTCTTTCTAGTCCTTTCTATATTTATATGACATTTATACTGCGCTTTTTCTGCAGCAAATGCCGCGGTTTGCCTGATGTTTTCAGCGTGCCTTACGTTTTAAATCACGCGATAAAACGTAAAGCCGCCGGGACTTTTCATTTCCTATACAAGTTTAACGTATTCATCCCTAAATATCAATGAATTTTATGCAATTCCCAGCCCCGGACCATCACTGCTTCGGCGGTTTCACGTTAAAATCAACAACGTTTATATTGAGGCGTACGGAAAGAGGAAAACACCGCTCTCTCTATAGGAATATTCGCATCAAAAAAACTTTCCTGTCTTCCAAAAATTTATAGTGATATTGAAGAGCAAATGATATATAATAAAGTTAGCCTAGAGCTTGCGTCAAGGATTCATAATTGAACCTACACTTGAGCATCGGGAATCCGGAGTCCATGCGGCCTATGTCAAGCCTCCTCAGAGTGGACGGCAGAAGCGCTGGCAGGATACCCACCTATCGGAATGATAGGGCGTCAATTATTTCCTGACGGAGCTTCCGGGTTTTGGTTTTATCAAAGCTGTTCCTCACGGAGCAGCTTTTTTCTTTTTTGCTCAGTATGCGAATAAAAATCCGACGCTTCGGTCTGAAAAGGTTCACAGGGCCGGTTCGATCACTGCGCGAAAATACCGTATCTGAAGCGACTGGCAAACGCTACAGTTAAAACGATCAAGTTCAGCATCACCCTATCTATGTGCATCAATTTTGCAGCAGTATCCCTCTCTGTTGCAGGCATATTGACGCCGACAACGGGCGCGCTGGTCCACAACGCCGGTTCATGTCTGGTTGTACTGATCGCCGCTCTTCTGTATGATAGAAAACTGGAGTAACATCTTCTGCCTATCAGGGTATGGCCGTCCCATAAAAAAGACGAAGGCATACTGCGAATTTGCAGGGAATGTCTTCGTCTTTTCCATTTCATTGTGAGCTGCTTACTCGTAAAGATCCACCGCGCAGTTGGTATGTACCTTCTGCACATCGTCGTTGTCTTCCAGGACCTCAACCAGCTTTTTCAGCTTTTTGATATCCTTTTCATCAGTCGGCGTACTCTCCATAGAAGGCACAAATTCTACGTCCGCTTCTACAAATTCATAGCCTGCTTCGGAAAGGGCCTGGTAAACGTCAGGATAGACAGAAGGATCCGTATAGATTGTGAAGCTGTCCTCCTCCGTAACCATATCGTCAGCTCCCGCTTCAAGAGCCGCTTCCATCAGCGCGTCTTCGTCGATCTGTTCTGTCTTTTCGATGATCAGAACGCCCTTTCTTGAGAACATGTAGGATACACATCCAGGCGTGCCCAGATTTCCGCCATGCTTGTCGAAAGAAGATCTGACTGCGGACGTAGTTCTATTGGTGTTGTCCGTCAGACACTCGACGATAAACGCTACGCCGCCTGCTCCATAACCTTCGAAGGAGAGCTCCTCGTAAGAAACGCCTTCCAGTTCTCCTGTGCCTTTCTTGATCGCTCTCTGGATATTATCGTTAGGCATGCTGATTGCCTTTGCTTTTTCTATTGCCACCCTGAGGGAAGCATTGTACTCAGGATCGCCGCCGTCCTTAGCCGCCACTGTGATCGCTTTAGCGTACTTTGTAAACATAGCCGCTCTTTTCGAATCCTGTGCCGCTTTTCTTCCGGCAATTGTACCGTGTCTACCCATGGAGACACCTCCCATCCATATTTCTTTTGTACTCTAACTTAAACAGTATACTACAAAGCTTCTGCCGTTTCAATCATATTTTTGTGCGCTGTAGCCATCATCAGTTTAATCCGGTTCAGCTGATTGACGTCGCTGGCGCCGGGATCGTAATCGATGGCAACGATATTGGCTTTTGGATTCATCTTCCGAATTGCCTTCATCATTCCCTTTCCGGTGACGTGATTCGGCAGGCAGGCAAACGGCTGCAGGCAGACGACATTCTCTACGCCCCCTCGGATCAGCTCGATCATTTCTCCGGTTAAGAGCCAACCCTCTCCGCACTGGTTTCCGATAGATATGATCTCCGATGCGGCTTTTGCCGTTTCTTCGATATAAGACGGCTCCTCAAAGTGTACGCTTTCGCGCAGAGCCTTTCTCATCGGTTTACGCAGCCACTCTACGGCAGCAATGCCTATCTTGTTGACATACATCTGTTTATAGGATCCGGACAGTTTCTCATAATTGAACTTCTTGCTGTACATCCCGTACAGGAAAAAGTCCAGAAGATCCAGAACCACGGCTTCTCCGCCTTCTGACTCGATAATTCCCACGATGTCATTGTTGGCGTTAGGATGATATTTTACAAGTATCTCGCCGACTACGCCCACCTTGGGCTTTTTCTCACCGGTTCGCTCCACCCGGTCAAAATCCTCTACGATTCCCTTCAGGTTCTCCGCGTACCTCTTCCGGTTAAAGTGTATGATGTTGTCGATAATCCGGTCGTGCCACTTATCCAGTATCTTTTCACAGGTGCCCGGCACTTTTTCATAAGGCCGCGTCGCGTACAGAATACGCATAACCAGGTCGCCGTAAACTACACCAACAGCAAGACGAAGTCCCATTTTGGCTGTGATCTTGAATCCCGGGTTGGTTTCCAGTCCGGCCATATTAAAGGAGACGACAGGAATCTGCTCCATATCCAGATCCTTCAGGGCTTTCCGCAGCAAAGCTACGTAATTGCTGGCCCGGCATCCGCCTCCGGTTTGTGACATGAATACAGCCGTTCGGTTCAGATCGTATTCACCCGACTTCAATGCCGAGATGATCTGTCCGAGAGTAACGATAGTCGGGTAGCAGGCGTCATTGTTTATGTATTTCAGTCCCTCTTCCACCGAATTCTTGTCTACCGGCGGCAGCAGAACAGCGTTATATCCGCAGGAGCGCATGGCTTCTTCGAGATAACCGAAGTGAATCGGCGACATCTGCGGAACCAGAATGTTGTAGTTCTGCCGCATGTCTTCGGTGAAGTACTTTCGCTCATAAGGCTTGTTGTCCGGTATGGCTTTTACACCGTTTTTCTCCCGCTCTTCCATGGCTGCCTTCAGCGAACGGATACGAATCTTGGCTGCGCCCAGATTGGATCCTTCATCGATCTTCAGTACGGTATACAGCTTATTGTTGTTTCTGCAGATTTCTTCTACCTGATCGGTGGTCACCGCATCAAGTCCGCAGCCGAAAGAATTCAGCTGAATCAGTTCCACGTCGTCGCAGGTTCCCACAAAGGAAGCCGCCTTGTAAAGACGAGAGTGGTACACCCACTGATCCAGAACCCGAAGCGGCCTCGGCAGATCTGCCATGTGCGCCACAGAATCCTCAGTGAGGACGACCATATCGAAGGAATTGATCAGACGATCGATTCCGTGGTTGATTTCCGGATCGAGGTGATACGGCCGACCGGACAAGACGATAGCCTTTTTGCCGTGCTGTCTGGCGTATTTCAGCGCATATTCTCCCTGCTTGCGGATATCGTTTTTAAAGCGGGTCTGTTCTTTTCTGGCCTTTGTCACCGCCTGCATGATCTGCTCTTTCGGGATGTGAAAGCTTTTGAATTCATTGAACAACGCATCGGCGAGACGCAGATCGTTGTCATAAGGCAGGAACGGATGAGAGAACCTGACCATGTTGTCCGCAAAGATATCGTCCATATTGTTGGCGATAACTTCCGGGTAAGTCGCTACAATCGGGCAGTTATAGTGATTAGGTGCGGTTTCATCCTCGTTCCGTTCGTAGTTCAGACACGGATAGAATATCCACTTGGCCCCGTTTTCGGTCAGCCACTTGATGTGCCCGTGAACCAGCTTAGCCGGATAGCAGGCCGTATCTGACGAAATCGTCTCCATCCCCTTCTCGTAGATGGACTTACTCGACGGCGGAGACAGCATCACCTTAAACTTCAATTCAGTGAAGAAAGTGAACCAGAACGGATAGTTCTCGTACATGTTCAGCACCCTCGGTATAGCGACCGTTCCTCTCTCTGCGTCGAAATCAGAAAGCGGCTTGTAGTCGAACAGGCGTTGGAATTTATATTCATAGAGGTTCGGCAGTTTGTTGGTATGCTGCGCCCCTCCTGCCCCCTTTTCGCACCGGTTTCCCGTAATGAATCTGGAACCGTCGCTGAACTTGTTGATGGTCAGAATGCACTGGTTTTCACATCCTTTACATCTGCCGTTGCTGTGCTCCACCGAAAAGCTCTCCAGCTTATCTGCGGACAGCACGGAGGATTCTGTCCCTTCCAAGTAATTCTCCATAGCGATCAGGGCGCAGCCGTAAGCGCCCATAAGTCCCGCAATATCGGGCCGCACGACTTCTTTTCCTATAATCTTCTCGATGCTCCTCAGCACGGCATTGTTCATAAAGGTTCCGCCCTGGACAACGATTTTATCGCCAGCTTCATCTGTATTACGCAGTTTTATTACCTTATACAGAGCATTCTTTATGACCGAATAGGACAGTCCGGCCGAGATATCCCCTATTGACGCGCCTTCCTTCTGAGCCTGTTTAACTTTGGAGTTCATAAATACGGTGCACCGGGTTCCCAGATCCACAGGATTGTCTGCGAAAAGAGCCTCTTCTGCGAATGCCTCCGTATCCAGATTTACCGACTTGGCATAGGTCTCAAGAAAAGAACCGCAGCCCGACGAACAGGCTTCATTGAGCATGATGTTGTAGATGGCGTTGTCTTTGATCTTCATGCATTTCATATCCTGGCCTCCGATGTCCAGAATAAAATCCACGCCCGGCAGGAACGCCTCTGCCGCTTTATAATGAGCCATCGTTTCGATTTCGCCCAGATCTGCCTTAAAGGCAGCTTTGATCAAGCCTTCGCCGTAGCCGGTTACGCAGGTATTGGCAATAAAAGCGCCTGGAGGCAGCAGGGAATACAGTTCCTTCAGCATAGACCTGGCAGCCTCTATCGGGTTTCCCTCGTTACTGCGGTAAAAAGAGTACAGCAGATTTTTATCCTTATCGATCAGCGTCGCCTTTGTTGTCGTAGAACCGGCGTCAATACCGAGAAAAGTCTCTTCCTTCGCCTTGCGAATGTCCTTTCTCTTTATCTTGTGCTGATCGTGTCTTGCCATAAACGCATTGTAATCGTCTTTATCTTTAAACAGCGGTTCGATGTGCTTGGTCTCAGTCATCAGAGAAGGATCGCTGTCGTTCAGCCTATCCACAACAGAGCAAAGTGAAACCGTTTCTCTGTTCTCTGCCAGCATAGCTGCGCCGATTGCGACAAAATACTTGGAATTGTCCGGATAGATTACATCCTCCGGTTTCAACCCCAGGGTTACGATAAACCTCTTTCGAAGTTCTGACAGAAAAGAGAGAGGCCCGCCGAGAAAAGCAACCTTGCCTTTTATCGTATGGCCGCAGGCCAGTCCGCTGATAGTCTGGTTTACTACCGCCTGGAAAATAGAGGCGGACAAGTCTTCTATGGCCGCGCCGTCATTGATCAGCGGCTGAATATCCGTCTTGGCAAAAACACCGCATCTGGCGGCGATGGGATAGATCATCTTCTCCCGTTTGGCTGCTTCATTCAGTCCCGCCGCATCAGTATTGAGCAGAACCGCCATCTGGTCGATAAACGCTCCCGTGCCTCCGGCACAGGTACCATTCATTCTCTGCTCAATGGTCGAACCGTAAAACGTGATCTTTGCATCTTCGCCTCCCAGTTCTATCGCCACATCGGTTTCCGGAATCAGTGTTTCAACGGCCTTGCTGCAGGATATGACTTCCTGTTCAAAATGTATGCCCAGAAGTTTTGCCAGGGAAAGTCCTCCGGAACCCGTAATCACCGGCTGAATCCCGATGTCCCCATATTTGTCATACATGTCTTCAACCAGTTCTTTTACCTTGTCGAACACGTTGGACATGTGCCGTTCGTACCGCGAAAAAACTATCGAATTATTATTGTCCAACAGAACCAGTTTGACCGTCGTTGAACCAATATCAATTCCTAATTTCATCCTCTACCTCTTAATCATAAAAATTGTTTCAATAATTTATATATTGTAACACCGTTCGTCAGCTTTTTCACTATTCAATTTCAGCCTCTTTTGTAAAAAAACTCCATCTTTCTTCTCAGCCGTTGAATATTCAACCGACTTAAACATAGACTTATTTTTTTCCATACTTATTTACCACCATGGGTAATAGTGATATAATATTTTACAAACTCTAACTATTAAAGGAGAAATGATGAAAAGCACGATCAAAAAGCGTACATATCTGGCAATCTATCGTCTTCTTGACAGGGTTTCCCCTTTGCCCTACGACTGCGGTACCCTCTGCGGAGCCATATGCTGCAGCTGTACAGCGGAAGACGACGATCTCGGAATCTATCTGCTGCCCGGCGAAGATAAGGTTCACGACCGCCGCGGCGGTTTTCTCCACTGGACCGTCGAAAATGCGGAGGATTACGATTTCCCCGAATCCTGGAAGGGAAAGGTCTACTTTGTTAAATGCAAAACACCTCCCATATGCCCCCGTGAAAAGAGGCCGATTCAGTGCCGCACCTTTCCGCTTACGCCCCACATCGATGACAACGGAATTCTTTCCCTTATATTAAACGATTCAGAGCTGCCCTACCGATGCCCCCTTGTGGAAGAACAGATAGAACTAAGCCCTGAATTCGTAAAAGCCACATATACGTGCTGGAAACATCTGATACGCGATCCCTTGATTTATGATTTAGTCAGAGAAGATTCGATGTACAGAGACAGCGAACTAAGCGAACTATAAGTGCTTTATCTCTTTCCTGTACAAATGCCTCAGCATTATCGCCGAATAAGCCAGACCGATGATCTCTGCCAGTGGGAACGATGCCCAGGAAACGGTAACGCCTCCTACATGGTATAATATATACGCAAGAGGAAGAATTCCGACCAACTGTCTGAGCAATGACCCTATTAAACTATATACACCGTGTCCGGTGCCCTGAAACAGGGTAGAAGTCATTATGCCGAAAGCTGCCGGAAGGAAACACAGACTGATGATCCTCAGCGCCGGCACACCCATTTCCATCATCGCTTCATTCGCGCTGAACATACGCAGGAAAACTTCCGGAAAGAGCTGGAATAAAATTGTTCCGATCGCCATAATGACCACTGCCGTAATCAATGCATTTTTATAAGCATGCATCAGTCGCTTTTTATTTCTCGCGCCGAAATTATAGCCCATTATCGGCATGGCGCCCTGATTGAGTCCGAAAACAGGCATGAAAATAAACGACTGCAGTTTATAATACACGCCAAGAACCGCTACCGCCGTCGCCGAAGCAGCTAAAATTGCGTTATATCCTAAGAGCATCACAGAACCTATAGACTGCATGATTATAGATGGGAATCCCACTCCATAGATATCCCTGACCACGTTCCAGTCCATCTTAAATCCTCGAATATGTATTTTTACATCGTGTTCTTTCCTTCTGATTGTAAATACAGCCACGCACAAAGAAACGCACTGTCCCATCACTGTAGCGATAGCTGCGCCGGCAATGTCCAGCTTTGGAGCGCCCAGCAGGCCGAAGATCAGAATCGGATCCATGATCAGATTGGTTACCGCGCCGCTTAAACTGATAATCATCGGTGAAATCATATTTCCCGTTGCCTGAAGGACCTTTTCCAACTGAATTTCTACCATGCTGAAGAGGCTGAAAATCGTAACGATGCTCAGATAAGTCACCCCTCCGTCGAAAATTTCCGGATCATCAGTATATAAATTCATAAACGGTCTGGTTAAAAATATGCCAACTATGGCAAATAGAATATAATTGAAAAGGCCTATCCGCACGCTGGTACTGGCCGCTTTATCGGCTTCTTCCTGGCGCTTTGCTCCGAGACGTCTGGCGATCAGTGAGTTGACGCCTACTGCGCTGCCTACGGCCAGAGAGATCATCAGCATCTGAATCGGCATTACCAGAGACACGGCAGTCAGCGCTTTCTGACTGACCATGGCAACAAACATGCTGTCGACCACGTTGTACAACGCGTTGATCAGCATGGACAAAATCGCAGGCCAAGCCATCGATGCGAGAAGTTTTCCGATGGGAGCTGTTCCCATTTTGTTCGCTTCCAAGTCGATTGCCTGGCCTGCGTGTTTATTTTCTAAATCTGTAGTCATAGCAATTTCCTCCTTTTTCAATTTTAATGTATGGGTAAACCTATAAGCCGGGTTCTGTATTCGGCAATCATCTATCTAAGGCGCTGCATTACTGCTCGCTCATGCGGCCTACCTCTCGGGCAGCGACGGGCCGCCGCTTTGTTCGCCCATTTTGGCCTTGCTCCGGATGGGGTTTACACGGCCGCCATGTCTCCATGACGCCGGTGAGCTCTTACCTCACCATTTCAACCTTACCACGGCATTACCCGTTTCGGCGGAATGTTTCTGTTGCACTTTCCCTATAGTTACCTACGCCGGACGTTATCCGGCATCCTTGCCCTGTGGAGCCCGGACTTTCCTCATGCGTAAAGCACGCGACTGCCTGGTTTACCCATAACTTCATAATTTTATCACAAGCGGGTTAAAAAATCCACCATTTATTTTTGCTGCTGCTGTTGACAAATGAACATACGAAAAAAGAGACAGATTGTCTGACTCTTTTTTCATCGCATCATTCTGCCATAGAGATCACCTTACCGGTAAACCCTGACCGCTTCTCATTCTCTTTCTGCCGTTTGTATTGCTTTTACCAGACGGCTGCTGTTCCAGAAGCTTCTGCTCTTCCCACTTACACCCGTCGATAGCTTCAGGCTTTAAACTCAGGAATCCTATGTTTCTTCAACATTCTGCAGAGTTCCTCTCTCTCTTCCCCAGACAGCCGGTTTTCGTCTACAAGCAGGAGGGAATTGTTCGAACAGAGAAGGTACAGATAGTGTTTGATCTGTCCAAATCCTTCAATCGTATTCCACTGTAAACTCCCCGAAGTCCGTTCGCTGATGATCTGGATCTGTTCCTCCGTGAATACGTATTCCCGGGGCAGATCCGGAGTCCGCATAATGGTTCTTCTGATGTGCTGCTCCCTGGTCCTGAGAAACTGCCGCTTCCAGCCATACACTGCCGTATACAGGCATCCGGCTGCAAGCGCGGCGCAAATCGTCACAGCATAACGGGAATAATTAAACACTATGGCGGCTGCAACAGCGATGCCCGTCAAAACGAAATAGATCGTACGGCCGCGGCTGAAAGTGTTGCTTTCTCTCTGCTGTTTCACCAGCTCAATTTTCGCCATCACTTTGATTTCTTCTTTTGCCACATGCAGCGTATACCTAACCATAATTCTTTCCTTTCT
The DNA here is from genome assembly GCA_904420065.1 of uncultured Emergencia sp. Lineage (GTDB taxonomy): Bacteria > Bacillota > Clostridia > Peptostreptococcales > Anaerovoracaceae > Senimuribacter. Next base: position 118,324 of record CAJFTU010000009.1, read on the forward strand.
TTAATACTATTGCACTGTTTTGATATGAAAAATCCGCCGACTTTTTTCAGAATCCTGAGGGTTGTATTTAGATATATTTATATGTTTTTCTCTGCGCGAACAGAAACGTTACTGTAAGTACAAGGGCGAGAATCTCCGCCACAATCACCGCCATCCACACGCCGTCGATTCCCAAAATCATCGGAAGAAACAAGACCATGCTGCACTGGAATACCAACGTCCGCGAAAAAGAGATCAGCGCAGAAATAAGGCCGTTGCTCAATGCTGTAAAGAACGCAGAGCCCCATATGTTGAATCCGCAGAACAGGAAGAACAGGGCATAAATACGGAAGCCGTGCACGGTCATTTCCATCAGCTCAGCATCATATCCCACAAAGACACGGATTAAAACCGATGACAGAAGTTCCGACAGTGCTGTCAGCGTCAATCCGGTAATCGAAATAAGCGTCAGACTTTTTTTGAATAAATTCTTCAATTCGTCGTGATTTCCCGAACCGTAGTGATAGCTGACCACAGGCGCGCTTCCAATCGAATATCCGATAAATATAGCCGAAAAGATAAAATTCACATACATAATCACGCCGTAAGCGGCTACGCCGTCTTCTCCAGTCAAACCCATGAGCCGAAAATTGTACAGCATGTTCACTATAGAAGAAGAAATGCTGGTCATCAGCTCAGAAGAACCATTGGTACAGGTCTTCAGTAAAATCCGGCCATAGAAAGCTGTTTTCGTGAACCTGAGCCGGCTGTCGTTCTCCCGCGCAAAATAAAACACGGGGACGATTCCTCCCAAAATTTCTCCCATAGCCGTAGCCGCGGCAGCCCCGGCAATTCCCCAGTCGAAGAGGACGATAAAGACGTAGTCGAATACCACGTTGAGCAGTCCCGACGCCAGGGAGAGCTTTAGACTCATCTCCGGTTTTTCTGCGGCAATAAAAAAATTCTGGAATATATTCTGCAGAATATAACAGGGCAGAGAAATCATTAAAATCCGCACGTAGATGACGCAGTAATCCTCCATCTGTCCTTCGGCGCCAAGAGCCGACATAATCGGACGGGCGAAGATAAAACCGATCAACGCCAGAAAAATGCCAAAGACAGCGGCAACAATCACCAGCATCGTAAAATAAGCGTTAGCTTTTTCCTGTTTTCCCTCTCCCATGGTTCTCGATACGATAGCATTGCCGCCGGTGCCGATCATGAACCCGATCGTTCCCAGGGCGGTAAGCAGAGGCATTGACAGATTGACAGCGGCAAAGGAGGTTTTACCGACAAAGTTGGATACAAAGAGTCCGTCCACAATGCTGTAGGTGGAAATGCAAACCATCATGATAATCGACGGCAGTACAAAGCGCAGCAGCCGTCGGTAAGTAAAGTGATCGGATAACTGAATTCTCAAACTATGCACCTCTCTCATCTATGAGCGCCGGAGAGCTGCCGGACTGCGCTAAAACTGCTTTGCGTTTTCCGATACGCCCTCTGTTTCCGTCGTCACCGGATGGCACTGAGGCCCTGCGGCCCCGATAATGGTCTTCCTGACCCTTTTCATCCGTTCAGCCAGCGCTCTGTCAGTATCAGTAAATCTTTCTATGTTTTTATCAGTCAGAGGAATCAGCTGATATCGCCGGCCGGTTTCCTCATTGCGATTGACCATCAGGCAAGGATAGTATTTCTGATCAGACACGACCACCCTGCCGTCTTCTCGTTTCAGCTTCAGCGACAGAATCATGGCATGATCGCTCTTTCTCTCGCGATAAGTCATATGCGAGACGAAATTCCCCAGGCTGTACACTACCGGTACCTCTCTGCCGTCTGAAGTCTCGATCCGATCAAAAGAGGAAACTGTATGAGAATGTCCGCCGACGACATAATCCGCTCCCGACTCTGCCATTTCCTCCGCGATCTGTACCTGTCTTTCCGTAGGCTCAAGCTGGTATTCCCTGCCGCAGTGAAAATAGGAGAGTATAAACTCCGCCCCTTCCTCGCGCATCCGGAGAAAATCCTCTTCTGCCTTTTCACGGGAGTAATAGTTCAGATGTCTTTCCACTTCTTTCCCCGACAGTTCCCGGACGCTGCGGTTATAATACACCGCATAGGAAACGATACCGATCTTAAACCCTTTGACATCGACGATCAGGAAGCGGTCCTTCTCCTCGCCGGAAAAAGCTCCCGTATGTAACAGACCGTACTGATCCTGTTTCTTCAGCGTCTGACGAAGGCCGCTGATTCCCGTATCACAGCTGTGATTGTTGGCATTGGCCAAAACATCGAAGCCGCAGTCCTTTACCGCGCTGAGATATTCCTCCGGCGCATTGAGATAAGGCTGTCCGTATCGTCTCTTCTGCTCGATGGAAAGCGGCCAGGAAGATGCCACACTGGTTTCCAAATTGCCGATAGCCAGATCTGCCTGACGCACTATATTTCTCACATAATCAAACTGATAACGGAAATCAAATTTTCCGTCTCGCAGTGCGGCTTTCTGCTGCCTTCTCTGACACATCAGATCACCGCCGACGACGATCTCAATCTGTTTTTTCGCCGTATCTCTCTTTCCAACGCTCTTTTCCGCCGAAGTGGAAGAAGGTTCTTCGGTGCAGGCGGCCAGCAGGAAAATCAGGCATAAAATGCAGAGGAAAACCCGCAATACACTTTTTTTTCTCTTCATCTCAAATCCTCTTACGACTTTTCTCACAGGAAAAAGGGATTCAGGTCGCTGTCCGATTCCAGAATCGAAAGCCGATCTCCGCAGTTTTTCCTCAACAAGCCGACCATGTTCTGCACGAAATTCTTTTCACTGCCGTAGTGACCCGCATCGATGAGACACATTCCCATTTCCTTCGCTTCCTGAGCCTGGTGATATTTCAGATCTCCGGTAATATAGACGTCGCAGCCCTCCCGGGCGGCATCTGGTATAAATTCACTTCCCGCACCGCTGCACCAGCCGGCGGTGTACAGGACCCTATCCGGACTACCTACACAGCGCAGAAGCCTTCTGTCCGTTTCCAAAACGTCGGATACCCTTTCAGACAGCTCTCCCAGCGTGATTCCCCCGGAAATATCTCCCTTTCTGCAGAAACCGTTATTCTGTACAAAAGGACGGACGTTTTCAAAACCGAAAAGCAGTCCCAGATAATCGTTGTTTCCGCCCTGCAGTTTGTCAAAGCTGGTATGACAGGAATACACCGAGATATCCCTTTGGACGAGACGAAATATGTACTTTCCCACGATCTCCTCGCTGTCAATCCTTTTGATACCGTGAAACAGCATCGGATGATGGGTCAGAATCAGCTGAGCACCTTTGCGTTCCGCTTCGTCGATCACCGCTTCCGTCACCTCAAGAGCAACTAAAACAGTGGAAATCTCGCTGCCGGTTCCGTTTATCTGAAATCCGCAGTTGTCCCAGCTCTCAGCCGTTTCCGAAGGACACAGCTTCTCTATTATCTCCGCAAAATCCCTTTTTTTCATCACTTTTCTTCCAGCCTTTCTATCAAATACCTCAGCTGCTTTATTCTCGCTGCGCATTCTTTGCTCTTCAGCGTGCCGTCGCTGCTGCCGGCCATAATTTTTTCGTATATCTGTTCCTCCGTCCGCAGCTTTCTTCGGAGATATTCTCCGGTATACGGATTTTCAAAGGTGAGAAGACTCTCCGGATAATCGAACTCCGCTCCATAAGGCGGCGTCTCCCCCTGCCAGTCCGCTTTTTCTACCGTGAGAATCTCACAGATGAACTTTCCTTCCGGTACCAGTCCTTCTTTCACGATGGAAAAGCCCTTTTCCGCCAGATAATGACGGAGCTTTCCCACGTTGTTTCTCGGCTGAAGAACGTATCTCTTCATCGACTTGCTCTTCCTCATATCCCAGTCCAGGATATCCGCAATCAGCAGTCCGCCCATACCGGCGATGACAACGGTATCGACTTCCCCGTCTTTTAAAACGTCTATTCCGTTTCCAAGACGAAGATCGTATTCCCTTTCGCTGTCATATCGAAGACAGTTCTCTTCGGCTTTTTTCAGCGAGCCTCTGCTGATATCCGTCATGATTACTTTGGGGCACTTGCAGATGTTCAAAAGATATAACGGCAAAAAACCATGGTCCGTGCCTATGTCGGCCATGGTCTCTCCCCACCGTATTTCGTCAGCAATATACTGCAGTCTGTTGCTAAGTTTCATTTTTCGTCTACTCCAGATAGTCCTTCAGCTTTTTGCTTCTGCTCGGATGTCTGAGCTTTCTCAGCGCTTTTGCTTCAATTTGTCTGATACGCTCGCGGGTGACGTCGAACTCTTTGCCGACTTCCTCCAGAGTTCTGGATCTTCCGTCTTCCAGACCAAAACGAAGTTTCAGCACTTTCTGCTCTCTTTCTGTCAGCGTATCCAGAACTTCCACCAGCTGCTCTTTCAGCATGGAAAACGCCGCAGCTTCAGCCGGTGCAGGTACATCGTCGTCCGGAATAAAATCACCCAGATGGCTGTCTTCTTCTTCACCGATAGGCGTCTCCAGAGAAACCGGTTCCTGGGCAATCTTCTGAATCTCTCTGACTTTATCCACAGAGATGCCCATCTCCTTGGCAATCTCTTCAGGAAGAGGCTCCCGTCCATAAGTCTGAAGCAGCTGACGGGACACCCGGATCAGCTTATTGATGGTTTCTACCATATGAACCGGAATTCGAATCGTTCTGGCCTGATCTGCAATCGAACGGGTAATGGCCTGTCTGATCCACCACGTGGCATAGGTTGAAAATTTGTATCCCTTTCTGTAGTCGAACTTATCCACCGCTTTGATCAGTCCCAGGTTACCTTCCTGAATCAAGTCGAGAAAGAGCATGCCTCTTCCCACGTATCTCTTGGCAATGCTGACGACGAGTCTTAAGTTGGCTTCACAAAGCTTTTTCTTGGCCTCTTCGTCGCCTTTTTCCATGCGCTGGGCCAGCTCTATCTCGTCTTCTGCACTGAGCAGAGGCACTTTACCAATCTCTTTCAGATACATTCTGACCGGATCATCCACCGCGATCCCCTTTGGCAGCGTCGCTTCGATATCGATTTCGCCGGATTCATTGACGACAATTCCGTCATCTTCCTCGTTTCCGTCCATATCGTCTTCATCATCCAACATAATCGCGAAATCTTCCGGTTCCGTTTCACTGGCGATTTCTATATCCTTAGAAAGCAGCGACTCATAGATCTCGTCGACGACATTCTTGTCCAGATCAAAGGCGTCCAGATAGTCCGCCATATCCGAATACGTCAGGATATTCTTCTTCGACTTTGCTTTTTTCACCAACTGATTGATCAGCTCCGTCTTGATCTGATCAGCAGTCATGCCGGCAAATGCTTCGTTTATATTATTTGTTGTTGCTTTTTTTTCATCTGTGCTCATTCTATATCCCCCTACTGCTCGATTTTCTTTTCTTTTGCACTTTTATCAACTGGTCGGTCAATTCTGCTATTCGCTCCTGATTATCCTCTTCATCGGCCATGGAAATCAGCAGAATCAATCTCTGCTCTTCCTTTGCAAGAAGGTTGTCTCTCCATGTCCGAACACAGTCTTCAAAGACTTGCTCCACATTGCCGCCTACGATTACCTGCTCGATGATCTCCTGTAAGACCGCCGCGTCTTCTTCAGACAGACTGTCAATGATCCTGTTCTGATCCACAAAACGGTTCTTCCGGTACTCATCAGCCGCCAGTTCATAGACGGTGACAGCAAAATCGCTTTCCAGAATACCCGGAAGTTCATCTATCTTCTCGATATAGGATTCTTCTGTCAGAATCAGCTTCAATATGGTTCGTTCCACAGGCGAAACTGTCGTTCCAGCTCTCGGTTCTCCTTCCCGCTTTTTCGGCGGTGTATGTTCTTTTTCTATACGATCATTGCCGGAAATTTCCATTCTAATCGCGCCTTCGGCAATGGACAGATCCTTAGCCAGTTTCTTGATATAGATCTCCTGTTCTACCGGACTCAGCCGGCTCAGAATTTCCGTTGCCTTTTTCATATAGTCGATCTTTCCTTCATCGCTGTTCAGATCGAATCCTGTTTTAGCCGACTCCAGCTTGTAATCGGCATAGGGAAGCGCTCCCTGCACCAACTGCAAAAAAGCTTCTTTCCCGTTTTTCTTGATATATTCGTCGGGATCTTTTCCGTCGTCTACGTGCAGAACCTTCACTTTGCAGTCCTCGCTTTTAAGGATTTCTATTCCTCTCAGCGCCGCTGCCCGTCCTGCTCCGTCGGCATCGTAAGAAAGCACCACGTCTTTCGTATACCGCTTGATCAGCTTGGCCTGATTTTCCGTCAGGGCCGTACCCAGCGATGCGGCCACGTTCTCTACGCCGCTCTGATACAGAGCGATAACATCCATATACCCTTCGACGAGGATGATGTATCCTGCCTTCCCGGCGCTCTGACGGGAAATATTCAGTCCGTACAGATTGTTCTTTTTCTGAAAGATCCGGCTCTCCGGTGAATTCAGGTATTTGGGATTGTCCCGGCTGTCGATGGCTCTTCCGCCGAATCCGATGACCTTTCCGGCGGTATTGATGATGGGAAAAATCACTCTGTCTCTGAACTTGTCGTAACACTTGCCCCGGCTCTCCGAAGCCAGTCCCAACTCCAGAATGATCTTCTTGTCGACTCCCTGAGACTGGAGATAGCGAAAAAGGCTGTCCCACTGTTCATCTGCGTAGCCGATTCCGAATTTTTTCAAAACCGCAGGAGAAATTCCTCTTCTCTTCATGTAGGCGTATCCTTTGTTGGCCCGCTCGGTAAATGCACGGTAAAAGAAGCCGGCAGCCATCTTGTTCACCTTGTAGTAGATCTCTCTCCTGTCGTTGTATGCGTTTTTCTCTAAAGTTATGCCGTATTCCCCGGCAATTTTTTCTATCGCTTCATTGAAATCCAGATTATAGTATCTCTGCACAAACTCGATAACATCGCCGGAAGCGCCGCATCCAAAACAGGTAAAAATCTGTTTTTGCTCCGATACAACAAAAGAAGGTGTTTTTTCACTGTGGAATGGACAAACACCTTTATAATTACTGCCTGCTCTCTTTAAGGGAACGCAGCGGCCGACAATATCAATGATATTCACCTGATTTTTCAGGCTTTCAATTGTTTGATTTGAAAAACCCATTCTATCGTCTACCCTTCCGCATCTATCGTTCCTGAGATAATATTCGGCAAAAAAAAGACTTTTCCTTTATTTTTTCCAAATTATTTTTCTCAGTCCGACCTTTACCGTACAGGCGTGCCGGAACGGAAAATCTCCGCATACAGGCTCAGCGCATAGCGATCCGTCATTCCCGCTATGTAATCCTTAACCACCACGTGAAGACCGTCTCGCTCTATCAACGCGTAATGATCGGCAGGAAGTTTATCGGAATGGGACAGGAAGTATTCATAGAGAGAGCGGATGACTTCATCGATCTTGGCCAGATCCTCTTCTCTCTTGACCTTCTGGCTTCGATAGACGTTGGCGAACATGAAATCCCGCAAAACATTCAGTTGTTTCCAGTGAACGGGATCCATCTGCACCTGTTCCCTGCCGTCGCTGAAACTGACCACATTCTCAACCATGGCGTTGATCCTCTCTCGATGACCCCGTCCGAACAGTTCGATCGGCTCCCTGGGAAGATCTTCAAGGGTAATTACGCCGCTTCGCACGGCATCGTCGATATCGTGATTGATATACGCAATTCTGTCGCTGATCTTTACAATCTGCCCTTCCAGCGTCGCAGCGGGAAGATCGCCGGTGTGATTCAGAATTCCGTCTCTGACCTCAAAGGTCAGGTTCATTCCCCGCCGATTAGGCGTGGACTCCAGCACCTCCACAACACGCAAACTCTGCTCGTTGTGCCGGAATCCGCCCGGATGGATGCTGTCCAGAATCATCTCGCCGTTGTGACCGAAAGGAGTATGACCGAGGTCGTGTCCCATAGCGATGGCCTCCGTCAAATCCTCATTGAGGCCCAAATTTCTGGCGATTGTTCTGGCAACTTGAGAAACCTCAAGGGTATGGGTCAGACGGGTACGATAGTGATCTCCCTCGGGAGCCAAAAAGACCTGCGTCTTGTGCATCAGCCTCCGAAAGGCCTTTGAATGAATGATCCGATCTCTGTCCCGCTGAAATTCCGTCCTGTACATGCACGGTTCCTCAAAGACGCGCCGTCCCTTAGAGCGGGCCGATTTACACGCCATAGGGGATAAAACGGCTTCTTCACGTTTTTCCAAATCTTCACGATATAACATTTTAAACTCCTGTGTGCCCGAATCCTCCCGAGCCTCTTTCCGTAGAATCCAGTTCTTCCACCGGCTCCAGCCGGACCTGTTCAAAGCGGCATACCACCACTTGGGCGATGCGGTCTCCGCTGTTTATGACAAATTCCTCTTCACCCCAGTTGATCAATGGGACTTTAAGTTCACCACGATAGTCGGAATCGACTGTGCCGATTCCGTTCACCAGGCCGATTCCGCGCTTTATGGCAAGTCCGCTGCGCGCTCTGACCTGGGCTTCATATCCTTCAGGCAATTCCAGGAAAATTCCCGTCGGGACGAGTTTCCGCTCGCCAGGCTTCAAAACCACCGGTTCTGAAACATAGGCCGGAAGATCAAATCCTGAAGAACCTGACGTTTCGTACCTGGGCAAAACTCCACTTTTACTGATGATCCTTACCTTCATGGCTATCCTTTCATTATCTTCTTCAAGTCGATTTTATTCTTCGTAACCGCTACAGCCGAGTAATTGGAAAAATCACAGATCAGCGTCTTCACCTTTTCGATATCCTCCATGGTCACCCGATTGAAGCTATCGATGACCTCTTCCTGAGGAAATACTTTTCCGCACAGGATCGTGTTTTTCCCGTTTCTAAACATCCGGCCCGCCACATTTTCCTGACCGAAAACATAGCCGGCCTTCAGCTGCTCGCGGGAAGACTCCAGTTCTTCTTTGGTGACGCCTTTTTCCGCCAATTCGGCCAGTTCGTCTCTGATTCCGAAAATCGCATCTTTGATTTTATCGTGACTCACTCCGGCATAGATGTTGTAATAGCCGTCATCGCTGAAAGCGCCGGCCATGGAATAGACGGAATAGGCCAGCCCTTTTTCTTCGCGGATATCTTGAAAGAATCGGGAACTCATACTGCCGCCCATGATGTTGTTGAGAATCATGAACGAATAATAGCGCTCGTCATCGAGAGATATTCCCTTGGTGGCCAGACACAGATGAGACTGTTCGATATCCTTGACAATCGTCCGGCAGGATGGAGAGTAAGGAACATGATCGACATCCTTTTCTGCTTTTTCCGCTTTCAATTCAAGTAATTTTTCGTCGAAATACTCGCATACGTCGCCTTCATCAAAATTGCCTGCCACAGAAATGACGATATTGTCCCTGGTGTATTCCTCTCTGAGATATTTTTCCATCACATTGTGGGTTATCCTCTTCAGTGAAGTCGGCGTTCCGATAATCGATTTCCCCAGCGGATTTCCTTTAAAGATCAGCGAAGTAATCGTATCGTGGGCTAAATCGTCGGGTGAATCCAACGTCATCTTGATTTCTTCGCAGATGACCTGACGTTCCTTATTCATCTCCTGACGGTCCAGCAGAGATGAGGTCAGCATATCGATGATCACATCCGCCGCTTTTTTATAGCTGCTGCTGACCGCCTTCACATAATAGCAGGTAGCTTCTTTACCTGTAAATGCGTTAATCTGACCGCCTATCCGGTCTATATCCTCGGCGATCTGGCGGGCGCTTCTCCTTGCAGTGCCTTTAAACATCATATGTTCAATAAAATGGGAAATACCTGCGTACTTCTCACTCTCATCCACTGCGCCGGTCCTCACCCATATTCCAATAGCCGTTGACTGAACGTAGGGGATCTGTTCGAGGACGATCCTCACGCCTGAGCTCAGCTGCTTTGTTGTAATCATAATCGATCGAATCCTCCTTCTCTGTATCTATTTCTTTCGCAGCAGCAAAAAAGCAAGCACTGCCGCGATAACAATCAGCACGATATTTTCAACTGCCTTACCAAAAAGATTACCCAAAATTCCGGTAAATAAAACAATCACGCCGAAAACACACAGTAAAATCACGATCAGCAGGATGCTGACCGCCCTTTCCGGCCTATTCTGCTCCTCTCTTTTTTCTTCTGCCTGTCTGTTTTTATTATCCATTTCTTTCCTCTCACCATATACTGAAATATAGGGGTAATGCAAGTGTTTCAGACTGCCGTCCGATGGATGGTATTGTAACACAAAACCGCATTAAATCATATACTAATCACGAAAGATTATGTGACCTGCAAGGAGGTAAAAATATGAGTTGCTTTGGCACAAGAGTGACACCGGACCTCTATCAAAATTGCTGCAACGCCAACAATTTATGTGAATTTGACGGCGACATGAGCAGCATCGTTACCGCGCCGATTTATGTGCAGCAGGTATTTGATGCTGTTCGGTTCAATCTGCAGGGGATGAAGACTTTTGACGACCAGGTTTTCAGTCCCTGCATTCCGCCTTCGCATCGGATAAAAAGAGTAGTGGATATCAGATGCAAGAGGTTCTTCAATCCTACAAATGTTGAAGATCCGGAGAATCTGACTCTGGATGTGGATACCAGTATCTCCGGAGCATCCTTTCTGCAGGATGCCAAGGGAAATTATCTCAGTGTAGTCGGCGCGGACGGTACATATTCCGAAAGAATCATGTATGCCGAAACTTCCGACTGCGACGAGAAGTGCATGGGAACTCCGGTTTTCGGAACGCAGACGGTTTCCATCTTCGGAAACGTGGTAATCGAACTGGATCTCCTTCTCTGCGACAGCTGCAACAATGAAGTCGTCTTTACGGTCTGCGCAAACGTAAATATCGCGACCAAAGATCAGCCTATGGTTCTCACCAACTTCTTCGAGATCTGCATGCCGTCCACCATCGATACCGCTTTTCTTCCGCGCTTCACCGAATTCTGCAATTCGGCCTGCGAAGCCAGACTGGCTACCAACAATCTGGGCAGAGATCTGAACGTAGGTCCTGACGGCAGCATCTGCGGCAATCTGATCGTCGCCATCTGCCTGACCTGTGAGAAGAAAATCGTCGTACCCGTACAGCTTTGCGTTCTGTCTACCGGTTACGCCGAAGCGCCGCTGCAGCGCAACGCGATATGCACTACCTTCCCGAGTCTGTTTCCAGCCAGTATCAAAGAATGCGATACGACAAACTGTGAAGAGGAAGAGGATAAATGCGGCTGCGAAACGCCGACGAAACGGCCTCAGCCGAGAAGATAATAACGTCAACTCTGCAGTTTAGTTCATTTCAAATGAAAAGAGACTGTATTCGGGGCTTCCGCTTTGCCAAGGGGAGCCCCGAAACAGTCCTTATATCCACAAACCCATCTGCCGGTATCCGAAAGAGACGTCGAAAAAAGGATTCTCTGAACACGCGGACATGCCTGTGCTGAAATAAAAAATCCGTTCACTGTCACATAAGTCGCAGTCGTATCTATTCATCTACATTTTACGCAGTTTTAACCGGAAGCAGATAGTCGCTCAATGCTGCCGGCTGTATAATTTTCCAAGATAATATATTTATAGAAAAAGGATATTGGGCGATCAATTATATCGTCTGCGATTTTCCTCTTTTCTGTTCGTCCCGATTATCAGCGTGTTTATATTTTGCCCGCTTCCTTTTCGATACCGTTTCCCCTTCACCAATCTGAAGTTTGAAACTGGAGGATAATTATGGAACACATCATCGTGTACGGCAGTCAATACGGCAGTACCCGCCGATATGCAGAAAAACTGTCTGAACAGGTTAATATTCCCGCGATCAGTTATAAACAGGCAGTGGATCTTTCGAATATAAAAACCCTCGTCTATCTGGGCGGTCTGTACACCGGCGGCGTCCTGGGTTTATCCAAAACTCTGCGCAGTCTTTCCGAACGCGGTCAGTTTAATTTGATTCTGGTCACTGTGGGTCTGTCTGATCCCAAAGAACCGGAAAATCAGGAAAACATTCGAACATCTCTGCAAAATCGGCTTCCGGCTGAACTGTTTCAGAGGGCAAAAATTTTCCATCTGCGCGGTGGAATCGACTACCATAAGCTTTCCGTCAGTCACCGTGCGATGATGAAACTGCTGTATCAGTCCCTGTGCAAAAGACCTCTTGAAATGCAGACGGCTGAGGACCGTGCCCTCATAGAAACCTATGGAAAACGAGTGGATTTTATGGATTTCAGCACATTGGAACCGATTATCCGGGAAATACAGAAGGAAACGATATGAACAGCCTGATTAAAAATACCCTGAAAATTCTCATCGTCGGACTCGTCACCACCATCGTCCGCATCATCGGACAGCTTTCCATTCCGGCCGGCGAACAGACCGTTCTATCTCCCAGTGTTTTTGCGCAAAACGGGACCATGCCCATAGTCTTCACCGTTTACGGAATCTTCGCCTATTCTCTGATCGCCTCGCTGTTTCTGCTCATTCGAAACCGATTGGGCGGAAATCGGATTTTACAGGGACTGAAATACGGCCTTTCCTGCTGCGCGGTATGGATCGTTTATCTGTTGGAGCCCTTACCTCATGCAGCGGCCATTGATCGAATCACATACCCGCTATCAGACAGTCTTGCCTTGATCGCCATGGGTTTACTGCTCGGCTGGTTATTGGGAAAAAACAACAGTTCGACAATCCGACAAAAGACAGCCTTTTCTGTCCTTCCAACGCTCTGTGTGACATCCTGCTTTTTCGCCGGACGGATGATTCAATATCTCCTTTTCGGCATCTATTCTTCCTTCGACGAAAAACCGCTGGAAACGGTACTTTGGTGCCTGCTGACAGGGATTATCATCTCCTGCGTGACAACATGGCTGAACCTCTGTATCGATAACGGAAATTTCGTAAAACGGGCAATAATTCTGGGCTGTCTCTTGTTCGGCGTTGATCTGATTCTCTTCAACTTCTTTATGCCGTTGGTGTTTGACGCCGATATCCCGGATCTGCTCCTCCGCACCGCAACAGATATCCTGACGGTCACGCTGGGCTGTCTGACATTTCCAACAGGTGCAACACCGTCAAGCAGTAAAAAAAGGGAGTAAGGAAAATGAGTGAAAGGAAAAAAAAAACAAGTATCCAATGGGGAAAATGGGCGCTTAAATCTACGGTGTCTTACGCAGTGTTTATCCTTATGGGGCTGCTGCTCTCCTTTGTTCCTGCCGGGCAAATCGATATGGATGAACGGGTGGAGTTTACCTTTATCCTGCTTCAGCCGGAGAGCTGCCGCGTTGGTAAAAGAATCATCCGCATCCGGGGCCGGTTCATCAAAGAGACGAAAGACGTTCACGGTATAAGCAAAAAAGGGCCGTTCTCCAAAACTCTGCGTCTTCCCCGTACCTTTCCCGCTGAACAGGAACAGGCGTTGCTGCGTTTTTTACAGAACGCCATGACACAAGTCGGTTAATCCCGTTCCGGCCGCGTTAAAAAGGCAGTCGGATCGGCGAAGCCCCGCGGAAGCGGCGGCAATGTCACCGACCTCTTCTACCCGTTCACTTCTTTATCCGCTTATTTAATTTACGGTAACGACAGGCAAAAGATGCGACCACCCATGTATAAACCACAAGCAGAATCATGAACAGTATCGACAGAACCGGAGCGTCCGGATCAGAACTTTGGAACTGCTCAAAGAGATTCAGCAAAATCAGCAGCATCAGAATGATAAGATCAGTTTACTTCCGCCGCCAAAACGGCTCTTCCCGAAGAGGAAATACGTCTTCCAAAGAATTGCGGCGCGGTACATCGCACTGTGATATATCGATTTCAATATAGCACTGCCATATATTTTTTTCAAATAAAATCTTTGTAAAATACCGAAATGATAATCCGTCGAACATGGACGTCGCTGCCCGCCTATCGCAAAGAAACCGCGGAATGCAGCTCTTCTATCATCAGCCGGACAAATTCAGCCGCGACTTCCGATGCTTCTGCGCAATTTTTTTCAAATTGATCCGTTCCGTCGTACTCAGCCGTATCGGTTATCGTCCGCACCGAGATAAACGGTATCCGATTTACATAGCACGCGTGGGCCGCGCCGGCCGTTTCCATATCCGCGCTCAGAGGATTAAATCTGCGACTTAGATATTCCCTCCGATCCTGTTCTATGAACTGCTCTCCGGTTACCACTCTGCCGAAGAATACCCGTTTTTCCGTTCCGAACCTGAGGGCTGCTTTTTCGGCTGCTGCAAGCAGGTTTTTATCCGACGGAAAGTAGACGGAATCCATGTAGGGATGAAAATCGGTCAGAATGCTTTCGCCCACATCGTGATAGGCGGTTTCCGTCGAAACTACCGTATCAAAAACTCTGAGTTCTTTATCTATACCTCCTGCCGTTCCTGCGTTGATAATCACTTCGCATTTAAAGGTATCGATCAGAATCTGGGCGGCTATAGCCGCATTGACTTTACAAACTCCAGAAAAAAGCACCACTACCTCCGCACCGTCTATTTTTCCCTCGTAAAAGGTCAGCATGGCTTTTTCCACAGTTCCACTCTTGTCGAGCATCCGGATGAACGGAGCCGCTTCTGTATCTCCGGCGCACAAAATACCTGTCCTCATCAGTCTATCTCCTATTCGTTAACGACATATGCAAAAATAAATCCGTCTCTATTCTATCATAGATAAAAGCTTCGATCCATCAGAAGTCCATAGAGAAGCTGACTGTTCATCACCCTTTTTCATCCCGTTTTTTTCCGCAGCGTCCGTAACCACAGAGGAAAGATCCACGCTCTGTCTGTCTCCTCCGATTTCAAAGTCGCAGCTTTCTCCTTTCCGCAGGTCAGGATGGCTGAACAGCACACAGGAAAAACTATTTCCCGCCGTTATGGAAGTCATGGCCTCGCCGCTGTAGTCAAAAACGGAAATCTGGGTACCCGCCGCGTGTTTTGTCGTTCGGTACAGGACGCTGACCTGCCGGGAATCCTGTTGAAAATTTTCCGCAGCATCTCCGTCTCCGATTCCGATCAGCGTTCCACCGGTAATCAAAGAATTAATGCCGCCGGATACTATGGCTCTGCCCGAATCCGCCGGAACCTGAATCAGCGTGTTCCCTCCGCTAATCAATACGGTTCCCCCGGCATGGACACCGTCTCCGGCAGAAGAATTCAGTTCCAGAATACCACCGGAAATTTCCACATCGTTTTCCGCCGGTTTTTCAGAAGCAGCAGACGAGATACAGCTGCCTGCCGACCAAACGGATAGATTGCCGCCTGCAACGCGAATACTATCGCCGAAGATCCCCTCTTCTGCACTGTCGATCTCTACGTCCCCTGCCGAAAACTGAATCGGACCCACAGCGTCAATTCCACAGCCCGCCGAGCTGGAAAGAGCTACTTCTCCGCCATCTACAGAGATACATCCCTTTTCACCGTCCCTTCTGGAAATTATGCTGCTGTCCACTGAGGATATATCAATTACTCCGTTGTATATTCCGACCTGTTCTCCGCTGATTCCCCCGCAATCCGCAGAAATTTCCATGTCTCCCCCTGTGATCTTTAACGTTCCTTTGGATGCAATACCCGATCCTCCGCTTGCTGACAAATATAAACTCCCCGTCCCGTTCACCGTTAAATCTCCGCCGGAAAAGATGACCGAACACTTCCCCTCCTTCTGTTCGTCATCGATGGAAAACACAGCTGACAGACGATTCTGCGTGTTCTCCGCTGCCGTAATCAACGTTTTTCCGTCGCTGTCTATCTGTATGGCCGGTCCGTTCTGACAGCTTATATCCGTTCCGTTCAGCACGATCTGCACGTCTTCTCCATCCTTTACGTTGACACGAATCTGTCCGTCTTCTGTTTCGCCGGTGAAAACGTATACGCCTCCACTTACAATTTCATATCCTTTACCGGACAGATTGACTTCTTTTGCGGCAGTTTTATCCCAAATCCCTGCGATATCCACATTGGAATATCCTATTTCTGTGTTTTGCTGCCCTGCATCCTCCTGCACACCCTCCGATTCCCCTGAACAGGCCGTAAGCGTCAGCAAAACCGACAAAGATACGCTGATGATGAGCATACTGCGATGCAGCCCCTTTACGCCGATCATTTTCCTACCGCCTTGTTACCGTTCGTATTCCGGCAGGTATTTGGGATGGATCTGCTGCATAGTCAGCGCGTCGCACAGCCATGAGGGCATCTGCCTGCCGTATCTGATCCGCATCACGTACTGACCCGTGGAAGCACTGATTTTCGGACGCTCTCCCCCAGTCCGGTCCTGTTGATCCAGCCAGAGAAAATTCGTATCGAAGGTGATGGTTAGGTCCTCTTCCCCTTTTCCTTCCATGACCAGACGGTCATAAACGAGGTAAAGAGACGGCTTGATCACCTTCTTTTCGGCCGGAAGCTTCTTTTCCGGTTGTCTTGGAGGCGGCAGGATCGCGGCTTTTCCGCCGCCGTCTGCCTCTGCCGGCGGCGCAAGTTCTTCCGTTGGCCCTTTTCCCTGTAAAAGCGCCATGGTCGTCTTAAAGCGGCTTGCGCTGAAAAACAGGCTGTACATCCTGTACTTCTTGTAGCTGTCGTACTGCATCTTCAGATAAATCTGAGCGATAAACTCTCTGTACTGACCTTCATTTAATATGTATTTCTTTTCCGTATATCTAATCCCGTTCTGATAAATGAACATTTTATCTCCCCTTTCGTTATACGCTCATTATACGCCTGTATTTGGTTCTTCTGATGATTCGTCTTTGTCGAACAGCTAAATAAACTGTGTCGGCATTGTGTAGGTACATTGCTGTAGAGTGACGGCATCAATGGCTCCGGTGGCCTGAGCGACGACGGCAAAATCCGGCGCCTTTGTCTTCCTCCGCCTCATGGGAATTGCCGCTGTTTTCAGAATTTTCCTCCCCCGAATTTGTTGATCGTATCTTATCATAAACAGCATCATCTTTCTGTGATGAGATCACCTTGGATGCACACAAAAAAATCCGACAGACATTTTATCTGACAGATTTTTTCTTTACTCACTATTTGTCTCTTCGTATAAAAAGCGAGGCGGCATACCATACACCGCCCCGCGCATCGCAGTTCTCGGCAAAGGCGTTTAAAGTAAGCGCCTCCTGCCTGAAATCAATTAATTCTTTGCAAAATCCGCTTTCATCGCCTTGATCTTCTCTTCGTCGCTGAAAATCTTGGCTATCTGCAGCGCAATAATCTTTGCTCCGTCGGACAGTCCCTGGTGCGCCCGTTCGCTCTTCATGCACTCTGCGAATCCGCGAGTATGAATGGCGATATCCTCGTCGACAACCTGAAGGCAAGGATGGAATCCGGGGCATACAAAGCTGACATTACCCGCATCTGAAGAGCCAAAAATCTTTTCCGTATCCCCATTCAGCGGCAAACCAAGTTCCTCGAAAATTTCACCCAGGGCGGAAAGACCGGTTTCGTTCGGTTTCATATTATCATACATCTCTGCCGTAGGATACTTATCCCATGAGGTTCCCGTAGCAATGGCCGCTCCCTCGGCACAGGCGTCCACTTTCTTAATCAGTTCCAGCAGATAATTTTTATCCAGAGCGCGAATATAGAACTCCGCAGTAACTTCCTCAGGAACTATATTCGGCGCTTCTCCACTGTTTCGAATAATGCCGTGAAACTGAGCGTCAGGCTTTGAGTGCTGTCTCTGCATGTCGACGGCATGGAACATCAGCTGAGCCGCATTAAAAGCATTGGCTCCATCCCAAGGCGCCGAAGATGCGTGAGCCGCCTTTCCGTGAAATCTGTACATGAAGGAAGCCAGCGCCTGCAGCTTCGGCGCAAGAAGATTCCCGTTATAGAGATGAACCATGATAGCCATGTCGTATTCGTCGAAAATTCCATTTTTAACCATGGTGCACTTCGCTCCCTCTGTCTCTTCGACCGGCGTGCCCAAAATATGAATATCCGTGTTCAGTTCATCCTGCAGGTCCTTTGTCGCCAGACCTGCCAGAATGCTGATGGAACCGCTCAGGCAGTGCCCGCAGGCGTGTCCGATCTCCGGAAGGGCGTCATACTCAGTCAAAATGGCAACTTTGTATTTGTGATCGTTCTTTCCGTATATGGCTTTAAAGGCGGTATCCAATCCGGCAAACGGATATTCTGTCTCATAGCCGTGTTTCTTCAGAAGCTCCACGATTTTCTCTGAAGTCTCATACTCCTCTCCGGAAACCTCGGGATGGTCGGCAATATCGTCGTTTAAGGCCGTAAGCTCCGCACGGTTTTTCTCAATTTCCGCGAAAATTCGCTCTTTCAGCTGTTCGTAATTCATAAGGACCTCCATTTTCCTCTGACATTCTTCATCGCTTTAGCTGCAGTCAAACTATCCTGCGAACCAATGAGTTACTTTAATATTACAAAAAAAGTCGCTTCTCTGTCAATACAACTTTTCTCCGATCAGCAAACAGCGGTGTAGAGGCGGTGATATCATTTCTGACAAATACAGCGCAATATTGCGCCTGCTGCACAGGTATGAAAAACGCTGCTGCATTGCAGTTCGTACAAAACAGAAAAAGACATCCGCTCTATTTAAGGACGGATGTCTTTTCTATATACTGCTAAACGTTTCTGAACACCTTCAAAATATGCCTGATGATGTACTTGGCATTTTCAAGAAAAGCCTCTTTGGGCTGCTCCTTTCCCCGCTGGCTGCTCCACAGCCTTTTCTCATATCGCTCCATGATCTGCTCCAGGTCAAATCCGCGGTCGTAGAGATCCAGGATAAAGTCCTTTTCTTCTGCGGCCATCCGCTCATACATATCAAAATATGCGCTGACAAATCCCTCCGGCAGACACCCGTAGTGGGGTCCGATCAGCTGTTTCGCTCCGTAAGCTCTGCATTTTTCCGCCGAATCAACGGTTTCCTGATAATCTTTTAATATGGCCGTGTGCATATTTTGGGGATTAATGAACACACCCGTACTTTCACAGGCAAACATAACCCCGGCCGGTTCCCATACATAAGTCAGTGAACAGTCCGTATGACCTTTTGTTTCAAGTACGTAAAAATATTGGCCTTTTCCGGTTTCTATCCGATCGCCTTCACCAACTGCGCGATCTACACGCATGCCTTCTGTCAGGATCGGCTCTCTGCCGGACGAATAGAGATCTCGAGCCGCTTCTCCCAGCTTCTTCATGGTAGCTTTCGCCCCCTGACTTTTAAAGACCTTCTCCGCCTTTGCCGCTCCGCACACCTGGGCCTCTGGCCATTTCTTCAGAATATAGGGCAGCGCGCCGATATGATCGTAGTGCGTATGGGACAGAAGAATCAGGTCTATCTCCTCTCTTCCGGCCTTCCGCAGCTGTTCCTCGATGTTTTTTATCAGTCTGTCGTGGCAGTACGCCATACCGCAGTCGTACAGAGCGGTCTTCTCTTCACCCAGAATCAGGAGCACCTCGCCGCCGTGTCCGGCCGTCACTCTCACTATCCCGTCGGGATAATTCAGCCTGCTGTGTCCCGGAAAATCCTTGTACGTATCCTTTTCTTCGTTTTCTCTCTTTCTTCGTCTTTCCGCCGCAAATACCCGCAGGAAGCTGACCGTAATCATCAGCACGATGAAAAGGCCCAGATACCCTTCTGCCGGGTACAGATAGGCCACCAGAGTCTTAAAGCCGCTCAGACCGCAGACAAAACCGACACAGGCTCCGATGACGACGATGTATTTCTTTTTCGGTCCTTCCTTTATCTTGGTGGTAAAGCCGTAGTAGGTGCTGGTTGCCGCTGAATAGATGGCAAAGAAGAGCACTGCGCCGAACAGAATATTGGCCGGCACAGAGATTCTTGCCGAATAGGCAAGCATAGGCAGATCCATGCTCTGCGTAAACGCCATATCCTGACGCAGGGCCGTTACCAGTACCAGCGTCAGCACCGTCAGAAGAAAACCACCCAGTCCGGCGCCGATCACCGCCTGTCTTCCGCTCTTTGCTTTAATCGAAGCCTCTCCAACAATGGGAATCATTCCCAGCATATTGTACGAAATAAAGAGAAACGCCGCGATAAACCAGTTGGAAGCCATAGCGCTTACCGGAAACCCAGAAGTCTGTCCGCTCTGCTCTATATCCGAAAAAATGACGACGGCGCAGAGAGCAAGATCGACAAACAGCAGCACCGGCACAATCCATCTGAATATCCGTGAAATTCTGTCGAAATTGCCTAAAACCGTCAAAATCACCAGGACAGCAATAATGCCGCCGCCTACGGCCTTATGCAGACCAAACTGCTGATGCAGGAACGAACCTCCCGCGGCCGACATGGATATGATCACCATGTAGAGAATCGCCGCCATAAAATACCCGATTCCGTTGGTTATCCGCGGATTGTCCGAATACAGGATTATTTTTCCCATATCGTCAGTATCCGTAACCCGGGCAATATAAGCGACCATCATTCCCAAAGCCATGAAAAGAAAGCCGGAAAGGGCGATGCCGACATAGCCCTGGAGCCCGAAAACCCCAAAAAACTGCCAGGCCTCTCTTCCGGAAGCAAATCCGGCGCCCATAATCGTACCGATATACAGCGCCGCGATGTTAAAAAAGCTCAGCCGTTTATTCTTCATCGCCGATGTCCTCCTGTCTGCTGTTTCTGATTTCCTTCACTTCCCCATAGGTAAAAAAGGCCAGGCCGATCCAGATCACGACAAACGCGCAGAACTGAACCCCGTCGAATGGTTCCCGGAAAAGAAAAATCCCTAAAAGCAGACTGATCGACGGCGATATGTATTCCGTCAGGCCGAGGGTGATCAGCGGAAGCTTATTGGCGGCAAAGGAAAACAACCCGAGAGGTATCGCCGTGGCAAGTCCGGCCAAGAGAAGCAAGCAGAACTTTCCCGCATCTCCCACGGCTATCGCGCCGTTTCCGTTCAGTTCGAAATAGAAAATAAATCCCAGAGCAACGGGCGCCAAAAATATGGTCTCGTAGAGAAGAGACTGAATAGGACTGAGAAAAACGCTCTTTTTGATGGCGGAATAGACAGCAAAGGTCAGCCCCAGACCGATGGCAATCATAGGCAGCTGCCGATAGCCGATGATCATGATCAAAAGGCCGATGACAGCCAGGATCAGAGAAAACTTTTTCCATCCGTTGGCCCTTTCCTTGTAAAAGATCATGCCGAAGAGGCAGACGATGAGCGGCTCCAGAAAATAGCCCATGCTGGTCTGGATGACAAACCCTGCGTTTACGGCCCAGATGTAAATGCTCCAGTTCAGCGTAATGACAACGCCCGCTGCAATATAAACCAGAATCTTCCGCTTATTTTCGATCAGAGGCTGAAAAGCTCCTTTTACGCCGTAACGTACAGCGCAGGCGATAAAGCAGACCAGAGCCATCAGTACCATGCGATAAAAGATGATAACAAAAGAATCGATAGGCTTCAGCGCGTTCCAGTACACGGGCAAAAGCCCCCATATCATACCGCAGCACAGTGCGCTGAGCAAACCCACTCTGTAATTCTTCTGATTCATCTTCTGTAACCTCCCGTTCTTCCTTCTTACCTCGTTTATTACTTGTTTAATTCAATTTTTGCGCCGCCCTCGTCGTCGATCACCAGATGGATGGCGCTTAAATACTGATTATAGAACTGATTTTTTTCATCTGTATCCATTTTAATCCGACAGCTGAGCAGCGCCTGATCCAGAATATCGCGGATATTGAACTGAACGGCCACGTCAAGCTGCTGGCGTACGGACAGCAAAAGGGAATTGATCTTGATATCCTCTGCCGTTCCCGAATAAAACTCATCTAAATAGCAGTAAAAAATACCGTAATTGATCAGCGCACCCTTCATATCCGGCCCGCATTTTTCTCTTTCGATCATCACCAGAAACTTGGCTTCAGGCAAAGCGGAAATCAGCGCCCAGTAATCCGAATCGCTGGACACGATGATAAAGGAATCAGCCTCCTTCTGATAAAAGGATTTGCAGGTTCCGGCGGTCAGACTGATATCGACCAGCGACTTGCCCTTTTTCACTCGGTCGATCAAATTGTGTTCTACCGGTATATTCACATATTTATCAAACAGTTTCCAGCCGTTGGCGCTGTGAACATCGTCGTACAGCACAATCTTCGAAATCTTTTCCATCGACTCGGGGTCCAGATTTCTTATGGCGGCGCAGAACTGATACGGATCTGCATTCTCACAGTCCACCACGATTATCGTCTTGCTGCTGTTGTCGATAAAGTCGTATATCCGTTCCTTTGTCGTGCTCTTTACGTCACAAACTCTGCTGTAATCGTCAAACTCATCGTGATTCCACTGGTACAGCAGACTCACGAATTTTTTATCATTATAAAAAATATTCCCCTGATCGGAAGGCTTCCAGTTGAGGTAAACCTGATAGGGATAGAACTCTTTATAGCTGTAGTAGATATTGGCGGCTTCTTTCGTTCCCTCTTCGGTCAAACCGTTGGGCATGATAAAAATATTTTTGAGATATTCCCATTTTATCCATATGGGAAACAGATCTTTACAGTTATTTATTCGATCCATAATCAGCCGGTTAATTTCAATTATATGCTGGGTCAGCTTTGAACCTGTCTTCAGTGTAACCCCGTCAGAGGACAATCCGGTTATGGCATCGATCGGAACGTATTCCGGAATGGCAGTCAGTCCCTTATATTCAAATCGCATTTTTTCGTTTATGTTTTTAAAGTTGCGCTCTATAGCTGTACGAAGAACGCAGAGATTGCGAACAATTCTGGCGTTTTTATTCTTCTCCAGTTCCATGTAGATATCCAGCCGCGGAGACTCATGCTCATTTTGAAAGATCCTCTCCGGCACGCCTAGCAGATAGGCCGTTGCCGAAACGATATTGTACATCTGTCCGTAGTGATTCACGGAAGAGCTCCCTTGATTCCACGTTGAATTTTCTCCCATACCCATACTCCTTTCTATCCTGTAATTGTGCGCTTGCCGGTTTGCGGTACCGCCCGTTTTCCCGCCGATATCCCGGCTTCGTGGGCGCTTTCCCGCATCGAAACCGCTTTGCAGTTTATCTTCGGTTCATTATATCACACTTTTCTGTCTCCCGAAAGGAGTCCTTTTGCAGGCTGGTTCCTCCGCTCGTGTCCCGGCAATCACAGAAAAAACGGCATATCCCCTGCAGCAGGGCTATGCCGCTTGACCGGAAAATGACATTTTATCATCCGGTGCGTTTTTTCCATCGGCTATCGTTTTAAAACAGTCCCCCGAACAATCCGTTTCCCCTGTCGTTATTTCCGCAGAATAGGAAATAGAGAACGAGAAGTAATATCAGTATTCCCCATCCGCTGCCGCTGTCACTTCCGCAACAGCAGTTGTCGTTTCCGCACCGCTGCGGTCTGCAGCAATCTGGAGACGGATCACAGCAGTCGTTTCTGAAATCTCCCATAAAGAACCTCCCCTCTCGCCTCTGGCCGAAGAGTTATGTAATAGGCCGAAGGCGAAAACCTTTTCTGATATATTATTATGCAGAGCTCTCATTTTGGTTCCTTGTCCTTTGCATAAACAAAAGGTTCCGTTGGGTTCTCAGCCTGCCCTATCCCGCCGGCAGGAAATTCCTTTATTCTTCGTACAGGTCGCTGTAGGTCATCGTGTACTCATCCAGTTCATAGTCCAGCGCGTCGGAAAAATCGTACTCCCACTCTTCTCCGCTGAACCTGGCAAGCCGGGCGTTGGCCAGCGCATCCCGCACGGACAGAAAGGAAATTTCTCCGCTTTGAAGATTTTTGCACTGTCCGTTGGTTTCAGCCGAATACCACAGCCGAAACCGATCCAGTTCTTCCGCCAGCTTTCGGCGGGCGTTTTCTTCCCCCTGTCTGGCTCCTTCTGCAGCGCCGACGAGCACCCTTTTGATCGTTTCAAGGAGGTTGTAGAGATCGATCTGATCGTCGGGTATGTTCTCCAGCAGATCGTAGAAATAGCTTTCACACAGTTCGGCAAAGACCTTCAGATCCAGTTCTTCCACCAACTCGTATACGGCCTCCTCGCTGATTTGTCCGTCGCTCTCCACCAGATCGGCAAAATTCTCAAAGTACTGAAAATCCGATCCGTCATCGATATCTAAAAAAGCAAATAATTCTTCTCTGTCCACAGTTTTTTCTCCTAAATATCCAAATTCTTAAACTTAATATTCAGCTCTGTTTCCTCTTTTCCCAGGACCGTCTTGATCATATTGACAAAATTTTCCGATAGATCGCTGGCATAGAAGACATTTTCCCCGCCGGTTCTGCCGGCAAACATGTCCCGCTTTCTCAACTCGATTTCCACCGCTGTCGCCACCTCTTTTGACGAACTGATGATTCGCATCTCCGGATAGATACGCTTCAGATTTTCCGAAATCAGAGGATAATGAGTGCAGCCCAGAATGAGCGTATTGATGTTGTTTTCACAGACGAAATCATCCAGGTAGTATTTGATCGTCAGATCCATGATCTCATTGTCGATAATTCCCTCTTCGATGAGAGGGACAAAAGCCGGGCAGGCTTTGGAAAAGAGCTTCAGTCCCGGATGCTTCTCTAAGATCTTCTTTTCATAGGCATTGGATCTCACCGTAACCTTTGTGGCGATGATTCCGATCCGATCCTCTTCGCTGCAGAGATCCGCCGCTACCTTGGCCGTAGGAGAGATCACACCGATAACCGGAATATCCGGGTACGCCTTCCGCAGATCGGCAAGGCAGGTTGCGCTGACCGTATTGCATGCGATTACGATCATCTTTACATTCTGTTTTACCAGAAAATCGCCGATCTGCATGGTAAATTGACGGATAGTTTCCGGAGATTTGGAGCCGTAAGGCGTTCTCGCCGTATCACCGAAAAAAATGATTCGTTCCTCTGGAAGCAGTTTCATCGTGTGCACGATGCTGGTCAGACCTCCCAGGCCGGAATCAAAAAAACCGATCGGTCTGTTATCCATTTATGTTAATCCTTTCTCTTTTGTGCTATACTATTCATTGAATTATCATTATACTACAGGAGGTAAAAATGGGAAATAAGAAATTGAAAAAACGCAGTGAGATCGATCAAAAATATAAATGGAAAATTGAAGCGATGTATGCCGACGATCAGACCTGGCAAGCGGATATCGACCAGGTTCTGTCCATGGCCGAAGAATTCTCGGCATATCAGGGGCGTCTGACAGAGAGCGCGGCCGCCCTGTCGGCGGCCTTTCAGGAAAAAGACGCGCTCTGGCAGAAGCTGGAGAAGGCCTATGTCTACGCTCGGATGAAACTGGATGAAGACAACAGAGAAGCAAAGCAGCAGTCCATGCACGACAAGGTAAACGCGGTTATCGCCAAGGTTTCCGCCGCTATGAGCTTTTTCACGCCGGAACTGCTCTCCGCGCCGGAAGAGCTTCTGCGTCAGTACATGGACAGCGAAGCATCTCTGGAGCAGTATCGCTTTGTCATCGAGGATCTGCTCCGCGAAAAGAAACACGTTCTCTCCGGCGAGGAAGAGAATCTGCTGGCTCAGATGAGTGAAGTGACCGATGCCACAAACACCATCTTCACTATGCTCAACAACGCCGACATCAAGTTTGGCTTCATCACCGACGAAGACGGAGAGGAAACGGAAGTCACCCACGGCAGCTACATTTCCCTCATGGAATCTCACAACAGGCAGGTACGCAAATCCGCTTACACTCACGTCTATGAAGCGTACAAAGGTCTGATTAATACCATCGCCTCCACCTACAGCTATAATGTAAAAACCGACGTGGTCGGTGCAAGAATCCGGAAGTATTCCTCCGCAAGAGCGGCAGCCCTGTCCGGAGACAACATCCCGGAAGAGGTTTACGATAATTTAATTTCCGTCGTTCATGATTATCTTCCGGTTCTGCACAGATATATCCAGCTGCGAAAACGCATTTTAGGAGTGGATGAGCTGAAGATGTACGATGTCTACGTTCCTCTCGTAGAGCTGCCAAAGCGGATCATACCGTTCGAAGAAGGCGTGGAGATCATGAAAAAGGGTCTGGCTCCTCTTGGAGAAGAGTATATCCGGCGCCTGTCGGACGGCGTCAAATCCGGCTGGATCGATGTATATGAGAATGAGGGCAAAACCAGCGGCGCTTACAGCTTCGGTTCATACGACAGCTTCCCTTATATTCTCCTCAACTACACCGATACGCTCCAGGATGTATTCACGCTGGTTCACGAGATGGGACACTCCATGCACTCCAGCTACACCCGTCAGACCCAGCCTTTTACCTATGGCGATCACTCCATCTTCACCGCAGAGGTCGCTTCCACAGTAAACGAATCCCTGCTGATGAATTGTCTTCTTGAAGAAGAAACCGATCCGCAGATGCGCTCCTATCTGCTCAATATGTATATCGAAGAATTCCGCACCACCCTCTTCCGTCAAACCATGTTTGCAGAGTTTGAACAGCTGTGCCACAAATACGTCGAGGAGGGCGGAAGCCTGACGGCTCAGTGGCTGTGTGACGAATACGATAAGCTGAACCGAACCTACTTCGGCCCTGCCCTCGGTGAAGATGAATATATCCGTTATGAGTGGGCACGCATCCCTCATTTCTATCGAGGATTTTACGTCTATCAGTACGCTACGGGCTACTCGGCAGCAACGGCCATTTCCGAAAAGATAAGAAGAGAAGGCGCGCCGGCCAGAGACGCTTACAAGGAATTCCTCAAAACAGGAAGCAGCGACTATCCCGTTGAACTTCTCAAAATCGCCGGAGTGGACATGAGCAGCAAAGAACCGGTGATCATGGCCATGGAAACCTTTAAAAAACTCGTTGAAGAATTTGAAAACACGATATAAATCTATGAACAGAAAAATTTTTATCTACGCAAACGACAGTGAAATGTCCAGAAAAACAGAAAAAAACCTGAAGCAGAAGCTGGACAGTTCCGGTTTTACCCTGCTTCCGTCCTACAGAGCTGATGCGGATCTTCTGGTCTGCATCGGCGGCGACGGTACCTTTTTGGAAGTCATCCATCGATTCGACTTCCCACCAATGCCGATTATCGGCATCAATACCGGGCACCTCGGCTTCTTTCAGGAAATCATGCCTTCCATGCTGGACGATTTTATCTTCAATTACAGCCAGGGACGATACTCGATTCAGCAGCTGTCCACCGTAAAAATCGCGGTAAAGACAAAAGAAGGCATCAGCCAGCACGTCGGATTGAACGAGGTAATCATCAAAGGCCAATCGACCTGCTCGGTTCACCTGAACATCTCCATCGGCGGCAGCTTTATTGAACGATTCAGCGGAGACGGACTGCTGATCGCGACGCCGGCCGGCAGCACGGCCTACAACTATTCTCTGGGGGGAAGCATCGTTGATCCGCGTCTGAATATCCTTCAGGTTACACCGATCGCTCCGATGAACACTACGGCCTACCGTTCCTTCACCTCAAGCATTCTTCTGCCGTCGGACCTGTCTCTTGGCGTAGTCACCGACGCCGGAAGCAAGCAGGAAGGTCTTTCCGTGGTCTACGACGGTTACACCGCCGACTACGCAGAGATTGAAGAAATCGAAGTTTCCTTCTCTGATACTTTAGTCAACCTGATGCGGTTTGAGAACTACGATTTCTGGACAAAAGTAAAGAGTAAATTTCTGTGAGGTAACTGAACATATGGCAAAATTTCAATATACGGTGACAGAGGACGATGCGGGACTTCCGGTAAAGCGTCTTCTGCGCCTGAAATTCAACTTTTCATCGCGGCTTCTGTCCAAACTGAAATTCCAGCATCTGGTGTATCTCAACGGACAGCAGACCCCGGGCTGGATCGTTCCCGCTGCCGGAGACGTCATCTCCGTGGATCTGCCGGAAGAAAAAAGCGATTTTCCGCCGGAGGATATCCCTATCGATCCGGTATATGAGGATGACGATCTGCTGATCATCAACAAGCAGCCCGGCATCATCGTCCATCCTACCAAAGGTCATCCTGTCCACACCATCGCAAACGGGTTGATGAAGTATATGGCGGACACCGGTCAGTCGTTTAAAATCCGATTCGTCAACAGATTGGACATGGATACCACCGGTCTTCTGATCGTGGCAAAAAATTCTCACGCTCAGGACGATCTCACCAAACAGATGAAGGCCAACGCCACAGAAAAGCGATACATAGCCATAGCCAACGGCATCATCGAAGAGGACAGCTTTACCATAGATCTTCCCATAGGACGACCGGATCCGGAAAGAGTGGAAAGAGGCGTCATGAAAGAAGGCGGATACCCTTCTGTGACTCACGTGAAGGTCCTGCAGCGTTTTCCCAAAGACGGCGGCCATACCCTGGTGGAGCTGCTGCTCGAAACGGGACGCACGCATCAGATCAGAGTTCACATGTCCCATATCGGCCATCCTCTTACCGGCGACAGTCTCTACGGCGGAGAGGCTCCCGAACTGATCGGCAGACAGGCGCTCCACGCCTGCATGCTGTCCTTCCGTCACCCGGCCACAGGAGAAAAGATAATTATAGAGGCGCCGATTCCGGATGATTTGAAGGAAGTAATGGAAAAGATCCGCTAAGTTCGGCCTGGCGGTCTCTTGACAACCTGTCCGAATTACGTTATGATTAACTGGCAAAATCCTGTGAGGGAGTAGTCGGCACATTTATGTGTGGTAGGTCAACATACTGGCATTGCGCCTGGCTTATCTTAAAAGACGAGACTCATGTGTAGATCTTTCTATACATGAGTTTTTTTGTGAATCAAAATCAAATCAACACAATACTTGGAGGAATCATATGGGAATCATCGAACTATTGTTACTGGCAATCGGTTTAGCAATGGATGCTTTTGCTGTGTCTGTCTGTAAGGGACTGTCTGTGGAAGGTGCGGGCGGTAAGCAGATGTTTACCGCCGGAATCTGGTTTGGCGGGTTTCAGGCCCTCATGCCGGCCGTAGGTTATCTGCTGGGCAGCGCCTTCACCGGATACATATCTGCCGTAGACCACTGGATCGCCTTCGTACTGCTCTGTTTTATCGGAATAAATATGATCAAAGAATCCTTTTCAAAAGAAGAAGAGGAAGTCGGCAGTTCCTTCGGTTTTAGATCCATGTTTCCCATGGCTGTAGCCACCAGCATCGACGCGCTGGCCGTGGGAATAACCTTCGCCTTTTTGGAGGTCAACATTATCACCGCAGTATCTGCCATCGGCGTCATTACTTTCTTTATCTCCGCGTTAGGAATCAAGATCGGCAGCATTTTCGGATGTCGATTCAAAGCCAAAGCCGAACGATTCGGCGGCGCCATACTTATCCTTCTTGGACTGAAAATTCTTCTTGAGCACACTCTTTTCAGCTAAAGATATAATTCTGAGGCCGCAGACGGCTCTTCGTCTGCGGCCCGCTTTTACCTTAATTCATACTATACTTTCCACCGTTTTTTCCACGAGAGCATCGATCTTTTCAAAATTCATATTGCGAATGTACATCTTTTCCACCAAGTCGTGATTTTCCTTAGCCCTGGACAGAGCGGAAACGCTCTCTTCGATCAGGTTGGCATAGAGCCTGGACAATCTGCCCAGCGTCCCCGCGTTTTTCTCGGCAAAATAAACGCTCTGAAAATCGCTGATATCGATCATGGTAATATCGCGGCTGTCGTCTTCATCTTCCGAAATCTCCCAAGGCTCGAGATCGTGCCACTTATTGGTCGTGATAAAAGCCAACCCCAGTTCCGGAACAAGCATATGCTCAATTTTACGCTGCGGATCCATCGGACAGTAGTAACACTCCGTATCGAATCCGCGATACACGGCTCCGTCAAGAAGGATGTTCATAAACGTCGTGTTGCCGTATCCCTCCGGAACATTAATCAGATAAATTTTTCTCATC
Source organism: uncultured Emergencia sp. (assembly GCA_904420065.1). Lineage (GTDB taxonomy): Bacteria > Bacillota > Clostridia > Peptostreptococcales > Anaerovoracaceae > Senimuribacter. The sequence goes on from CAJFTU010000009.1 coordinate 148,132, forward strand.
CTGCCCAACAGAGACTTTACAAAAGAAATCGTCCCGCCCGGTGTAATCGCGCTGGCGAAAAAGCGCTTCACATTACCAGCCTTTATGGAAATATCGTATTTTTTGTATTCCCTGACGATGATATCTGCCGCCAGCTTGTAAATTTCCGAGAGTTCTATTCCGTCTTCGTTAATGCCGGATAAATTGTTGTAAATGCTCTTTGCTGCGGCCAGATAATTATACGCCAGCTTATACCATCTCGAGCATTCTTCGTTGTAGCTGATGATGTCCTCTTTGTTGTCGGCGATCTTTTTGTCGTTCCAGAATTCTCCAAAGTTGATGATTGAATCCACCGCTCCGGGTGTAATGGGATCGATGATATGAGGGCTTGTTCCGTCGATGAAGGCGATCTTCTTGTCGACAAGGAGAATCCCATCCAGAGAGTGTTCGTCAGCCGAGCAGTGCAGGAAATCCACATTCTGACCGGAACCGGACAGCTTTTCGCCTACTCTCTTCAAAAAAGTGGACTTGCCGGTTCCCGGACCTCCTTTGATACAGATGATTTTTTTCGCTTCCCTCTGCCCGAGAATGTACTGGTAATAAGAAAAAAATCCTTCCGGAGTGTTATTTCCGGGGAAATAGTGACGTGTAATAGACAAACCAATTCCTCCAATCTGCATTTCTCCTTTAGTGTATGAACCGCCGCTTGTCAAAAGTTCCTCGGGCATACAAAAACTCCGGCAGGCACTGCACCTGCCGGAGTCCTGAAACTCTGTCCGGACAAAAGCTTTCGTTAAAAGTGATAATCGCTTTCGTTAAACGATCCCTCTGGTCTTGCAACCAGATTGCCGGTCACCAGATCATAAAAGGTAACGTCCGCCGTATAGGAATAAGCCGTGAAAAAATACCACGGGATAGAATAAACCAGATCGGCGGCAATGCCTGCAATTCCATCAAAATACGGCAGCAGCAGAACCGGCAGCATTGAAAGGATCATCCAACCGATGAAGGAAAGGTTGAGACAGAAATATTTTCCCTTATTTCCGTTCATACGATACTTGGATTCGTTGATGCACTCCATAATGCCCTTTGATGGATCATCGGCCAGGATAAAAAACGCCTGACTGTAGCGAAAAACGGCGATGATTCCCGGTATAATAAAGAGCAGAGACCACAGGAAAACAAACACACCCATTACAATCATAAGTCCGAGGGCTTTAAAAAAATATTCGAATCCATTGAATATGTATCCCGGATTGATATCTCTCTTTCTGAAAAACGACAGAAGAAAACTGTTGAGCCCCAACGTAAACGCGCCGCTTAGCAGCATATTGTATAAACTGGCTACATAAGAAAGGCTGTAGCTTTCTCCGATGAGTTCATTATAATAAGTCATCACTGATCCCGGAATCAACGCTGCCAACAATTCCGGCACTGTGGTAGTCAGTATATAATATACAAACATTCCGATGACGACTCTGATCCAGTTATCTTTCAGCGCATTTCTGGCGATTGCTCTGATCTCCGCCGTGCTTTCTCGCACAATGATATGATTCATCTCAAAACTCCTTATTTCATTAAACTTAAAGCTATTATATAATAACCGTGGAAGAATTACAATTGAAATCAAAGTAAAACCGTGTGCGAAAGCGTCATAAAGCCGCTTTCAAAACGCTTCCGTCCGTAAAAAAAATCGCGCCCTATCTGGGAAATACAAGGAGGAAATATGAACAGCGCTTTAATTCTGACTGCTCACGTGGACAACCCGGAGCAGATTTCTATAGACTTCAGCCGGTTCGATACGGTCATATGCGCAGACGGCGGACTGCTCGTGGCCGACCGGCTGGGACTTACGCCCGATATTCTCATCGGCGATTTCGACTCGGTGGAACAGCCCAAAGAAAGAGAAGTGATCAAACTTCCGGCAGAAAAGGATATGACCGACAGCGAGGCGGCAATCGATCTGGCCGTTTCCCAGGGATACGATCACATCGTCGTTCTGGGCGGTCTCGGCGGACGGTTCGACCACACAATGGGCAACATAGGAATCCTCTCTAAATACTGCGGAAAACTGTCTCACCTTGCTTTGACCGACGGTCAGAACTACGTCTTTATGGCCTCTCCCGGCCGGGTTACCATACCGCGCGGCGACTACACCTACCTTGGCGTCATCAGCTATGGAGGGGCTGCGAAAAGCGTAACACTGAAAGGAGTAAAATATCCGCTGACCGATTATCTCCTCAGCGATTCGACAACGCTGGGCGTAAGCAATGAAATCATCGAAGAAACAGCGGAAATTTCGTTTACCGAGGGAAAGCTTTTGCTCATCTTGTCCCGCGACAGTTCGTCTCACCGGTGAAAAGCCGGAAGAAGATGTCAGTCGCCGCAGGTAAGGGTTGAAAAGGATTCTTTAAAATGTTATATTATTAACAAAGAAATAGTTCTATTTTAGAAAGGGAGAATCCAAAAATGTACGAAAACATAAAATATGAGAGCAGAGACAATATCGCTTACGTTACCGTCAACAGACCGAAAGCGATGAATGCGCTGAATATGGATGTGCTGAACGAACTCTACGACGTATTCACCGCCATAGAGGCAGACGCAGATATCCGAGCGGTTATCCTGACCGGAGAAGGCAGAGCCTTCGTTGCCGGAGCAGATATCGCACAGATGAATCAGCTCAACGCCCTTGAGGGACGTCAGATGATGATCATGGGTCACAAAGTGATGAATCTGATCGAAGCTATAGAAAAACCGGTTATCGCCGCAGTAAACGGATTCGCCCTTGGAGGCGGCTGCGAGCTCTCCATGGCCTGCGACATCCGCATTGCGTCGGAAAAAGCAAAATTCGGCCAGCCTGAAGTCGGTCTTGGTATCATCCCGGGCTTTGGCGGAACACAGAGACTGCCGAGACTGGTAGGCAAAGGAATGGCCAAATATCTGATCATGACCGCGGAGATGATCCCTGCCGAAGAAGCTTACCGCATCGGTCTTGTCGAAAAAGTCGTTCCGGCAGAATCCCTGATGGAAGAAGCAGAAAAACTGGCCAAAACCATCGCTTCAAAAGCTCCGGTCGCTGTAGCTACGGCAAAGACGGCAATCAACAACGGTTTCGATATGGATATGAAATCCGCAAGCAAATTTGAGATCGAAACCTTTACGGCTGCTTTTGGTTCGGAAGACAAATCGGAAGGTATGTCCGCATTTCTCGAAAAGAGAGCGCCTGAATTTAAAAACAGATAATCTGCATATTCTAAAAAATCTGCCGTTCGGAAAGGAACGGCAGATTTTTATATCCGCTTATCTGCAGTCAGCTCAATGACAAACTCGGTGGAAAATCCCGATTCCGGCGGAAAACGAAGACAAATTTTCCCTCCGTGTCCTTCGGTAATCTTTCTGGCTATGGAAAGTCCCAGTCCGGACCCACCGTGAGTTCTGGCTTTCTCGCCCACGACAAAAGGGTCGAAGATCGTTTCCCGGATGTCTTCTGGTATCCCCTTTCCATTGTCGGCGAGCACGATCCCGACTTTTCCGTTCTGTTCGGTAATCCGGCAGAAAAAGGTCCGTCCCGGGTCATTGTGCCGGAAAAAGTTTCCCAGGATATTATCGTACACTCTCTTAAATTTTTTTTCGTCTAAAGCAACGATAATCTGCTCTTCCGGGATATCGATGTCCAACTCAAAGCTGTTGAACTCGAACAGATTGTAGCTTTCCGCGAAATATTTTCTGGTAAACTCGCAGATATCCTTTTTTTCAAAGAAAAACTGATTATCCGGATGATCCAGCTTGGAAAATTCATGAAATTCATCGATGAGATCCGTCAAAACCTCCGATTTCTGACAGATATTTTTCAGGTAGTTGTTCCTCTCCTCATCGCTGACGATTCCATCGGCGATTGCTTTGGCGTATCCTTTGATGACCGTAATCGGCGTCTTCAGATCATGAGAAATGTCAGCGATCATCTTCTGCCTTTCACTCTGCAGACGTTTATTTTCCTGATCTACAAAGTACAAATCCCTGGACATTTTGTTAAAATTTTCGCAGAGCTCCACAAATTCCCTGGCACCTCTGTATTCCAGTTCTGTTCCCCAGTTTCCCGCCGAAATATCTCCCATCGCCCGGTTGAGTCTCTTCAGCGGTTTTCTTACCCCCATGCTGATCCACAGCGAAAATAAAAAGATCAACAGAGCATAAACGCTGAAGAAGATGAGAATCAGATTCAAAAATGCCTGTTTAATCCGATCGAAACTACTCTTAAAACTTTTTGGACTGTAAGCGAGAAGAGTCCTCTCATTACCATCTGCGTCAGAAAAATGCCCCTTGGACAGGACATATCTTGATGATGCGTTCTTCGTCAGCAGCTCGTATTCCCTCGGAGTAAGGCGCTTTTTATCCTTATATTCGGTAGAGTACAGGATGTTCAAATCACTGTCGACAATGTAAACCGCATTTTTGATCACATCTCCGTCTTCTGTATATATCGAATTGGAAACCACCCGCTCCACCGATCCGTTGTCGGTCTTAAAGTTTTCTACTGTAACAATAGAGTGATCATTGTAGTCAGAAATAAAACCCAGTTCGTAATCCGTGTATATCTCGCCTGCCCTGTCGGCGCGATTGGAATAGATCACTTTATTCTTTTCGTCGAGCACCTGCACGTATCCTCTGTCGCCTAATCGATGCTCCACATCGATCAGATCGTATTCATCGGGATCAGCTCCATCGAATTCTTCGGTCAGCTCCCGTATATAGGGTACATTGTTGTATTTTCCCGAATTCCAGAGAGCCACGAAAAAAACGATCAGCAAAAGCAGAAAAAGTACTATGGAAAACATGACGTACCTCCACAGTACCATAGTGACGATTCTGCCCTTTGTCTGCTTTTCTCTATTTCTTTTCAATTTTGTAACCGAGCCCCCTTATATTCCGTATATATTCCGGATTTTTCGAATCGTCATTCATCTTTTCGCGCAATTTGGATATGTGCACGATAATCGTGTTCTCATCCGCCTCATAGTATTCGCCGTTAACCGCCTCACAAATCTGCGCCTTGGTAAAAACCCTTCCCGGGTTCTTCATGAACAGCGACAGAATCTTAAACTCTGTAGGCGTCAGGGACAGCTCCCTCCCTGCAATTGAAGCGGACATCCTGTCCATATCCAGCGTCAGTTCCCCATTTCTCAGCTTTGAGGCGTTCTCCTTCTGCTCGCCGCTCAGTTCGTAATATCTTCGCAAATTGGAATTGATCCTGGCGATGACTTCAAGGGGATTAAAGGGCTTGGTCATATAGTCATCGGCGCCCATGTTCAATCCCAGAATTTTGTCGTGATCCTGATTTTTCGCCGAAAGGAAGATGATTGGAAAGCGATAATCCTGTCTGATCTTAGCCGTCAGTTCATAACCATCCATTTCCGGCATCATGATGTCCAGAACGGCAAGATCAATTTTCTGCGTTCGGATTACGGCATAAGCCTCGGCTCCGTTTTCCGCCGTAATTACCCTATAGCCGTTACTCTCCAGATAGAGCTTGAGAAGATTGACGATATCCTTGTCGTCCTCCGCAATTAATATTGTGTAGTCCATGTTTTTTCTCTTTCTTTTTCTTTCCCGTTAAAGTAAATCCCGCAACAAAGAGACCGCTGATCAGAACGAAAAGATAAAAACTTATTCCTCTCGAAAGAATCATTGCGCTCCCTAACACGCTGCTTGGAAACAGCGTCCTGAACAAAACCATAAAAGTACTTTCGCTCACACCCAGCGCGCCCGGAAGCGGCAGCGCGGAAACGGACACATACAGAACCGCCTGAAGCGACAGAACTTCCAAAAGATGAAAATCGTCAAAGCCGAATGCCCGGTAAACCAGATACGGAACAGCGTACATGGAAAACATCTGAACCGTCGTTGTCACCAGAGTTTTCACAAAGATGAGCTTATTTTTCTTAAAATATCCGGCGCTCTGCCCATATTCGGCAAGCTGTCTCTCTGTCATTTCTCTCAGACTCTCAGCCTTTTCTCTGCTGAAAGCGCTCACCGCCCTGATCAGAGCTGAAGCGAGAAATCCAATCGCTTTGGGCGAAAATATGGCAAAGATCAAAAGAACTGCTACCGTCACGTTCAACCCTACGCCAAGAAGGAGAAGATACTTGACATTGCCGAGAGAAAAGATCAATTCATGCTGGAATGCCAATCCGGCGACAGCAAGCAGCACGGTAACGGTCACAAAGCTGAGCAGTTCAAAGAGAAGCGCCAGAGTACCATGAGACACCTCGATACCGTCTCTGTACATATGATAAATCTGCATGGGCTGTCCGCCTGAAGCTGATGGCGTTACGGAACTGAAGAAAAAACCGGTAAGCGCATATTTGAGACCGCAGCGCAGTTTTATCTTGTAGCCGAAAAGCCGAAGCGCTCTGACGATATTATAAGCTTCGCAGTACAGAAAAATCCACATCGCTCCGATCCCCAGAGCAATATACCGAAAATCCGCTTGTGAAACTGCCTTAATTATATCATGAACGTCATTGTCTTTGAAGACAATATATGCTGTGATGATAATCAGCAGGATAAAAAAGCCTCCGTTTTTCAGAACTACTTTCCATTTGCTGTTCATTGCCCGCTCCTCTCATCTATCCGCTGAAACCGATATCCTTCTTCCAACCAAATGGGAATGGTTTTGTCCAGTGCGTCGATCATCCTCTTTGGCGCTCTGTCCTTTCCCCGTCCGTCGTGAAGGCAGATCACTGATCCCGCCCGGGCCCGTTTCAGCAATTTGTACTGGATAAGCTCTTCTGTTGTATTCTTTTCCCAATCCTGCGCCATGACGTGCCAGAGAACCTTTCTCAAGCCGTGCTTTTTCAAGCAACCCGGCGTACACAGATTAACGTGCCCCCATGGCGGACGATAATACTCCGCCGTGACTCCTATTCGTTCCATTATCGCCATACTTTCATCAAAATCACGCTTCGTCCCTGCCGGAGTCTGAAGCATAGCACTGACATGATTTAAAGAGTGGAGGCCGATCAGATGACCTTCTCGCTTCATCCGCTCGATTAAATCCGGATTTTCTTCCGCTGACTCAGCGACGACAAAGAACGATGCCCGGATTTCGTATTTTTTTAAGAGATCCAACAGTTCTCCCGTGTATTCGCTGCTCGGACCGTCGTCAAAGGTCAGATAGAGCACTTTATCTTCCCGGGTCGGCTTTCCGCGAAAGCGAAGTTTACCTGCTACGGATGGAAGATAACTGTAAGCTGCGGCAGCAGTAACTGCTGCCGTGAGAAACGCCCCTTTTTTCCAATTACCGTTTAACTGCATTTCCTGTATCTCTCCTTCGATTTTCCGTACACCGGACGATATTCATATCCATCGGTGATCTTTGTCATGTTGGACTTCATCTCAGCGAGAAGCAAATCATTTTCGATCAGTTTCATTATGTCTTCACACTCGTCTGCAGATTTATCCCAGAGTACTCTTCCGATGTTATGCTCTTCTATGTATTTGGCGTTGCCGAATTCCTGTTCAAGAAACGGCCTGACAATATACAGAGGCGTTTTCGAAGCTACGGCTTCGAAAGTCGTAATTCCTCCCGCTTTGGTTATAATCAGATCCGCTCTTTTCATATACAGATCCACCTGTTCCGTATAGCCTATGGCTTCTATGTTCTCATACTTTCTCCTGACCTCACCAAGAAGCTTTTCGTTTTTTCCTGCGATAAGGGTCGTATGGATGTCGTTGATTTCGTTCAGCTTTTTCAGCAACTTATCTGACGACGGGAGAAGTCCCAATCCTCCTCCCATAACCAAAATCTCCTTCCGGCTCTTTTTTTCCCCCGTATAGTCCTCATAGAACCTCTTTTTCACCGGAATGCCGCTGACGATAATTTTCTCTTCTTTCACCCCTTTTGAAAGCAAAGTATTTTTCGTTCTTTCATCCCCTACAAAGTACAAATCTGTTCCCGGAGCAATCCACTCTTCGTGAGCGGTAATATCCGTAATGTAAGTATACAGAGGGATATCCACTCTTCTCATCTTTTTGTAAGCGGAAATGTACTGGGAACATACTGGAAAAGCTACCACGATGATATCTGCTCTGTGTTCTTCGATCAGCTTGTCGATTTTCTTCGTAAACGCCACTTTCAGCGGTACAGTACCGTTTCCTCCTGCAGCTTTGTTCAGCATATTGTACAGACCGCTGCAGCTGCTGACCAGAAAATTGAACCCCCTGTAGATCAATTTGCTGAAGGAAGGAAACATATAATCCATAAAATCGATGATCTCCACGTTATGGTTCCTGTTTTCTTCTAAAATCTGTTCTCTGATTGCTTCGGCCGCTTTGATGTGCCCCATTCCGAAACGTCCTGTCAAAATGATAATATTCATATCTATACCTCTTCTGTTTCTTTCTTCTCAGACCGTATATTTCTGCGGTCTGAAGATCACCTTTTACACCAGAATCCGTGTCAAACTGGATTATGTTTATATCATAGCGCACGTTTCTTAAGAGCCGCTTAATCGCAGATTAAGATTTGTTAAGGATATTATTAAGGATTTCTTACAAAAATTCTCCGGTGTAATAGCAGAGAAGCAAAAGTAAAGCGGTGAATCTCAAATCGTAAAACACTACAAAAGAACTAACCATTTGCGCGGAATTTTCTCTTGACAATATCTTTTCCTCTGTCTATAATGTAACAGTGATATATAACACTGTTATAAAAGGAGGAATAAATACAATAGACGGCAGTCTGACAACCTTAGAACGCATCCATCATGCAGCAAAAGCGGAATTTTTAAAAAAGGGCTATAAAGACGCGTCTCTGCGAAATATTGTCAAATCGGTAGGTATGACAACCGGAGCCTTTTACGGATACTACAAAAGCAAAGAAGAACTGTTTGAATCGCTGGTAGACAAACATTACCAATATATCCTCACCCGTTTCAAGACGGCGCAGCGGGAATTTGCTCAGCTTCCGCATGAACAACAGCCGGAAGTTATGAGCGATATCTCTGGAATATGTATGTTTGATATACTTCACTATGCGTACGCCCATCTGGAGGAGTGTAAGCTCATTCTCTGCTGCTCGGAAGGAACAAGATTTTCGGGCCTTATCGATGAAATGGTGGAAATTGAAACAGAAGCAACACATTCCTATCAGAAAGTCCTGCAGGAGCTTGGACGGCCTTCCCCGAGGATCGATCCGGCTCTGGAGCATATTCTGATTACCGGCATGTTTCATACTTTCTTCGAGCTGGTAATCCATGAGATGCCACCCGATGACGCTGAAAACTACGTAAAGGAAATGCGTGCCTTTTATACGGCCGGATGGATGAAAATTATGGGGCAGTAAGCCCTGTAATTTTTGCGCTTGGGTTAGCTATAACTAACTAATGTAGATATGGGACGAACGCGATATGTGTTCCCTGTATCATAAATCGATTAACAAGGAGGAACTATTTTTGAAAAAACAATCCAATTTGTCGCGCCTGCTCCAAATTGCAGGCAACCACAAGTACCTGATCTATGCCTCGTGGGCGCTCTCAGCGATCAGCGCTTTCATTGCTCTTCTCCCCTTTTATTACATCTGGAAAGTAATTCAGGAGGTGTTAGAGGTTGCTCCGGATTTCAGTCAGGCGCAAAATCTGACCTATAACGGATGGTTGGCCGTGTTGTTTTCAATCATTGCAGTACTTATCTACATAGCAGGGCTGATGTGTTCCCACAAAGGGGCATTTCGTATTGCTACCAACCTGCGGCTGCAAGCTATGAAACATATCGTCAAACTTCCCCTTGGTTTTGCAGAAAGCTTTGGCAGCGGCAAACTGCGCAAAATTGTCAATGAATCCAGCGCCGCTACCGAAACCTATCTTGCTCATCAGCTTCCCGACCGTTCTAACGCGATTGCCACGCCTTGTGGACTTCTGCTGCTTCTGTTGATATTCGACTGGCGACTCGGTCTCTTGAGCCTCGTCCCTGTAGCTCTGGGATTTTTGATTATGATGGCAATGACCGGTCAGCGAATGCAGGAAAAAATGAAAGAGTACCAAAATGCGTTGGATGATATGTCCAACGAAGCTGTCGAATACGTCCGAGGCATTCCCGTAGTCAAAACCTTCGGACAGACCATCTTTTCTTTCAGAAAATTCAAGGATTCAATTGACCGATATAAAGTATGGGTGATCGCCTATACTAAAGAGCTTCGTACGCCCATGATGTTCTATACGGCGGCCATAAACGGGGTTTTCGCCACGCTGACCGCCGGCGCGCTGTTGTTTACGCAAAACGGTGTCTCAGCAGAATTTCTGTTGGATTTGATTTTCTACATTATTATCACGCCAGTTATCTCCGTCACACTGACGCGCATCATGTTCCAAAGCGAAAATGCCATGATTGTAGACGACGCTTTGCAGAGAATCGACGGCGTTTTGAATTTAAAACCACTGGAAGAAGCAAAACATCCCAAGCACCCTGAAGACGCTTCAGTGGAACTGCAAAACGTCCGTTTCAGCTATGACGGTGAAAAGGAAGTGTTGAAAGGCATTTCCCTTACCATACCGCAGGGACAAACCATAGCCTTTGTCGGACCGTCCGGCGGTGGAAAGACTACGCTCGCCAATCTGATTTCACGTTTCTTTGATCCACAAAGCGGCAGCATAAAGATCGGCGGCGTCGATGTCAAAGAGATTACTAAAGAGGAACTGATGAACACCGTTTCCTTTGTGTTTCAAAACAGCCGGCTCATCAAAGCCTCTATTCTGGAAAATGTGCGCATGGGCAGACCTGATGCAACCCGGGAAGAAATCCTCGCTGCACTTCACAACGCCCAGTGCGATGATATCCTTGAAAAACTGCCTCAGGGAGTGGATACCGTGATCGGCACGAAAGGCATTTATCTCTCCGGCGGCGAGCAGCAGCGAATCGCTATCGCTCGTGTTATGCTGAAAAACGCGCCGATCATTATTTTGGATGAAGCCACCGCCTTTGCCGATCCCGATAATGAAATCCGGGTACAGGCCGCTTTTTCAAAGCTCTCCGAAGGAAAGACGGTCATTATGATTGCCCACCGGCTTTCTACTGTAACTGGCGCAGACAAAATCTATGTAATCTGCAACGGACAGATCGCCGAGAGCGGTACCAGCCGCGATCTGCTTGCACAAGACGGCATCTTCAGCCGGATGTGGCGGAACTATCAGACTTCCGTTCAATGGAAGGTTGCAAAGGAGGTATAACAATATGATAAAACGACTGCAAAAAAGATATGCTCTCTCTGAGCAGGGAGCGAAAGATCTCGTCAAAGGCTGTCTGGCCTGTGTCCTTCAAAATCTTTCCTTTATGTTTCCGGTCGGACTATTGTTTTTTTTAGTCAGCGATCTGCTAAACGGCGGCATTCCCGGCGAGAAAACCGCTTTTTACATTATTGGCTGTGTAGGGTGCATCGCTTTTATTCTGCTCGCTACTTACCTCCAGTACAATGCCACCTACTTTGCCACCTATAGAGAAAGCGGCGTGCGGCGTATTACCCTGGCCGAACGGCTGAGGAAGATTCCGCTGTCCTTTTTTGGCAAAAAAGATCTGGCCGATCTTACCAGCACAATCATGGCCGACTGCACCTTTCTTGAGCAGAGCTTTTCCCATTTTATTCCTGAACTGGCAGGCTCCATCATTTCCACAACGCTCATTTCCATCAGTCTGCTGTTTTTCGACTGGCGCATGGCGTTGGCGGCGCTGTGGGTTATGCCGGTTTCCTTCGCGATAGTGGGTCTTTCGGCAAAAGTACAGGAAAAGCTCAATCAAAAAGCCATGGATGTCAAGATGGACTGCGCCGACGGGATTCAGGAGTGCATCGAAACAGTACGGGACTTGAAAGCCAACAATGCGGAAGCGGAATACATGAAGGGACTGGAGAAGAAAATCCGAGCAGTGGAACACCGCTCCATTCTCAACGAATTTGGAATTGCCGTCTTTGTGGTTTCCGCATCGTTAATATTAAAATTAGGAATTGCCACCGTTTCATTGGTTGGTTCCGTCCTGTTAATCCAAGGCAGTTTAGATGTGATCACTTTCTTTCTGTTTTTACTGGTCGTATCTCGGCTTTATGACCCGCTGCAGGGCGCACTTCAAAATCTGGCGGCAGTAATCAGCACACGCACCAACATCGCCCGTATGAATGAAATCCTCGATCATCCTGTTCAGAAAGGCGACAATCGACTTTCCAACAACGGCTATGACATTGTCTTCGACCACGTGAGGTTTGCCTATAATACCGAAACGGTTTTAAAAAACGTTTCCTTTACCGCAAAACAGGGTGAAGTTACCGCTTTGGTCGGACCATCAGGCGGCGGCAAAACAACCGTTTCCAGGCTGGCAGCAAGGTTCTGGGATGTAAATCAGGGCAGAATCACTATAGGAGGTATGGATATTTCCAGGACTGACCCGGAAACATTGCTGTCCCTGTTCTCTATTGTTTTTCAGGATGTGACTTTATTTGACAATACCATTTTAGAAAATATCCGGATCGGAAATAAAGACGCTACCGACGAGCAGGTGATAGCGGCAGCGAAGCTGGCCAATGTAGATGAATTTGCGGAAAAGCTTCCAGACGGATGGAATACCAATATCGGTGAAAACGGCTGTGAACTTTCCGGCGGAGAAAGGCAGCGCATTTCCATCGCCCGAGCTTTTCTGAAAAATGCTCCGATTATTTTGTTAGATGAGGCCACCGCTTCGCTGGATGTAGAAAACGAAACGTTGATTCAAACAGCACTATCTCGTTTGATTGCCGATAAGACCGTGTTGGTGATTGCCCACAGAATGCGCACAGTTGCAGGGGCAGACAAGATCGTAGTGCTTGCAGATGGCGTCGCAGCAGAAGAAGGCACGCCATACGAATTAAAAAAGAAAAACGGTCTTTATGCCCGCATGGTAAAACTGCAGACGGAAAGTCAGAACTGGAAACTGAAATAAAAAAGAAAAGTCTTCAGCCACACAAAATGTAAACAACGAACTGGAACCGGTGCGGCATGACACACCGGTTCCGATTTTACTTTATCTAAAAGCTGTCACAAACTGTGCTTTCTCTTCCGCAGAACCATGACAAAAGAAAAAAAGAGGTATATAATGATAAGTACATCCGTTGCGCCGAAAACGGCAGCACCGCAACAAATCATGAATCATACGGAGGAGAAAAATGAAAAAATACCTGGATATTCTGTGCGGGCAGGGAGCCGCAGAAGCGAAAATTATCGATACTTCCACGATCGTTACTGCACCGTGGACGATCTATCGCTGCCAGTTCGGCTGCGACTTTTTCGGCAAAAGCTTCTGCTGTCCGCCTAACGTCCCGTCTTACAAAGAAACTCAAGACATTATCGATTGCTACGAAACCGGAATCATGTTTAACTTAAAGGAAGTCGAATACGCCCAGGTTACGCCTATGGCCGTGGAAGTAGCCAGAGAAGCCTTCCTCGACGGCTTTTACAAGGCTATCGCCTTCGGCAGCGGCCCGTGCGGTCTCTGCAGTGAATGCGGTCTCGATCACTGCAGATTTCCCAAAAAAACCGTTCCTTCCATGGAAGGATGCGGCATAGACGTATTTCAAACGGCCAGAAACAACGGCTTCACCATCGATACTCTGCGAGACAGAGATGACGACCACAATTATTTCGGCCTCGTACTTCTCCAGTAAAGCCCTGTCCGCAGATCATGCCTTATGATCCAGCGCAAACAGGGCAGCGCCGATGGCGCCGCAAAGATCGGGAGTTTCCGGTACGACGATCTCCTCGCCAAGAAGTTCTTCAATGCAGCGAACCACGCCTTTATTTCTGGCTCCCCCACCGGTCATCATGAATCGGCCTGCGGCGCCGACTCGGTTCACCAGTGTCATCGTCTTCGACGCTACGCTTTTGCTGAGGCCGTGAACGATATCCGGAACGCTCTTATTATCGGCAATCAAAGACACGACCTCTGATTCGGCGAATACGGTGCACATACTGTATATCGTCAGATCTTCCTGATAATCCAGTCCAACCGTGCTCATCTGATCCAGATCGATTTCCAGAACTTTAGCCATGTTCTCCAAAAATCGCCCTGTCCCGGCGGCACACTTGTCGTTCATGGCGAAATTCTTTACCCTGCCCTGCTCGTCAAGGGCAATGGCTTTGCTGTCCTGTCCGCCAATATCGATAATCGTGCGAACATCTTCGGCCAGATAGGAAGCGCCCCTCGCGTGACAGGTGATTTCCGTAACCGCCTCGTCGGCAAAGGAAATATTATTTCGGCCGTAACCGGTGGCTACGATAAGCGCGATCTCCTCCTTTGGAATCTTCAGCATTTCAAAGGCTTTTTCTGTGCCTCGCTGGGCTTTGGCACCGGTGCGCACGATGGCGCTGTCGACCAGCGTTCCCTCCCGGTTCAGCACGGCCACATTTGTCGTTGTGGAGCCGCTGTCAATTCCTACAAAATAGCTTCCTTCTCTCCGTTCAAGCTGATCCTTTTCCATGCCCATGCTTTCGATAAAACCTCCTATTCTCGTAGACAGCTGCCCGAGAGACTGGCGGGTAAAGTCCGTCTCTATCTTAAGCAGAGGCAGATCTGTCTGTTTTCTCACTTCTTCGTACTCAAATCCGTAATAATCGCAGAATTTTACCGTATGATAGACGATACCCTTTAATCCGGGATGAACGAAGAGTCTTCTTCGCTGGGAAACATCGGCCATCCGCATGCAGGGAATCTGCGAAAGCAGCTGATCCGCATACCACAGCATCAGTTCTTCGAAATCCTGCTGTTTTTCCGGTTTATCCAGTCTTCGATTGCTGTTGCAGGTAAAATCCTCCACGGCAAAAGGAATCTGTTCTTTCAGCCTGGACAGCAGTCCTTCGCTCACTCTGGCGCCCATCAGACCGATAAAATCTCCCTGCGGCGGTTCTTTCTCCTCGGAAAAGGAGGCGCAGAACCTCTCAAAATCAAAGTCCTGACCCGTAAAATTTCCATATTCCGGTGCAAGATCTATGAGCTGATCCCGAAACTGAAGCTTGGCGCATCGGTCGTCGCCGTGGGGCAGATCGAGCGGACAAGAGTTCGACAGGTGTGTATTTACAGGTATAACCTAACATCTTCTTCCCTCCAATTGTTCCAGAAAAGCCTCTATTCTGGTTACCATCTGCCCTTCCTGGACATTGCGCCGGTCACATCCGTCGTCGTCGATGACTAAAGCAGGAAATCCCGCTTCTTCAAAGGCCTGTTTAGCCGATGCGGACGCACCGAGAGTCTGTTTACAGCCCCAATGGCAGAAATAGATGATTCCGTCTGCTTTCATCTTTTTTGCATATTCCAACGTCCGTCCGACTCTCCGCTGAGACGGCCCGTTATACCAATTTCGGATCAAATACTCCGCCATTGTCCGATAAGGATCCGTCCAGGTAAGGTCTTCCGGGGCATCTATATCCATATCACATACGGCAATCTCCACACGATCGTTATAGTCGAAGATTCGGCACAGGGACTCCTGCCAGTACGGCAGCGTATGTACCCACAGAATCCGCAGACCCTCGCGCCGCTTTGGAAGCTTTTTCAAATCTTCGATCAACCTTTGGGTATAATGTTCAGTTTCCCTGGTTCCCCGCAGAACGTGAAGGGCAAAAGCGTCGATCATATGAGAGGTCATCTTCAGAGATTCGCTCCGATCAAATTTCAATCGGAGTGCCTGCCTGTAGTTTTCAAGAGAACGCCTCGATCGCTCCATAGTCTCTGCAAGCCTGTCCGCTCTCAGCTTTTTTCCTGTATTTTCTTCGATAAAGTCTGTCATATCCTGAAGCTGCTTTTGCAGGTACTCTATATTCCGTTCGCTGTCCCGGTAAGGAACATCCAGTACAAAATGGGGGCGTCCCGTAGTACTCGGATAGTCTGCGAAAAGTCAGCTGATTGGCGTCGCAGGCCAGCGTGGTATTCAGGACGAAAGACGGGCGGGGGATTACATCCGACTCAGCCAAGCCCATCAGCAGCTTGTGGTAGGAACACAGAGTCTCTGGTACCCCGCTGTTCTCTGCCTTTTCAAGCAATCCTCTCTCGCAGCCTATGGCTGCCATATAGCAGCTGAGTCCTTCCGGAAACACCGGAAGGATGTCCATGGCGTGAAGCACCTTGCAAGGGGTAAAAATGCTGACGATGGCACTGTTCTTCGGCCTGTTCAAGCTCTTTCCCGTAGCTCGGTTGCAGGCCCACAGCATGTACCGTCTTGAAGGCATTCCCTTTCCAGCCAGTCTGTGGACCTGTCCGTACGCCTGAAAAGCCGTATCCATCAGCCGAGCTGCAGATTTCGGATTTGTCTCTATCCGCTTTTCCATCATTTGTCCAAATATCTTTACTGCGTCCATTTCTATTTAGTTCTTTGTCAAATCTGTAAATTTTGCGCCGATCAGCGCAGACAGCTCCAGCGGAGGCAGTTCGATCTGCAGACCGATTTTACCGCCGCTTACGCAGATGTTTTCCAGGTTTTCAGCCGTACAGTGGATGGCTGTAGGAAACTTTTTCTTCATACCGATCGGCGAGCAGCCGCCCTTGACATACCCGGTCAGGGGCAGTAGTTCTTTCACGTGAACCATTTCTACGTTCTTCTCACCAAAAAATTTTGCCGTTTTTTTCAGATCCAATTCTTTCAGTACGGGAATTACACAGACGTAGTGTTCGCCGCTGTGCCCTTTCAGTACCAATGTCTTAAACACAGTGTCCGGATCCATTCCCGTCTTCTTTGCCGCGTCGGCTCCGCTCTGAAAACCGTCAGAAACGTCATAGCTGTGCAGCGTAAAGGGAATACCCTCCGCCGCCACATGCCTCACCGCATTAGTGCGTTCTTCTCTTGCTTTCTTGCTCATTTCGTAAGGCTCCTGATATGTGCTCATTTCAAAAGGCTCCGCCGCAGCGGAGCCTGATATTCAATCCATTAAGATTAAAAATTTCCAAATATTCCCGATCCGAACATCGGTGCGAATACAACCGCTACGATGGTCATCAGCTTGATCAGAATGTTAATGGAAGGACCGGAAGTATCCTTGAACGGATCGCCGACCGTATCGCCGACAACAGCTGCCTTGTGCGGCTCGCTGCCCTTTCCTCCGAAATTACCTTCTTCGATATATTTCTTCGCATTGTCCCATGCGCCGCCAGCATTGGCCATCATGATGGCAAGAAGTACACCGGCAGAGAGAGCGCCGCCCAACATGCCGGCCAGAGCCTCAGCTCCGAGAATGAATCCAACAGCGAGAGGCGCAACGATAGCCATGAGACCAGGTACGACCATTTCTTTCAGAGCTGCGCCTGTGGAGATATCCACGCATCTGGCGTAATCCGGCTTAGAAGTTCCTTCCATGATACCGGAATCTTCTCTGAACTGTCTTCTCACTTCTTCGATCATCTGATTAGCCGCTTTGCCTACGGAGTTCATTGTCATTGCGGAGAAGAGGAACGGCAGCATAGCGCCGATGAAAACTCCGATAATAACAATTGGGTCAAGCAGACTTACCAGCTCAATCTTAGCAACTTCCGCATAGGAAACGAACAGAGCCAGAGCAGTAAGCGCAGCGGAACCGATTGCAAAACCCTTGCCGATAGCTGCGGTAGTGTTGCCTACCGAGTCCAGCTTGTCCGTAATATTTCTTACTTCATGCGGCAGATCCGCCATCTCAGCGATTCCGCCGGCGTTATCGGAAACCGGACCATAGGCGTCAACCGCAACGGTCATACCGGTGGTAGAAAGCATACCTACAGCAGAAAGAGCGATACCGTATACGCCTGCAAACTGATAAGAGATAAAAATACCTGCGCAGATGCAGATAATCGGCCAGAGAGTAGACATCATGCCTACGCCTAAACCGCTGATGATGGTCGTCGCAGCACCAGTCTGGGACTGCTCGGCAATCTTCTTTACGGATTTATAATCTGCAGAAGTATATACTTCCGTAATCTTACCGATGAGAATACCTACGATAAGACCTGCGATAATCGCGTAAGCATAAGTAAAGTCGCCCAGCATCTGTTTACTCAGCACGAGCGAACATACGATAACGATGGCTCCGCTGATGTAGGTACCCATGTTCAGGGCCGCGGCCGGATTGGTATTTTCTCCGCCTCTGACCATAAGAATACCGATCACCGATGCGATAATGCCTACAGCGGATAAGATCAGCGGAAATACTGCTGCGGTGGTTTCGGAGAAAGTAGCCATTTCCGGTGCGTTGGCAACCGCAACAGCCGCCAGTGTGATTGCAGAAATGATTGATCCGACATAAGACTCAAAGAGGTCGGATCCCATACCGGCAACATCGCCTACGTTGTCGCCTACATTATCCGCAATAACGGCAGGGTTTCTCGGATCGTCTTCCGGAATTCCCGCTTCTACTTTTCCGACCAGGTCCGCGCCTACGTCTGCGGCTTTCGTATAGATACCGCCTCCCACTCTTCCAAAGAGAGCCATGGAAGAAGCGCCGAGACCAAATCCGGTGATACATTCAATTACAGTAGCAAGATCCAGGAAACAGAACACAAGACCCAGACCCAGAAGACCCAGACCGGAAACGCACAGACCCATAACCGCGCCGGAACGGAACGCGATCTTCAGCGCCTTCGGCATGCCGGATTCCTTGGCAGCCCAAGCCGTTCTTACGTTTCCTTTTGTCGCTACATTCATGCCGAAGAATCCGGCCAGAACAGACAGCAGAGCGCCGATAACGTAAAGCACCGCTGTAGTCCAGTTCTTTAATCCGAATCCTATGAGCAGGAACAGTACTGCGATAACAATGATCATCGTCTTGTACTCTCTTCTCAGGAAAGCCATTGCGCCTTCTCTGATGAAACCTGCAATTTCCTTCATCCTGTCTGTTCCTTCGTCAGCCTTGCCGATCCACGACGTCAGACAAAACGCGACGATCAGTCCGACTGCGGCTGCGATAGGAGCAACTACGCTCATCATGTTATAAATACCTCCTCTTTTGCTTTTTAAGACAAGTTTTAAGAGGCACCAATGAAGCACCTCTTACTCAAGCAAATATAAAAAATAATTTTGACACATTAAAACAGCGCTACAATTGCCAACGAAAGTCCGATAAATAAAACAGCGGATACAACGGTGATCTTGCTCAGAATCGCCTCGTAGCCTCTGCTCTTCTTTTTACCAAACAGCTGTTCTGCGCCGCCTGCGATCGATCCGGAAAGACCATCGCTGTTGCTGGACTGCAGCAGCACGCTGATAATCATAATAACACTGGCAATAGCCAGCAATATCATAAGAGCGGTCTTCAACCTCATCCCTCCTTAATCATCTCATCTCAGTCTTCAGGGGAAACTGCCAATATCATATGTATAGAAAATACCTTTCAAGCCTTGTTTACCTGAATTTTAACCATTTAACTGTATCACAAGAACTGGTAAAAATCAAGTATTTTTGACATTAAAAGTTTACGATCTCCATAAATTGATCAGGTGACAGACTCGCTCCGCCGACCAGAGCGCCGTCGATCTCCGGCATGTTCATGATTTCCGTCGCGTTATCCGGTTTGACGCTGCCGCCGTACTGTATGATTACCCGATCGCAGGTTTCTTCGTCGTAGATATTCTCCACGGTCTTTCTGATCCAGGCGCACATCTCTCCCGCCTGTTCCGGAGCAGCTGTTTTTCCCGTTCCGATTGCCCAGACTGGCTCATAGGCGATAACCAGTTTGCCGGCCTCCTCAGCGCTCAACTCCGAAAACGCCTTTTCAAGCTGACTGGCTACAACCTTCTTCTCCTGCCCTTCCTCCCTCTGACGCAGGTCTTCTCCTATACAGAGAATCGGCGTAATCGAAGTGCTTCGCAGGAGCTTTTTCAGTTTCAAGTTGACAGTCTTGTCTGTTTCACCGAAATACTGTCTTCTCTCCGAGTGTCCGACAATGCAATAGTCCACACCGATCTCCTCAAGCATAGAGGCGGAAATCTCTCCGGTAAAGGCGCCCTCCTCCTCAAAGTGTACGTTCTGAGCGCCAACCCCGATCCCGGTCCCCGCGAAAGACTTAACCAGGTCGTCAAGCTGAGTAAACGGAGCGCATATAGCTGCTCTTATATCGGTATCCCTGTATATTTTCTTGAACGCTTCGGCAAACTCACAGGCCTCTTTTCTATTCTTATACATCTTCCAGTTTCCTGCAATAAGCGGAATTCTCATCGTCTCACATTCCCTTCCTTGCTAATCTGTATCTGTTTTAAGCCGGCGGAGCACTGTAACGCATCCCGCCGGCAAATTTTCTGCTTACTATTTATCTTCGATAACCGCAATGCCCGGCAGAGTCTTTCCCTCAAGGAATTCAAGAGATGCGCCTCCGCCGGTAGAAATATGACTCATCTTTTCGGCCAGTCCGAACTGTTCTACCGCAGCAGCAGAATCGCCTCCGCCGATAATGGTGATCGCCTGACTTTCCGCCAGAATTTCCGCAACGGCTCTGGTGCCGCCGGCAAAGTTCGGCATTTCGAAAACGCCCATCGGCCCGTTCCAAACTACGGTTTTCACATTCTTCAGCGCTTCCCTATAGAGCTGAACAGTCCGAGGACCGATATCCATTCCCATCATATTCTCCGGAATGCTGTCTCTGTCGACAGTGACGGTTTCCGCGCCGTTGTCAAACTTGTCTGCACAGATCACATCTACAGGAAGAAGGAACTTCACGCCGTTATCCTCGGCTTTTTTCAGAAGCTGACCCGCCAGCTCCACGTTCTCTTCGTCTAAAATCGACGTCCCGATATTGAGTCCCATCGCTTTAAAGAAAGTATAAGCCATGCCGCCGCCTACAATGAGGGTGTCGACCTTTTTCAGCAGGTTTTCGATGACGGGTATCTTATCGCCCACCTTGGCTCCGCCCATGATTGCAGCAAAAGGTCTCTCCGGCTGTTCCACTGCGCCGCCGAGGAATTTCACTTCCTTTTCGATAAGGAATCCGGAAACGGCGGGAAGATATTCAGCGACGCCGGCGGTGGAAGCGTGGGCCCGATGAGCCGTTCCAAAGGCCTCCTGAACGAAAACATCTCCCAGCGAAGCCAGTTCCTTTGCAAAATCCGGATCATTTTTCGTTTCCTCTTTGCGGAAGCGAACGTTTTCCAGAAGCATTACTTCCCCGTCGCTCAGGGATCCGGCCATTTCCTTTATCGTATCGCAGACGACCACGGGACAACTCTTAAATTCCACTTCCTTTTCGAGCAGCTGAGAAAGCCGCACCGCTACTGGTTCCAGCGAAAATTCGCTCTTGGCCTCTCCCTTTGGTCTGCCCATGTGGGACATCAATATGACTTTGGCTCCGTGATCCGTCAGATAGCGTATGGTAGGAAGAGCCGCCGTTATGCGGGTATCGTCGGTGATCCGTCCATCCTGCATGGGTACGTTAAAATCGCATCTTACCAGCGTTCTCTTTCCTCTGACATCAATATCTCTGATCGTCTTTTTCATTATCCTTGACCTCTCTTTACATTTTCTGATTTTTTATGTAGCTTCTTCTGCCGATTTTCTCGGCATTTCGCGCCTCGGCAGATTACGAGGTCTATTTTGCGTTATCCACTTCGTACATGTGTTTGATCAGCTCCAGCGTCTTGCTGGAATAACCGTATTCGTTATCGTAAAAGGCGATGAGCTTAAAGAACTTATCGTTGAGCTCGATTCCCTCTCTGGCATCGAAAATGGACGTATGCGGATCGCCGACAAAGTCACCGGATACGACTTCATCGTCCACATATTCGATTACGCCGTGAAGGTAAGTCTCAGAGGCTTTTTTCACCGCTCTGCAAATGGCGTCATAAGACGCCGATTTCTTCAGAACCACGTTGAGGTCGATTACGGACACGTCCGCGGTCGGTACTCTGTAGGAAATTCCCGTCATCTTGCCTGCAAGGGATGGAATAACCAATCCTACCGCTTTTGCCGCTCCCGTAGTGGACGGAATAACATTGCCGAATACGCAGCGGCCGGTACGCCAGTCCTTCATCGACCGAGCGTCGACAACCTTTTGTTTGGCCGTAGCCGCATGAATCGTGGACATCAGTCCCTGTTCAATACCAAAGTTGTCCTCCAGCACTTTACAGAGAGGAGCCAGGCAGTTGGTCGTACAGGAGGCGTTGGATACTACCTGCATATCGCTGGTATATTCATCCGAATTGACGCCGTACACGAAAGTCGGCGTGGTCTTGTCCTTTGCCGGAGCAGAAATGATGACCTTTTTGGCTTTGCCGTAATTGATATGGTCCATAGCCTTTTCCGTAGTAGTATAGGCGCCGGTAGCCTCGACTATGTATTCCGCGCCGCATCTGTCCCACGGAATATTTTTCGCCTCAGACTCGCTGTAAACCGGAACCTTCTTCCCATCGATGATAATTCCCTCTTCATACTTTTCCAGGGATTTCGGGAAACGCCCGAATGTAGTGTCGTATTTCAGCATGTAGATCAGATAATCGATATCCGCATTGCGCACGTTGATTCCTGCGATCTCCACTTCAGGCATATCCATAGATGCTCTGATCACCACTCTTCCGATTCTTCCGAATCCACTGATACCAACTTTAATTGCCATAATTTACCTCCATCTCTCTTTTTCCCTTTCGAACGCAAGAATGTGCGCCGGCCATTTCAGCAGCTTCGGCGCCGCTGACGGTATGTCCGTACGTGCTTTCCCGTCCGTTCAGGGTATAGAATTAAAGTTTTTAAAAGCGTCTGCGTTTTGATGAGGAGAGGATATTCATCCCTTCCCTGTATTTTGCAACGGTTCTCCTCGAGATATCGATATCTCTCGCCTTGAGGAGTTCCACCATATCCTGGTCACTGTAAGGTTTTCTTGGGTCCTCGCCGTTGATAATCTCCCTGATGATCGATTTCACACTGTTAGAGGAAACGCCTGTGCCGTCTCCGCCGGAAACGCCGCTGGAGAAAAAGTATTTCAGTTCAAAAACACCCCGCGGACTCTGCATATATTTTCCGTTTATGGAACGGCTGACGGTAGACTCGTGAACGCCTATTTCATCGGCAATCTGCTTCAGCGTCAGGGTCTTTAAATATTTATCGCCTTTATCGAAGAATTGCTGCTGATATCTGACCACTGCGCTGGCCACATTGTAAATGGTCTGCTTACGCTGTTCAATACTCTTGATCAGCCAGACCGCGGCATTGAAGCGATCGTTCAGATACTTGTTCAATTCTTCGTCCTTATCCGCCTCCGCGGACAGTTTATTGTAGTAGGAGCTGACCATCAGCTTCGGCATACTGGTATCGTTATTGGTCACCACATACTCGCCGTTGATCCTGTCCACGAATATGTCCGGAACTACATAGCGCACGGTTTCTCCCGATGAGAACATCCTGCCGGGTTTCGGTTCGAGAGTTCGGATCAGATCCGCAATCTGCTGTACCTCCTGATTTTTTATTCCCAGCGTTTTTGCAATATAAGAGATTTTGTTGTCGGCCAAGTCTTCCAGCATATTCTCAATAATGTATTCGATCTCATCGGTCAGGAGTCCTTTTGATGCAAGCTGGATAATCAGGCACTCTTTGAGATTTCTGGCCGCTACTCCTATCGGATCAAAGGTCTGAATAAAATTCAGCGTCTCCTCCACCAATTCAACACTGACATCCATTGCCTCCGAAATCTCCTGCACAGACAGTGTGAGATAACCGTTATCATCGACGGCCTCAATAATATACCGCCCGATGGCGGCTCTTGTATCTTTAAGGCTGGAAAACTGCAGCTGCATGAAAAGATAGTCCGTCAGCGTCTCTTCTTCCGATACGTACTGTTCATAGGTATAGTCCTCGTCATCGTCCGGTGAATACTCCCACTGGCGAAAGCTCTCTTCTTCGTAGTCGGCTTCTCTGATCTTCTCCCGAATATCGACTTCCTGCGCGTCATAGCTTTTCTCCGCCTCGAGTACCGGATTCTCCAAAAGCTCGTTCTGAACATAATCCGTAAGCTCCTGGTTGTTGAACTGCAGAATCTGTATAGCCTGAATCAGCTCCGGGGTCATGGACAACTTTTGCGTCTGTTCTATTGTCAGTTCATATCCTAGTTTCATCATTCCCCATCTCCTATATGCAAATAGTATACCATATCAGCGCTGTCTATTTCAAGTCTGGAAAGTTCAGCTGGCGAAGTGCCTCAAACAATATGATATTTGCCGAATTTGCAAGGTTCAGAGAGCGCAGTCTGGTATTCTCGCTCATGGGGATACGGATCGCTCTGTCGCTGCGGCTGTCGATAAAATCGCGGGGAAGTCCGGCGGTTTCCCTGCCGAAAAGCAGCATATCTTCGTCGCGATAACGTACTTCCGTATAAGCACGGCCGCCTTTGGTCGTAGCCAAATACATATTCCTTTCGCCGTACTTGTCCAGAAATGAAGCGAGACTGTCGTGGATCTCCAGCTTCACATACGGCCAGTAATCCAATCCTGCCCGCCTGACAGCCTTGTCATCTATGGAAAATCCCAGGGGCTCTACCAAATGCAGCACCGTATTGGTAGCAGCGCAGGTTCTGGCGATGTTTCCCGTGTTGGGAGGAATCTCCGGTTCAACTAATACAATATGTAATGCCATAATCATCACCTCTTAAACATTTACTTCTCAATCATAAAGGTTTTTTGATGAAATTTAAAGACAAAATCCCCTTTTTAGTATATAATTTTTAACATATCCCCGGGCGCGGAGCAACGGAACGGCCGCGGGGACAGCAAAACTAGTACAAGGAGGCTGTGATGAAGACAGTAAATATCGGAATACTCGGTCTGGGAACCGTAGGCGGCGGAACCTATGAAATCCTGGATATGAACAGAGAACTGATCGAAAAACGAATCGGAAGAGAAATAAAAGTTGCAAAAGTACTGGAAAAAAATACAGAAAGACTGAAAGCGTTGGGACTGCCCGAAGAACGGGCTACTCAGGATCCCGACGATATCCTGAAAAGCCCCGACATCGATATCGTGGTAGAAGCACTGGGCGGAATAGAGCCTTCCACTACCTTTATGCTGACGGCTATGGAAAACGGTAAAAGCGTTGTTACACCCAATAAAGCCGCTGTAGCCGCCAATTTCGCCAAACTGAAGAAAACGGCTGAGGAAAACAACGTCGAATTCCGCTTTGAGGCCAGTGTCGGCGGAGGAATTCCTGCGCTGACTGCCATCACCGAAGCCCTTGCCGGCAACGAGTTCACCGAAGTCATGGGCATACTCAACGGAACGACCAACTATATCCTGACCAGGATGACGGATCTGGGTCTGGACTACGACGAGGTGCTGAAAGACGCCCAGGCCAAAGGATTTGCAGAAGCGGATCCTACAGCCGATGTAGAAGGCATCGATGTTGCGAATAAGCTTTCCATCCTCATGGCCCTGGCATTTGATACCTATGTACCGCCGGAAGAAATCCCAACAACAGGCATAAGCAAAATTACGATGGACGATATCCATGCAGCAAAAGAAAAGGGCTGCAGAATAAAGCTGATCGCCCAGGCAAAACGAGATGGAGATCATCTAAACTACAGCGTAAAGCCGATGGAAATTCCGGATTCCCATCCGCTGGCCGGCGTTTCCAACGAGTTCAACGCTATTTACGTCACCGGCAACGCTGTGGATGAAGTCATGTTCTACGGCAAAGGCGCCGGAGCGCTTCCTACCGGCAGCGCAATCGTAGGCGACATTCTCGCCATCGCAAAAAATCTGTAAGCAGATTGCAGAAAACGATAAGACGGAGGAGGAAATACAATGAGTCTGTATCAGGAATGGCAGGATCTGATTGAAAATCAGACCGAAGAAACCTTTGAAGCTTTCTGGAAGGAATATGCAGAAACGGAGACGAAGATCTACTCCTACATTTTGGAAAATCATCAGGAACACCTGAAGGGGACGGTAGGAGAATTGGTCGACAAATTCCAGTGCAACAAAATCATCTTTGTGGGATTTCTCGACGGTGTCAACAGCAGTCTGAACAGTGAAATGGAACTGAACAATGTAGATGAAAACACTTCTGTAGACCTGGATATCGATTTCGAAAAACTGTTTTTCAATATGTTGAAAGCAGAAGCCGACTATCTCTACTCTCTTTCCCAGTGGGACGGTGTTCTCAGTGAAGAAAAGAGAAAAGAAATCACGAAGGAATACAAACGTTCCAAGATCGCCCATGCGGAAAAAAAGCCGGGACGTAACGACCCTTGTCCGTGCGGCAGCGGCAAAAAATACAAAAAATGCTGCGGAAAAGCTCAATAAGCCAAACCGACAGCAAGGCAGATAAAAGGCGGGACCACTGTTGCATAAAATCGCAGCAGCGGTTCCGCCTTTTTATGTACATTCGTCAATAAAAACGCGCGGCAGCAGTACCTGACGCGCTACAGATGTTTCTCGCAGAGGCTGCATATGCTGCAGTTTTCACAGTCCGGTTTTCTGGCTGTGCAGCAGTTCCTGCCGTGAAAGATCAGGGAGTGATGGGTCCTCGACCACCGGGATTCGGGGATATTCTTCATCAACGCCAGTTCAGTCTTGAGAACATCTTTTTCGGCGGCGAGACCAATCCTGTTGGCAACCCGGAACACATGAGTGTCCACGGCGATCCGCTGATGTCCAAAGCCGACGGAAAGCACTACATTGGCAGTCTTGCGTCCTACTCCCGGCAGTTCTATCAGTTTATCGTAATCATCCGGAACCTGACCGTCATACTTGTCGGCCAAAGTCTTTGCCATAGCGACGATATTTTTGGATTTCGTCTTGTACATGCCGATCCGCCTTATGTAACCGGCTACCTCCTCGGGATCAGCCTTTCCGAGCGCGAAGGCATCCGGATAGGCCGCAAAAAGGGCCGGAGTCACTTCGTTCACGCTCTTGTCCGTAGTCTGGGCCGACAGGGCCACGGCAACGACAAGCTGAAAGACATTCTTATGATGCAGGGCGCATTCTGCGTCCGGATAGGTTTCTTCTAAAATATCCAGTATTTGATCAATGGTTTCTCTCTTCATGGTGAAAATTATACCGTATTTTTTCGACATTGGCAACCTTGACAAAATTGTATCCCGGCAATATAATTGTATACGCATTTTATCAAGGAGGCACAATATGTCAATTATTCAGTACTTGGAAGACGGAAGAACGGGGAACCAGCCATTATCCACGAATCTCTACACGGAACTGCAGGAGGATATACTGACAGGAAAACTGAAATCCGGGGAAAAATTGACAGAGCAGAAGATCTGCAATGAATATAAAGTCAGCAGAACGCCGGTCAGAGAAGCGCTTCGTCAGCTGGAGATGGACGGACTGATCGAGAATATTCCCAACCGCGGCGCTTTTGTTTTAGGACTTTCCAAGCAGGACATCGAAGATATGTACGTACTGCGGAAAGCTTACGAAGTACAAGCGGTGAAATGGGCAATCGAACGGATAACCGAAGAAGAGATGAACGAACTGGAAGAAACGTTCGAGTTCATGGAATTTTACACGATGAAAAACGATATCAACAAGATGCAGAGCATAAACACGGCTTTTCACCAGATCATCTACAACGCCACCCACAACCGAATGCTCAAACAGCTGCTGTCATCTTATCAAATTTATTTAAAGTACTGCAATCCTTCCAATTATTACGCGCCGGACTATCTGTCCGTAGTCCTCAAAGAACACCGGGCTATCTTTGATGCCTTCATGGCTAAGGATGTAGATGGAGGCGCCTTAGCCATGAGCATACATATGGATAATTCACGAACCCGGAAATTTAAATAGCCTTTTGAAAAAGCCGGCTACCGGTTTCGTCTGTTTTTCCTGGTTTTGTTTTCTTTCCGCAGACTGCTGCGCATCTTCTATGGCCCTGTTCATCAGAAGCTGCTGGCAGTCTGTTCTTTTTTCTTCCTCTCCGCAGGGAACCTCTGTATAGAAAGAGTCTGCCTGCAAAATTCTGCCCTTGACATTGTCCGACAGGCAGGCGTCTATAATTCTGTGTATCTTTGCCTTCGTCCGCTCGTCTTCGATAGGACAGGCCACCTCTACCCTTCTCTCGGTATTTCTGGTCATGAAATCGGCAGAGGAAATGAACATTTTTTCTTCCGCCCCTTGGCCGAAACAGTAGATCCGGGAGTGTTCCAGGTATCTTCCCACGATACTTTTAACGCGAATATTTTCTGTTTTTTCCTCAACGCCGGGTAGAATGCAGCAGATTCCCCGAACGATCATATCGATTCGAACTCCTGCGCAGGAAGCCTCTTTCAGCTTTTCGATGATATCCAAATCCGTGATGGAATTGAGCTTCAGAATAATTCTGCCCCGGCTTCCTTTTCCGATTTCTCCATTGATCAGATCGATAATGGAAGATTTCAGTGTATTCGGCGAAACGAGAAGCTTTTCATATCTGCCGTCCAGATCTCCTATGGCCATATTGCGGAAAAAATTTGCCGCATCGTTCCCTATGCTTTCATCGGCGGTTATCAGAGAAAGGTCGGTGTACTGCTTAGCTGTATTTTCGTTGTAATTCCCTGTTCCGATCTGCGTGATATAGCGAATACCTCCGTTCTCTTTGCGGGTAATCAGGCAGACCTTGGAATGAACCTTGTATTCTTCAAATCCGTAGATCAGCGTACAGCCGGCATCCTCAAGGCGTTCTGACCAGTCGATATTGTTCTGCTCGTCGAACCGGGCCCGCAGCTCAATGACGACGGTAACATCTTTTCCTCTTTCTGCCGCATTGCACAGGTAATCCACCAGTTTGGCGTGACTGGCCAACCGATAGATTGTAATCTTGATGGAAACCACCTCCGGATCCTCCGAAGCTTCCTTCAGCAGCTGTATGAACGGCTGAAGGGACTCATAAGGCAGAGACAACAGCAAATCTCTCTGCTCCACCTGCTGAATTATGCTTCTGGAAAGATCCACATCGGGATTCTTCTGCGGTTCAAAATGACTATAAGTCAGTGCGCTGACTTTGTCTGAATTCATATGAGCCGCCAGCTTATAAGCGTAATCCATGCGGAAAGGCATGTGAGTTACATAGATCTGCTTTTTAGAGAGATTGATCTTTTCTGTCAGGTAATCCAGAAACTTTTTGCTGACCGTATTGGAAAGCTCCAGGCGTACGGCGCCCAATCTTCGGCGTTGATTCAGCACCTTTTTCATCTTCTTTCGAAAATCGTAGCCAAAATCGAAGGCCTCGTCATTGACATTGATATCCGCGTTTCGGGTGATACAGAAGCAGACGTTCTCTTTTATGGTGTAATTGGAAAATATCTCCTGAAGATGGTGCAGGATGACCTCCTCCGTTCGTATATATCTGACCTCTTCATCCTGCAGATAGATAATCGGCGGCAGAACGGCCGGTACGGGAATTACGCCGAACACTTCCTTTTCCTTGTGACAGAGCACCGCGCCGATATGTACGGTCTTGTTTTGAAGATGAGGAAAAGGATGATGCTGATCGACGATCTGCGGCGACAGGATAGGCGCGATAAATTCGCTGAAATATTTTTTCAGAAACTTCTTCTCATCGTTTTCCAGTTCTCCATAACTCAAGTTGCATATGCCGTGAACCCGCAGCTGTTTTTCCAAATCCTCGTAAATGCGTTCTCTCTCTCTGTAGAGATTCTGCACCTCCTCATATACGGCTTCAAGCTGCTGTTCCGTATTCATCCCCGATTTTTTATCTACGGGATTTTCTTTCAGATGAATCAGCTCGGATAAACTGCCTACCCGGATCATGAAAAATTCGTCCAGATTGCTGGTAAAAATGGCGACGAACTTGAGTCTTTCCAGAAGGGGGACAGTTTCGTCCACCGCTTCAAGCAGTACGCGTTCGTTAAATTTAAGCCAGGATAATTCTCGATTCTGTGTATAGTTTTTATGCATCTAATACCCCCTCTTTCTCTAATTGATAACGCAGATAACCCTCTCTTACGCCGTGAGAGCTGGTCACAATCTTTTTCGTACCGAAATGCTGTGCTACAGTATACAGTATGGCCATTCCCGGAAGAAGAGTATGAATCCGCTCAGGGGCAGTCTTTAAAATGTAACGCATGAGCTTCTTTTCTTCCCACTTCATGGCCAATACCTTTTTCAAAAAGCATCGCTCGTAAACGTTGTTCTTCTTGTCGATATGGTAAATCGTATTGTAAAGTTTCAATGCCGCCCGGGCCGTTCCCCCTACTCCGCAGAGCACCTCCGGAGAGCTGGATGTGGATTGTACGGATAACCGGCTGAGATGTTTCCTCGTCTCTTCCTGTATTCTTTTAATCTCGTCAGGAGTAGGAATTAGCCCTCGGACAAATTGATTGTACAGATTGAGCGATCCGATGTGAAGAGATTCGGTCAGCTGCGGCTCCCTGTGGCTGTAAACGACGATTTCCGTACTTCCGCCGCCGATGTCGGTCAGAATGCCGCCCCTTTGTCCGCTTCCGCGCACTGCTCCATAATAGTCGAAATAGGCTTCTTCCTCTCCGGACAGAACCGTCACTTCAAGTCCCGTCTCTTCTCTGACCGCGCGAAGAACTTCTTCGCTGTTAGCCACGTTTCGCAGAGACGCCGTAGCGAAAGGGAACACGCCGTCAAAAGAAAAGGCGTCTATGGTTATCCTGATCTCATTCAAAATATCCAGGCACAGATCCACCCCTTCACCGCTCAGCATGCCGTCTTTATCGATATATCCCGCAAGTCCCGCCGAATACTTCTTGTTCAGCACGGGAAGAATTTCCCCTTTTTCCACACAAAATACTACTGCTCGGATAGTATTCGAGCCGATATCAATTACTAAATACAAAAAAATTCACCTCTCTGTTTATATTTTAATGTTAGCCTTTCTTTGTAAAATATGAAATCCTTTTCATGTTAAATACAGGTAAACCATCTTTTCCCGACCAATGTGATGCAGACAGAAAAATCCCTGCAAATGATTTCTGCAGGGATTTTTGCCTAGCTTTTCAGCTTGATTTAATATTCTATTTTGTGGAGAACAACAACTTTTCTCCGTCGGAGTCGATGACCACCGTATTTCCGTCTATGATGTCGCCCTTTATCAGCTTTTCAGCCAGTTCGGTTTCCACATTTTTCTGCAGAAATCTCTTAACCGGTCTTGCGCCGTAGTTAGGATCGTAGGATTCTCTGGCGATAAACTTCTTGCCTTTGTCGGTCAGTTCCAGCTTGATCTCTCTCTCTGCAAGGCGTCTCTCCAGTCCTCTGAGAGAAAGTTCAATGATCTTTACGATTTGATCCTCTGTCAGCGGACTGAATACGACGATATCGTCGATACGGTTCAAGAACTCAGGACGGAAATAGTTCTTCAGCTGCCCCTCAACCTTTTCCTTAGTCTTCTGGTCGATGGTTCCGTCCGGCCGGATATTGTCGATCAGATCGCTGCTGCCGATGTTGGAAGTCATGATGACGATGGTGTTCTTGAAATCCACCGTTCTTCCCTGATTATCCGTCAGACGGCCGTCATCAAGGAGCTGCAGCAGGATATTGAACACATCCGGGTGGGCTTTTTCGATTTCGTCAAAGAGAAGCACGCTGTAAGGTCTGCGTCTTACCGCCTCAGTCAGCTGGCCGCCCTCGTCGTAACCCACGTATCCCGGAGGCGCGCCTACAAGTCTGGACACGGAGTGTTTCTCCATGTACTCGGACATATCGATACGGATCATATTTTTTTCCGTATCGAAGAGGGCTTCGGAAAGAGCCTTAGCCAGTTCCGTCTTGCCCACGCCGGTTGGTCCGAGAAAGATAAAGGAACCGATCGGCCGATTTTCATCCTTGAGCCCGGCCCGCGCGCGGAGAATGGCTTCAGATACGGACTGCACACCTTCTTCCTGACCGACTACCCGTTTGTGCAAAATCTCAGGAAGCTTCAGCAGCTTTTCTTTTTCCGATTCGACCAACTTGGCTACCGGTATGCCGGTCCAACCGGATACGACTTCCGCGATTTCTTCTTCGCCTACTTCTTCTTTCAGCAGCCGATTTTCCTTGGCGTCTTCTGTTTTCCGTTTCTCTGCGTCCAGCTTTTTCTCCAGTTCCGGAAGGGTACCGTATTTCAGCTGGGCCAGTTTTTCCAGATCGTAGTTCCGCTCCGCTTCGTCCATCTGGCGCTTTACCTCTTCGATCTGTTCCTTTGTGCCCTTCAGTTCGGTGATATCCTTTTTCTCGTTTTCCCACTGGGCCCGCATGGATGCGTTTTCTTCCTTCAGCTGAGCCAACTCTTTCTCCAAAGTCTCAAGTCTGGCTTTAGAACCTCTGTCGCTCTCTTTGCTCAGAGCCTGCTTTTCGATCTCCAGCTGCATAATTTTTCTGGATATCTCATCCAGTTCCGTCGGCATACTGTCGATCTCCGTTCTGATCTTGGACGCCGCTTCGTCCATCAGATCGATGGCCTTATCTGGAAGAAAGCGGTCAGAGATATACCGGTCGGAGAGGGTTGCGCAGGCGATCAGCGCGCTGTCGGTAATTCTGACTCCGTGATGGATCTCAAAGCGCTCCTTTAATCCTCTCAGGATAGAAATCGTATCCTCCACTGAAGGCTGTTCAACCATAACTTTCTGGAACCGTCGTTCCAGCGCCGCATCTTTTTCGATGTATTTCCGATATTCATCCAACGTGGTTGCACCGATGCAGTGAAGTTCCCCTCTGGCCAGTTTTGGCTTGAGCAGGTTGCCGGCATCCATGGAACCTTCCGTGCGGCCTGCGCCGACGATATTGTGGATTTCATCGATGAACAGGATGATTCTGCCTTCTGATTTTTCCACTTCGTTGAGTACGGCTTTCAGTCGCTCCTCAAACTCGCCTCTGAATTTAGCTCCCGCAATCAGCGCACCCATATCCAGGGCAAAAATCGTCTTATCCTTCAGCCCTTCCGGCACGTCTCCGTTGAGAATCCGCTGCGCCAATCCTTCTACTACCGCCGTCTTTCCTACGCCAGGCTCGCCGATGAGCACCGGATTGTTCTTCGTCCTTCGCGACAGAATCTGAATGGCGTGACGGATTTCGCTGTCTCTTCCGATGACCGGATCCAATTTTCCTTCTCTGGCCATTTCGACAAGATCCCTGCCGTATTTATTCAGTGCGTCGTAATTTTCTTCCGGATTCTGACTGGTCACTCTCTGATTGCCTCTGACTTTGGAAAGAGCTTCGAGGAACTTTTCCTTTGTAATGTGATACTTGGCGAATATCTTTGCCGACGGCGTTCCCCTCTCGCTGAGCAGCGCCAGGTAGATGTGCTCGACGCTGACATACTCATCTTTGAAGTCATCGGCATTTTTCTCCGCATTGATCAAAATCTGATTCAGTCTCCTTGAAGCATAGATATTATCCGCGGCGCCGGAGACCTTAGGCAGCTTCTCGATCTGCTCCTGCAGTTCCGCGATCAAATAGGATGGATCGACTTCCATGTATTTCAACAGTTTCGGAATCAGTCCGTCCTTTTGCATCAGTAGTGCCAGATGCAGGTGTTCTCCATCCAGCATCTGATGTCCTTCTGAAACCGCGATATTCTGACAATCCATAATCGCAGCCTGTGCATTTTGTGTAAATCTCTCTATATTCATAACGTTCACCCCCAACTAATAACACTATTCTGCTCTCATTTTTTCTCTATATTTATTCTATACCCATCAAATTTAAAAGTAAAGCACTTTTTTAGCACTCATCTTTATAGAGTGCTAATAATTTGCATGGCACGTCAAAAAAAGACCGGCTTTAAACAACCGGTCAAAAGAAATCTATTAAAGTCTATTGCTGTATTCATTTTGAAACAGAAAGCACTTCCCGGTTTTCTTGCGCCGTCAGCCTAAAGCAGCGAAATCCCGTAAAATCTCCGGAATATTAATTTTTTGCGGACAGTGCTCAAGACAAGTGCCGCACTGCAGGCATTCTTCCGGTTTTTTCACGTAGTCCAGAGAAGCAATTCGCCACGTTTCCCCGCTGAGCTTCCACTCATTGTATCCTCTGATAAGCAAAGGAATATCCAATCCTGCGGGACAGGCAGCGCAGCAGTATCGGCAGCCGGAACAGAGGACGCCGTGTCGACTCAGAAATGTCTCGGCTGCCCGGTGCAAAACTTTCTCCTCGTCTGCAGAGAGCGGATCGGAACGGGAAAAGGTAGCAAGATTATCCTCCAGCTGATCCAAGTCGGACATTCCGCTGAGCACAGTCTGCACCCCGGGCAACCCCATGAGAAAGCGAAAACCCCAAGATGAAACAGAACGCTCAGGAGCCGCCTCTTTTAATATCGCCGACGCTTCGTCGTTCAAAACGGACAGGATACCGCCTGCAGAAGGCAGACGGAGGCAGCCCATACCCAGCGCCGATATCGAAATATCTTTAAAATTCTTTTTATACATATCTATTTCCAGTCATTAGAGAATAATTCCATTTACCAGATGGCTGTAGACGAAGCTTACGCACGGTCCCAGTACAAAATCCGTCACGTCAAGCAGAATCAAAACCAGCAGAATCAGGAATCCCTTGTCATATACCTGATAGTACCAGGAATATTTCTGCAGATTGAATATCTGGGTGATTATCCCAAAGCCGTCCAACGGCGGAACCGGCAGAAGGTTAAAAACCATCAGAACCACATTGATCTGAATCACATAAAGGAGCACCTGCAGAAGAATCTGACCAAATGTGCCGAACAGCCAGGCGGCGTTTGTCATCAATAGTCCTTTTATAATGAAGGAAAAGACTATGGCAATCAGCAGGTTCATGGCTACGCCGGCCAAAGCGACCAACAGCTCGTCCCTCCTTCTATGCTTATAATAGCGGGGATCGATCTGTACCGGAACGCCCCAGCCAAAACCGGCCAGAAGCAATGCTAAAAAGCCAAAGGGATCCAGGTGGGCTGCCGGATTTATGGTAAGTCTTCCCTGAAGCTTCGGCGTCGGATCGCCCAGAGCGCAGGAAACCGCTCCGTGAGCAAACTCATGAAAACAAAGTCCGATGAGTATTCCCGGCAGAATGAGCAGTTTACTCATCAGCCAGTCCATCGGATTGCTGAATGCTCCGTTGATGAAATTCAAACCGATAAACAGGAGCAATATAAAGATAACCGTCGGGTTAAAAAATCTTTTCAATGTCTCTTTTTCCTTTCCCAATATATTTTTAACATTCTATCACATTTACACCTGTTTGAAAATATTATATTACAAAGATGACCTTTACGGTCAAAATGAAAGGTGGTTTTTTATGAACAGCACTCTTGTTTGTATCGATGTCTATACCGTTTCGGCCGGGGATACTCTGTACACTATCGCGGACAAATACGATCTGCCGGTGAGCCTTCTGATGAAAGTCAACCGCATCACGAATCCGTACAATCTGCAGATCGGGACGCGCCTGTGCATTCCCGGCGATGAATCTCAGCTGCCAAATCCGGAACAGCAGCCTTCGCCGGAGATGGCGACTCATACCGTTGAAGCCGGCGACACGCTCTATTTAATTGCAAAAAAACACGGGGTAAAGCTGGATGACATTATGCGGGCAAATCCCAGCATCGATCCGTACAATCTGATGATCGGCACCGAGCTTTACATTCCCCGGCAGTAAGTTCACAAACTCTGGAAAATACTTATTTACGATATGCGCGGCAGAAAAATCCGCGCATGTCCGCTTTCTGCGGCCTATTTCTCACGGCAACTTCTCTTCCCCGGAGTTTTTCTCTTCTTTAAAGATGTAAAAAATCCTTCGCCGACGGCGAAGGACGGTTTATTCTACGGCAGCAGATACAGATCGTCTATGCCAAGCAGGTCCATCAGCTGCAGCACGGCTTCTTTTACTTCAGAACGTGTATTGAAATAGCCGAAACTAAACCTGGCCATTCCCCTTTCGACCCCGATGATGATCCCCTTTTTCTCCATATGAGCACATATTTCTTCCGGCAAAAAGCCATCTGCCGTAACGGAAACCACCGGCAAACGGTCTTTTGTGCCAAAATCTCCCCAGACACTGACCGAATCCATGGCTTTAGCCGATTCGAAGAAACGCTTTGCCAGACGATGAGGAAGCATTGTCACGCCGTAAATACCTTTGTCCAGAATGAACTGCAGTGAAGCGGCAAACGCCGTAAGAATCTTCTGTTCAGGTTCGGTGTTCTCTCCCGCTGCTGTGCTTGCTATCCGTTCCCTCGCCTTAGCATTGCGGACACAGATTCCGCCGACGCCAACAGGTCCCATCAACATTCCTTCCCCGGTAAAGCAGTAGACGTCCGGTCCCAGCTCCTCCAGATTTACATCGATGGCGCCTGCGGTACACCGCCCGTCGGAGATCACGGGAATTTCGTGTTTTTTAGCGATTGCGCAGACCCTCTCCAAATCCGTAACGTTTCCCGTGGCGCTGCAGCCGTGAGCGCAGATCACTGCCTGAGTCTCCGGACGGATCAATTTCTCCGTTTCTTCATACTTAGGCCGCAGATAAGCGTCGGTTTCTACCCGTGAAACCTCTGCTCCCAGTTCTTTCAGCAGTTCAAAAGTATCTTCCCGTTCCGGACCTACAGCGACGATATGACAGCCTTCCCGG
This sequence comes from uncultured Emergencia sp., assembly GCA_904420065.1. Taxonomy (GTDB): domain Bacteria; phylum Bacillota; class Clostridia; order Peptostreptococcales; family Anaerovoracaceae; genus Senimuribacter. Next base: position 184,612 of record CAJFTU010000009.1, read on the forward strand.
ACATAAGCCTGAAGCGCTGTCTTCATGGCCTGATCTCCTCCTCTGGTCAAAAATATATTCGACGGATTTTCCACGCCGAGCAATCTTGCGGCAAGCGCCCGGATCCGCTCCAAAGGCACGGGAGACAGACTCTCTGCTGTCGGTTTATACAGGGTTTTCACTGCGTTGTTCAAATAGATCATGTTTCTTTCCTTTCTTCTTCTGTCTTTCTGTCTTCCCGTTCCGAACCAGGGGCCTGCATCTGCCTGCTGTCCGGAAGATACCTTCAGTGTACAAGGGGCAACATGTCTGAAGACTGAAAACGTTTTATATCACTTTAACACAACATCTATGCCTTGGCAAGAACAGAGAAAATACAGCCAAGCAGGATGCGGTCCGGTGCTGCCGCAGAAAGCTTCCGTAATCAAAGTGATAAAATCTTTCTTCTTCATTTCTGATTCCTCCATTTTCTGCGATATCTCACTTGTTGCTTTTATGATAATCCACCCGTGTTTTCAAAAGAATTCCGAAAGGTTAAGAAATCGTTAATTTCGTTTTTTTTACATCAAAAAAGAAGCATTAAACAGGCGAAACACCGGCTCGTTCACCGTAATCTCCGCAAAAAAAGACAACCCGGAAGGATTAATTAAGCCTTTACGCTCTTATCCTTCCAGGCTGCCGTCGTCCGTTTTCGCTGTCTACTTTTTCTCGTAGAGATCCAGTGTTTTTTCTGTTTCTGCGATAACCTCGTAATGAGAATCCACTCTGCGGCTGATCTCCTCAGCCTCTTCGGTCAGTTTCAACTCGCCGGATTTCATCTTTTCGTAGTAAATTCTTCCGATTCTTGCCAATTCCAGTTCGATGGCCTTCTTCTCGCTGTTGATCTTTGACTTCAACTTGGTCGTCTCGATGGCGTCGCTGGCCTTATCGCCGAAAGTCGCCGCCGCGTCCGTCAGTTTGTCAAGCAGTGCCATTTTCATTCCTCCTTTATCTGCTGCAGTTGGTAAGCCTGGTTTCCTTTGTCAGAATAAACTCTTTCTTCGTCTCAAAAGATTTTCTCTCCAACTGTGCGTCATATTGAAGCGTTTCGGTTTCAAATCCTCTGTTCTTCTGCGCGGTTTTTATAATCTCTTCAGTGAGCCACGGGTTTACCGCAAGAACCGGTCCCAAAGCGTTGGTAAACACGGAATTTTTCTTTTTAAACCCTTCTTCCCTGTTCTTTCCCATATTGCCATAGCCGTAGATCATCTGGCCGAACACTTCTTCTCCGTCCCCAATCAGATCCACCATCTGAATCTGATTGCCAATGATTTCCATGGACTGCTCGCCGTACTGGCAGGAGAAATACAGATCGTCTCCGTAGACGCTGTCCTTTTCTTCTGCAGAAATATTCAACATGCCCATTCCCTGAAAACTGCTGCCGTCGCTGCGTCTTATCTCCCGGCCCCAAAGCGCCGCAGAAGTACCGGTAGCAAAGAGCGGCCTGCCTTCCTCCACAAATGCGGCAAGGCGCTCCTTATAAGGCAGAAGCCACTCCAAAATCACCGGAAAGGACACCAATTCTCCCGGAGGACAGAACAGGATGTCGTAATCCATAGGATCGAAGTTTTCCGTCTTAAAATCGATCTTATCCGTCTGACAGTTCAGGCCCGCCAACGTGGCAAATCTCTCCAAAGCCAGTATATTCCCCCTTTCGCCGTGTAGATACAGCGTATCGGGAAAAAGCCATCCGATCTTAATCTTGTTCATTTACTTGCCCTCCTTTTCGATGTATTCTTTCATATGATAGAACGTCTTAATCCAGGTGATCAGATAGATATTGTCCGTTTCTACACTTTCGATTTCGCGGAAAATTGTCTCCACCGCTTCCGTATCTGCAACGGAAATCATAGAAGGATCCACCCCTTCGTAGATCAGACGGTTAGCGGTGTCATAGCAGACCCTTTCCGAGAAGCAGAAATATTTTTCCACATCGGAGCGGATCAGCGCCGACAGATCGCAGTCATAAGCGTAAAATGAATTGGCGTAATGGGGCACAAAGTCGATCAGCGGGCACAGGCCCAACGCCACCATCTTTTTCTGCGGATCAGAAGCCATCACATTGATGCAGGTTTGCAGCGTTTCCGGATTTTCCTGTTTGATTCGCATATATTTGATGGTCTTTCCCTTGTACTGAAGAATTTCGAACCTTCCACCCACGTTTTTGAACTGACCGAAAGCTTTAGACGCTTCCTCAGGAGAAATCCCTGCCAGCCTGTCCGCTGCGGCCAGGGCTCCCGCATAGTTATAACACATGTACGGCGTATCGTAAGGCATGTTGAAGGACACACCCCCCAGTTTAAAGGTGCGTGCAGAAAAATCTGCATCGGTAACGGTATAGTCTGCCTTTTCTCCGCTTCCGTGACCGCAGTTTTCACAGTGGAACCGGCCTACACCGTCGTTGTTGTAATAGTCGAACACGATCTTATGTCTGCACTTCGGACAGGCCATCGTCGGATAGGTATCCCCTTTAGTGAACGACTCGCTGTGCCGCTCCACACCGTAGGTAACGATCTCGTTTCCCTTCTCGTCAAAGGACTTGGTTCTCGGCTCCTCGTTGTTCAAGAACAATCTGACGTCATCTCCCACTGCGTCGTATACCTTCCTGTAGATAAAATCGGGATCGCCGTTTCTCTGCACCTGGTCCTTCTGCAGATTGGTAATCAGGATATTCTTTGCCGGAAGCTGCTTTAAAATCAAAGGCAGAAAACGCTCGTCGGTCTCAAAGATAATATATTCCGCCTTGACTTTGCCGGACAGAGTGGAAGCCTTGGACAGAGCCGTCGCAATTCCGTAGATCAAATTGGCTCCTTCCAGATTGGCGATCACATTTTTCCTGCTGCTTTTAAAGATGTGATAGAGCAGGTTGGTAGTGGTGGATTTCCCGTTGGTTCCCGTCACGAACAGAACCTTGGAATAATCGATTCCCTTAAAGTGAGCCACCATCTGCGGATCGATCTTCATGGCCTTCTCTCCGGAAAAATTGGATCCCCGACTCTTGTCCACAATGTTGATGATAACGTTAATGATCTTTGCAAACCAAAGTGCAATGTAAAATCTCATATTTTCCTCCTCGTTTACTACAGTATATCGGAAAGCAGCCTGGAAACCGCCTCTTTGAATTTAATGACGACAGATCGCCTGCCGTATTCCTCCAGAGTCAGTTCGTGGCCGTGTTCTATGTCTTTCAAAAACAGCTCGTCCATTTTCCCGGCGAAAGTTTCATCATAGATGAATGCGTTGGCTTCAAAGTTAAGACGGAAACTGCGCCTGTCAAAATTGGCCGAACCCACCGTTGCCACCTCTCCGTCAACCACCAGTGTCTTGGCGTGAAGAAAGCCATTGTCGTAGATGAAAACCCTGGCTCCCGATCGGAGAAGTTCTCCGCAATAGGCATACGTGGCCCAATAGACGAACATGTGATCCGGCATGCAGGGGATCATGATTCGAACATCCACCCCGGACTGAGCCGCCATTTTCAGCGACTCCAACATACTCGGATCGGGGATGAAGTAGGGCGTCTGCAGAAACACACTTCGCTCCGCAAAGGTGATCATCTTCATCATAGCGCGTTTGATCTCCTCCCTGACGGAATTCGGGCCGCTGGATACAATCTGAACAGGAGCCGTGCCGCTTGACTCTTCCTCATCAAAAGAGAAGTTTCTCAGCTCCGTGTTCTCCTTTGAAGCAAAACGCCAATCCATCAGAAATACCCCGTTCAAATCCAGTACCGCGCCTCCTCTGATCCGGATATGGGTATCCCGCCAATAACCGAATCGCTTCTTGAAGCCCAGATATTCGTTGGCAATATTGAAACCGCCGATATAACCGGTCTTTCCGTCGATCACCGCGATCTTGCGATGATTTCGGTAGTTCAGCTTCAACGTGAGGTATTTGAGCTTGGGTTTAAAAAAATACGCGACTTTGCCGCCCGCCGCGGTAAATTCTTTGAGCTTTCGCCTGGTGATAAACCGACATCCGATGGCGTCCATCAAAAGCCGGACTTCCACACCTTCGCTGGCCTTCTGCGTCAGAATGCGAAGAAATTTTTTGCCGACCATATCGTCTTTAACAATATAGTACATGACGTTTATGGATTTCTCCGCCTTCCGCATATCCTGCATCAGATGGTGAAACATCTTTTTTCCGTCGGTGAACACCTCGATATCGTTATTCTGCGTCAGGTAAGAAAGGCCGTATACCTGATTCAGCTTGATCATGTGCTTCCATCGGCGCGAGGTCTCGTTGGAAAATGTCATCGTCTCCTGATCGATCGCTTTGATCTGGTACTCCAGCTCATCGTTGATCACCTTCTGTTCCCGATCCGATAATCTGTAGATCTTCTGCCGGGAAATATTCTGTGAAAGCATGACATAGAGAAAAATTCCTACTACAGGAAAGACGAAAAGCACCAGAATCCAAGCCAAAGAAGCCGACGGATTCTTTCGCTCCAAAAAGACAATCGTCAATGCAATAACCAGATCAATACTGTAAATTACCGTGGTCCAGTTGTATTCTGAAAAGAGACTGAAAAAAAATGCCATGCTAATACCCCTGTTTTGTTTCTATACTATCTTTTCCACTAATGGGAATATTTTATCATAAAGTTTCAATTTATCAATGTAAATGAGGAAAAAAAGATTTTTGTAATTAATTATTCATATGAGAAGTTCAACAAAGACAGGCATTTTGTCTGCCGAAAGATGATCGAAAAAACATCTGCCTAAACAAGAAATAGGCGCCGCACGCGACGGCCACAGAGAGCGGCCATAGCGTGCGGCGCAGCTTAAACTTACAAGATAATACAGATAAAGTAATCCTTGCCCTCGTTGCTGATCTTCTGCAGGGACCGCTGAACCTTTCCCTGCAGGGACTCCGGCATGGAAGTCAGCTTGCCGTCCATCTGTTCAACTACCATTTCCTGCAGAGATTTTCCGAAGAGATTGGTCTCCCATATCTCCATCTCGTCGCCTGAAACAGAAAACTTCTCCATCAGATAATTGACCAGATCGGCCGACTGCTGCTCGGAACCAACAATAGGCGATATCTCCGTACTGATATCCGTTCGAATAATGTGAAGACACGGCGCTGACGCTACCAGCCTTACGCCGTATTTGCTTCCCTGCTTGAACACTTCCGGCTCGCCCAGCTTCATCTGCTGCAGTTTCGGATGGACGATTCCGTACCCCGACCGCGTTACGCTGTCCAGAGCTTCCTTCATATCGTCATAGGCCTGCTTGGCCCGCGCATACTCTCTCATCAGCAGGAACAGTTCCCGATCGTTATTTACCGGATGCCGCAGCAGTTCTCCAATAATCTGATAATACAGCCCATCCTTCAGCTTTACCGATGCGAACACCCTTCCCGTAGCCATTTCGCACCGAAGAATTTCCACCGTCTTTACATTCTCGTTGGCTGTGATCACCTGCAGAGATGATTCCACACTGCTGACCGTATCCACCGTCTTCATAAAGGTAAGCATCGTATCCACAAGGCCGGCTTTGACCTCGTGATCCTGGGGCAGCGCGTCCATGTACTCCGGAAGATCGATAAAAATTTCGCTGACCGGAAATTGGGACAAGAGCTGATCAAAGATCTTCTCCGGAACACTTTTATCCATGGTTGCACAGTTGGCTGCAATAACCGGAGCAGAATACTTCGCCTCCATCTTTTTCGCCATTTCCGCAGTTCTGTGGGAAGAAGGCTCACTGCTGTTGAGAACGATCACAAAGGGTTTCCCCAGCTGTTTCAGCTGGCTCACCGTTTTCTCCTCGGCCATTATGTAATTCTCCCTTGGGATTTCCCCAAAGCTGCCGTCGCAGGTGATCATGATTCCGACCGTGGAGTGTTCGGTGATAACCTTTTCCGTACCTCTCTCTGCAGCTTCCTCAAAAGGCATTCCTTCCGCGTCCCATGGCGTTTTGACCATACGGCTCTTCCCGTCTTCCTGATGCCCCAATACGCCGGGAATCAGGTATCCCACACAATCCACCATCCGGATCGACAAACTGGCGCTGCTGACTTTGATCGCCACAGCTTCCTCCGGAATAAATTTCGGTTCCGTTGTCGTGATTGTTCTTCCGTCACCACTCTGAGGAAGCTGATCTACCACTCTGGTCCTGACATAGGTGTTTTCGATGGCGGGAACGACGAACAGTTCCATGAATCTTTTGATAAACGTAGATTTTCCTGTTCTGACGGGTCCCACAACGCCCGCATAAACTTCGCCGCCGGTTCGCTCTGCTATATCCTTATAAATATTTCCATCCGTCATACCTTCATCCTCTTTCTAACATAACTCTATGAAAGAATATGAAAGAGAAGGAGCGGATATTCCATTTATTCTCTGATTTTACTCTTCAATTTTGTACTGAATCGCATTGATGATGGCTGCGGCGATATTGCTTCCGCCCTTTCTGCCTTTGGCCACAATTGCCGGTACACCCAGCTCGATAAGCCTCTCCTTGGATTCCACCACGTTGACGAAACCCACGGGCACGCCTACCACGGCTGCCGGAGAAAGCTTTCCGGCTTTTACTAAATCGTAAATAGAAAGAAGCGCTGTAGGCGCATTGCCTATGGCAAAGATCACCGGCCGATCCAGTCGGCTTGCCTTTTCCATGCTGACAAAAGATCTGGTCACCCCCCGCGCCTTTGCCTCGGCAGCCACATCGTCATCGCCGATAAAGCAGAGTACCTGGCCGCCATACTTCTCAATTCGCCGTTTGTTGATACCGGCCCGCGCCATCTGGGTATCTGTCACGATATAGGCACCGCTTTTTATGGCTTCCTGGATGGTCTCGATGACGCCGTCAGTGAAATAAAGATTATCGGCATAGTCAAAATCCGCCGAAGTGTGTATGCACCTCTTGATCACCGATTCGTACCGGGGATCAAGTTTCTTATCTCCTAAGAGTTCCGTAATAATTTCAAAGCTTCTGCTTTCAATTTCGCCTGGTCTGATGTTTTCTATTTTCATTAGCCTTCGATACCTGCCCTTGCGCCGATTCCCTTGTCAAAAGGATGCTTTACTTTATCGATCCTGGAAACGTAATCCGCCAGTTCCACCAACGCGTCGCCCGGATATCTTCCCGTCATCACTACCTCCAGCTGCTCCGGCTTATTCTTTAAGAAGTCCACAACCACCTGTTCGTCGAAAAGTCCGGCTTCGATAGCGCCTAAAACCTCATCCAATACCAGCATATCGTAGTGGTCCCTGCCGAGCATGGCTACAGCGTCGGCAAACTGCTGTCTGTTGACCTCTCTCGTCTCTGCCTTTTCCTCCTCAGTCATCTGAAAAGAAAACTTCTTGATCGGCTTAGTACCGAGAACTTCAACTTCCGGAAGCTGGCGCAGCACCTTCAGTTCACTGCTGTCTCCCGATTTCAGGAACTGCATGAACAGGACGTGCAGTCCATATCCACTGGCTCTTACCGTAAGACCCACCGCGCAGGTGGTCTTTCCTTTGCCCTCACCACAGTAGATGTGGATTAAACCTAAATCGTTTTTCTTCATTTTCATATCCTCCTATCGCCGTCTCTCGCTTTGATTTACCTATTCTTCTCCGTTAATTATGCGGTAAAGGAGATCCATGTCCAGGGCCTCCCGCAGGCCGCGGGACAGCAGATCGTACTGACTCTGCTTGTATTCCTCGATGTCGAACGCCTTTACATCGGAAGGATCCAGTCCTCTTTTCTTCATCAGCGACTGAACGATTTCGCCGGCAATTTCCTCCTTGTCGAAAATACCGTGAATGTAAGTTCCGTAAACGTCTCCTTCGTTGATGATGTTTCCTCCGCTTTCGGATACGCCCATGTGAATCTCATAACCCCGGTATTCCTTTCCGGAGAGGCCGGAAAAAATACCTGTTACATTAGAGAGTACCCCGTCCGCTGCGGTTCTAACCTTTTCTTCTGCAAAAACTGTGCTGTGCGGCAAAAGACCGATGCCCGACATAGTTCCGCCGTGTTCTACACCGTGGGGATCAGAAAGACTCTGGCCCAGCATCTGATAGCCTCCGCAGACACCGAAAATCGGCGTACCTCTGCCGTGAAGCTTCAGCATCGCGGCTTCCATTCCGGACTGGCGCAGCCAGAGAAGGTCCGCCATGGTGTTCTTCGTACCCGGCAGGATAACCAGATCAGGATCACCCAGCTCTGCTGCGGAACCCACGTAACGAACGCCCACTCCCTCGATATATTCGAGCGCATTGAAGTCGGTAAAATTGGATATCCGTGGAAGGCGAATCACGGCAATGTCGATCAGCGCTTCACCTCTGCGTCCGGAAAACCGGTCGGTCAGGCTGTCTTCGTCGTCCACATCCAGCTGCATATACGGCACTACGCCTGCCACCGGCACTTTTATGATATCCTCCAACATGCGAAGGCCGGGCTCCAGGATCTTTACGTCGCCGCGGAATTTGTTGATGATCACCCCTTTGACCCTCTTTCTCTCCTTTTCGTCGAAAAGAAGCATGGTGCCGGCCAGAGAGGCGAATACGCCGCCGCGGTCGATATCGCCGGCCAAGAGCACCGGCGCGTCGGCCATTTCCGCCATGCCCATGTTGACCAGATCGTTTTCCTTCAGGTTGATCTCCGCAGGACTTCCGGCTCCTTCGATGACGATCACGTCGTATTCCTTCGCCAAACTGTCAAAAGCCTCCTTGACGGATTCCCGAAAAATATCCTTTTTCCGGTAGTAGTCTCTGGCCGAAAGATTTCCGTAAACCTCTCCGCAGATGATCACCTGTGACCCCTCGTCGCTGGTAGGTTTCAGCAAAATCGGATTCATGCGGCAGTCCGGTTCAATCCGGCAGGCCTCCGCCTGCATAACCTGGGCTCTTCCCATCTCCAGTCCATCCTTGGTAATAAAAGAATTCAGCGCCATATTCTGAGCTTTAAACGGGGCCACCCTGTATCCATCCTCTTTTAAAATCCTGCAGATTCCCGCGGCAAGCAAGCTCTTCCCCGCATTAGAGCAGGTTCCCTGAATCATTATCGTTTTTGCCATCGTTTCCTTCCTCGTTTCTTTCCGTTATCCGAGCGAGACACCGGAGAAAGTAAGCGTTTTCCTCTCTCGTTCGCACGGCAATCCGGTAATAGTGCTCGTCTAAAGTAATGTAGTTGGCACAGCTTCTGATCATGATGTCGCAGCGTTCAAGAGGCTCTGCCAGTTCTTTTTCGCTTCGAAAAAATATATAATTTGCCTGGGTGTCGTAAACTTTATACCCCAGTCTCCGCATGCCGTCTGTAAGATACTGACGGTTTTCTTTGATATAGGCCTTGGTCTTCTCTATAAATCCGTTCAATTTCAGCGCCGCCACGCCTGCTTTGGAAGCTACAGTGGAAACCGACCAGGGCTGCAGTGTGGAGCAGATCTTTTCCGCTATCTCCGCACTTCCGCAGATTCCGTATCCCAACCGAATACCGGCCATAGCGTAGATCTTTGTAAACGCTTTCAGGATGATCAGATTGGGAAAATTTTTAATCTGACCCATCAACGAGTACTTCTCTTCCTCTTCGAGAAATTCCATAAAACATTCATCCACCATCAGGATCACATCTTCACTGAGACACTTTTCCGCGATCCGCCTCATCAGCGCTCCAACCACCGGAACTCCCGTCGGATTATTGGGACTGCAGATAAAGAGCATATCGTAATCTCGATTTATTCGTTGGAGGATGTCCTCCTGCAGAACAAACCCATTTTCTTCGGTGAGAAAATAATGATCAGTGCGGCACTGAACAGCTTCGAGGGCTTCGCCGTACTCGGAAAAGGTCGGGGATACGATCATCGCCCGCTTGGGTTTCAGCGACAGCACTGCCCGAAAGATGATATCCGCCGCTCCGTTCCCGCAGCAAATCCTTTTTTCCTCTACGCCGTGAAACCGGCTCAGCGCTCCGGTAAGCTCCCGATTGAACGGGTCCGGATAGCTCTCATATTGATCGATATGATCGACAATCGCCTTTTTCACTTCTTCAGGCATGCCTAAAGGATTTAAATTGGCGGAGAAATCGTACATCCTGTGATCAAATTTATAGATGTTTCCGCCGTGTACTTCTTTTATCATAATATTACCACCAAAATTACACGTATAGCCGCAAAGACAGACAGACACAAGATCGACGCGCCGTACATCAGTCTGATCGCGCGAGGTATGTCGTCGGCCTCAACGGGTCGTATATCGTCTCCGATCGTCTTCTTCTTGTACAGCTTTCCGAAATACCAGGCGTCTCCGGCCAGCTGGATGCGCAGCGCCCCGGCGCAGGCCGACTCTGGATTGGCGCTGTTTGGACTGGCGTGATTGTGCCGATCGCGTATAAAGATGCGAAAAGCGCCCTTTCCGTCAAAGCCGGTAAAAAAAGCGGCGATAACCATGGAAATGCCGGTAATTCTCGCCGGGATAAAATTGAAAATATCGTCTATAATGGCCGAAAACTTTCCAAAGTGAATGTACTTCTCATTTTTATAACCCACCATGGAGTCCAGCGTATTTACGCCTTTATATAGAAATCCCAGAGGCGCGCCCCCGATCATCATAAACAGCATCGGCGCAATGACTCCATCCGACGCGTTTTCCGCCACAGTCTCCACCACGGCCTTGGTGATCTGCCTGAAATTCAGATTTTCCGTATCTCTGCCTACAATCCAGGAAAGATACTTTCTGGAGTTGGGCAGATCCTCTTTTTTAACGTAACCATATACCCGCATGCTCTCCTGCTTCAGTGATCTGGCCGCAAAAATCTGACAGCAGAAGAAAGTTTCCACCGCAAATCCAAGCCACGGATGGATGTGATAAAGCCCCTTCAGCAGGAAAAAGGGGATAAAAAAGGAAGCGGCGAGGACGATCAGGTTGAGAAAGATGCCGCCTGCCGTTTCCCCGTTTTTGCTCTTTGGGAATATCGCCCTGAGCGTCTTTTCTCCCCGGTCAATCAGCAGTCCGATGAAGCGAATGGGATGGGGAATCTGTCTCGGATCACCGATCAGACAGTCCAAAAGGAAACCGGCAATCACCATAATCACTATTTCCATGTTTTCCCTCCGTAGGCGCTGCACTTTCTAACATAATTTTCCGCGAACCGGATGTTGCTCCACAAGTGTAGATGAGGATATCCGGCAAATACGGTATCATCCGCCACGATCGTCTGATAGTTCCTGCCTCTTTTTTCCGCCGTAAATCCGTCGCCGTAACAGTCGGTATCGCTGTAGTGAAACTCGTGGCAGCGAATCTTCTCGCCGGCTTTGCACATCAGATTGTCCCGGTTCGCCGTCAGTTCCTTATAACCGAACCGAACCAGGCCCGCGGTCATATGAGAATGACCGCGGATTGCGCCGGCAACCGGATATACCCGGCCTTCTCGCTCGATGGTTTCGCCCAGGTACATAAATCCGCCGCATTCGGCGTAAACCGGCATGCCGGACTGCACGGCTTTCTTTATGCTGTCTGCCATAGATCTGTTCTCCGACAGCTGCGCAAGGTGTTCTTCCGGATAACCGCCGCCGAGAATCAGACCGCTGATTCCTTCCGGAAGGCCGCTGTCCGCAAGAGGGGAAAAGAATACCGGTTCCGCCCCCAGATCCGCAAGCAATCGAAAATTGTCCTCATAGTAAAAGCAAAACGCTCTGTCCCTGGCCACGCCGATTTTAACCGGCGTGCTGCAGACCGAAGATATGGAAATCCGGTCAAAATCCAACTCCGGCGCCGACTGCCCTATTCGGATGATCCCCTCAAGATCCAGGCATTCGGCCGCAGCCTGTCCCAGAACATCCGTCTTTCTCTTCAGATCCTCCACTTCCTCCGCAGTGACCAAACCGAGATGCCGACTGCCGATTTCCGCCTCTTTTACCGGCGGAAGGAAACCGAGAACGGCCACGGAAAGAGCGTCCTCAATCATCTTCCGAAAGGAGGGATACATGGCTTTTGAGCAGCCGTTGAGAACAATTCCCTTTATCCTGTTTTCTCTAAAGTTCAGATAACCTGACAGCTCCGCCAGAAGAGAAACGCTCTTTCCCCGCACATTGACCACCAGAATCTGAGGCGTCCCGGTTTCCCGGGAAATATGATTGGCAGAAAAATCATCGCCGTCGAATCCCAATCCGTCGTACATGCCCATAACGCCTTCGATCACAGAAAAATCCGTTCCTTCCGCTCCTCTGCTGAGCAAATACCTGACCGTATTGCCGCCGCAGAGATAGAGATCCAGGTTTCTGGACTTTGCGCCGATGATCTCGCTGTGAAACATGGGATCGATGTAGTCCGGTCCGCACTTGAAGCTGGAAACCGTCATTCCGCTGTTTCTCAGCGCTTTTAAAAGTCCCATGGTTACCGTGGTCTTTCCGCATCCGCTTCCCGTACCGACGATCATGATCCTGTTTACCTTACTCTTCAACCGTCCTTGCTCCTTTCAGAATGTAGACCGGATTTTCTGCTTTCATCAGATTGTATTTTCCCAGTTTCTGCGCAGCGGAAATGTTGGCGCAGAATATTTCCTTTGTGAAGTTCAGCGAATCGAACACGCGAACTGTCTCGGAAAGGGTTTCCAGCGTCACTGCCGTGACCACAAATACCGCTTTTTCATTCTTGGAAAGAGTGGTCTCTACGATCTGCTGCAAATTACCGGTGCTGCCTCCGATGAAAACCTTATCCGCAGGAGGAAAGTCCTCCATGCCGCAGGGAGCCGTACCCCGGAAAAGCCGGATATTCCTTATTCCCAGCTTGTCCGCATTCTGCTCAATCAGTTCTGCGGCTTCCTCCTCTTTCTCTATGGCCCAGACAAAAGAACAGTTCGCTTTCAGAGCCATGGCGCAGGTAACCGAACCTGTTCCTGCGCCGATGTCGTAAACTACGTCGTCCGGTTCAATCTCCAGAGCCATAACCGTTAGGTTTCTTATCGCTTCTTTCGTCATCGGGCTCTTTCCCCGGATAAAGTCTCTATCCTTCAGCGTTCTGTATGGGTTTGTACAATTTTCATTTTCGACGATCACCACGGAGAGATCGTCGAAGCGGAGGTCTCTAAGCTGATCCGCCCTGCCGGAAACAATCCGCTCGTCGTTCAGGGAAAGCCTTTCTCCAACGTGTACCATAACCTGGGAAAGGCCGGCATCGATCAGACTTTGGACGATGTGGTGCGCTTTGATTTCTCCTCCTGTCAGCGCAAAAACACGTCGATTGTAGCAGACATAGGGTACGATAGATTTGGATTTTCCGTGAAGACTGACCAACTTCAGTTCCTCATAGCCGATCTTCAGCCTGGAAGCGAAATAGGAAAGGCTTCCGATACCGCAGCAAAATTCCAACTTCACATCGGATCCGACCCGCTTTTCGATGGTCGAAGCAATGCTGTAAAATCCGGTATCTCCGGAAGCCGCAACGCAGACCGTCATCCTCTCCTTGCTGTGCAGGCGTATAAAATCCACCGTTTCCATAACGCCCATAACCTTCACTTCGGAATTCAGCTTTGTCAAGTCCTGAGCCAGTCGCTTTGAAGTCAGCACCACATCGGCTTGCCGTATTGTTTTCTCTGCCTCAGCCGTGAGCAGTCCGCTGTCTCCCGGTCCCATGCCGGTTACGATCACTTTCATAAGCTTATCCTCTGATCCGATCCGTCAGGATGTCGGCAAGTCTTTCGTCTGCACCCAGAGTCTTACCCATCTCTACTTGTACACCCGGATATTTTTTCAGTATTTCGCCTATTTCTTCAGGAATATCCTTCTGAATGTGAATTCCTTCAAAGAGGAAATACGGTACCACTTTGATCTCCGTAACTCCCTGATCGGCCAGGACTTTGATTCCGTGTTCAATATTTTCCTCACAGAACTCCATGTACGCGATTTCTATCGGTCTGTCTGTTATCTTCTCTCTAACCATGTCTACAACAGCACCGATCGTATTCTTCGTCGACTCCACTCTGCTTCCATGGGCTAAAATAAGTACGCCTTTCATCTCATTCCTCCAAATATCGTTATCTTTCCATGGCGATGATCTCGCCGTAGGTTTCAATGGTTTTGTCCAGTTCTTCTTCCGTAAAGCAATTGTTCAGGAACATGGCCTCGAACTGAGAAGGCGCCACGTATATTCCTCTCTGCAGCAACTCGCGGAACACGTGGGCAAATCCCTTTGTATCGGATGCTGCTGCACTCTGATAATCCGTAACCGGATCGTGAGTATAGAACATGCAGACGAGCGAACCGATCTGATTTACGGTAAAACCGCACTTTTTCCGAAGTCCGTCCGCAAGATATTTTCCCATTTCGTTAATGCGGTCGTAGATGGCCGGCTCATTTAGAAGCCGGCGCAGTGTGGCAAGACCCGCCGCCATGGCGATAGGGTTTCCCGACAGAGTTCCCGCCTGATACACGCTGCCGCACGGCGACACGTTTTCCATGATCTCCCGGCTTCCTCCATAAGCGCCTACCGGCATTCCTCCGCCGATGATCTTTCCGTAGGTAACCAGGTCCGGTCTCACGTCGAAATACTCTGCGGCTCCGCCGAAAGACAGGCGGAATCCGGTAATCACCTCGTCAAAGATCAGGAGAGCGCCGTATTTGTCGCAAAGCTGGCGCAGGCCTTTCAAGAATCCCTCTGCTGCCGGAACCACGCCCATGTTGGCCGCTGCCGGTTCCACAATCACACAGGCTACATTGTCCCGGTTTTCTTTCATCAGCGACTCCACGCTGTTCAGATCGTTGTAGCGGGCAAGAAGGGTGTCTTCCGCCGCTCCCCGGGTCACGCCGGCACTGTCCGGATCGCCGAAAGTCATGGCGCCGGAACCTGCCTTTACCAGCATGGCGTCACTGTGGCCGTGATAACAGCCCTCGAACTTGATAATCTTATCTCTTCTGGTATATCCACGCGCCAGACGAAGCGCGCTCATCACGGCTTCCGTGCCGCTGTTGACCATGCGGATCATCTCAATATGGGATATGTTTTCCGTAATCAGCTCGGCAAGCTCCACTTCGGCCTCGGTACACGCGCCGAAGCTGAGACCTTTTTCCGCTTTATCCCTGACCGCAGCGATCACTTCCGGATCAGCGTGGCCGAGGATCATCGGCCCCCAGGAGCCGACATAATCCAAATACTCGTTTCCTTCTATATCGTATATCTTATTTCCTTTTGCCCTGTCGATAAACTTGGGGGTCAGGCCTACCGACTGATAGGCGCGAACCGGACTGTTGACGCCGCCCGGCATGACCTTCTTTGCCCGGTCGAAGAGCAGTTCTGAATTCTTTCTTTCTCTCATTATCCGATATCTCCTCTCTCTATTGCGTCAGCGATCTCCATGGCGTAATAGGTCATGATGATATCCGCTCCCGCCCGATACATGGAGACTGCTGTTTCGCACATGATGCCGTATTCGTCGATCAAACCGGCTTTTCCGGCATTTTTGATCATGGCGTATTCGCCGCTGACGCTGTAGGTTGCAATCGGAAGATTTGTCCTGCCGGAAAGCTCTCTGATCACATCCAGGTAAGACAACGCCGGCTTCACCATCAGAATGTCCGCCCCTTCACTTTCATCGAGAGCCGCTTCCTTCATGGCCTCGCGCATGTTGTGCGGATCCATCTGATAGGTCTTTCTGTCTCCGAAAGCCGGAGCCGAACCCGCGGCTTCTCTGAACGGCCCGTAAAATTTAGACGCGTATTTGATGGCATAGCTCATGATCGGCGTATTCTTAAAGCCGTTTTCATCGAGACCTGCCCGCAGCGCCGCAATACGTCCATCCATCATATCAGAAGGAGCGACCATGTCAGCCCCCGCAGCAGCATGAGATACGGCGGTTTTGGCCAGATATTCGAGGGTCTTGTCGTTGTCCACATCGTGGCCGCACAAAATGCCGCAGTGTCCGTGTGAAGTGTACTCACACATGCACACGTCGGTGATCACATAAATCTGATCCTTATACTCCTCTTTTATCGCTCTGACGGCCTGCTGAACAACGCCGTTTTCTGCGTAAGCCTGGCTTCCCAGTTCGTCCTTTTCTTCGGGAATTCCGAAAAGGAGTACCTTGGTCACTCCGTGCTCAAGACACTGATCGATGATCTCCTTAGCCCGATCCGGACTGTACCGGTACTGTCCTTCCATAGCTGCGATAGGCGCTTTGATATCCCTTCCTTCTTCAAAGAAAACCGGATAGATCAGGCTGTCCTTTGAAGCTCTGGTTTCACGGATCATTCCCCGGATCAACGGGTTCTCTCTCAGTCTTCTCGGTCTGTTAATCATCGTTATCACTCCTTACTTTTTCTACCATAGAATCAATGGAAGCTATATCTGAAACAACCGTTTCAAAGCCGAATTTCTCCGCTTCTGCTGCCGTCTGCTTTCCTATACAGAGGGCCCTGACGCCGGAAAAGTTCTTCCGGCTCTGGGTTTTTACAAAACCGTCCACGCAGGATTTGCTGGTAAAGGTTACGTAATCCCAGTTCTCGAGATCTTCGATTTCCTCGTGGGATACGTAGGAGGTCTCATACACAGGGTAATCCTCATATTCAATTCCCGCGTCAGAAAGTGCGTCGGTCAGATCTGCAGTTCCGATCTTTGCCCGCAGCAAGATCACCCGACTGTTCTTGTCGATAAACTTCTTCTCGATCATCTCTTTTCCCAGATGTTCCCCGTCGAAGACGGAAGGCAGGAAATCCGCAGAGAGGCCGAATTCTCTCAGCGCTTCAGCCGTGGCGCTGCCAATACAGGCCAGCTTCTTTCCGTACACGGCTCGGGCATCTCTCCCCTGTTCAAACAGATAGGAGAAGAAAGAACGGACGCCTTCCGTACTGGTAAACACCAGCGTATCGAAAGCATCAAAATCCGGCGAAATCGGCCGGATAAAATCCGTTCGGATACACGGATAGAGAAGGGTTTCCGCGCCCAGATCCCGCAGCTTGCTCTCCAGTCTGGACGCCTTGCGGGCAGGCTGAGTTACCACGATCCGTTTTCCTTTCAGCGGTTTTTCGGAAAACCAGTCGAACCGGTCGGACAGAGCGCACACCTTGCCCACGGCGATAACCGCCGGCGATTTTACCTGATTTTTCTTTACCGTTTCTTCTATATGAGCCAGATCGGAGACAAACTTCCTCTGTCCGGCATAAGTTCCGTTTTCAATGACTGCACACGGCATAGTTTCCTCCATGCCGGCTTCCATCAGACCGCTGGCGATCTGTCCTACGGTCGACACACTCATCATAAAGATCAACGTGCCTTTCAGTCTGACCAGAGCCTCATAATCGATGGACAGCTCCGCGCCCGCCCGGGCGTGCCCGGTGATGATGTGCAGCGAGGAGCAAAAATCCCGGTGGGTTACCGGTATCCCTGCATAAGCCGGCACGGCAATCGATGAGGTTATTCCGGGAACGACTTCGAAAGGAACTCCCGCTTCACACAGCAGCTCCAGTTCTTCTCCTCCGCGCCCGAAAACAAAAGGATCTCCGCCTTTTAACCGGACCACCTTTTTCCCTTTCTGCCCTTCCCTGAGCAGAATTCGATTGATCTCATGCTGGGGAACGGGATGGTCACCTGCGTTCTTTCCCACATCGATCAGCTCTTTGTCTTCCGGAATGAGCTCCATGATACTTTCGCTTACCAGGCGGTCGTAGACCACTACGTCGGCTTCTTTGATGAGACGGACGGCCTTTGTCGTCAGCAGTTCTTTATCCCCCGGTCCGGCTCCGACTAAATATACTTTACCTGTCATCCTTACTTCCTCTTTTCATGCGGAGCGCCAGCTGACGCCCCAGATTTTCGCCTTCACGCTTGTCTCCCACAAGGGTATCTCTGTATGTACGTTCTTCCTCATCTACATAAAATCCGGTGATGCGAATCTCTTCGCCTTCAATTACCGCATAGGCAGCCACCGGCGAACTGCAGCCTCCGTCCAGCGTGCGGACAAAGCTCCGTTCCGCCAACGCGGCCAATCTGGCTTCCTCATCGTCAAAATCCGCCAGGAACGGCACCTGGTATCCGGCTCTGCCCTGCACGGCCAGGATTCCCTGACAGGCAGCGGGAAGAATCTCCTCCGTAGAAAAAATTCGGCTCACCCTCTTTTCAAGTCCCAGCCGTTTCAGTCCGGCATAGGCCAGAACGAGTGCGCCGTATTCACCCCGGTCCAGCTTGGCAAGCCGGGTCTGCACGTTGCCTCTTACCGGTTTTATATCCGCATCGGGAAAGAGTTCTGCTATCTGCAGCTTCCTGCGCAGACTGGAACAACCTATAGGCTTTTTCGGATCCAGACTGCTTTCCCCTTCCGGCAGGACCAGCGCGTCACGAGGGTCTTCTCTTTTGGAAAAGGCCAGCAGCGGCAGTTCTGCAGGAACCTCCATCGGCATATCCTTCAGGCTGTGTACCGTCAGATCGGCCCTTTCGTCCATCAGCGCTTTATCCAGCTCTTTGACGAACAATCCTTTTCCCCCGATTTTATCCAGAGTCTTATCTAAAATGATGTCGCCTGTAGTCTTCATCGTAATCAACGAAACCTGCAGGCTTTCGTCGTATTTTTTTATCGCATCGATGACCATCTCCGATTGAATTACGGCCAGTCGACTCTCTCTGCTTCCAATCTTTATTTCCATCAGTACGCCTTCCTCTCCACAATTTCTCTCAACCGGACCGCGGCTCTTCGTGTAACCCGGTGGGTCTTGCCGCTGCCGACTATGCCGACAGTCACCTCGTCATTGACCGCTACTGCAGGGAAGAAGAAGGTGCACTCCTCTCTCCTGTCACAGACGCTCACATGCAGCTCCCGTGCCTTTGCAGCCTCTCCGATTTCCCTGTTGGTCTGACG
Source organism: uncultured Emergencia sp. (assembly GCA_904420065.1). Taxonomy (GTDB): domain Bacteria; phylum Bacillota; class Clostridia; order Peptostreptococcales; family Anaerovoracaceae; genus Senimuribacter. Next base: position 203,400 of record CAJFTU010000009.1, read on the forward strand.
GTCGTCAGTACAGGCAATGACCAGATAACTGCCTTCCAGATAATCGGCCTTATAACAGTCGGCAATGTATTGGATTTCTCCGGCTTCAGCTCTCTCAGCCAGCTTTTCCGTCAGAGAAGGGGAAACCACGGTAACGCTGAAAGAGAATTTCAGAAGCGTTTCAACTCGCCGTTCTCCGATATTCCCTCCGCCGAAAATAACCGCTCGTTTTCCGTAAGAACTGACGAACAGCGGAAAATGTCTGTCATCCATATATTTTCTCTAACCTTTCCAGAACTTTTTCGTAAGAAATTCCTTTTTCTGCCGTCGGCCTTCCGATGACGATGACCTTGTATCCGGCCTGGCAGAGAGCAACTTTGTCTTCGAATCCGCCGGCTTTTCCCGTATTCTTGGTTACGATCCAACCGCAGCCGTATTGACGCAGTGTCGCCAGGTTCATCTCCCGCGAAAAAGGTCCCTGCATGCAGACGATATGTTTAGGCGGTATACCCGCCGACTGACACGCGGCAATGGATTCGGCGCTGGGCAGAACCCTTGCAACAGCCCGCTCTCCAATATTCCGGAGATCGCTGTACCGGTGCAGCTCTTTTGCCCCTGTAGTCAGAAGAACCCTGTCGTCGTCTTCATTCAGGACAGCTACGGCTTCCTCTATGGAACCTGCCATCCGCACGCTTTCTCTGCAGAAATCTCCCTCTTCCCGAAGAAGCCGGATGTATTCTGCTCCGGCGTCCTGGCAGGCTTCCTTTATATTCTGCGTAACTACTGCAGCATAAGGATGGGTCGCATCGATGACCAGAGCGTACCTGCCCTCTCGGATCAGCTGTTCCATCTCCCGCTTATCGAGACGTCCTTCAAGCACGGACACCCCCCGAATATCGGAGATCGTCTCCGCACCGTATTCGGTTGCGACACAAAAATCCACTCTATCGAGGCGTCCTTTTCGACTGAAATACTCAACAAGACCGTGACCCTCCGCGGTTCCCGCAAAGACAAGGGTTCGCACATCACTGGCCGATTGTCTGTTACCGTATGTTTCTGTACCCACGAGGCGTTACCATCTTTCCGTTTATCATCTTTGTCGAACTGTTCCCTATGAACACGGTGGTGAACATATCGATATCGTCGTTGCCTGCAAGCTCTTTAAGCGTACAGACTACTCCCTTCTCTTCGTCCCGTCCGATGTTTTTCACATAGCCGCATGGCGTATCCCACGAGCGGCTGCGGCTGATAATTTCCGCCGCCTTATCGATATAATCGTGTCTCTTCTTGCTCTTTGGATTGTAGAGGCATATGACGAAATCCGCCTCTGCCGCCAGAGAGAGCCGTTTCTCGATCAGTTCCCACGGCGTCAGCAGATCGGAAAGGGATATCACCGCAAAATCGTGAATCAGCGGGGCGCCCAAAACGGCCGCGCCGCTGCAGGCAGCCGTAATACCCGGCACAACCTCGATCTCCACTTCCGGGTGATCTTCCGCCACCTCCGCCATTACGCCGGCCATCCCGTAGACGCCGGCATCTCCGCTGCAGACGAAAGCCACGGTTTTCCCTTCGAGAGCGGATTCCAGAGCCATTCGGCATCTGTCCACCTCCTGCTTCATCGCTGTAGATTTTACCTCTTTCCCTTCGGTGAGTTCTCTGACCAGTTCCACATAAAGAGTATAACCCACGACCACATCGCTCTTTTCTATGGCGCTTCTGGCCTGTGGCGTCATATATTCCTGATTTCCCGGTCCGATACCTATCACATATATCTTCATCATGCTTCCTCTTTCAATCTCAGTTTTTCTCTGAAGTCGTACCACTTGTAAAAATCATCCCTGTATTTCCCGACGATCGCCTCGATCTGTCTCATCTGTTTTTCCTGTCTGGCATCTCTGCTGCCGCAGCTGATCTGATCGATGTCAAAATAGGTTACGCCTTCTATCTTCTCCACCTCCGGATCAATATCCCGGGGCACAGCCAAATCGACGAAAAGGCCCGGAACCCGGTTCAATTCCCGGATCTGTTCGTAACAGACGGTGTAGTGAGGACTCAGCGTAGCGCTGATCACCGCACCGCTCTTCTCTATAGCTGAATAACGGTCGCTGTAGTTGACCGTATCCACTCCGTTTGGGATGATGTTCAGACCGTGCTTGTACTGCCGCAGAGTCATCGTCGTGTGGATGCCGCTGCGAACCAGGATTCCTGCTACCAGTCGGCCGATCATGCCGTTTCCGATAACCAGCACGTCCTTTATATCGGACTGCGCTTTTACTGCCGCCACCGCCCGGGCCGCCGTGGAATTATCGTGGACGTTAAAGTCAACCTCAGTTTTTACCCGCTTCCCCGCGGTAACTCCAATGCGGAAAAGCACGTTGAGCACAGCGTCGGTCGCCTTAGCCTCCTGGGCCGCTTTCAGCGCGCTGTCCACTTGTTTTGCAATCTGGCCGTCTCCCCAGATTTGGGATTCCGCTCCGGCTGCAACCTTGCACAGGTGATCAAACGCCTCGTCGCCGGTCAGGGTTTTGTTCATGAACGCGTAATCGCTGTAGCTGACACCGATAAACTCACAGAGCTGCTCGAAAGGGTTCACTCTTGCCCCCTCAGCAAGAGAAAGGTAGAGTTCCGTCCGATTGCAGGTGGCGATGAGCACCGCGCCGAGAACCTCCCTTTTCGCCTTCAGACGCTCATATATCTCACTGGTCTGGGTTTTCGTGCAGGAAAAAGCTTCTCTTTCCGAAAGTCCCGCCATAGTATAATCGATGTACGACATTACGATATTCAAAACTTACACTTCCAATCTTTCATAGCCAAAGCCGCGGTAACTCCGCTTCCGCTGGCTTTCGACAATATTTTCTGTCCGTTGCCGCTGCCCAAAACGGCGCTTCGCTCGCAGACGTTATCCACACCGGTAACGCTCTTCACAAAATCCGAAGGAAGAAATTCTCCGGAAACGCCTTTCAGCTCCTCCGCCGTATACGTCACAAACGGAATCTTGTACTTATCGCTGAAAGACAGAATACACTTTTCATATTTTTTCAAATCGATGGACGCTATTTTTTCTACCGCATAGATCGAAACGTTGTTCTCTTCAAGGACATTTAAAATAAACTTCTCGAACTGATCGGCACTGACATTCTTTCTGCATCCTACGCCGAGGGTAACGATCTGCGGCACCACATTGAAGGTCTTTTTAAACGGCTTCAGCTTATCGCTGAGGCTGACGCAGATCCCCATCTCTGCCGGATCAAGTGTCAGTTCCTCCGGAAGCTTTCCCTCAAAAGGGAAACCGCTTTCAAAACCGATCTTTTCTCCTCTGAGCACAGCGGAGGAGACGTCTTTGATTCCTCTCACGTCAACGATCCTGCAGCCGACATACTTGCTCCACACGTCCACGGCAAATTTATCGTTGATATCCGTGGCTGTAGTCAACACCAGCTGGGCCTCGATAAGCTCCGCAATCCCGGCGGCCGCAGCGTTGGCTCCGCCCAGATGTCCGGAAAGGATAGGAACGACAAAGCGTCCGAACTCATCCATGACGATCACCGCCGGATCTACGTCCTTGGAGCGGATCAGCGGTGCAATCATTCTCACGGCAATTCCCGCAGCGCAGATGAAGAGAAACACATCTTTCTGCTGGAAATTCTCCCGGAGGTACTCTTTGGCTTTGCCTTTATCCTCCAGTATTTCCACATTGCAGTCGTCACCCAGCCCTTCTGCAATGCGATGACTCAGTCTCTTTCCTCTTTCCGTGAAGGACAGAATTCCGATCTGCTTCATCCTTTTTTTGCCTCTCTGAACAGGTGGGAAAAAGTCGGATCATACAGCTTAGAACGTTCATATCTGTCTCCAAGGAAACCGCCGACCAAAATCAGCGCCATCTTGTTGATACCGTTTTCTTCTGCGGCTTCAGCGATGTTCTGTACGGTCGTGCGCACCACCTTCTCATCGGGCCATGTGGCCTTGTAGACGATGGCCGCCGGGGAATCCGGAGCGTAACCGCCCTCTATGAGGCGACCGGAAAGCTCCTTCAGCATGGTTGAAGTCAGGAATACAACCATTGTAGCGCCGTGAGCCGCCAATTTGGAAATCTCTTCCTTTTCGGGAACCGGCGTTCTTCCCGCCATCCTGGTCAAAATCACGGTCTGGCTCACATCGGGCAGGGTGTACTCCGCATTGAGGGCCGCCGCCGCTCCGATAAAAGAGCTGACTCCCGGGACAGAAGCGTATTCTATGCCAGCCTCGTCAAGGAGATCCATCTGTTCCCTTATGGCGCCGTAAATGCACGGATCTCCGGTATGAAGCCGCACTACCTCTCTGTCTCTGTTTTCTTTCATCACTTCGATAACCTCTTCGAGCGTCATCTCCGCACTGTTATAAATTTTACATTCTTTTTTCGCGTAATCCAGAAGTGCCGGATTGACCAGAGAACCGGCGTATATGATCACATCGGCTTTCTTCAGCAGTTCTGCGCCCCGAACTGTAATCAGATCAGCAGCGCCCGGTCCGGCTCCAATAAAATAGACCATCGTTTATCTCTCCTTTTTTCTGTCTTCTGCAGGAATGACGATCAGTGAAAAATAGCTGGACGGTTCCTGCAGTTCATCTAAATCTCTGTAAATTCTCTCGTTTTCCATCGTGGCACATTCCACCATCATAGCTTTTTTCTCGGTCAGTCTTTCCTTCTGTTCCATGATGGTTTTGCCCGATTTCATCAGCACTCTGGTGCCAGTCAGCGATGCCGCCTCTTCGCCCTTAAACGTTGCCGGAATGATGTGCAGCGTCTCGTCTCTCTCACAGAGGGAAACGTTCAGGCTGGCTGCAGCTCCACAAAAGGAAGGAACTCCCGGAACCATGGCCGTATCGTAGCCCTTCTCCGTAAGACGTCTGTGAACATACATAACAGTACTGTAGATTGCCGGATCGCCCAGGGTCAGAAACGCCACCGTCTTTCCCGAATCGAGAAATCGTCCGATGGTTTCAGCCGACCGATCGTGGTACCGGTTCAGCTGCTCACGGTCTTTGATCATCGGCATGTCGCACTCCAGCACTTCCTTTTCCCCGATATACGGCCGGGCAATTTTCAGTGCAATATTATCCGAACCGCCGCTCTTCGGCACGGCAATGATCTGGCTTTCTTTTATCGTGCTAATTGCCTTCAGCGTAAGGAGCTCGGGATCTCCCGGTCCAACGCCGACAGCAAAGAATTTACCTTTCATGGTTCTCCTCCTGTATTCTGAAATATCGGATCAGCCTGTCGGCTTGTCCGCTTTTGATAATATGTCTGCGGTCAGTGGTAAACATGACCGTCTCAAGTTCTGCCTCCTCATCTCGGAGACGAAGACGCAGGTGATACAGCGATTTCTCCAGTATCCGCCTCTTCACTTCCTCATAATAAGGCTGGCTTGCGATCAGATCAAAAGCCTCGTCGGTGTTGACGCACTCAGTGATCTGCTCTACCGTCTTTCGGTCTGCGCCGCTTAAGGCGCTGTAAAGGCCGATGACCTCCAGTCTGCAGTCCGCATAAGAGGAATGCGTATTCATCACGCCGGCCGCCGTCTTGATCAGCTTTCCCGTATGTCCGACCAGCAGAATTTTTTTAAATCCTCTGTAGCGGATATAATCCAGCGCCTCGCCGATATAGTTGGAGACGGGCACCGATCTTTCAATATCCAGATGCAGGTATTCCCGGCAGAAATCTCTTCCATAGTTTCCCGGAGAAATCAGTATGCACTCCGGATCTTCCGCGTATTGCTTATCGATGACCGCTTTGATCGTATCGACCAGAGCTTTTTCGCTCATCGGTTCTACAATCCCCGTTGTTCCGAGAATAGAGATTCCGCCTTCTATCCCCAATCGCGGATTGAACGTCTTTTTGGCGATCTCTTCTCCGCCAGGGACGGATATCTCCACATCGATTCCCCGCTTTGCGCCGTATTTTTCCAAAATCCGGCGGCAGTTTTCCCGAATCATCTTTCTCGGCACCGGATTGATCGCCGGCTCGCCCACAGCGCATTGCAAACCTTTGGCCGTCACCACGCCTACGCCTTTTCCGCCGATGATTCCAACTGCTCCCTCTTGGTCTCCGAACCGGACTTCGGCAAAAATTTCGGCGCCATGGGTGACATCCGGATCGTCGCCTCCGTCCTTGGTTACCGAACAGCGAACCCGGTCTCTGCCGATCTCAATATTCTGCAGAGAAAACAGCGCATTTTCTCCTCCCGGCAAAGAGACAGCAACCGTCTCCGTCTTCTTCTGTGACAGCAGCATCTCCGCAGCGGCCGTCGCCGCAGCGGCAGCGCAGCTCCCCGTCGTATAGCCAAACCGCATCTCTTTTCCGTTTTTTACTGTAAATTTTTTCATCGCATTCCTGTCCGCAGGCAGCGTCTCCCGACCCTGTTTCCAACAGACGGATCCGCCCAAACCTGCCTATACAAAAACCCGGGCGCAGGACCCGGGTCTACTCTTTGTCGCTTCTGTAATTATCGCTTCTTCCAGTATTAACCTAAAACTCATATCCTGTGACTTTTTCGGCCAAATATCGGGATGTCTTCCGACTCAGATCTCTGATGTTTCCTTACGCCTTCCCAGGTCTATCCCAGTGGCTGGCTCTCGCCTCGCAGTAAACTCGATCATCACGGCAGCAGGACTGTTCAGGTCTTCCACCTGATTCCATATTACGACACTGAATGTCAACCGATATTTCTTTATTTTTATTCAATTTCAACAATAAAATTATAGTATATTCCCTTTTTCCTGTCAACTGACCGCTTTGAAACTTTCTTTGGATTCTTGTAGGTTTACAATACATGTGTTACAAGTGAATAAATAAAAAGCGAGGATAGACTCACTTTGTGTTATATTTGAATCACCACAAAA
>CAJFTU010000010.1 GCA_904420065.1 uncultured Emergencia sp.
ACAGGAGTTACCGGCCCGACAGGACCGACCGGTCCAACGGGGTCAGATGGTGAAGCGGCAACGGTTAGCGTAGGGCAGACGACTACTGGGGAACCGGGTTCGGCAGCCTCGGTTGTCAATCGCGGAACAGAACAGAACGCCATACTGGATTTTATTATCCCAAAGGGGCCCACAGGCGGAAGCATTCCGCTCGATGTTCTTTCCAGCTACTCTAGTCCTCCTCAAGTAGCTGCAGACGGAGGGAGCTTGATCTTTGACCGAAATTCCACGGACTATGGAACGGCCCTGACCCATGCTAATAACAGTGCGGATTTTGAAGTCCTTACGGCCGGAGTATATTATGTGTCGTTTAACGGAACCTTTGGCCCGGTCTCCGGTTCATCCTTTCCGGAGACATTGCTTCTCGCTCTGTATCAGAACGGTACTATTGTCAACGGAAGTGAAATGCAGTTTGTCTTCCACACCAACGCTCAGCTGGCGAATATATCTTTCAGTCAGACCGTTACGGTATCGGCGCCGACCGCGACGCTTCAGATGATTGCTAACGGAGGAAACTTTGCTTACAGCAATATTTCACTGATGATTCATCGATTAGGAGATATTCCGGGTTGAGCATAGGGAACAAAACAGGATCAGTCGAAAAGATAGCAAAACACTAAAAGAACAATACGGATTATAGGATGAAATTGACATTCGGGTCAAATACAGCGTTACCTGCGTTTGGCCTGAATGTCTTTTTTGCAGTCTGCGGAAAAGTTTTGAAAATATCGGTTCTTTTCTCCAGGGTATCTTTAAAAATAAGTCTGTGATATAATGGTTTCGTATTTCATGCCGCGCCGGAGGCAGCTTGCGCGCTGAAGGCCAATGGATACGAATGAGAGAGAAAGAGAGAAATGAATGTACTACAGTGAATCAAAGATAAATCGCAAACTGCTCAGAGGACTTGAAGAAATGGGCTTTACCGAGATGACGCCGATTCAGGAGCTGGCTGTTCCTCAGCTCCTTGAAGGAAGAGACGTGATCGGGCAGGCGCAGACCGGAACGGGAAAGACCGCTGCCTTTGCCGTTCCCATGATTGAAAATCTCGATCCGCGGGGAAAAAGCGTTCAGGGGCTTGTACTTTGTCCCACCAGAGAACTGGCTATCCAGGCAGCAGAGGAAATCGGCAAGATGGCCAAATACATGACGGGGGTAAAAGTAGCGGCCATATACGGAGGACAAGAAATCTCCCGTCAGCTCAGACTGCTGAAAAGCCGAATTTCCATCGTCATCGGCACGCCGGGAAGAGTTATGGACCACATGCGGCGAGGTTCTCTGAAGTTGGAAAACCTGAAAATGCTGGTTCTGGATGAAGCCGACGAGATGTTGAATATGGGATTTCGCGACGACATCGAAACGATCTGCGAAGCGCTTCCGGAGGATCGGCAGACCGCTCTGTTTTCCGCTACGATGCCTAAAGAAATTCTGGAAATTACCCGCAGATATCAAAAAAACGCCAAGTTGCTCAGGGTGGAGGAACAGGAACTGACCGTGCCTCTGGTCAAGCAGACCTACTATATGGTAAAGGGCAGAGAAAAGGATACTTCCATGTGCAGGCTTCTGGATTTTATGTCGCCGAAACGGGCGCTGATCTTCTGCAACACCAAGAGAAAAGCGGATCAACTGACCCTGATGCTTAAGGCAAAGGGGTATTCTGCAGAAGCAATTCACGGCGATCTGGCCCAGCAGCAGAGGGATCGCGTCATGAATCTATTTCGAAGCGGAAAACTGGAACTGCTGATTGCTACCGATGTGGCGGCGCGGGGAATCGACGTAGACGATGTGGATATCGTATTTAACTACGATCTTCCTCTGGACAGAGAGTATTATGTGCATCGCATAGGCCGGACAGGGCGAGCGGGCAAAAAGGGAAAGGCCGTTTCGCTGATCACCGGTAGGGAGAAGCACCGGATAGCGGAACTGGAGCGTTACTGCAACGCCAAGATAAAGAAAAAAGAGATGCCGTCGGCAGCAAGCGCTATGACGATAAAGGCATATAAGAATGTCTCGGATGCTCTGCGTTATTGCGAGGACAAGGACCTGACCCCGTATATGAAAATCGTATACAAGCGGTGCAGCGAAGACGGTCTGGATCCGCTGCAGGTAGCCGCCGCTTTTTTGCGGATGAGCCTGGGAGAGATAGAAGCCGAGCCGAAGGAAGAAAAGGCGAGCGCAGATCAGGAAAAATCCTCAGAGGGACGCCGCTCAAAGAGAACGAGAGAAGACAGAGAACGAAACGAACGGAAGAAAAAGAAAGGGAAGAAGGATGGAAAAAGGAGAAAGAATCCAAATCACGATAGAAGACATGACCTCAGAAGGTCAGGGCATAGGAAAAAGTGATGGATTTGCGATTTTTGTAAAAGGCGCAGTTGTCGGCGATACTGTCCTTGCCGAACTGACGAAGGTGAAAAAAAGATACGCTTTTGCCAGAATGATCGAGATTCTCGAGTCCTCCCCGGACAGAATAAAAAATTCCTGCGACTGTTTCAATAGGTGCGGAGGATGTCCATACGGAGAATTAAGCTATGAAGCGCAGCTTCGCCTGAAAGAAAAGCAGGTCAGGGACAAGCTGATTCATATAGGCGGACTTGAATCTCCGCAGGTGCGACCGATTTTGGGGATGGAAAATCCTTTTCACTACAGAAATAAAGCGGTAATGTCTATCTGGGCAGGAGGACTGATTACCAAAAAGGGCGGTATTGCGGAGAACTTGGATAATCCCTCGGTCGGTTTTTACCGTGGAAAAAGTCATCAGGTTGTCGACTGCAAGGACTGTCTGCTGCAGTCCGAGCCTGCTATGGCGGCGGCAGAGACTCTCCGCAGTTTTCTTATATCGGATAACATCACGGTTTACGATCCCAAATGGGGAAAGGGACTCTTCCGTCACCTTGCAGTCAGGACAGCTGCAAATACAGGAGAAGTTATGGTCGTTCTGGTTATTAATGGAAAGGGGATACCGAACGGGGAAAAACTGGTGCAGATGCTGGACGATGCCATTTACGCGCTTCCCGCAGAAAAGAGCGGCATAGAGTACAGTCTGGAGAGCGTGGTAATCAATGTCAACAAGGAGAAAGACGGGCGAGTGTTCGGCGACGAGTGGATTACCCTTGCGGGAAAGCCGACGATACTGGATACGGCCGGCGGTCTGAAATTCGAGATTTCCCCTGCGTCCTTTTATCAGGTAAATCCGGCGCAGATGGAAGTCCTTTATGAAAAGGCCATGACGTATGCCGGCCTTTCGGGCAAAGAGACGGTTTTGGACCTCTACTGCGGTGTCGGTACGATCGGACTTTTCGCCGCGGCGGCAGGTGCGGGGCGAGTGATCGGTATAGAATCGGTAAAGAGCGCGGTTATCGATGCCAATCGCAATGCGGTGATCAACGGCATGGTGAATCCGCGGTACGTGTGCGGGAAAGCCGAGGAGGAGCTTCCCAAACTTCTGTCCGGTGAAGGACTGACCGATGAAACGCTGAGGATCGATCGGGCAGACGTGGTTTTCCTCGATCCGCCGAGAGCCGGATGCGAAAAGAGTTTATTGGAAGCCGTGGTGAAGGCGGAGCCGGAGAGAATCGTTTACGTTTCCTGTGATCCTGCCACGCTGGCCCGGGATGTGAAACTGCTGACGGAGGGCGGATACCGGTTTGTGGAGGCGACGCCGGTGGATATGTTTCCGTGGACAGGGCATGTGGAGACGGTTGTCTTGCTTTCCAAGGGAGAAATCGACTCGAAGAAAGTGCGGGTGGAGTTCTCGATGGAGGATATGGATATGTCCGGGTTCCAGAAGGGCGCAACCTATGAGCAGATCAAAGCGTATGTGCTGGAGCATTCTGGATTGAAGG
>CAJFTU010000011.1 GCA_904420065.1 uncultured Emergencia sp.
GCCAGCTAAAGCCGGGGAGTTCTCGCACGAGACCTACCAGCGATTTCTTTCAGAAATCGGGTTAGGGCGGCGGTAAACTCCAGGCCAGCTAAAGCTGGGGAGTTCTCGCACGAGACCTACCAGCGATTTCTTTCAGAAATCGGGTTAGGGCTTCGAACCATGCAAGAGGAAGGAGATATACTGTAATGACAATGACAGATCCGATCGCGGATATGCTGACGAGAATCAGAAATGCCAATACTGTAGGTCACGAAACAGTTGAGATCCCTGCGTCGAAGATCAAAAAATCCATCGCAGAGATCCTGCTCGAAGAAGGCTACATCAATGGTTTTGATGTTATAGATGATAACAAGCAGGGCATCATCAAGGTACAGATGAAATACGGTGCCAACAAGGAAAAGGTAATCAGCGGAATCAAGAAGATTTCGAAGCCGGGACTGAAAGTTTACGCCAAGGCCAATGAAGTGCCTAAGGTACTGGGCGGACTGGGAATCGCAATCATCTCCACATCCAAGGGAGTTATCAGCGATAAGAAAGCCAGAAGCCTGGGTGTCGGCGGCGAAGTAATTTGTTATGTATGGTAGGAGGGGATAGATATGTCAAGAATAGGCAAAAAACCGATCGCGCTTCCTGCCGGTGTGGAAATTACTGTAGACGCAGACAATCTGGTTACAGTAAAAGGACCAAAAGGCACTCTGCAGGAACAGATCAGCAAACTGATCAGTGTAGAAGTAAAAGATAACGAAGTAGTATTCACCAGAGGATCTGATGCGAGAGAGCACAGAGCTCAGCACGGTCTGGCAAGAGCTCTCGTCAATAACATGGTCGTCGGTGTTACCAATGGATACGAGAAGAAACTCCAGTTAGTCGGTGTCGGCTACAGAGCGGAGAAAAAAGGCAAGAAACTGGTAATGAACCTGGGCTTTTCCCACCCTGTAGAAATGGAAGATCCGGAAGGCATCACCACAGAAACGCCGGATGCGACAACCGTAGTCGTAAAAGGAATCGATAAGGCAGCAGTTGGAAACTATGCGGCCAACATCAGAGCGTGGAGAGAACCTGAACCGTACAAGGGCAAGGGAATCAAGTACGATGACGAAGTTATCCGCAGAAAAGAAGGAAAAGCTGGAGCTAAATAAAGGAAGGAGTGAAAGAGAATGGCAAAAGAAAGCAGAAATGACAGACGTGTTAAGAGACACGAAAGAGTTAGAAAAGATCTGTCCGGAACTCCTGAGAGACCAAGACTTTGTGTATATAGATCGAACAAGAATATTTCCTGCCAGATCATCGATGATGTTAACAAAGTCACTTTAGCTTCTGCGTCTTCCCTTGACAAAGAGCTTAAGGCGGAGATCGGCTACGGCGGAAACAAAGAAGCCGCAAAGAAAGTCGGCGAAGCTATTGCGAAGAGAGCGCTGGCAAAGGGCATCGAAGAGGTGGCTTTTGACAGAGGCGGATTCCTCTATCACGGAAGAGTAAAGGAACTGGCTGAAGGTGCTCGTGAGGGCGGATTAAAATTCTAACAGGAGGAGAAAAAGGAATGCGTAACATCATAGATGCATCCAAGCTTGACTTAAAGGAAACTATCGTCAATATCAGACGTGTAGCCAAGACAGTTAAAGGCGGAAGAAACATGAGATTCAGCGTTACTGTAGTTGTCGGCGACGGCGAAGGCTATGTCGGCGTTGGTCTTGGCAAAGCCCAGGAAATTCCTGAAGCAGTAAGAAAAGCGACGGAAGATGCAAAGAAGAATCTGATCTATGTTCCTACAGTAGGAACCACTATACCACATACAAATATCGGTGTTTTCGGCGCCGGAAGAGTACTTCTGATGCCGGCTGTACAGGGTACCGGAGTAATTGCCGGTTCCTCCGTGCGTACCGTACTGGAAGCAGCGGGAATCAAGGACGTCAGAGCAAAATCCATCGGTTCCAGCAACACCGGAAACATGGCTTATGCTACACTGGAAGGTCTCAGAAACCTGAAGACTGTAGAGCAGGTTGCCAAGCTGAGAGGCAAGACGCCGGAAGAAATCTTAGGATAGGAGGAATACGCGATATGGCTAAAATGTTGAAAATCACTTTGACAAAGAGTACGATCGGCGCTTCCCCTAAACAGAAGAAAGTTGTAGAAGCGTTGGGACTGAAAAAGATGCACCGCAGCGTGGAACTGATAGATACACCTGCAACTCGCGGCGCTGTCGCAAAAGTAGCGCATCTTGTTACTGTAGAAGAGCTGTAAGACAGGAGGTGCAAGAATAAGATGAAACTGCATGAATTAAGAGCGGCAGAGGGTTCCACCAAGAACCGCAAGAGAAGAGGCCGCGGTACCGCTACCGGCCAGGGTAAGACCGGCGGCAGAGGTATGAACGGCCAGAAATCCAGAAGCGGGGGCGGAGTAAGACTCGGCTTCGAAGGTGGACAGATGCCTCTTTACAGACGTCTGCCGAAGAGAGGATTCACCAATATCTTCGGAACAGAATATACGACCATTAACGTAAAAGATCTTAACAGATTTGAGGCTGGAACTGTGGTTACGCCGGAACTGCTCAAGGAAGCAGGACTTGTTAAGCAGGTCAAAGACGGTATCAAAATCCTCGGTGACGGAGCTTTGAACAACAGCATCACAGTAAAAGCCAATAAATTTACTAAGTCTGCAATTGAAAAAATCGAAGCTGCCGGAGGAAAGGCAGAGGTGATCTAAAATGGAAATGCTTAAGAATGTTTCACAGGCTTTCAAAGTCCCTGAAATAAGGCGCAAAATGATTTTCACCCTGCTGATGCTGGTGGTGTTCAGAATCGGATCGAACATTCCCGTTCCGGGAATTGACCGATCCGTTCTGTCCCAGGTTTTCACGGGTGAAACGGGACTCTTCGATCTGTTCGATCTGTTTTCCGGAGGTTCGTTCAGCAACTTCACCATATTTGCCTTAAGTATTACACCATATATCACGGCGAGCATTATCATCCAGCTCTTGACCATCGCCTTCCCTTACTTTGAAAGGTTGGCGAAAGAGGGTCAGGAAGGCAGAAAGAAGATGGCTCAGATCACTCGTTATCTGACCATCGTTCTGGCTCTGGTTCAGGCTTTCGGTCTGACGGTAGGTCTGTTCAGACAGGCAGTTATCGATCAGACCTGGTTCTCCTTTGTCGTCATCATACTGGTGCTGACGGCAGGAACCGCGTTCCTGATGTGGCTGGGTGAAAAGATCAATGAAAACGGTATCGGAAACGGTATCTCGCTGATTATCTTCGGCGGTATCGTAGCGAGAATTCCGAGCGGACTGCGCAGTCTGTGGACCCAGTATTCGGATGGTTCGCTTTCCATTGTTACCCTGCTGCTGTTTGCAGTTTTCGCGATTATCGTCATCCTGGGCGTTATCGAGGTACAGCAGGGTACCAGAAAAATACCTGTTCAGTATGCAAAGAGAGTTGTGGGAAGAAAGATGTACGGCGGACAGTCTACGCACATTCCGCTGAAAGTCAATCAGGCCGGAGTTATTCCAGTAATCTTCGCCCTGTCCATCCTGCAGTTCCCGCTGACCATTACCTATTTCTTCCCGAACACGGCCTTCACCGATTTCGTGACCAAATGGCTGTCTCCTGCGGGAAATCCGGGCGTATGGGTGTACGCGGTGCTGAACGTACTGTTGATCATATTTTTCAACTACTTTTATACAGCGGTTACTTTCAACCCTGTGGAAGTGGCGCAGAACATGAAAGCAAACGGCGGATTCATTCCTGGAATCAGACCGGGAAAAGCTACGGTTGAATATCTCAGCAGAGTTATGTCAAGAATTTCCTTCGTAGGAGCGATTTTCCTTGCCGTAATCGCCACGCTGCCGACGCTGGTGGGTCAGTTTACCGGACTCAATATCAGTTTCGGCGGAACATCGCTGCTGATCGCTGTCGGCGTAGCGCTTGATACAATGAAACAGCTGGAAAACCAGATGGTAATGAGAAACTATCAGGGATTCCTGAAATAAGAGGAGATGAGCAAATGCTTAGAACAGTTTTGTTAGGCCCTCCGGGAGCCGGCAAGGGTACACAGGCCGTTAAAATCGTGGAAAAGTACAATGTTCCACATATTTCAACCGGAGACATCTTTAGGGAAAATATCAAAAACGGAACGGAACTGGGGAAAAAAGCAAAGGTCTATATGGATAAAGGGGAGCTGGTGCCGGACGATCTGGTCATCGATCTGGCGACTTCGAGGCTCCTTGCCGATGACTGCAAGAACGGATTCCTTCTGGACGGATTTCCGAGAACGGTATATCAGGCGGAAAAACTGGATGAATTTCTTAAAGAGCACGGTCAGAAACTGGATATCATTATCGACATAGAAGTTGAAAAGGCGGAACTGATTACAAGACTGACGGGAAGACGGGTCTGCAAACAGTGCGGAGCTTCCTTCCACGTTGTAAACATTCCTCCGAAAAAAGAAGGCATTTGTGATTTCTGCGGCGGAGAGCTGATGCAAAGAGCCGATGATACTGTAGAAACTGTGGAGAACAGGATTGAGGTATACAATCAGCAGACGATGCCTCTTGTTGACTACTATAGAAAAGCAGACAATATTGTGACTATCGACGGAGCTCTTCCGCTCGATACTGTGTTTGCTGAAATAGTAAAAGCTATAGGTGAGTAGCATGATCGTCATTAAATCCGAGCAGGAAATCGATATGATGAGAACCGCCGGCAAGGTGAACAGTCTGATTCTTTCACAGCTTTCGGACATCATCAAGCCGGGGATCAGTACTCTGGATATCGATGCTTTCGTAGAAAAAACGGTAAAAGCTCACGGCATGATCGCTTCGGAAAAGGGTTACTGCGGGTATCCGGCCAGCGCCTGCGTATCCGTAAACGAGGAAGTCGTTCACGGAATACCGAGCAAAAAGCGGATACTGCAGGAGGGCGATATCGTCAGTGTAGATCTGGTTGTCGAATACAAAGGCTATATGGCTGATGCGGCCAGAACCTATGGCGTAGGACAGATCAGCCCGCAGGCGCAGCATTTGATCGATACCGCAGAGGCCGCGTTTTTCGAGGGTATAAAATTCGCCAGAGAAGGGTATCGTCTCTTCGACATATCCCACGCCATTCAGGAGAAGGTGGAAGGCGAAGGTTTCGGCGTGATCCGCGACTTTGTCGGCCACGGTATCGGCAGTGAGATGCACGAGGAACCGCAGATCCCAAATTACGGAAAAGCCGGAAAGGGACCAAGGCTGCAGAAGGGCATGACATTGGCCATTGAGCCGATGATCGTCGAGGGATCCTATGAGGTGGAAGTGCTTCAGGATGACTGGACGGTGGTTACTGTAGACGGCGGACTGGCAGCTCATTATGAAAATACTGTCGTTATAGGTGATGGTGAGCCGGAACTGCTTACCCTATAGAAGTGAAGAGAGGTGTATTTAATGGCGAAAAAGGACGTCATCGAAGCAGTAGGAACCGTTGTGGATGCTCAGCCAAACGCAATGTTCAAGGTTAAACTGGATAACGGTTTTGAAGTGCTTGCACACATTTCAGGAAAAATCAGAATGAACTATATAAGGATACTTCCCGGCGATAAGGTCAAGGTAGAGCTTTCCCCTTACGACCTGACGAGAGGAAGAATTATATGGAGAGATAAAGGTTAAAGCGCCCCTGCGCCGCATCGCGCGGCGTCTTAGGAGCAGCGATGACTCATAGATGGAGGAGGAGTTGAAATGAAAGTTAGAGCTTCCGTAAAACCGATCTGTGAAAAGTGCAAGGTAATCAAAAGACACGGGAAAGTTATGGTTATCTGTGAGAATCCAAAGCACAAACAGAAACAAGGTTGATCAAATCAGTTAAATAAGCGTCTCATGTATGCCAGGGACATGAGACAGAAAATATTATTGTACTTTAGAACGCCTGTCTATATCACTCCTGGTTCAGGTGACGGAAGATAGGAGAAGGAGGAAACGTATGGCTCGTATAGCCGGTGTCGACTTACCAAGAGAAAAAAGAGTAGAAATCGGTCTGACTTACATCTACGGTATCGGAAGACCAACTGCAAACGCGATTTTGGAAAAAGCGGGAGTTAACCCTGATACGAGGGTTAAGGATCTGACCGAAGAGGAAGCAGGTAAGATCAGAAAGATCATCGACAGTGATTATGTAGTAGAAGGTGACCTGAGAAGAGAAGTTTCTCTGAACATCAAGAGACTTATGGAAATCGGAAGCTACAGAGGAATCAGACATAGAAGAGGACTTCCTGTCAGAGGACAGAAGACTAAGACCAATGCGAGAACCCGCAAAGGTCCGAAGAAGACTGTAGGAAGAAAGAAGAAATAAGAAGGAGGTAGGAAACGATGGCTAAGACTGTAAAGAAAACAGTTAGAAAAAAGAAAAGAGAACGTAAGAACATTGAAAAAGGCCAGGCACATATCCAATCCACCTTTAACAATACTTTAGTTACTCTTACAGATATGGACGGAAACGCTCTTTCCTGGTCCAGCGCAGGCGCTCTGGGCTTCAAGGGCTCGAAAAAATCCACGCCGTTTGCAGCGCAGATGGCTGCGGAAGAGGCCAGCAAGGCCGCAATGGAGCACGGTCTGAAAACCGTAGAGGTTTATGTAAAAGGTCCGGGATCCGGAAGAGAAGCTGCGATCAGAGCTCTTCAGGCCGCAGGTCTTGAGATCACCATGATCAAAGATATCACACCGATTCCGCACAACGGCTGCAGACCGCCGAAGAGAAGAAGAGTCTAATTGAAGGGAGGAGTAATAGAAGATGGCAAGATATACAGACGCTAACTGCAGACTGTGCAGAAGAGAAGGCCAGAAGCTTTTCTTGAAGGGTGAAAGATGCTACAGCGGAAAATGCGCAATTGAGAAGAGAAATTACGCTCCCGGACAGCACGGTCAGTCCAGAAAGAAAGTTTCTGACTACGGACTGCAGCTGAGAGAAAAACAGAAGGCGAAGAGATTCTACGGAATGCAGGAAAAACAGTTCAGAAATCTGTTTGACAAGGCTGCAAGAAAACAGGGTAAAACAGGTGAAAACCTGCTGATCCTGCTGGAGACCAGACTGGATAACGTAGTATACAGACTGGGCTTCGCTTCTTCAAGAAAAGAAGCCAGACAGCTGGTTGTTCACGGTCACTTCACGGTTAACGGAAAGAAAGCTACTGCTCCGGCAATGCAGCTGAAAGCCGGAGATGTGGTCAAAGTTAAGGAAAAGAGCACCAGTTCACCGAAATTCAAAGAAGTTAAGGAAATGTCCATTACTGTGCCTTCATGGATGACAGTAGATGTTGAAAAACTGGAAGGTAAAGTTATCGCTATGCCAAACAGAGAGGACATCGATACTCCAATCGCAGAGCACTTAATCGTCGAATTGTATTCCAAGTAATCCCTGCAGCATGAAACCGGTATTACTTGGGAAGAGAAGGAGGTTTTTTTAGTGATAGAAATCGAAAAACCAACAATAACTAAATTTATAGATGAAGAGGGCGCTTATGGCAAGTTTGTCGTCGAACCCCTCGAAAGGGGTTACGGTACGACTCTTGGAAACTGCATGCGGAGAATCCTGCTCAGTTCTCTGCCCGGAGCGGCTGTAACATCTGTAAAGATCGACGGAATACTTCACGAGTTTTCAACTATACCAGGTGTCAAAGAAGACGTTACAGAGATCATCTTGAACTTAAAGAAGCTTGCTGTAAGGTTGAACGGGGAGAATGCAAAGAGAGTCATCATCAACGCGGTAGGACCGAAGGAGGTAACCGCTGCGGATATCATCGGCGATTCGGAGATGGAGATCTTCAATCCCGATCTGCATATCGCGACTCTCGAGGAAAACGCTACCTTGGTCATGGAGATCAATCTGGCGCGGGGAAGAGGCTATGTGCCTGCGGATCAGAACAAGACCGAAAGTACGCCGATTTCGGTTATTCCGGTGGATTCCATTTACACGCCGGTTCGGAAGGTCAACTATACGGTTGAAAACACCAGAGTCGGCCAGGTCACGGACTACGACCGGCTGAACCTGGAAATCTGGACTGACGGTTCCATCACTCCGGAAGAAGGCGTTTCTATCGGGGCCAAGATCATGCAGGAGCACCTGAATCTCTTTATTCAGCTGGATGATTCCACAGACGGAATGGAAATCATGGTCGAAAAAGAAGAAGACCAGAAGGAGAAGGCTCTCGAGATGACCATCGAGGAGCTGGAACTTTCCGTCCGTTCCTTCAACTGCCTGAAGAGAGCGGCCATCAATACGGTGGAAGAGCTGACGGAGCGTACTGAGGAAGACATGATGAAGGTGAGAAACCTCGGTAAGAAATCTCTTGATGAGGTAAAGGCGAAACTGGAAGAACTGGGACTCGGATTAAAGCCGAGTGACGATTAAGCGAAAGGAGAAGTGAAATGCCAGGATATAGAAAGCTGGGCAGACCGACTGCTCACAGAAAGGCTATGTTGAGAAATCTGGTAACCGATCTGTTCAGAGAAGGCAGAATTTCAACTACCGACTGCAGAGCTAAGGAAGCCAGAAGAGAAGCAGAAAAAATGATTACCATCGCAAAACGCGGCGATCTTCACGCAAGAAGACAGGTTCTCGCTTATGTTTACGACGAGAGTGTAGTAACTAAGCTCTTCGAAGAAATTGCGCCGAAGTATGCGGACAGAAACGGCGGATATACTCGCATCCTCAAGCTGGGACCGAGAAGAGGCGACAACGCTGAAGTTGTTTTTCTGGAACTGGTTTAATAGAAAAGACGAAAAACACCCTGTAATGGATATTATAGGGTGTTTTTTCATGGGCGAATATCAACGAAAGCCGCTTGCGCTCCTCTCTCTCAGCCGAAGAAGCAGCACAGCCGGCTCCGTCTTTTCCGGATTGGCAGTCAAGTCGGAAGATGGAAACGGGGGATCTGCCATACTGTTTGGTTTTTTTGCTTTTTCAGACGGACAGAATTTTTGATTCAGGAGAATCTGCCATATTGAAGAATTTTTTTCTGCTTTCAGACGGATTTTTGCTCCTTATCTATGGGAAATTTGGACAAAAAAAAGAAGATATATTGAGTAATCACTATATGTTGAAATTTTATTGATATTACGTTAACGAATTGTTGCAAAAATCATAATGTCGGCGTCTGAAAACAAAATAAATTTAAGCAGTATGGCGGATTTACTTTTTTGCTGCTTATTCGCTGTCTGAAACTGCGAAAAAAGAGGTTGGTATGGCAGATAGGAAAATCGGAAACAGCCGTGGATAAACTGCAGAAGCAAGGAGGCGCGAAATTTGTCTAATTTTCCTCAAATAGGAGTTGTGGACATTGGTTGGAATGCTTTACAATAATGTTACGCGGCAGAGCCGCAGAGAGGAGGAACAACAATGTCTACACTGATCATTCTGCGGGGGAATTCGGCGAGCGGCAAGTCGAGCGCAGCAGGAATCCTTCAAAAGCAGCTTGGGGCGAATACACTTTTGATTTCTCAGGACAGAGTTAGACGTGAAATGCTGTGGACTCCTGACGGAAAAGATACCAAGGCGCTGCCTCTGATGATTACCCTTTTGCAGTACGGAGAAAATCACTGCGAGCACGTGATTTTGGAAGGTATTCTGTACGCAGAGTGGTATGGTCCTCTCTTTGAGGAAGCGATTAGATTGTTTGGAACGAGAATCTTCGCTTATTATTATGATATATCTTTCGAGGAAACCCTGAAGCGCCATCAGACGAGGGAGAAGCGCTTTGAATTCGGCGAGGAAAGCCTGCGCAAGTGGTGGAGAGAAAAGGACTTTTTGCAGAGTATACCGGAAAAGGTGTTCAGGGAAGATGTTTCTCTCGACGATGCGGTGAAGCGTATCCTCGCAGATATCGGTAATCAGCGATGACGATTGCCGGTCGGATCTTTTCTTTTCATTCTATACGATATCATCCATCATTATCCATGTATCTTTTTCAAACAGCCTGACTGAACGTTTTGTCTCACGTTGCGTCAGGTTATTTTTGTGCGCAGATTTTATCCGGCAGCGCATCGACTAAGCGCGCGCCGCCGTCCATAAAGTGCTTTCAAAGCGTTCCGCCATAAGAGAATAACAATTTTCCTAAAGATTGTACTATACATAAATACGAGTAAACCCTATAATAGACGTAATCTAATATTGAATCAATTCTTATGAAAAGGAGTTTAAGTGGGATATGAAAACGATTGACTACGATTTACGGAAAATTCTGGATAAGGCGGAAAACGACGAAGCGTTGAATCGAGACGATTGCCGGTATCTTCTCAATTTAGATGAAAAGAGCTTTGAGGCGGGACTTTTGAGGGCGGCTGCATCTTCGCTTATCCGCAGTAAAAATGACAATTCTGCGATCATATTAGGGCAGATCGGCGTCGATGTAAATCCCTGTCCGGGAGGCTGCAAATTCTGCACATTTGGAGAGGAGCACACTCATTTTGAACGCGTTCGGATGTCAGAAGAAGAGCTCTGTCAGAAGATAGAAGAATTTTGCCGCTATGGAGATTTATACGGCCTGTACTTGATGTCCATGCACGACTACGATTTCGATCACTACCTCAAGTGTATCGAATTAGCCCGAAAAATTGCGCCGTCAACCACTCAGATATGGGCCAATGTCGGCGATACCAGTCTGGACGGGTATAAGCAGCTTCACGCCGCAGGCGTTACAGGGGTTTATCATGTATGCAGACTTCGCGAAGGAATCGACACGGCCCTGAAACCGGAAGACCGCATAAAGTCCATGCAAAACGCACTGGAAGCCGGGCTGGAGCTGTATACCTGCTGTGAACCTATCGGGCCGGAGCATTCCGTAGACGAACTGGTGGACAATATTTTCATCGGTATTGAAATGAACATTTATCAGCATGCGGCTATGCGCCGTGTTGCCGTACCGGGAGCGCCTCTTGCGCACTATGGGCAGATCAGCGAACTGCGGCTGGCACAGATCGTTGCGGTCATTGCGCTTGCCAGTGCCACGGTTCCGACGATGGCATACATGGGCGCTCATGAGCCAAACAAATTGTGCTATACAGCCGGGGCAAACATCATCACTGCCGAGAGTGGAGCAAACCCTCGCGACAACAGCGACGATACCGCTGAAAATCGTGGGATGGACATGGCCCGCTGCCGCAAGATGATGTTTGAATGCGGATTTGATTATCTGCGCCGCGGCGATGAAAGCAAGATTCCTCTCGACTTTGATTATCTGCTGAAAACCGATTCCTGGCAGTAAGGAGAGAAGAAGATGAAAAAGCCAACGATAAAACGCTTTGCCCTCCTGCTTATTTTCAGCGTGATTTTAGGCCTGACTTCCTGCGGCGGTCAATCCGGCGGCCAATCGGCGGAATTTGACCCGGACTGGGACTACGACACGATCGTAGAGCAGGCAAAGGGGCAAACGGTCAATTTTTACGGATGGGGAGGAAACGAGGCTAACAACCGCTGGATTGATACGGTTTTAGCCCCGATAGTAAAAGAAAAATACGATATTACCCTCGAGCGCATGCCTATGGCCATCGAGGAGGTTATGGGAAAATTGGTCGGTGAAAAGCAGGCGGGACAGGAAAACGGTTCGATCGATATGATTTGGATCAATGGCGAAAACTTCTATTCGGCCAAGGAAAACGATCTGCTGTTCGGACCGGTTACGGATTATCTGCCCAATTTTTCCAAGTATGTGGATGCGGAAGCAGAAAATATTAAACTGGATTACGGCTATCCTACTGACGGCTACGAATCGCCTTACGGAAACAATCAGATGGTGCTGATTACCGACAGCGCAAAAACGTCGGAGACTCCTCAGAACGCCGCCGAGTTTATGGAGTTTGTCAAAGCTCATCCGGGACGGGTAACCTATCCGGCGCTGCCTGATTTCACCGGACGCACCTTTGTGGTAAATTTGATCTACGATATAGTGGGATACGAGCAGTTTCAAACTATGGAAGCCGATAAGGAAACGGTTCGGGAGGCGATTGAACCGGCGATAGAGTATCTGAAAGAGCTCAATCCTTATCTGTGGAACGAAGGGAAAACTTTCCCCGCTACCATCGCTCAGGTGGATACCATGTTCGCCGATGGGGAGCTGGATTTTACCATGAGCTGCTATCCCTATACCTACCTGACAGAGGTGGAAAAAGGAACGTTCCCGAAAACGGTCCGCTCCTTTATCTTTGAAAACGGCATGGCGGCCGACACGGATTTCATCGCTGTTGCGGCAAACTCGCCCAACAAGGCTGCCGCTCTCGTGGTCATGAACGAAGTGCTCAGTCCGCAGATGCAGGCTGCCCGACTGGAAGTGGCTAAAATCTGTCCTGCCGTTGACAGCGATCGCATGTCCGATGAAGAACAGCAACTGATCGAAGACGCCATGCCTTCAGGCGACGGTACGGTTTCTCTAAAAGAACTGGATGACAAGAAATTGCCGCAGATGCCTGCTAAACTGGTACCGATTATTGAAGAGATTTGGCTGGAGGAGGTTGTCGGCAAGTGAGACAGCGGAAGTTTCCTTTCCTTCTTTTGATGCCGCTCATTGTTTTAACTGTTCTCGTGTTGAGCGGAGCAGCGGTCTGCCTGGTTCAGAGCATTGGCATCATTCCGTCCCTCGGTTTGACAAACCCCACATTGCAGTATTTTGCCGATTTGCTCAAGGGCAATGGGGAAGGATCTTCTGCAAGCCTGCTGGACAGCGCGGGAATCAGCCTGTATATCGCTTTCGCTTCCTCCCTTTTGTCGGTTTCCATCGGTGTTTTGCTGTGCAGAGCGGTGATTTCCTGTAAAAGGGCAGAAGGTCTCATGAGACAGCTGCTGACGGTTCCCATCATGCTGCCTCATACAGTGGCTGCGCTGTTTACCGTGTTTCTGTGCTCACAGTCCGGTATTTTTTCCCGATTGCTGTATATTATGGGCGTGATTCCGGATCAGGATGCCTTTCCTGCGCTGCTGTACGATGAAGGAAGCATCGGTATTATAATGGCATACCTGTGGAAGGGAATCCCTTTTGTCTGTTATTTTGTTCTGCCCTCGATGAAGGGGATCGATCCGGCGCTGTACGAAGCGGCTTACAGCATGGGAGCCACAAAATGGAAGTCCTTTTTTCGAATCACACTGCCGATTTGCCTGCCGGCAATTCTTGGGGCGCTGTTTATCCTGCTGTCCTACAATTTCGGTGCATATGAGCTGCCCTTTTTACTCGGAGCCACGTCTCCGAAAGCTTTGCCTGTACAGGCATATATAGAATACACCCATCCGGATCTTTTGCATCGTCCGTACGCTATGGCGATGAATGCAGTGATGCTGCTCATATCGTTGGTATTTGCCGTTTTGTGGTGGAAGTCCTATTCCTTTGCCTGTAAGCGAACGGGAGGAAGACAGCAATGAAACGAAGATATCATTTCTTTTCTGCTGCGATCATGGTCCTGTGCGGTTTGTGCATTTTGCTTCCGCTGCTTGTCCTGGGACTGTGGAGCGTGGCGGCCAACTGGCCGTGGCCGGAGCTTTTTCCGCAGCGGTTTTCCTTACGCGCTATAGGCGAGTTGTTCGGCGGATATTCGGGCGCCATGGAAGCGCTGGGCACGTCTGTTCTGCTGGGATCGGCTGCCGGACTGATCGCTACCGCCGTAGGCGTCATGGCAGCACGGGCGGTCGTCTTTTATGATTTTCCCGGTAAACGCTGGGTTTCGCCTGCAGCCATGCTTCCCATTCTGCTTCCCGGTACGGCGCTCACCATGGGCCTGCACGAAATCTTTCTCCGCTTAGGACTGGCCGATACTTTCGCAGGAGTTGTTATCGTACATGTCATCCTTGCCGTGCCATATACGGTAAAGCTGATGATCGACGCTGCGACTTCGATCGGCTGTTCTTATGAGGAAGCGGCGAGGACGCTTGGCGCCAACGGTTTGCAGGCCTTTGCGCTTGTATCTGCGCCGATGCTGCTTCCGGGAATTGCCGCTTCGTTTGTAATGGCATATATCGTCTCTTTTGGCGATTACTTCAGCGCTTTGCTGATTGGAGGGGGAAATGTGCGTACCTTTACGGTGATGATGGTGCCCTATTTTCAAAGCGGTGATCGAACGATGGCGGCGGCCTACAGTGTGACCTATGTGATCGTAACACTTGCCGTATTTATCGCGCTGGATCTTGTGATAAAGCGGATAAACAAATGATTGACGGAACGAAAACCGGCGCATTTCCAGCGTCGGTTTTGTCGTTTTCGGATTGGCACGGCGCTGAACGCCGTCAGAATGTTAGACAGCGCTGAACCGGATAGACAGATGCGCAGCAAATCAGCCGTTGACAGGCAGGCTATCCCATGCTATATTGAATGTAGATATATCGAATATTGATACAAAGTTTAAAAATATAATTTGATCTGACGTATGGATTCCGATTGACACCGTATATCTGCGACAGGCTCATGCATAGGAGAAACAAACGCCTTGCATTTGCTTTTATCGCCGTGTGGATACCTTGTGGCGGGATCAATTCGATCATCTGACAGAGGAGGGAGAGCGTGGCAAGAGAACAACTGAAAACGCTGACAGAACCCATGTACTACATCCTGCTTGCTCTGCTTACAGAAAACCACGGCTACGGAATTATGCAGACGGTGGAAAAGCTGACAGACGGTCGGGTAGTTATCGGCGCGGGAACACTGTATTCCCTGCTCGGCCGATTTGAAAAAGAGGGATTTATCGAGCAGACGGCAGAGAGGGAACGGCGAAAAATATATGTCATTACCGAAAGCGGTCGGAAAATACTTCAGGAAGAATATAACCGGCTGAATCATCTGGTAGAAGACGGGCAGATTTTTTTTGCCCGGCAGAGAAGAGGTGAAGAATAGGGGCTCCTGTTCTATGTGAAAAGTCAAAAGGGAGGTATGGTATGCGGTACAAACTGCAGACATGGGAATACGACATTTTCAGCAACGAGGAAGCGGAATGCCATCTTGAAGAGATGGCGGAAAAGGGATGGGCGTTGTTCAAGATTACCCAGGAGTGGATGCCGATTGCCTGCTATAGAAGAGAGGCGGCCGCAGCGGGCCGCAGATATGCGGTGACGGCGGTGCCTGATGATGCAGAGGATTTTTTTCG
Source organism: uncultured Emergencia sp. (assembly GCA_904420065.1). Classification (GTDB taxonomy): domain Bacteria; phylum Bacillota; class Clostridia; order Peptostreptococcales; family Anaerovoracaceae; genus Senimuribacter. The sequence goes on from CAJFTU010000011.1 coordinate 15,080, forward strand.
GATGTGCGAAGACGCGGGTTGGAAAAAGATCGTTCACCTTGGAAACTGGCAGTGTGTGTTGGCAGCCGACGATCCGAAAACCGGTCCTCTGTTTTCGGACAGGGACTCGCAGTACAGCCATGAGCTGGAGATGATACAGGACAGCGGAAATCTTCCGTTGAGCGGAGAAATAATCGGTCTGATCGTTTTGATTTTGCTCTTCTTGTTCATGGATTTATCCATACTCGATCCTCGGCCTTGCGTTATCTTGACAGCGTGCATTCCTCTGCTGCTCTTTAAGATTGCCGCCGACGCTATAGAGCTTTTATTTCTAAGACGGGCTGCCCGTCTGGCCCGTTCCGGTATCGATATTAAAAAGCCCGTTTGGCTCAGGCGGTCGGTTACCGGTCTGAATAAGGGAACGACGGTTATTGTTCTGGCGATGATCGCTTTCGAACTGGTCTGGTTCGTGTTTTTGCAGCCCAGCTTAACGGGAAGTCTTGCTGTTTTGGCTATTCTTCCCCTGTTCCTCGCCGGCTTTTATCTGCGCGTAATCAAAGAGTGGAAGGCTCTCGGAGTTATTATGATGTTCCTTGGAGCGTTTCTGTTCTATGCGGGAATATCCCTGATCGGCTGAGGAACGGCCGACAGAGCTGCTCGCCTTCTTGCAGACAGAACAACAGCTGTATTTTGGAGAAGGATGAATAGAGCTATCGCGGCATAATTGAAAATTTCTTTACGAACGCTGCTTTTAGTGATACAATAACAGGAGATAAATCGTTAATGACTGTTTCACGTTCCAATTTACATATTGGCTAAGAGGGAAGCAAGTGTGAGTCTTGCGCGGTTACCGCCGCTGTAATGGAAGAGCGTCGATCATCAAGTCACTGGAATATCCGGGAAGACGGGGAGACGCATTGACGCCTGAGCCAGAAGACCTGCGTGAAGCAGCAGACAAGCCGACGGTTATCGGCAAGTCTGATATATTTTATGCGGGAATGCGGACTGCAGCTTTTTGGGCTGCAGTTTTTTTATGCCAAAAAAACGAAAAGGATGGTACTTTGAAGGAAAAAAGAATAGATAAGGAAACAGAACAATTAAAACAATTTCTGATCTGCCATATGGCGAGAAAGAAGGATAAAGAATATCAAAAGGAAGATCGAAACTCTGTACTCAGGAAAAATTACAGCCTTACAACAGCGAGAGGACGCCGGGTCTATGAGAGTTTTACCGATGAGGAGCTTCTGGAATGTCTGCGGACGGCGGCTCGCGAGCTGAATCACGCGCCGGCCCAGAAAGAGATATTCTGGGTCCTTCGAGCATATATCAAACAACGCTTTCAGCGGTGGCCTTACGCCCTGAAAGCTGCAGGTCTTGCTGCTTCTGCCGGTAAAGGCGGAAAGACGATGGCGCAGATAGAGGCAGAAAACAAACGACTTAAGGAGCTTCTGGAGAAAGTCAGAGAAAAAGCGATAGAGCTGGGGAAAATACCTCACCCTCAGGATCTTCCTGAGGTGTGCAGCGAAGTCAGAAAATTTTACAGCGACTGGGGAAATGTCATTGAGGCGGCGAATTTAGATCCAAAATTTCTAAACAGAGAAGCGGTATACAAGATTGATAGTCTTGAGCCGGAATATCGACTCATGCTGGAGTCGGTGAAAAAACACGCATATCAGTTGGGCAGAACGCCTCTTCACGGCGAAATTGATCCAAAGGTTAAGCAGGCGTTAATCGCCCGGTGCGGTTCCTGGAGAAACGCACTGTACCAGATCGGGTTGGAACCGGTCATGCGTGTCAGACCGTTTTACGGCTTTTACATCGATCACCGAAAAGAGAACAACCGAGAAAACCATTCTGACAGTCTGTACAACTGCTTTTACAAGGTTTTGAATTTGACAGAACGAGATAAAAACAATCTGAACGTGATACGAGAGCTTTATGAGAAGAGCGGATCGATTCCGACCAAAAAAGATGTTCCTGCAGATCTGCGGGCAGAACTACAGGATTCCTGCGGATCGTGGGCTAATGTGCTGTATCAGATCGGTATAGATCCGAAAGATTATCACAGAGCGCTGAAGGGAGGAAAGCGTAATGGAAAGTAAGTGTATCGGTGAAAACAGCGAGTTCGCTTCTTATCATCCGCTGGTCAATCTGCTGTATTTCGTCTTTGTCATCGGCATCACTATGTTTTCTCTTTCGCCGTATTTTCTGGCGGTAACGCTGCTCTTTTCCTGGTTGTATTCTATTCTGCTGAAGGGGAAAAAGGGAATAAAGATGAATTTAGCCATGGGAATTTCCATACTCGTCATTATGACGGTGGTAAACCTGTTCTTCAATAACAACGGCGAGACTGTGCTGCTGTACATCAATACCAACAGAATCACGGCCGAATCCATCGGTTACGGCATTGCCGGCGGAATCATGCTGCTGTCTGTCGTCGTATGGTTCAGCTGTTTCAATGTGATCATGTCCTCTGACAAGCTGATCTATCTTTTTGGAAAAGCTGCGCCAGTACTCGGTCTTACCCTTTCGATGATTTTTCGTTTTATACCGCTTCTTCAAAGCCGGTTTGCAGAAATTTCCATCGGACAGAAATGTATGGGGAGAGGTCATGATCAGGGAAGTCTGATTAAGCGGGCCAGGCAGTTCACGAAGGAAATTTCTATTTTGATCGCATGGTCTCTCGAAGCTTCGATCGAAAGTGCGGATTCCATGGAAGCGAGGGGGTATGGCCTCCGAGGAAGAACCAGCTTTCATCTGTTTAAATTTACTCGCAGAGACGGGGTTTTGGCGGTCCTGTTCGCAGCGACGGGGATGATCGTGGCGGCTGCTGTGGCAAGCGGCGCTACGAATATGTATTTTTATCCGAAAATAGTCATACCGCCTATGAATGTACAGACGGCCGGCGCGTTGATCTGTTATTGTATTCTGTCAGCCGCGCCGATAATCATTGATATAACAGGAGAACTGCGATGGAAACGATCAGACTTGATTATGTAAATTTTTCCTATCCGTTGTCGGAGAAACCCGCACTGCGGGATGTGACTTTTACCATACAACCAAGTCAGTTTATCGTGTTGTGCGGAAAGTCCGGATGTGGAAAGAGCACGCTGTTGAGACAGCTGAAGAAAAATCTGATTCCCTACGGCCGGCTTGAGGGTCAGGTGCTCTATTGCGGAGAAAGAGTAGATGAGCTGCCTGACAGAAAAAGCGCGGAAGAAATCGGATTTGTACAGCAGAATCCGGACAATCAAATTGTGACGGACAAGGTATGGCATGAGCTGGCCTTCGGCTTGGAGAGTCTGGGCCTTTCAAATTCAGCCATAAAGCGGCGTGTCGCGGAAATGGCCAGCTATTTTGGTATTCAGGGATGGTTTAGGAAGAATGTCAGCGAGCTGTCCGGCGGACAAAAGCAGCTTTTGAACCTGGCTTCAATCATGGCGATGCAGCCGAAGTTGCTGATTCTCGACGAACCCGCATCACAGCTTGATCCTATCGCAGCTTCTGAATTCCTGCAGACCGTATATAAAATAAATCGTGACCTTGGAACAACCGTGCTGATTTCAGAACATCGGCTGGAAGAAGTATTTCCTATGGCCGACAAGGTGATGGTCATGGATGAGGGAAAGCTGATTGCTTTTGCAGAGCCGGAGCGAATCGGAGAGTTTTTATCCGGAGAAAAAGGAGGCGAACGGCATCCGATGTTTTACGGACTGCCTTCTGTGACGAGAATTTTTTCCGAGGTCTGTCCGGAAGAGAAAAGTCCGCTGACAATCCGGGAAGGCAGGCTGCGTGTTGCACAGATCCTTGACGGGAAAGAGAAAGGACGGGAACAGAAGACGGAGCAGGCAGGTAAAAAGAAGCGGGCGGCAGTCCGAAAGGGAGAGAATGCTCTTTCCGTGAAGGATGTCTACTTTCGATACGATAGAGGAAAAGAGCCGGTACTTCGCGGGCTGTCCTTTTCCGTACGGAAGAATCAGTGGTACTGTTTATTAGGCGGAAACGGTTCCGGAAAGAGCACGACGCTGAAAGTGACGGCGGGAATACTGAAGCCTCAGAAAGGGGAGGTCAAAAAAGAAGTGGAGAAGCTCTCCATGCTTCCACAGAACCCTCAAGCTCTTTTTACCGAGATTACGGTGGAAGAAGAGCTTCTTGAAGCCCTTTACTACACCAGTCTTCCTGATCGGGAAAAGATCCTGCAGATAGAGGATATGCTGACGCTGATGGAAATTGAGCATCTGCGAAAAGCCAATCCTTACGATCTCAGCGGAGGTGAACAACAGAGACTGGCGCTGGGTAAAATTCTTTTGCTGAAGCCGGAGCTGCTCCTGCTCGACGAACCCACAAAAGGATTGGACCCTTTTTTCAAGAGAACACTGGCTCAGATCCTCAGGAAATTGACAGAGAAGGGAGTGACGATCTTTATGGTTTCTCATGATATTGAGTTCTGTGCAGAATACGCAGATCGCTGCGCCATGTTCTTTGACGGAGATATCGTTTCAGAAGGCAGGCCGCAGGAGTTCTTTTCCGGGAATAGCTTTTATACGACTACGGCTAACCGAATCGTCCGGGAATGGAATCCGAAAGCAATTACCTGCGAGGAGGTAGCGCTTTGGTTAAAAAATACGATATGACTCAATACGAAGCTGCGCATAGAAAGAGAACCCGTGTAGCGGCGCTGTTTATCTTTCTGTTCATGCCGATTACCATTTTTCTCGGCGTACGGTTTGCCCAAAGTGAATACATGGTCATCAGCGTTTTGATTCTGTTTTACACGATGGTGCCCTTTTTTATGGTTTTTGAGCGGAGAAAACCCAAGGCCAGGGAAATCGTGCTTATTGCGGTGATGTCCGCGCTCACTGTCTGCGCGCATATTTTTTTTCATATCACCATCCCCGTCCAAATTGGAACAGCGATGATTATCATTTCCGGAATTTCGCTGGGGCCGGAGGCGGGATTTCTGATCGGCGCTATTTCACGGTTTGTGTGTAATTTCTACATGGGACAGGGACCGTGGACGCCGTGGCAGATGTTCTGCTGGGGAATTCTGGGCTTTCTTGCGGGGCTGGCGTTTAACAAGGTGGATCTGGACCAGCTGAAATCCAGAAATTTTAAAGTTGTCATGGGACCGGTTATCTGCATTTTGTTCAGTTTTCTTGCCGCTTACGTCTGTTATCAGCTCTGGCCGGGAGACGACGGAACCTTTTTCGGATGGCGTCTCTATATTTTCGGCTTTGCCGGACTTGTGGCAGGCGTACTCCTGCAGCGCAAGAGACTGCCTGTGGATGGAATAACCCTGTCCCTGTTTACCTTTTTCGTCACGTTTATCGTCTATGGAGGGGTGATGAACGTCTGTGCGCTGGTTACTTCCGCGGGAGCTCCGGGGGGAGCGGAGATCAGCTTGAAAGCGCTGAGAGCGCTGTATATCTCCGGCGCGCCTTATGATGCGTTTCACGCAGGATCGGCGGCGCTGTGCACGTTTCTGTTTGGAAACAGTGTTATCAGAAAACTGGAGCGAATCAAGATCAAATATGGAATTTACAAGTAGTAAACAATAGGAGGCGATGTTATTGAAAGACTTACTGAAGATAGAATACAACCGTTATTTGACGGAATTGTTAATGATGTATAACCCGATAGGCGCAGGAGAGCAGCCGAAACAAAATGTAATTTTGCGAAAAGGCGCTGATTCGGAGCAGGCAGCACACATTCTCCAACAATACAGTGGTCTGAGAGATAAGACAGAAGAGAAGAGGCCAAGATAGATGGCGGATCTCCTCTTGTATTTGGGTTTAGCTGCAGCCGGCTATGTTTTGACGACAAGGCTGCTGAAGAACAGAGATCTTACTTTGGCAACCATGCTCCAAGGTTGGTGTATGCTGATTTCGGTGCAGGGATTTTCTGGCAGGACATTTACCCGATTGACAGAAGAAAAGAGTTGAAATATAATAACTATAACTGAATAGAGTTGTTTTATGTTCTTCCTGTTTAGGGAAGCTAAGAGGGAAGCAGGTGAGATACCTGCGCGGTCCCGCCACTGTGATTGGAGAGTTCTGTCCACGGTTTAACCAGCCACTGATTGAAGATCGGGAAGGCCGGACGGAGCGATTGATCCATAAGCCAGGAGACCTGCATAGAACTGTTCTTTTCCGGCGGTGAACCAGGAAGAAGAATTTTTGTGCCAGTAAATACGGACGGTGAAGACGATCACGGTCCTTTTTTTGTGCCGTGAGAACAGGAGGAAAAGAGAATGAAAGCGAGAAAATTGTGGACAAGAAAAATACTGGCTGTATGGATTGCTCTGTCACTACTTTTTGCCGGAAGCGCAGTCTGGAATCAACAGAACGCATACGCGGCGGAACAGGATACGATCAGCGTTTATGTAACTCTGAGCGAACGCGGGGAGATCGCCCTCGCAGACGGACAGCCTATGGCTGACGTTCCCGTCAAGGTGAAAGCCGACAACGGTACGGCTACGGTAGACGACGTCATGGAGGCTTTCCACCAGCTCTATAAACCGGGAGAGTATACCTGTGACCAGTATGTTACGCAGCTTTGGGGCATTGAGACCAGCAATACCCTGTTTTTCATCAATGATCTGGCTTTGACCAGCGGTGTACAGTACGAACCGGTAAAGGATGGGGATCATATTACTGCTTCTGTTAATGCCGACGACAGGTATTACGCAGATTATTACTGCAGCTTTGACCGGAAATCCGTAACAGCTGTCAGTGGAGATACCGTTACGCTGAAGCTTACTGGATATATGGGGATGTCTGAAGAGAAAACTCCCGTATCGATTGCCAATGCACAAATTGGCGTGATTACGGATCAGGGGTTCCAGGCTCTGGAGGGGGTCAGGACTGATGAAAATGGAAATTTCACTGTCCGGTTAAGCAAAGAGCAGTATGAGCCCGGTAAAACTTATATACTTTCTGCTATAGGAACAGTGAAGACGACAGTTACAGATTGGTCTGCAGAAGGGATGCCATCTGTAGAAGTGGAAGCGCCGCTGATCGCTCCGGCATGTATTCTGAAAATTGAAAGCGGTATTGTCGCCGGCGTAAAAAATACAAAGATTACATCGGTGAAGGCAAAGGCGTCAAAAGGAAGCGTGCTGATCACCTGGAAAAAATCTGCCGGTTACAAAGTGGATTGCTTTCAGATCTTCCGGTCGGTAAAGAAGGACAGCGGATACGGAAATAAAGCGTATTTCACCACCAAGCACGGTGGCCTGAACGGCTGGTATAGAAATACAAAGTCCCTGAAAAAGGGGAATCGTTACTACTATAAGGTACGGGGCGTACGGGTAGTAGACGGAGAAAAGATTTATACAAATTATTCCGTCCCGGTCGGCGTCACGGCTAAATAGTTTTTTATTAGGGGAAAGCAATATGGATAAGGAATTCGAAAAGAAAGTAAAAAGAAAGAGACTGCGTGTTGCCGCCGTACTTCTGATCGTCATCGCCGCAGCGGTCTATTTACTTTTGGATATGGATGTGGAAAAGGCAGATTATACGGATTCGTTAAATGATGAAATCGCTTCTGCACGGGAACTGCACGACATACAGAAGGAAAATACGGGGAACGGCAAGGGAAAATACGCCGAGTATACGCTGCTGGCTTTCAAAGGTCAGATAGAGGAAGCTGAAGCTGTTGCCGGTTCTGAAGAAAGCGAGTACAACGACAAGAAGGAGGCCTATGAGAAGCTGAAGGAGCAGAGCGCAGCGTTCAGAAAAGCGGAGAACAGCGACGTTATCGAAAAGGCGGATGCAGAAAAACTGGCCGACCAGAAAAAAACAGAAGAATATACCGTTGAGATCAGATCCGGAAAAGATCTCGTCTACACCATAGACGGTGAAAAAATCTCAAGCCCGAGAGTGATGAATCTGACGGCCAGGGACGAGGAGGGCCCGTATTATGAAAAGATCAGCGGAATTCTTCAGGAACTCTCCCTGCAGGGGCAGATCATTTCTTTCTATCAGACAGGATCCTTCGGAGCCGAATTGAAGGCAAAAATCCCGTTTTACAGTGAGAAGGAAATCGATGCTTATGCGTACAAGGTGGATTTGAAAAACGACAGTCTCAAGTACGTATCAGCAGCAAGGGTTGATACCGAAGAACAGACTGCCGAATTCACAGTGAAGGAAGGCGGAGATTATGTCATTCTAACTAAGAAGCTGCATCAGGATGGGAAAAAGACGGTAGATATTGAAAAGGCAGAAAAAGAAGCGGCAGAGACAGAGGCAGAGTCGTCAGAAAAGAACAGCGGAAGCGGATCTGTTTCAGACAGCAATAATGACGGCGGAGGAAGTAATCAAAACGGCGGCTCATCGCCGGCAGCGAAGCCGGATTCGGACAATATTACCGTAACAATAGAAATACGGTGCGATACGTTGGCGCAGGACCTCTCCAAACTGGAGGACCCGGCTCTGAAGGCGTATGTACCGAGCGACGGTACAATTCTGTCAAGAACCAAGGTGACCGTCAAACCCGGTTCTACCGTCTTCGACGTTTTGAACAAGGTGTGCCGGGACAAGAATATTCAGGTGGAGTCATCTTACACGCCGATGTACGGTTCGTACTATGTCGAGGGAATCAATTATCTCTACGAATTCGACGGAGGCAAGCTGAGCGGATGGATGTATAAGGTCAACGGATGGTTTCCGAACTACGGATGCTCTTCCTATACGCTGAAGGACGGAGACGAAATCGTCTGGTGCTACACCTGCGACCTGGGCAAGGATGTAGGCGGCGGCAGCAGCGTATCATAAACGGACTGGTGAATGGAAAGGAGAAAAACAGATGAAGATGAAAAAGAAAATCTTGTCACTGCTCATTATTTTGTCCCTATTGGTGACATCTGCGACAAGTTTGGCCTACGGCGCAGAGAACCGTTCGGTTTCTTACCGAACCGCCATGGACACGACGGCCGATTATATGGTAAATCAGCTGAAGTCTCCGGGTTACGGCGCAGAGTGGATAATCCTGGGTCTGGCAAGAAGCGGAGCCGACGTGCCGGAATCCTACTACGACACCTATTACAGGGATGTGGAAAAGACCGTAAAGGACAACAGAGGCGTTCTGGATAACCGTAAATATACCGAATATTCCCGGGTGATCCTCGCCCTTACGGCTATAGGTAAAGACCCTTCAAACGTAGGAGGTTACAATCTGCTTGAAAAGCTGGCGGATTTTGAAAACGTAATCTGGCAGGGGATAAACGGACCGATTTGGGCGCTGATTGCTTTGGACAGCGGCGATTACGTCATCCCTCAGGTCAGCGGCGTTGAGACACAGACCAGTCGGGAGCTCCTTATCGACGAGATCCTCTCTCAGGAAATTGACGGCGGAGGTTTCTCTCTCGACGGCAACGAACCGGATTGTGATATTACGGCGATGGCTGTGCAGGCGTTGTCCGGCTACATGGATCGAAGTGATGTCAAAGCAGCAGTTGACAGGGCAGTAGAGGTACTGTCGTACATGCAGAAGGCTGACGGAACCTTTGCCTCCTGGGGGACGAAAAACGCAGAGAGCATCTGCCAGGTTATCGTTGCGCTGGCCGCGCTGGATATAGATCCGGTAAAAGACGACCGCTTTATTCGGAACGGCAATACGGTTATAGATGCTTTACTGACCTTTTACGATGAAAACGGCGGTTTCCGGCACGTAAATACCAGCACAGCGGGCTATGAGCCGATCGTCAACGGTATGGCTACGGAACAGAGTTACTACGCGCTGACCGCTTACGACAGACTTCTTGCGGGAAAGACGTCTCTCTACGATATGAGCGACGTTGAAAAAGAAGATGACACTACTACGGATCCGCCGTCCCGGGATGAAGAGGAAGTGATTGAAGCCGTGGAAGAGGCATCTGTTAAGGCATCCACCGTCCTTGGCGACGGTTATATCAAGGTGCAGTGGACGACGAGCGGAAGTCAGCCGGTAGATGCTTATGAGATCTACCGTTCACTGAAGAAGGACAGCGGCTATGGCAGTGAACCGTACTATACCACAAAACAGGGCGGTTTGAGCGGATGGTATAAAAACTCCAAGGGTCTGACCAAAGGAACTCGATACTATTATAAAGTACGAGGGAAGAAAACCATTGACGGAAACATCTGCTATACGAAGTGGTCCAATGTGGCGTACCGAACTTACAGCGGAATTGGAGCGGGCGTAAGAAACACGACGATCAAGGCGAGCTCTGTCGCCGGAAAGGGCTATATTAAAATCAGCTGGAAAAAATCTGCCGGCTATGCCGTGGATAAGTATCAGGTATTTCGGTCGACCAAGAAAAATTCCGGATACGGTACAAAGGCCTATTTTACAACAAAAAACGGTACGGTTAGCAGCTATAAGAACACTGCGGGATTGAAGAAGGGAACGCGTTATTACTACAAGGTCAGAGGCGTTCGCCAGTTAGACGGAAGCAACGTCTATACGCAGTGGTCCAACAAGGCCTATCGTATAGCCAAATAGAATCGCATGTAACCATATTTTGGTAACATAAATGCCTCTAAAAAATAAAGACTGAGTGCCTGCAGCCGAAGAGGAGGCCGAATGTACGGATTGCTTTATCGATTGTATAAGGCTTCCTTTTCGGGGGTTCGGGCGCACAGCGAAGGGGCGAAAAGGAATGATAAGGTATCACCGCATACTAACGGATGTTTCTTCCGTTGAGTAGGAACGTTCACGATATAATTTTCTAAACAGCCTTTTTTACAGGAACCTTGAGGATGTTCTGTTTTATTATTGCTTTTCATACCGCCTCCTTCGAGGCGGTATGATATTTCTGTAAATCTCAAATTTTCGCTGTTCCTTCAGGAGATCTTTCTGTTAGCTGCACGGTGAAGGTGAACGGCAAAACTCTTGACGTAAATGCATAAAGAGAGTATAATTTATACAGCGAAAGGAGGGATAGAAGACTCAGAAAACGCTTAAAAATCAATAGTGTGATGACATTTTATGTTCTCCCCTTGCGTAGAGGGAGCTAAGAGGGAAGCAGGTGAGAGTCCTGCACGGTCCCGCCACTGTAATGGATGTGTATCTTCCAAATTGCCACTGGATAATGTCCGGGAAGGCGGAAGAAACAAAGGATCCTAAGTCAGGAGACCTGCATAAGATGAGGATTTGCGGCGAGGATACCGAGAAAATCCGGATATAGATACAGATACAGTAAATTCGGACTGTAGGCAGAGTGCCTGCAGTTTTTTTATTGCAGGCAAAATTTAAGAAAGGAAGAGAAGAAATGAAAGAGAGAAAACAGAGTTTGAAAAAGGTTCTTGCGCTGTTTCTCAGTGTCTTGATCGTCTTCAGCATGATGCCGCAGATGGCGTTTGCCGATACGACAGCAGAGGCAGATTCTGAAAGTACTTGTAAAGTAACCGTAACCTCCCAAGAGGATCAGAAGTTTTTGCACAAACCGCTGATCGATACAGAGGTGCAGTCGAATCTTGCTGAGGAATATGGATATGCGGATAGTGTTTCCGGCAGCGTCTCAGCTCTGGATGCTCTGGTAGAGGCGCATATTGCCAAGTATGGTGCATCTTTTACAAAAGAAAGTGCAGAGAACTATTTGCAGCTTGATGAGCAGGGCAATGTAACTCGGTATTTTGAGACAGAGACCGCCGATAGTGGGGTTGTGCTGAACGGGCAACTTTTGCAGAGCTCGCTTGGCACTACAGAATTGGAAGCGGGAGACCGACTGGAATTTTTCTGCTATGCGGCGCCTGAAAAACAGGATATATATATAGGATTTTCAGGTTCGTATCGTACCGGCAGCAGTGTAGATTATCCCTGGACGCCGGTGACCAGTACTAAGAAAGTCGGAGGGAAGGCATTTTCCTTATACTGCTACGGTTTTAATGTGGCGCAGTACGGCACTTTAGAAGAATCGGGACGTTTGCTTGGTGCAGAAAGCATGGACGATATGCAAATCGGCATAGTTGATGTGAATACCGGTGAAGTGACGCCAATTTCAGATGCGGTTACTGGGGGAAGTTATGCAAGCGCAAGTATAACGCTTGAGCAGACATCAGGAGAGGTTTATTTAACAGCATATAACGAAGCGTTGAATATTATTATGCCGCTGATTAAAGTTGAAATGGTAGCGGACCCTTCGCTGAAAGTGCTGGAGCTCTATGCAAATCAAAGCGATTATAACGAACGCAAGAATTCACTCACTATAACGCCTACACTACAGGATGGGCTGTATGAGTATTCGGTAGATGTGCTTGATTATGTCAAAGCCAACGGCGTATATATTTATTCCAGCTTTTCTGCGGATCCGAAAGCGTCTACCAATGAATATCTTGGAGAGAAATTAACCAAGATGGTCAGTAACCAATGGGGTGGCTGGAGCGGCGGCAACGTGGCGAAAGCAAATAACGGATACTTCAATGTTTACTATAGCGGCAGCATGGGAAAAGTTGCCGATTATAAGATAAAAGCCAACGTTGTTGCAACGCTGAAAGGCCTGGAACTTGAGGGAATCGTAGATAAAGCCTTTGATACAGATGAGAAGTCCTATCACGCTTATCTTGATTCCAATGCAGTAAAGACTACGATTAAAGCAACCGGCTACAGCACCTCTTATACGATTAAAGCAAACGGAAAGGAAATAACCAACGGAGAGTCTTCTGAGCTGGAGTTGGACTGCGATAAGAATGGTCGCATGGAGGTAGATATCTCGGTTTCTTCTGAGGAGTGCAAAGAAACAATCTACCATATCCAATTTGAAAAAGAACCGGCAACAGAAGCGCCGACTGTTTTACAGCAGCCAAAATCCGCAGATTATATTCTTGGAGAGGAAGCGGAGGCATTGACGACGAAAGCCAGTGCCAGCGGCACGGTTGCGTATCAGTGGTACAAGAACACCACGGAATCGACAGATGGCGCGCAAGCCATAGACGATGCGACGGGAATGTCTTATACGCCGTCTGTGGAGGAAATCGGAACCACTTATTATTACTGTCAGTTTACGAATAAGAAAACCAACGAAAAAAGAGTATCGAATTTTGCGAAAGTTGTTGTTGATCCGGATCCGACTCCGCAGGCAATATTGACTCCGGTCGGCAATGAGTTGGATGAGGAGTATGATTATGTCTGGCATACAGGTTTTGTATATAACATCGGCGAATCTGCAAGACAAATCTCCGTTGAGGTAACAAATCAGCTGGAGGGTGCGGAGTACAGCTATGAATGGATGCGTGCTACGGCAGTCCCAAATGGTGAAACCGGAAAAAACGGATCGAACAAATATACAACAAAGACAATAACTCCTTCTACTGCACCGAACGATGCAACGAATACCGGTGTCTTTTGGCGCTGCAAAGTTACCTGCAAATTTAAAGGAAAGACCTATAGAGCTTATGCAACAACCGGTGAGAAATCCGGGGAAGAAGATGTGACAGGTGTTTATGTGTTTGTAAAGGCAACGGATGCTTCTGCGCCCAAAATTTCTAAACAGCCGGTAGGCAAGGAGGATCTGGAAGTCAGTGACAAAGATACATACAGACTTTCTATTACTGCTCAGAAAGACGACGGAGGTACGTTAACCTATCAGTGGTATGTGAATACGACGAATAGTAATACGGGCGGTACTCCTATTGACAGTGCGACGACGAATTCTTATTCGGCTCCGCTGAACGAAATCGGCGAGTTCTATTACTACTGCGTCGTAACGAATACGCTGCAGGGAAAAACAGCCTCGGTAACGTCTGATCCGGCAAAACTTGTGATCACAGATCCAAGTGAAATGGCAACAGAGAAACTGAAGGAAGCAGAAATAACAGGCGACGGTACAGAAAACTCACCGTACCAGATTGAGACGGCAGAACAGCTTGCTGTCGTACAGGAATTGGTTAACGACGGTTATGGATTTGAAGGCCAGTACCTGGCTTTAAAAGCCGATATCACTCTGCCGGCCGACTGGGAACCGATGGGTGTAACCAAAAATGGAAAGAACGATATTCAAGGAGGAGCAAATCTCAATCCGTTCAGCGGCAAACTGGATGGTGAAAATCATCAGATTACAGTGCCGGAGGGCGGACTGCCGCTGCTTGGCTATGTAAAAGAAGCTGAAGTCCGCAATCTGAAAATCTTTGGCGAAGAGATTGACGGCTACGGACTGGTAAATAATTTCGAGGGCGTAGGCTTATCCGGCAGTGCAATCGTCATTGACCATGTGACCCTGGTAAAGGGAACAAAGACGAAAAAGGCCGGACTTCTTGGCGCCAATAACACGAATAACCCCTTTGCGGGTTGTTCCGCAGGATTTGTGGCAACCATTACGAATTGCACAATTGAGGAAGGCGTAATCGTCGGATACGATGGAAATGAATCCAATATCGGCGGATTTGCAGGCAGAATGCAGGGAACCGTTGAGAACTGCGTCAATCATGGAACAGTCAAAGGAAAGAACTATGTCGGCGGTATCGTCGGATCCAGAGATAACGCCATGGGTGCATGCGTGATAAAGGACTGCACTTTTGACGGCATTGTGACGGCGACAGGCGAACAGGTTGGCGGCATCATCGGCGGCGCATATGTAAATTCAAGCGCGCCAAATGGTGTAAGAGTGGCAGTCACAGGAAATGAAGCCTCCGGTAGAGTTACCGGAAAGAATTATGTTGGCGGTATTATGGGCGCGGACTACTATGTGAATCAGAACTGGGGAAGCGGTTCCTTCAAGCTTAACAAGTTCTCCGGAAAGGTGGAAGCGACAGACGGCGATTATGTGGGCGGTGTGATCGGTTACCTTGCCAGTCTGAACAAATATGACAATGTTACCGGCAACTATTACGCAAGCGATTGCGGGGCAGAAAAAGGTATCGGGTTTGTAAAGTATGTGGATACCAGCTGCAAAACTCATGAAACGGAAAGCGGCGCGACTTATGTAGACACTTCTGTGGAGAAACCGGATATTTCGGGATTCACAAAGGATAATCATAACAGAACAGACGATCCTTTAGGCGCAGATGCGGTTAAATTGACCTATTCGGATGATCAGACGGAACCGATTCTGATCGATCTGGCGATTACCGGCAATTATAAAACCGAGTATCTTGTCGGCGACGCATTCTCTTTTGAGGGAATGACTATTACGGCAACGTATCATACAGGAGAGACGAAGACGATTGACCCGAAACTGGTCAAAGTAGAAAACTTCAACTCGTCGCAGCGAGGATCTCAGGAAGTGACGTTGACCTACGACGGCATAAGCACAGTAATTAACGTAACGGTTATGAATCCTGAGGGCGAAGATATTACGGTAAACGTGAGAATTCTCGGAGATACGCTTCACGGAGAATCCGCGCAGAACGTACATACTTTAACAGATAACAATCTGCTGGTTTGGATGGAGACGAAGTCTGTTACAGTAAGCAATAACGCCACCGTTTGGGAAGCTTTGCAGAAAGCAATTGAAGGGACGGATATTTCGATGACGAATCCGACCGGAAACTATATTTCTGCAGTAACCAAGGGCAGCCTTACTCTTGCAGAAATGGCCAACGGCCCGAATTCCGGCTGGATGTATACCCTCAATGGAACTCATCCTGAGTATGGAGTGAGTGAGCAGTATTTGAGCAATAACGATTTCATTGTACTTCACTACACCGATGATTACACGAAAGAAGAAGGTTCCGATAAGTGGGAAGAAGAGGAAATCGTTACGTCCAAAGATGTGGCGGCTTCCGTCAGCGGCAGCGAGGCTTCGGCCAACGTCAGCGCCTCCGATATGGATCAGCTGATTCAGTCCGCAATCGACGGCAATGCTGCCGAAATTACACTGAACGTCACCGGCGCCGGTCAGAGCAGCAAGGTTACGGTGGAAATTCCGAAAGCGTCTCTGCAGGCCGTCGCCGATAAGACCGACGCTTCCCTGAAGGTGGATACCGCATTGGGTCAGGTGACCTTTGACCGCAGAGCCATGGACGAAACCGTTAAGGCCGCCTCCGGCAGCACCATCCGCATCGTCCTGGAAAAACGCAGTCTGAGTGCCGAGCAGAAGGAACAGCTGGGCAGCAATGCGGCCATGACCGCCGTTTCCCTGTGGTCCGGTCAGCAGGAGATTCGGGATCTGGGCAGCGGGAAGCTGACCGTCGGCCTGCCGGTATCCGGCGAACTGACCGGAAAGCGCCTTGCCGCAGCAACCGTTGATCCGGAAGGCAAGCTGAGCAAGATCAGCGGCAGAACCGTCACCGTCGGCGGAAAGAATTACTATCAGTTCACCCTGTCCGCCGGAGGAACCTTCGTCCTTGCGGAAGAAACCCTTCTTGATGCGGCCATCGCCGCCCAGGATGAGGAGAATCCACTGATCGCCGGTGTGGAGAACACCACCATCGAGGCCAGCTCCGTACTGGGCGACGGATACGTCAAGGTGAAGTGGACCAAGAGCGCAGGCTACAAGGTAGACGCTTACGAGATCTATCGTTCGACGAAGAAGGACAGCGGCTACAGGGACACGCCGTACTTTACGACAAAGCAGGGCGGCCTGAGCGGCTGGTACAAGAACACGAAGGAACTGAAGAAGGGAACCCGGTACTACTACAAGGTGAGAGGAAAGCGGGAGATCGACGGAAAGACGTATTACACGCAGTGGTCTAACGCAGCGTATCGAACCTATAAAGCCATCGGAAAGGGCGTGCGGAACACGAGCGTTAAAGCGTGGTCCACAGCAGGAAAAGGCAATATCCGGGTGAACTGGAAGAAGAGCGCGGGCTATGCCGTAGACTACTATCAGGTTTATCGTTCGACAAAGCGGAACAGCGGCTATGGAGAAACGCCGTACTTCACGACGAAGGAAGGCGGCCTGAGCGGCTGGTATAAGAATACGAAGAACTTGAAGAAGGGAACCCGATACTACTACAAGGTACGGGGCGTGCGGGAGATGGACGGCAAGAAGGTCTATACCCAGTGGTCCAATCTGGCTTACCGCGTGGCTAAATAGTTTACAGCAGACAGAAAAGCGCATAGGATGCCGGGAGACGAAAGCCGTCCCGGCATTCTTACTTTTTGTTGTACTCACAGACGATATCCTTTATACTGTAAGGCAGAGAAATATCCATGCCGGAAGGAGAATGAAGATGGTTTCAGATTATTACATCAGCGCCATAGATTGCTGGCAGGGTCGAATCGACAGCGACCGGGACTATGACGCTTTTCGGTGGCATCAGTGGGTCAGGCCGTTGAACCTGTCGGAAAAACAGGAGCCCTTCGAAGGTCCGTTGGGGTTTGCTTTCATTGGATTCTGCAGCGAGCAGGGCGTAGAGCGGAACAAGGGGAGGGTCGGAACGGCTCTGGCTCCGGATTTTATCCGCAGGCAGATGTCCAATCTGCCTTGCATTTTTTCGCCGGAAGTAAAGCTGTTCGATGTGGGAAACATACTGTGTCAGGAGATTTCCATGGAAGAAGGACAGCGTTTGCTGGGCGAAGCGGTAAGGGAGATTTTGGGCCTGGGACTCTTTCCCATCGTACTCGGCGGGGGCCATGAAACCACCTTCGGTCATTTTCTGGGTCAGCTTGCAGATCTTGAGGGAGAAGGGGAAAAACCGGAACTGGGCATCGTCAATTTTGACGCCCACTTTGATCTGAGACCCTACGACAGCGGCAGCTCGTCAGGTTCCATGTTCCGACAGATTGCCGATATCTGCAGCGAGAAGCAGATGAACTATCACTATATGCCTTTGGGTATTCAGCGGCACAGCAATACTATACAGCTGTTTAAGACGGCTCGGGAAATAGGCGTGGATTACATCCTGGCAAAAGAAATTCAGCCATCCAATTATGCCGCTGTTTTGGAAAAGGTGGACACCTTCCTGTATCCGTGCAGTTCCGCCTATATTACCGTGTGTACAGACGTGTTCTCTTCGGCATTCGCTCCCGGCGTCAGCGCGACCCAGTCCCTGGGTTTGGATCCGGAGACGGTGCTGCCTATCATCAAACATATCCTGCGGACACGAAAGGTGAAAGGGTTTGACATATGCGAAATTTCCCCCAGGTTTGACCAGGACAACACGACGGCCAATTTGGGCGCGGTGGTGATCTTCGCTGTGATCGATACGATCTGCAGACTGCAGAACCTTCACATCGATCTGGAGGACTGAAGCCCGGAACTTCTGCTTTCGGGCAGGAACGGTACTGATCTTGACAGCGGGTCACGCTGCTGATATACTTAAAATACAGAAGACAGGTTGAATATTCTGCTCTGTGTTCTCCTGAACAGATAATCTGTCAGGAGCTGAGAGGGAAGCAGGTGAGAGTCCTGCGCGGTCCCGCCACTGTAATGGAGGAGTGCTGTCGAAAATGCCACTGTAGATCGGGAAGGCAGACGAGTGCGTTGATCCCTGAGCCAGGAGACCTGCACAGAAGCGTCCTTGGCGGCGGAGTACCGCAGAGAGGAAAGAGAGATATACAGTAGAATACGGACTGTGGCTTTTGCCGCAGTCTTTTTTTCTGGTATAGAGATTTTGAAGCAAAGTGCGGCCTGCGGGCAGCCGACTGTTCGCAGACGCAGGTAAAACGTTCTCTTCTTTGTCTGAATGGTATTGCTTTCCGATTCTGCGGCGTCTGCTTTCCCAAAAAGGTATACACCGCTGAGCTCCGTCAGATGAAGCGGCCTGGGCAAAAATTGTCAGAGAGGAGAATTGGATATGAATTTAAACTGGTTTAAAGATCCGGAGCACGTGGTATATGCCGATGTTGAAGAGTTTATTGAAAACTTTGCGAAGGAGACAGGGATCGATGATCTTCGGGAAAAGATAGAGGCATTTGATGCCCATCCGACGAAAGAGGGTTTGACGTTAAAGGGGAAGAAGAGAACCACGATCAGGTTGTTTATTCCAGATCTGGTATTCGATGAGCATATTGAAATGGGAGAAAATATCTGGATTTATATGGGGGAAAGTTATGAATGCTATTGTCTGTACGGTCTCGGGGACAAGAATTTCTGCGAAGATGCTAAAGAGTATAAGTTCTTCCGCCACAGAGACTGCGAATACTTCCCTTGCCATCATACGGAGGAAGAAGATAACTTTAACTGTCTGTTCTGTTACTGCCCACTCTATGCCATGGGAAGAGAGTGTGGAGGGAATTTCTTCTATCTGGATAATGGCGTAAAGGACTGCAGCGGCTGCGCGGTACCCCATAAGCGATCCAATTACGATTACATGATGCGAAAGCTAACTGAATTTCATCGGATTCTTCGCGAAAATGACGACAAAAAAACAGAAAGTTGAGGAAAATTCACATTTGACTTATTGTGCTGTCTGCAATATAATAAAAATGTAGTTAAATACAATTTTATGTTCCTCTGTTCGGGTATTCCGGAAGAGGCTAAGAGGGAAACAGGTTAGATTCCTGTGCGGTCCCGCCACTGTAATGGAGGAGTTCCGCCGTATACGCCACTGGCTTTTGCTGGGAAGGCAGACGGAGCGTCGATTCCTGAGCCA
Source organism: uncultured Emergencia sp. (assembly GCA_904420065.1). GTDB lineage: Bacteria > Bacillota > Clostridia > Peptostreptococcales > Anaerovoracaceae > Senimuribacter. Next base: position 34,513 of record CAJFTU010000011.1, read on the forward strand.
GGAGACCTGCATAAAATTTTTTCTGATCCGGCGGTGAACCGGGCTCAGAAAGTACAAGAACAGCAAATACGGGCTGTGGGGTTATCCACAGCCCTTTAATTTGGGATGGATAACCGAGCTTTTCATTCTTTTTTCATCTTTGAGGCAGGCTTCGTCACCCTGCCTCAACTTTTTTTGACGAGAATGACAGGAGAGGAAAGAACATGAGAGAACGACTCTATATTGCCACCTATGCAGAGAACGCGGAAGAAGTGATCCGGCAAAACGGGTTGAACGTTGAGCTGGACGATCTGTGTTATTCGGCCAGCCTGGATAGGGAGAACGAAGAAGATACGCTGAAGAGGATGAAGGCGGAAATTACCGAAACAGAAGCCGAACGTGCCATCGTTCACGGGCCCTTTACGGAGATTATTCCGGCTTCCATTGATCATCGGGCGGTAGAACTGGGAATGGAGAGACTGAACGAAGCTTTTCGCCTTGCGGAGCGGGCAGGGGTGAAGCGAATGGTCGTCCACTCCGGTTACGTACCTTTGCTGTATTTTCGTCAGTGGCATATAGAAAAGTCCTGCGCCTTCTGGAGAGCCTTTATGGAGGACAAGCCGAAAGACTTTCACATCTACATAGAAAATGTCTTTGAGGATGAACCGGCGGTGATGCGGGAACTGGTGGAATCCATCGATGATCCGCGCGTGAAGCTGTGCCTGGATGTGGGCCACGCCAGCGCGGCTGCGGGCCCGGACTGCGATATTTTCCACTGGATCGAGGTTTTGGCGCCATATATCGGTCACTTTCATCTTCACAACAACGATGGGAAAGAGGATCTCCACGCGCCTCTTTCCGAAGGGGTTTTGGATATGCAACAGATCTTGCGCTGTATTGAAGAGCGCTGCGCGGAAGATGTGACACTGACCATAGAAAGCCGAACCTGCCAATCCGGCGTCGATTGGCTGAAAGAGAAGGGCTTTCTGCGGTGAAGCGGAAAAGCTTTTTAACAAAAACGACGAGACCGGAAACCTGATTTTGTTTCTGACCATAAAACGGTTCGGAGACAAAATCTTTTTTTGATTAAACGGGGCAGACAGAACGGCGGGGTCGATCTTCGCTCTCATCAAAAGGCCGTCTTCGGCCCTTTGACGCCGCCCGGGAATTTGGTGCAAACCCATAGCGGATGAACGCCATTTGTGATAAAATAAAACGCGGACAGAAAAGAGATAGGAGAAGAATACGTGATTTTAGACAGACTTAACGATAAACAGCGGGAAGCAGCGTCGAGGATCGACGGACCGCTGCTGATTCTGGCCGGCGCCGGATCGGGCAAGACCAGCACGATGACCAGCCGAATCGCTTATATGGTCGAACAGGGAATTTCCCCGTATAATATATTGGCCGTGACCTTTACCAACAAGGCTGCGGCGGAGATGCGCGGCAGGGTGGAAGAACTGACCGGACGGTGCGAGGACATGTGGATCATGACCTTCCACGCCATGTGTCTGAGAATCCTGCGCATGCATTGTGAACGGATCGGTTACGGCCATAACTTTGTCATCTACGACGGTACCGATCAGAAAACCATAGTAAAAAACATACTCAAGGAACAGAATATTAACGACAAGGAGTTCAGCGCCCCTTATCTGCTCAGCATCATCAGCTCCTGCAAGGAAAAAGCCGTGACGCCGGAGCAGTACAAGGCGGATATGGAGGAGAACTTTAAGACCAAAATCATCTACAACGTCTTTCAGGCTTATGAGGAACAGCTGAAGAGCAATAACGCCATGGACTTTGACGATCTTCTGCTGAATACGGTCCGTCTCTTTGAGCAGGACGAAGCCGTGCTGATGAAGTATCAGAACCGTTTCCGCTACATCATGGTGGACGAGTATCAGGATACGAACCGTATGCAGTACAGGCTGGTGAAAATGCTGGCAGAAGAGCATCACAACCTGTGCGTGGTCGGCGATGACGACCAGTGCATTTATCAGTGGAGAGGAGCGGATATCCGCAACATCCTGGACTTTGAAAAGGATTTTCCGGAAGCAAAGGTGATCAAGCTGGAGCAGAATTACCGCTCGGCGGGAAATATCCTGGCGGCTGCTCATTCCGTCATTTGCAACAATCGGGGCAGAAAGAGCAAAAAACTCTGGACGGAAAAAGAGGCCGGAGAGAAGATCCTCTACCGTCGAGCCGATTCGGAAAAGGACGAGGCGGCCTTTATCGCCGCAGAAATCGACCGGCTGAAGAACAGAGACAGGAAGTACAGCGATTTCGCCATCCTTTACCGGATCAACGCTCAATCCAGAAACTTTGAGGAGGCTCTGACCCGTTTTGACATTCCCTACAGAGTTCTTTCCGGGCTGCGGTACTATGACCGAAAGGAAATCAAAGATCTGATGGCTTATATGCGGTTGGTGATCAATCCGCAGGACGATCTGTCCCTGAAACGGATCGTAAACGAGCCGAAGCGGGGGATGGGGGATAAGACCATTCAGAAGATTGAAGCCTTTGCCCGGCTTAGAGGGCAGAGCCTTCTACAGGCTCTGTGCGACGAAGAAGTGCAGGAAACTCTGCCGGCAAAGGCTTACAGCGGAATTAAAGCCATGACAGACTGCATAACCATGTGCGCTCAGGAGAAGGATAACCTCAGAGTGTCGGATATCTACGACCATCTGTTGGTGGACACGGGTTATATGAAGGCCCTTGAAGACGCCAATACGGTGGAAGCAGAGGGGCGCATCGAGAACCTGATGGAGTTTAAATCCGTAATCTACGATTACGAGGAACAGGCGGAAAATCCTGGTCTGGAAGAATTTATGGAAAAGATCACTCTGATGGCCGAAGTGGACAACCACGACGAAAATCAGGATGCGGTAGTCCTGATGACCATGCACAGCGCCAAAGGTCTGGAGTTTCCTGTGGTATTCCTTCCGGGACTGGAGGATGGCCTCTTTCCGGGGCACAAGGCCTTCGATACGGCCGACGGAATGGAAGAGGAGCGCAGGCTTTGCTATGTGGGCATGACCCGGGCAAAGGAAAAACTCATCCTGACAAGCGCGGCTATGCGGACGCTCTATGGAAGAACCGATTATACCAGAGAATCGCAGTTTCTCCGAGAAGTCGACCAGAAACTGCTTGAAGGCGACGCCGTCTATGTACGGAAGAAGGAGACCGGACCGGGCGTATATACCGGATCGGCAGACGGGTTCAGAGAGAAAGAGAGCCCTCGCCCTTACGATGCGCTTCGCACAGCCAGAGCGGCTACGAGAGCTAATGCTGCTGCAGGAGAGACGGATTTCGCGCCGGGAGACAGAGTCCTCCACGCCAAGTTTGGAGAGGGACTGGTCATCGATCAGGACGACAGGACCATCGTGGTTATTTTCGACCAGGTCGGACAGAAGAAGATGGCCAAAGGCATAGCGCCTTTGAAAAAGATACAGTGAGAAAGCGGATATTTCCGATACGATAAAAAGAGAAAGGCAAATCTTTATTTATGGAAGATAAGAGAAAGCTGATTGAAGAGAAGACTGCCCTTCTCAACCGGGCGGCAAAGGCATATTATCAGGACTCGGAAGAGATCATGTCCAATTATGAGTACGATAAGCTTTACGACGAGTTGGTCCGGTTGGAGGAAGAGACGGGAATCGTCATGGCGGGAAGTCCGACGCAGAAGGTGGGATATGAGATTCTTTCCGAATTGCCCAAGGAGCAGCATCAGAGACCGATGCTTTCCCTGGATAAGACCAAGAGCCGGGAAGAGCTGAGAGACTGGCTGGGCGGGCAGAAAGGACTTCTGTCCTGGAAACTGGACGGGTTGACCATCGTGCTTACCTATGAAGAGGGAAAGCTGTCCAAAGCGCTGACCAGAGGAAACGGCCAAGTCGGCGAAGTGATCACTGCTAACGCTCGTACTTTTGCCAATATTCCGGTGGTGATTCCCTACAAGGGCAGGCTCGTTCTGCGGGGAGAAGCGGTAATCAAGTACAGCGACTTCCGGAGGATCAATGAAACGATTCCCGAAGCAGACGGAAAGTATAAAAATCCACGGAACCTGTGCAGCGGTTCGGTTCGTCAGCTGAACAGCCGGATTACGGCCCAGCGCAGCGTTCACTTTTTTGCCTTCGGATTGGTAGAAGCGGCGAATGTGGATTTTTCCAACAGCAGGGAAGAACAGATGCAATGGCTTTCCGGTCAGGGATTTTCCACGGTGGAATACCGGGCGGTTACAGCGGAGAACATACTCAGTGCGGTAGACGACTTTGAAAACGCGGTTTCGGACAACGACATTCCTTCTGACGGACTGGTTCTGACCTTTGACGATATAGCCTACAGCCAGAGTCTGGGCGCCACATCCAAGTTTCCGAGGGATTCCATCGCTTTTAAATGGCAGGATCAGACGGCGGAGACCGTCTTGCGCCAGATCGAATGGAGCGCTTCGAGAACCGGTCTCATCAATCCGGTTGCCATCTTCGATCCCGTACAGCTGGAAGGGACTACGGTCAGCCGGGCTTCGGTGCACAATATCAGTGTCATGCGGGAGCTGAAGCTGGGAATCGGCGACAGGATCACGGTGTACAAGGCCAACATGATCATACCGCAGATCGCGGAAAATCTGACCTGCAGCAACAGCGTCAGCGTACCAGATCGCTGTCCGGTATGCAGGGGAACTGCGGAAATCAAAGACGAAAACGGCGTGCAGACGCTGTACTGTATCAATCCGAACTGTCTGGCCAAGCAGATAAAGAGTTTCACCCTGTTTGTTTCCCGCGACGCCATGAATATAGACGGCCTTTCCGAAGCGACCATAGAGAAACTGATTGGAAAAGGGCTGATCAGAGAGCCGGCGGACCTGTTCAAGGTAGAGAATTACAGAAAAGAAATTACAGAGATGGATGGCTTCGGAGAGAAGTCCTTTGAGAATCTGAAAGCGTCCGTGGAAAAGGCCAGGGATACCACGCCGGAGAGGCTTCTCTACAGTCTGGGTATTCCGGGAATCGGCGCGGCCAACGCCAGGCTGATCGCCAGAGCATGCGGCCGCAAGTGGGAAAAGATGATGTCTCTGACCCGGGATCAGCTGTTGGAAATCGACGGCATAGGCGACGTTATGGCAGACGCATACGTGAGTTATTTCAGCGATCCCAAAAAACGGAAGACAGCCGATGACGTGGTCAGTATGGTAAGACTGGATGAGGAGACGGAGGAAACGGAGAATTTCCTTCAGGGAATTACCTTTGTCATTACCGGTTCTCTGCAGAGCTTTCCTAACAGAGGAGCACTGAAAGAGGCTATAGAGAGAGCCGGAGGAAAAGTGTCCGGTTCAGTCAGCGCGAAGACGGGGTATCTGATCAACAACGATCTTGCCTCTGCTTCGGGTAAAAATAAGAAGGCCAGAGAACTGGGCATTCCGATTATCGACGAGGAAACCATAGTTCGCTGGCTTGAGACAGGAGAAAGAGAAGATGCTTAAAATCGGAAAACTGGACAGCGACGTACTGCAGAAAATTGTCCTCGATAAGATCAGATACAAGCGGCGCGAAGTGAAGACCGGAGCGGGGATCGGCGAAGACTGTGCGGTTCTCGACTACGGCAGATATGAGTGCGTGATTTCCACCGATCCGATCACTGCGGCGATCAAGGATATCGGCAGACTGGCCGTGTATATTTCCTGCAACGATATCGCCAGCAACGGCATAGAACCGTTGGGTATTACTCTGACCATGATGCTGCCGCCGGGAACCACCGAAGAAGACGTGTCGACCATCATGGATCAGGCGGCTGCGGCGGCGGAAAACGCCCGCGTGCAGATCATCGGCGGACATACGGAGGTCACCGAAGCAGTAAATCAGCCGGTGATCGTTTCCACGGCTTTCGGAAGAGGACTTGCAGGAGAGTCCCAGAGCGCCCACGATATGCGGCCCGGGGACTGCATTTTAATGACCAAAACGGCAGGACTGGAAGGAACGGGAATTATCGCGGGAGATAAGGAAGACCAGCTGAGCGGATTGCTCAGCCCCGAAGAGATAGCAGAAGCGAAGAAGCTTCTCGATCAGGTAAGCGTGGTCAGAGAGGGAGTTATCGCAGGGGAAATCGGAACCGCCGGAATGCACGATGTGACAGAAGGCGGAATTTTAGGCGCCGTCTGGGAGATGTGCCGTATTGCTGAACTGGGCGCCGAGGTTTGGGAAGAAGAAATCCCGGTTCATCCGACGACTCGTAAAATCGCAGAACACTTCGGAATAAATTATCTGAGGCTGATATCCAGCGGCTGTATGCTGATTATGGCTCCCGAGGAGAAAAAATCGCGTATAATGGAGGCTGTAGCAGCAGCAGGAATACAGATCAGCTGCATAGGTCGTATCGGCCTGAAGAAGGACGGTCTGTATCTGGTCGGAAGAGACGGAAAGAAGCAGGAGATCGATCCTCCTGCTGCAGACGAACTGTACAAGGTGGTGTAGGTATGTATGAACTGATTCAGGCCGGAGAAAAGACTTATTACATAGACTGTCCGGCTAAAATTGGCATTTATCGCGTCAGCGGCGACGAGGTTTGCCTGATCGACAGCGGAAACGATAAGAACGCGGGAAAAAAGGCTCTCCGCATACTGGAAGAGCAGGGCTGGAAGCTGAAAATGATTCTGAATACCCACTTTCATGCGGATCACATCGGCGGAAATGAGTTCCTTCAGCAGAGAACCAGCTGCATTATTTACGGCTGGGGAAGCGACAGGGTGTTCACCGAATGTCCCGTTTTGGAACCGGCGTTTCTCTTTGGAGCCTATCCCCCTGAGGAACTGCGGCACAAGGCGCTGATGGCCAAAGCCAGCCAGGTGACCGAATTGAAGGAGGAGAACCTGCCGGAAGGCCTGTCTCTGATTCCGCTGCCTGGACATTCAGACGGTCAGTTCGGGCTCAGAACCGACGACGATGTAATCTTCCTCGCCGACAGTCTGGTAGGAGAAAATATACTGAAAAAATACAGGATATCCCACATCTTCGATGTGCGTCGCTATTTGGAAACCCTGAAAAAGGTGAAGGATCTGGAAGCGAAACTGTTCGTACCGGCCCACGGGACGGTCTGCAGCGACATCAGGCCTCTTGCCGAAGCAAATATTCAAAACACGCTGTCCGTCATGGAGGACATCCTGTCGCTGTGCGCCGAGAAGATCAGCTTTGACGACTGTATGGCGAGAATTTTTGAGAAATACGGTCTCCCATTCGATATGGTTCAATACAGTCTCAACAGCTGCACCGTTAAGAGTATGCTGTCTTATCTCCACGAAGAGGGAAAAGTGGAGATCGTGACGGAAGACAATCATTTGTACTGGCGCAGTTATCAGGAATTATGATTTGACATCAGAAGCAAAACACAATATAATAGAGTGTACGAAAAAATGAAAATTGCCCTTTCATAGCTTCGCTTGGCATGGTTTGGGTCCTGCGCAATGAGATGCCGTGAACCTTGTCAGGTCCGGAAGGAAGCAGCAATAAGCGGAAGTTCTTATGTGCCGCAGAGCAGCCTTCTCCGACGCCTGCGGAGCTATGAAAGGGCAATTTTACGTTGATATGACAGACAGGGGAGGGAAGCCATGTATACCGCCTTATACCGCAGCCAGCGACCGGAGGTGTTTTCGGAGGTAATCGGTCAGGATCACATCGTGAAAATTCTCAGGCATCAGATCGAAACCGGCACAGTCAGCCACGCCTATCTGTTCTGCGGAACGAGAGGAACGGGAAAGACGACTACAGCCAGGATTCTGGCCAAAGCCGTAAACTGCCTCGATGAGTCGGAACGGCCCTGCGGCCGGTGCGCCAACTGCATAGCCATCAAGGAAGGAACCTTCATGGATGTCATCGAAATTGACGCGGCTTCCAATAACGGCGTGGAGAACATCCGAGAGCTCCGCGAAAGCGTCAAGTATCCTCCCGCAGTGGGTCGAAAAAAAGTATATATCATCGACGAGGTACACATGCTTTCCACCGGCGCGTCTAACGCCCTGCTGAAAACGCTTGAGGAACCGCCGGAAAACGTGATGTTTATCCTGGCGACTACGGATCCGCAGAAGCTTCCGCAGACCATCCTTTCCCGCTGCATGCGTTTGGACTTCCGACGGGTATCGGAGAATGTTCTCGTTTCCCATATGGAAAGAATCTGTGAGGAACGGGGAGTAAACATTACGGATAGTGCGGTGAGACTTTTGGCTTCCAACGCCGACGGATCGGTTCGGGACGGGCTCAGCCTGCTGGATCAGTGTCTGGCATCGGGAGAGAAGGAACTGGACCGGGATACGGTTCTGGAATTTTTGGGAACGGTATCGGCCGAATTTTTCATCGATCTGACGGAGCGGACTGCTCTGGGCGATGCGGCCGGCGCTTTGATTCTTCTGGATCAGGCCCTGCAGGAGGGAAAAGACGTCAAGCAGCTGATGAAGGACTGGATGTCCCATTACCGGAATCTGTTGATCACCAAATATATTCGCAATCCGGAGGATATGCTGAATATGTCCTCGGAAAATATAGAAAAGCTGCGGCAGCAGAGCAACCAGATTTCTCTCGATGAGATTAACGACGGGATTGTTACGCTGTCCAGAACCATAAGCGACGCCAGGTATTCGACGCAGCCGAGAATCCTTTTAGAGCTGGCTATCGTTACCATAGCTTCGGGATTGTCCACACAGCCGGCAGAAAAACCAAAGAGACAGCAGCGAGCCGCCCAGCCGAAAATGCAGAGCAGGGTGGCAGCGCAGGAAAAGAGAACCGCTTTGCCGGATCGAAAACAGGCGGCTGCTAAGGAACAGAATCAACCGGATCAGGATCGGGGAACTCCGGCCGACGGGAGTACAGGGGGCAAGTCTGTTCAATACGATCTTGAGGAGATCTGGACCAGAATCTTCGAAGAAGGGGAAGACATCAAAGGCAGCTTCAATCTGATCCGGACAGGGGCGGTGCTGGCAGGCATCAGCGACGAGGATTTTAAGGTTATCGCTCACAGCGAGTTTATAAAAGAATACGTGGAGGCCAATCAGTCGCATATCTGCAGACTGATGGAGAAAATCACGGGGAAAAAGCTGAAGCTGATCTGCCGGACGGAGAATCAGGAAGAAATTCCCGACAGGAACGAGGAAATGGAGAAGCTGGCCCGTGAGGTGAGCGATGAACTGCATATAAAAGTAAGAGTTGAGTAAGACAGGAGGAAGAGATATGGGAAAAGGTATGAGAGCAGGCAAGAAGCCTAAAGCGCCGGGCGGCGGCAGCATGCAGAAACAGCTGCAGCAGATGCAGGCGATGCAGAGACAGATGGAAGCGCTGCAGGCTGAGTTGGAAGAAAGGGAAATCACCGCCACAGCAGGCGGCGGCGCAGTCAGCGTAACCGTAAGCGGAAAGAAAGAGATCGTCAGTCTGAACATAGACAAGGAAGTCGTCGATCCGGACGACGTGGAAATGCTTCAGGATCTGATCACCGCAGCGGTCAACGAGGCTATGCGGCAGGTCGATGAGATGTCCGGAGAAGAGATGGGCAAGCTGACAGGCGGTCTGAACATTCCGGGATTGATGTAATGAAACAGTATCCTAAAGCGCTGGGCAGGCTGGTGGGAGAACTGTCAAAACTTCCGGGCATCGGCGGAAAAACGGCCCAAAGGCTGGCCTTCCACATCCTGTCTCTGTCGGATCGGGAGGCAGAAGCCCTGGCCAATTCCATTCTGGATGCCAAGCATACGATGCGGTATTGCTCCGTCTGCGGCAACCTTACGGACAGCGATCCCTGCAGCATCTGCACGGATAAGAGCCGCAGGCAGGATGTGATCTGCGTGGTGGAAAATCCCCGCGATGTTATGGCCATGGAACGGATAAAGGAATTTGACGGCCTGTATCACGTTCTTCACGGCGCCATATCGCCGATGGACGGCATCGGTCCGGAGGATATCAACCTGAAACCGTTGATCGTTCGCTTGCAGAACAGCGATGTAAAGGAAGTTATCCTGGCGACCAATCCCAACATCGAGGGGGAGGCTACAGCCATGTACATAGCGCGGCTTCTGAAACCTTCTGGGATCAGAGTCAGCCGGATCGCCAACGGTATCCCGGTAGGCGGCGACCTGGAATATGCCGATGAAGTGACGCTGCTGAAAGCGATGGAAGGACGAAGAGAGCTGTAAAATACAGCTCTCTTTTAGATAGTCAAGCCTTTTTCTTTGGCAATCTGTATCAGGTAGGAATATTTGGCTTTGGCGGCCAGCAGGTTATAGGAAGCGTAATCCACAGCGCTGAAATCGGTCAGCTCGTTGAAAAGGCACGTGGCCTGCTCCAGTTCAGACTGGGCATTTTTTATGGAATCCAGTATTATCGCTTCATCCGGTTTCAATTTATCACACCCTTTAAAGTTATTTAATTCTATTTTATTCCACTTCAGCATATTTTATACAAGTAGTAACTTTTTTATCGGAGGAGATCAGGTATGGAAACAGAGATGGGAGTATTTCTGACCTTTGGCGGAGCGCTGATTTTAATTTTTTTGCTGGGAAAGGCCCTGGTCGTTCCTTTCAAAGTTGTGCTGCGGCTGATCTTGAACAGCATCGCCGGAGCCGTGCTGATTGTTGTAATAAATTTCATCGGAATGAATATCGGAATATGGATTCCCATGAACGCGGTGAATTCGTTTGCCGTGGGTATTTTAGGCGTGCCGGGTGTGGTACTTCTGTTGTTGCTCTGTAATTGATATATGAAAAGTGAATAAGCATGTATATTGTATTATTGTAGATACAATATTGACACCGGCGGCGAATTGAGTTAAAGTGTTTTCATTGTTTTGTTTTTAGTACAAAGTAAGAGAATGGGAGGAAAAACTTATGACTAAAAAGAGAATGAAAACTATGGATGGGAATACAGCGGCAGCACAGGTATCCTACGCCTTTACCGATGTGGCCGCTATCTATCCGATTACGCCGTCGTCCACCATGTCGGAAGCTGTCGATGAGTGGGCTGCGTATGGAAAGAAAAATATATTCGGACAAACCGTCAGGGTGGCGGAGATGCAGTCCGAAGCCGGAGCGGCGGGAACCGTTCACGGCTGTCTGGCTTCAGGCGCTCTGACGACTACATATACATCTTCACAGGGCCTTCTGCTGATGATTCCCAACATGTACAAGATTGCCGGAGAAATGCTTCCCGCCGTCTTCCACGTGGCGGCCAGAACCGTGTCCAGCCACGCGCTGTGCATTTTCGGCGATCATTCCGACGTGATGGCGGCCAGGCAGACCGGCTTTGCCATGCTATCTTCAAGTTCCGTTCAGGAAGTTATGGACCTGGGCGCCGTGGCTCACCTGTCTGCCATAAAGGGCAGCCTGCCGTTTCTTCACTTTTTTGACGGATTTCGAACGTCTCACGAGATACAGAAGATCGAGACCATCGAGTACGACGATCTCAGAAAGCTGGTGGACCAGGAGGCGCTGGACCGCTTCAGAAAGAGAGCGCTCAATTCAGAGCACCCGGTAATCCGGGGTACCGCGCAGAATCCGGATATCTTCTTCCAGTCCAGAGAAGCTTCTAACCGGCAGTACGACGGACTGGGTGAAATTGTCGCCGAATATATGGATAAAATCAGCGATCTTACCGGACGAAAATATCGGCCGTTTGATTATGTCGGCGCTCCGGACGCAGAAAACATCATCGTGGCTATGGGTTCGGTCTGTGAGACTATCGAGGAATCCATGAACAAGCTCATCGCAGAAGGGCATAAGATCGGTCTGATCAAAGTGCGGCTGTACCGTCCTTTCGTCAAGAAGTATTTCATGGAAGTGCTGCCGCGGACAGTGGAGCGTATCGCCGTCCTGGACCGCACCAAGGAACCGGGAGCCATCGGAGAACCCCTTTATCAGGATGTCAGAGCCATGCTCTACGGCGAGAAGTATGCGCCGGAGGTTTACGGAGGCAGATACGGACTCGGTTCAAAAGATGTGACGCCGGGTATGGTCAGAGCCGTCTACGACAATTTATATCACAAGCATCCTAAGGATCACTTTACCGTGGGTATCGAGGACGACGTGACCGGTCATTCCCTGCCGTACACCGTGGGTATTTCCAGAGAACCGGAAGGCACGATCAAGTGCAAGTTCTGGGGATTGGGCTCCGATGGAACTGTGGGCGCAAACAAGACGGCGATAAAAATTATCGGTGACAAAACCGACATGTACGCCCAGGGGTATTTCGCCTACGATTCAAAGAAATCCGGCGGCGTAACCATATCTCACCTCCGTTTCGGCCACAATCCGATTCAGTCCGCTTATCAGATCAATCAGGCCGATTTTGTCGCCTGCCACAATCAGGCCTATCTGCGGCAGTATGATATGCTCAAGGATCTGCAGAAGGGCGGCATCTTTCTGCTCAACAGTCTGTGGGAACCGGAAGAGATGGGCGAAAAACTCCCTGCAAAGGTAAAGCGGGATCTGGCGAAAAAGGAGATCAATTTTTATACCATAGACGCATGGAAGATCGCAGAAGAGATCGGTCTCGGCGGCAGGATCAACATGATCATGCAGGCGGCCTTTTTCAAGCTGACGCAGGTAATTCCTACGGATGACGCCGTCCGCTATCTGAAGGAGGGCATAGAGAAGACCTACAAACGGAAGGGACGCCAGATTATCGAAATGAACTGGAAAGCCGTAGATCAGGGAATCAACGCTGTGAAAAAAGTGGAAATTCCTGCAGACTGGATAGATGCGGAAGATCAGCCGGGAAGGGTCATCGACCTGCCGCCGTTCATCGAAGACATTCTGATTCCGATGAACAGTCAGGAGGGAGACGACCTTCCGGTGAGCCGTTTTCTCGATATGGCCGACGGAACATTCCCGCTCGGAACCAGCCGATATGAAAAACGGGGCGTGGCAGTTCATCTGCCGAGATGGGAGGCGGACAAGTGCATACAGTGCAATCAGTGTTCCTTTGTATGTCCGCATTCGGCTATTCGTCCGGTACTGCTCAACGAAGAGGAACAAAAAGCGGCCCCGGCCGGATTTAAGACGATCAAAGCTCAGGGCGCCGGCCTTTCCGGCCTTGGCTACCGGATGCAGCTGTCCGCGCTGGACTGCATGGGCTGCGGGAACTGCGCCGATATCTGTCCGGCGAAAGATAAGGCTCTGCGAATGGTTCCTTACGCCGACGAAGTGGGAGAAGCCGCCAACTGGGAATACGCCATGTCCGTCAGCAGAAAAGAGCTGGCTATAGATAAAACCTCGGTAAAGGGAAGTCAGTTTTCCATGCCTTACTTCGAGTTTTCCGGGGCGTGCGCCGGCTGCGGTGAAACGCCGTATCTGAAGGTGATTACCCAGCTTTTCGGCGACCGAATGATGATCGCCAACGCCACGGGCTGCTCATCCATATGGGGCGCTTCCGCTCCGTCTATGCCTTACTGTAAAGATGAGAACGGGCGCGGACCGGCTTGGGCAAACTCCCTCTTTGAGGACAACGCCGAGTTTGGCTACGGCATGGTGCTGGCGGAAAAGCAGATGCGGGATAAAATCGAAAGCAACATGAGAGCGCTGATGGAATTGGACATCGATGAAGAGCTGAAAGACGCTTTTAAGGAGTGGTTGGAATACAAAGGAAACGGTCAGATGTCGCGGAAGGCCAGCGAAGACGTTCTCTCTGTCATAGAAAATTTGCATACGGGAGACCAGGTTATCCGCAGTCTCTGTGAAAGAATCTTGAGATACAAGGATTTTCTGGTAAAGAAATCCATCTGGGCCATTGGCGGAGACGGATGGGCCTACGACATCGGATACGGCGGTCTGGATCACGTGTTGGCCTCCGGCGAGAATATCAACGTGCTGGTGTTTGATACGGAAGTCTATTCCAATACGGGAGGTCAGGCGTCTAAGGCAACTCCTGCCGCTGCTGTGGCTAAGTTTGCGGCCTCGGGCAAGAAGATCAAAAAGAAGGATTTAGGCGCTATGGCCATGTCTTACGGCTACGTTTATGTGGCGCAGGTGGGCATGGGAGCGGATAAAAATCAGTTTATGAAAGCGGTAATCGAGGCCGAAAGCTATGACGGTCCGTCGCTGATTATCGCTTATGCGCCTTGCATCAACCATGGCATTAAAAAAGGTATGGGAAAATCTCAGGAGAATATCAAAGAAGCGGTGGAGTCCGGCTACTGGCACCTCTACAGGTACAATCCGGATCGAAAAAAGAAGGGCAGAAATCCGTTTGTGCTGGATTCGAAAGAGCCGTCCAAACCGTTTAAAGATTTCCTCATGGGACAGAACCGTTACGCTGCTCTGGCAAAGGAATTCCCGGATTCTGCGGACAGATTGTTCGCCGTGACGGAGAAAGAAGCCAGGGAAAAGTACGAGAATTACAGGAAACTGGCGGAGGAATAAAAAAAGAGTGTCACGTATATAAGAAAAACCGGATCGCTGCTGAGGGAGCAGAAGATCCGGTTTTCTTTTGTCGATAGACTTTGCTGCCGATGGTTCAGCATTTGCTGCAGCAGCTTTTGCCCTTCAAGTTATCGTCGCGGCTCAGTGAAGAGAGACGATTTTCTCGGCGGAGGACCAGACTGATAACAAACAGAGCGGCCAGACTAACCAGAGAAACCAACAGCCAACCGCCGAGATAGGAATTACCGATCAGGAAGTGACTCATAATCATCGGTCCCGCGCACTGCCCCAGACTGGTGGCAAAGCTGTTCAGTGATTGGTATCTGGCCCTGTAGGCTTCCGGCGCCCTTGAGCCGATGAAGATTCCGCCGGTAGTGTTGTAGATGATCTCTCCGCAGGTCCAGAGAGGAACCAGCGCCAGATAGACCGTCGGGTTGTTGGAAAGAGCGTAGATACCGAAGGCGGCTACAAAGGAGGCAGACGCTGCGAGCATGCTCTTTATCGGCTTCCATTTTCTAATCAGCAGAGACAGGAACGGCGTCAGTACCACGCAGCAGATTCCGTTGATCAGCCAGAGACGGGAGATCAGCAGAGAGCACTGTTCCAGACCGAGGACGCCTTTGTACTGAAGGGGAATCATGAAGGAAATCTGCGTGTGGCAGAAAACCAGAAGGATAAGAGTCAGGATAAAGCCGAGAAGGGTTTTGTCCTTCGCGACCATATAGAGAAATCGGAACCGGCGGGAAGTAAGTGTTGTTTCGGATGTTTGTCTGTCTCCGGCTGCTTTTCGCGCCTTCTCCGGAACGAATTCGTCTTTGACAAAGAGGACTACGATGATCATGCAGGCCAGCCAGCCCAGTCCCTGTCCCCAGAAGATCCACGGATAGTAGTTGTAGAACAGGATGCCGGCAAAGACCTGACCGACGGAAAATCCCACGTTGATGCAAAGATACAGCAGAGAGAAACACTGCGATCGGTTTGATTCGTTGCTCCAGTCGGTGACCAGAGCGGCGAAAGTCGGAAGGACGCCGCTGAAGATAAAGTTGGAGAGCAGAATAACGCCGATGACATAGGGCGTTCGGCAGATCAGCCCGCCGATGAAGAGGTTGACTGCGCCGACAGTCATCGCTGCTACCAGAACTTTTTTTCGCCCCAATACGTCCGACAGGCGGCCCAGCAGGAAGGCTCCGGCTATGCCGCAGAGGGAACTGCACATCAGCACGTAACCGGCCAACACCTCGGAAAAACCCAAAATGGAGGTCAGAATCAGGCTGGTGAAGGAAAAGATGAACATTCCCATAGCGGTAATGATACGCGCGCTGCAGAGAATGTAGACCCCTCTGGGAAGGCCCTTGTATTGAGAGATAAATTTCATACTTTCTATACTCCTTGTCAGAATCTTAAATATACCGGGATAAATTTTCTGCATTGTAAATCCCGGCCTGTCCGCAAGGTCTCAAACCAGACCGGGATTTATAAATCATCTGTTTTTTCTGTTGCTTTTTCTGTTCTTTCTTAAAACCATCCTAATTTAAAGAAGATATCGATCTGTCCGAGCAGGACCAGTACCATGATCGGCGGTACGATCCACTTGATGCAGAAATGGAAATAGTTTTTCATTTTAAATCCGCCGTTGTCCAGAGCGATCTCGTCATCCGTGTATCCGGGACGGATCCAGCCGAAAATAATCGACATGATCAGGGCGCCTAAAGGCATCAATATTCCCTCAGAGATGAGATCGAAAGTATCCAGCCATGTGCTCTGGCCGAAGATTTGCGGAAATCCGTTGGAACCCAGTCCATCCAGGGAAATAAACGTAGTTTCTGCAGCTACGATGATGCCCATGATCCAGGTAATCTTATTGCGGTTAGGTTTCTTTCCCTTCTCGATCTGCTTGTCCATGATCACGGAATCGACGGCTTCAAGCAGGGCGATGGAAGAGGTGATCGCCGCGATAAAGACCAGAAGATAGAAGAGAAAACCGAAGATCGGTCCCGCACTGCCCATGGCCTGGAATACGGTCTGCAGTGTCACATATAGCAGTCCCGGACCGCTGGCAGGATCCAGTCCCGCGGCGAATACGGCGGGCATGATGGCGAAGGACGCCATAACGGCAACGATGGTATCGGATACCGGAATAAGTATGGCGTTGCGCTCCAGGCTTTCACTTTTTTTCATATAGGAACCGTATGTGATGGTGATGCCCATACCCAGAGAAAGCGAAAAGAACATCTGCCCGCCGGCAGAAGCCAGTACGCTGATCCAGCCGAAACCCGTAAAAGGTTCAAAGTTCGGCTTAAGTATGAATTCAAGGCCTTTGTCCGCACCATCAAGGGTCACGCTCCTGATAATGACGATAAAGAGCAGGATAAACAAAGCCGGCATGGCAATTGTGGAGAATTTCTCTATTCCCTTTGAAACGCCGCCTCTTACGATGAGTATGGTAAGGAGGACAAAGATGAGGGAAAAGATAACCGTCTGCGGTTGATTTGAATAGAATTCAGCGAAATATTCGGCGCTGTCGGCGCCGCCTACGCCCCAGTCAGCGTTAAAAAAATCCCCCAGATTGGCAACAGCATACTTGATGCAGTAACCGCCTAACATACTGTAGAAACCCAGGATCAGCAGCGGAGAAATCCAGCCGAACCAACCGACAAACCGGTATTTCCGGTCTATGGAATTGTAGGCGCCTACTACACCTTTCCCCGATTTACGTCCCAGCGATAATTCTGCAAGGCAGATGATGACGCCTACCAGAGCGACGAGAATTAAATAGACAATTAAAAAGGCAAAACCGCCGTTCATCCCCATCTTATAGGGAAATCCCCATAAATTTCCTAATCCAACAGCGGAGCCTACGGCGGCCATCAGAAAGCCGAAACTGCTTCCCCACTGTCCTTTTTCATGCTGATGTTCCATTGGAACTACCTCCTAAAATCAAATCCTGAATAGTAGAGTCGTTTCTTTTATGTGAAAAAAAGGGATGATCTCTTTTGGAGAATCATCCCTCCGGCAATTAGCTTTAGAATAATCCTAAACCGAAGAAGCTGTTCATCTGACCTACAAAGACGAAGAGCAGGAATACCGGGGCGATCCACTTGAGGCAGATCTTGACAAAGGATCTGGTCTTGTACTGGCTGCCCAGTTTCACTTCGTCGTCGATGTAATTCGGATAGATCCAACCGATCATGATGGCCATGAACAGGCAGCCCAGAGGCATCATGAATCCTTCAGCAAACAGATCGAAGGTATCCAGCCACGTTCCCAGTCCAAACAGATGAGGCAGAGGACCCGCGCCCATAGCGTCGATTGCGACGATCAAAGAACCGACGGTAGTGATTGCGATGATGGTCCAACTGATCTTGGTTCTGCTCGGCTTTTTTCCTTTTTCCCTTGCTCTATCAAGGAAAGCGGCTACGGCGCCTTCGAGCATACCGATGGAAGAAGTCAGCGCAGCGAAGAATA
Organism: uncultured Emergencia sp.; assembly: GCA_904420065.1. Taxonomy (GTDB): domain Bacteria; phylum Bacillota; class Clostridia; order Peptostreptococcales; family Anaerovoracaceae; genus Senimuribacter. Next base: position 52,340 of record CAJFTU010000011.1, read on the forward strand.
CCAGCAGATAGAAGATGGTTCCAAAGATCGGGCCGGCAGATCCCATCGAGTTGAATACAGTCTGCAGGGTTACAAAGAGCATTCCCGGACCGGCAGCCGGTTCCATGCCTGCGGCAAATGTGGCCGGGATGGTCGCCAGAGCGGCAAGAAGCGCCACGGAAGTATCCATGATCGGCACGAGAATCGCGTTCTTTTCCAGGTTTTCGCTTTTGCTCAGGTAAGATCCGTATGTAATCATGCAGCCGGATGCCAGCGACAGAGAGAAAAAGAGCTGTCCGCCGGCGAGACCGAGAACGGTGATCCAGCCGGTTCCCTTAAATACTTCCAGGTTTGGTTTAAAGATGAATTCCAGACCTTCTCCCGCACCTTCGAGGGTACAGCTGCGGATTACGGTGATTACCAGCAGGATAGCCAGACCCGGCATGGCCACGGTGCAGAACTTCTCTATACCGCCTGAAACACCTTTCATGACGATGAATACGGTCAGTACGATGAAGATGCCCGCATATACAATCGGAGCGGCGCCGCTGGATACGAACGTATCGAAGTAGGATTGGCTGTCGCCGCCGCCGATACCCCAGCCAGCTCCGAAGATATCGCCCACGTTGGCGATGATGTACTTGATGACGTATCCGCCCAGTACGCAGTAGAACGTCAGCAGGAAGAACGGGGTCAGGATAGCGATCCAGCCGTTAAATGCGAAGCGCTTATCGATTTTTTCATAAGAACCGATGGCGCTCAGCTGTCCTTTACGTCCGATGGCGAACTCGCCCAGCATACACGGGTAGCCGACGAGAATAGCCAGAACCAGATAAAGGATTAGAAAGGCAAAGCCTCCTCCGTTTCCCATCTTGTAAGGGAAACCCCAGAGGTTGCCGAGACCGACTGCAGAGCCTACCGCAGCCATCAGGAAGCCAAAATTGCTTTTAAATTGGTCTTTATTGGATTGTTGTTCCATTGAACTACCTCCTAAAAAAATTAAATAAATGCAGTAACGGGATTGTTTATTCAACCCTATTTCATTATAAACTGAGTATTAAGGTAAAGTCAATTTGTATACAATTTGAATGCAAAGCTGTCAGGTAAATCACAGAGTTGACGGACGGATTTGTTTTCAAAAGATAAATTTTGCTTTAATTGTTATTTTTTTGTCGATAATCGGCGAAAGATTCCTGTCGTCCCGTATTCCATGAATATTCTCCGGGTTCTAAAAAAGTGCAATATTTCATAACAAAAGTAGAAAGGATGCGTGTTATAATAGAGCTGACCTGAACAGGCGGCCTTACCGTCTGCAGGGAAAATCGACAGAAGAAACTAGACCTCCGATCCGAAATAAGGGCCGGGAAGAAAGGAAGAGAGATGGCTATAGAGAAAGTAAGAGCGTATTTCGAGCAGTTGGGTATCGCTGACAGAATACAGGAGTTTGACGTGTCAAGCGCCACAGTGGAACTGGCGGCGCAGGCGGTCGGCGTTGAGGGCGCCAGGATATGCAAGACGCTGTCCTTCAAGAGTCCGGAGGGCTGCATTTTAATCCAGACAGCGGGAGATACCAAGATCGACAACAGTAAGTTTAAGGGGTTTTTCGGTATGAAAGCGAAAATGCTGTCGCCGGAAGAGGTGTTGATGTATACAGGGCATGCGGTAGGGGGAGTCTGCGCTTTTGCGGTAGAGAATCCCCAGGTAAAGATCTACTGCGACCAGTCGTTGAAACGGTTCGACACCGTGTTTCCTGCCTGCGGAAGTGCAAACAGCGCGATCGAGCTTACCTGCAGCGAACTTTTCAATTATTCCCGGGCGTTGGAATGGATCGACGTAAGTAAAGTGATAGAAGCGAAAAGTGAAAAATAGAAGAAAGGGGATTAGATGAGAACAATACAGAAAGACAGCAAGGTGAAAAAAGAAGTAAAACGACTTCTGTTCTGTACGGTCGGAGCAGTGGTTATCGCGTTTAATATCAAAAGTTTCGTCAATACAGGCGGATTGTTTCCCAGTGGATTCAGCGGAATTACGCTTTTGATCCAGCAGATCTGTGATACGTACTTTGATTTTTCCGTTCCTTATTCTGCCGTTTATATTCCGCTGAACCTGCCGCCGATCTATATCGGCATACGGTATCTGGGAAAGAAATTTACCTTCTATTCCATCTACGTCATCGCTTTGAGCAGTATTATGACGGATCTGCTGCCCGCTTTCAGGATAACCAATGATGTGCTGCTGATCTGTATTTTCGGCGGAATCATCAACGGCATATCGGTTTGTCTGTGCCTTTTTGTCGGAGCCAGCGCAGGCGGTACGGATTTTATCTCCATTTACTTTTCTGAGAAGAAGGGAATAGACGCATGGAATTACATCTTTATGGGAAATGTGTGTATACTGATTACGGCCGGTATACTCTTCGGCTTTGATCGGGCACTCTACTCGATCATCTTTCAGTTCTGCAGCACCCAGATCATTCAGATGCTGTATAAGAGGTATCAGAAGCACACTTTGCTGATCATCACCGATCAGCCCAGTGCCGTATACGGAAGAATCAGCGAGATTACTCACCACGACGCCACGCTGTTCAAGGGCACCGGCTGTTATGAAGGCGCGGAAAGGAACATGGTCTATTCGGTAGTCTCCAGTGAAGAGGTGAATATGCTGACGAAAGAAATCCGCGAAATCGATCCAAAGGCGTTTATCAATGTGATTAAGACCGAACAGGTTAACGGAAGGTTTTATCGCAGACCCAATGACTGAGGCTTCTGCGGCGGATAAAGAGATAAAGGAGAAACAAGGCGATGAATTTTTTGGAAGAACGGATCGTAAAGGATGGGGTTGTAAAAGAGGGAGGAGTGCTCAAGGTGGACAGCTTCCTCAATCATCAAATGGATATACAGCTATTCGAGACAATGGGCGAAGAGTTCAAACGCCGTTTTGCAGGCAAAGCCATCAACAAAATTTTAACCATCGAGGCGTCGGGCATCGGTATCGCCTGCATTGCGGCCAGGCATTTTGACGTTCCCGTAGTCTTCGCGAAGAAAACAAAGAGCATCAATATAGACGGTGAAGTCTATGCCGCCGAGGTGGAGTCCTTTACGCACCAAACGGTAAACCGTGTGATCGTATCGAAAAAGTTTCTTTCTGCTGAAGACCGGGTGCTGATCATCGATGATTTTCTCGCCAACGGATGCGCTTTGCAAGGCTTGATTCAGATCGTCGAAGGAGCCGGCGCCCGTGTGGAGGGAATCGGAATAGCGATAGAAAAAGGTTTTCAGCCGGGCGGACAGCGGATCCGGGAAAGGGGATATCAGCTGGAATCGCTGGCTATTGTAGAGGATATGGATTGCCGTACCGGAAAAATCCGGTTTCGTCCGCAGAAGGTGTAAGGCGTGGATATAGCCCGATTATATCGGATAGCTGTTTATTGTGTTTTTATCCGGCCTGTGCTATGATGCACAGGAGAGGAGGAGGTTTATTGGAACTTCGCGTATTGAACTATTTTCTGGCTATCGCCAGGGAAGAGAACATCACCAAAGCGGCCAGGCTGCTCCATATCACCCAGCCCACTCTTTCGAGGCAGATCATGCAGCTGGAGGAAGAGCTGGGTGTAAAGCTGTTTTATCGGAGCAATCATCACATCGTGCTGACCGAAGAGGGGATGCTGCTCAAGCGGCGGGCGCAGGAGCTGCTCAGCCTGGCGGAAAAGACGAAAAAAGATTTTCTTCGCAGAGATCAGAATCTGACGGGGGAAATCATGATCGGCAGCGGGGAATTTCTGGGAACCAAGCTGTTTTCAGAGATGATGGCGGCCTTTCAGAAGAAACATCCCCTGGTTCGCTATCAGATCTACAGCGGAAATGCGGTCAACATAAAGGATTACATCGAAAGAGGGCTGTTGGATCTTGGCGTGATGGGAGAGCCTGTAGACATCCGCAAATACGAATTCATCTCCATGCCGGTCAAAGAGAAATAGGGCGTTTTGGTACGGGCAGATGCAGAACTGGCCAAGAAGGAATACGTTCAGGTAGAGGATCTGATCGAGATGCCGATGGTCATCGCTTCCCGCGATCTGAGAAGCGAGCTGGGAAGCTGGTTTGGAGACGCCTTTGATCATCTGCACATTATGGCGAAGGGAAACCTTCCTTATAATGAAGCGATGATGGTCAGCAGCGGAATCGGGATAGCGATCTGTATCCAGCTCCACTGCGCCTATGAAGATCTCAAGTTCATCCCTCTGTACCCGGCTGTAGAGACGCGTACGGCTCTTGTCTGGAAAAAAGACCAGATTTTTCCGCCGACCACGGCGGCATTTATCGAGTTCATCAGGCAGTATATTGCCGATGTGACGGATCGCAAAAAGTAAAACAAGAAATACAGCAAAAGAAGAAACAGCGCAGTTAAACCGCGCTGCTTTTTTCTACATATATGTTATTATTTTTAAAAAAATAACGATGCTGTCTGCGGAGTGTCAGGTCTGCGGAATACCGTTCAAAGAGAGGTGATTCAGTTCCTGCTTTCTTCAGTTGGACATGCGATTTCGACCATGGCTTCGATCATGTGGTGAAGGAGCTGGGCCTGTTCCGTATCGGCGGCTTTGTAGTAGACCTCTTTTCCGTCCCGGCGGCTCACGATGAGACCGCCGCTTTTCAGCTGTCTCAGATGATGAGATACGGCAGGACTGCTCATGTCTACCAGTGCGGAGATATTGATGACGCATTCTTCGCAGTGACACAGAAGCCAAAAGATCCGGATGCGGCTCCCATCGCCCAGCTGTTTGAAGATATCCGCAACGGTCTGGAACTTGTCGACGTTAGGCATATCTTTCAGTTTTTCTTCTGCCTTCTGTCCGTGATCATGGGGAAGTTTTTTTTCTGTCGTCATAGGTAACCTCCTGTTCTATAAGGGATATTCTACCATAATCCTGTTCTGCTGCAACCGGATTTTTATGGGGAAAGAAAAATTCCCATTCTTTTTGAAAAACGTGTTGACTTTTTTGAAGAATGGTGTATATTAAAATTAACAATTAAGCATTCGTTTAATCGATTGCGTGCAGAGCTATGGGAATCAAAGGAGATAATACGATGAAGAAGACTTATAAGATCGATGTAGACTGTGCAAACTGCGCCAATAAAATGGAAGCGGCAGCCAAGAATACCGACGGCGTCAAGGACGCAGTCGTAAACTTTATGGCGTTGAAAATGATCGTAGAGTTTGAAGAGGGACGTAAACCGGAGGAGGTCATGCCGGAAGTGCGCAAGAACTGCCAAAAAGTTGAGTCTGACTGCGAGGTATTTCTGTAGACCGTATTTTCATATGCAAGAGGGCGCCCTTAACGGCAATCCCGGCCGGATAAGGGTGCTTTCTTGACGAATACAAATAAATGATTAAGCAAATATTTAATTATAGAGAGGTGATATCTCATGTCCAGAAAGCAGAAGAAGATGCTGATCCGCATAATTATCGCGTCAATACTCCTGATCGGGGTGAGTTTTGTGCCGATGGAGACTGTCGGCAGATATATCGTTTCGCTGCTTGGCGCACAAGCTGCAGGATTATCAGTAAAAGAAGCCGCCAATGGAGCGGGACTTGTGCTCTATCTGATCCCTTACTTTATCATCGGCTATGATATTCTGCTCAAAGCATTGAAGGGGATAAGAAACCGTCAGGTATTTGATGAGAATTTTCTGATGGCTGTCGCTACAGTCGGCGCTATCGCTATCGCTCTTTACGACCAGAGCGGAGAATATACGGAGGCTATCGCTGTAATGCTGTTCTATCAGGTGGGCGAGCTGTTCCAGAGTTATGCGGTAGGGAAAAGCCGGCGCAATATCAGCGATCTGATGGATATTCGTCCGGATTATGCCAATGTGGAAATCAACGGCAGGCTGGAACAGGTCGATCCGGACGAGGTGGAGATCGGCAGCGTAATCGTCGTTCAACCGGGAGAAAAGGTACCTATCGACGGTATCGCAGAGGAAGGCAGTTCTTCCCTGAACACCAGCGCTCTTACCGGGGAAAGTCTTCCGCGGGATGTGAAGGAAGGCGACGAGATTATCAGCGGCTGCATCAATATGACCGGTTTGCTGAAGATAAGGACAACAAAGGAGTTTGGCGAATCTACGGTTTCAAAGATTTTGGATCTGGTAGAAAACGCCAGCTCCAGGAAGTCCAAGTCAGAAGCTTTCATTTCCAGATTTGCCCGCGTATATACGCCGGCGGTTTGCTTTGCCGCTCTGGCTCTGGCGGTTCTGCCTCCCCTTGTCCGCCTCTTTTTCATGGACACGACGGCGGAGTGGGACATATGGATTTACCGCGCGCTGACGTTCCTGGTCATCAGCTGCCCATGCGCGTTGGTCATCAGCATACCTCTCAGCTTTTTTGCCGGCATCGGCGGCGCCAGCAAAGCCGGCGTACTGGTGAAAGGATCCAATTATCTGGAAAGCCTTTCGAAGACCAAAATCGTTGTATTTGACAAGACCGGTACACTGACCCAGGGCGTCTTCCAGGTCAACGAAATCCACCACAGTGATATGCCTGAGGATAAACTCATAGAATACGCGGCCCTGGCGGAAAGCTCATCCTCTCATCCGATCAGCAAGAGCCTGCAGAGGGCCTACGGAAAGGAAATCGATCGATCCCGGGTGACGGATATACGGGAGATCAGCGGAAACGGCGTTATTGCCAAGGTTGACGGTATAGAGGTGGCGGCCGGAAACGACAAATTGATGGATCAGCTGGGGATTACGTACATCGGCTGTCATTCCGTAGGAACGATCATTCACATGGCCGTAGGAGGAAAATACGCCGGACATATCGTTATTTCCGATGTTGTCAAACCCCGCGCAGCAGAGGCCATAAGACAGCTCAGAAATGCCGGTGTGCGCAGGATTGTTATGCTGACCGGCGACTCACGCAGCGCAGGAGAAAAGGTGGGTAAGGAACTGGGACTGGATCAGGTCTGCAGCGAACTGCTTCCGGCGGACAAGGTGGCGAAGGTGGAAGAACTGATCGCCGGAAAACCGGAAAAGGCGAAGCTGGCCTTTGTGGGCGACGGTATCAACGATGCGCCGGTATTGAGCCGGGCGGACATCGGCATTGCCATGGGCGCGATGGGATCTGACGCCGCCATCGAAGCGGCCGACGTGGTGCTGATGGATGACGATCCGATGCAGATTCCGAAGGCGATAAAGATTTCCCGAAAGTGTCTGCGGATCGTATATCAGAATATCGTATTTGCTATCGGCATTAAGCTGATCTGTCTTGTTCTTGGCGCAGTGGGCATCGCCAATATGTGGCTGGCCATCTTCGCCGATGTGGGAGTAATGATTATCGCTGTACTCAATGCGATTCGAGCTCTCTTTGTAAAAAATCTGTAATGGTGAATTACCAGTCAAAGCAGGCAGTTCCGTCTGGCTGCTTTAACCGGATGCAGAATCGAGCCGCAGCCCTTTGCCGAATATATCGGTAAAGGGCTGCGGCAGTTTTAGTTTTCGGCATTGTTTTTAACAGGCAGCAATACGGTGACGGAGAATTGCTCTTCATCCGATGAGATGGAAAGCGTACCGCCGGACTGGGAAACCAGGCCTCGAACGATAGAAAGGCCGAGGCCGCGCCGTCGACCGTTTCCTCTGCCTGAGGGAAGTGCAGCGGCTTTCTTTGAAGCGCCGGAAACGCTGTTCTCGATGTAATAGCTGAAATTGCTGCCGGATAGCCGTCCTTTGAGGAGAATCCTGCGTCGGGAAACGTCGGGAATTTTGCCGCATGCTTCTATGGCGTTGTCCAGCGTATTTGCGATCAGTGAGCAGAGTCCTACTTCGTCGATGCCGGGATTTTGAGGAAGCTCCAGGAAGATGCGGCAGTCGATTTGCCTTTCTGCAGCGAGTCGGTACTTTACGTTTAAGAGGGCGTTGACCGTCTCCATACGGTAGAATTCTTTTGGAGAGGCGGAAGAAATTTCCTGAGAAAGTTCTGACAGGTAGTTCTGCGCCTGCAGGACTTTTTCCTGGGTGATAAGGCTCTGGGCTACGCTCAGATGATTAGCCATGTCGTGACGGAGCTCGCGCACCCGCTTCTGCTCCCGGCGGAGATCCTCGTAGTAGGATTGCTGAGCCTGCAGCATATCCGCTGCGGCGGCTTCTCTGACCTTGTTGGAAACAAAAGCGCAGAGACGGCATATTCCCAGATTGGTCAAAATGCAGGCGGCACAGGCAGGCCAGATGGTGAACGTGCGGTAGTAAAGACTGACTTGCGCGATCAGGGTGATGGCGCCGAGAAAAGAGGAAAGACACAGAACAGAGATCATGAGCCAAATCTGCGCAGAGAGATGGGTTCGGGTCGGATTGAGCCACTTTCGGGTAAATCGAAGGATCAGCAGCCAGAAAGGTATCCGCAGGAGGGAAAACAGCAGATGAAGCGCGTTTTCGGCCAGCGGAGACATGTCCATCTGAAAAACGTGCAGCCAGATCACGTATCCGCCGTTTTCTGTCAGATAATAGAAAGAGATCCACAGCGGATAGACGATCAGAGTGACTGCCGTTTTGATCAGAAACGGATTGGTAAAAAACAGGAGAACGCCGGGAAGCAGAAAGATCAATATGCCCAGTGTGGCCGTAGTTTCACCGGGTAGGATTATGGGTGACGACAGGAAAAAGAGCAGGAGGTAAAACGATATGCGCGCCCACTTCTGAGGGCGCAGAGTAAGGCAGCTTTCAAATACCCGGTAGATCAGACATGAAAGGATAAAGGAAAGGGGAAAATTGACCAGATAGGCGGGTTCGAACAAGAGGATGCCTCCTTTCTTTTGTTTTTTTATTCGAGCATGTATCTGGCGTAGGCGATGGAGAGGGAGTGTTTGTAGGAGCGGCTGACCGGAAGAGGTATTGTCCGTACAATGGCTCGGTTGGTTTCCGGCGAATCCAGATATTTCAGATTGATGATGTAGCGGTTATGTATGCGGACAAAACAAGAAGGAAGCCTGCTTTCCAAGTCGCTCAGCTTCCCGTAAAAAGAATGTGTTTCGTCAGCGGTTACGATGTGCACCTGATGGCGCTCGCTGAAAAAATACTGAATCATATCGAAGGGAATTCGCAGACTTCCTCTGCGGTGATCCAGAAAGAAACAGGTTTCTCTTGTCAGATCCAGTGTGGAAAGAGCGCTTCGCAGAGAAGCGATGATCTTCTCCTTTTTGTAGGGCTTCAGAATATAGTCCAGGGCGCGGACTTCATACCCCTGAAAAACGAATTCGGGATAGACCGTAACAAAGATGATTACGGCGGCAGGGTCCAGACTGCGTATTTTTCCGGCTGCGTCTATACCGTTTATATTGTCCAGTTTGATGTCCAGATATAAAATTTTCTGCCCCTGGATTTTTTCGTATTCCGATAAAAGCTCTTCGCCGGAAGAATATTCTGTGATCCGGTAGGAGATCCCTTTCAGTCCCAGTTCCGTCTCCAGAATCTGTTTTAATTCTCCCCGAAGCACTTTGTCATCGTCGCAGATGATAATATTGAGCATGTGTGATTCCGGGCCTTTCTTCATTTTCTTCATCAATCATACTACAGAAAATCGGCGATTTCATCTGGAAATACAAAACTTGCTGAAAAAGATGTCAAACGTGCAGACTTGCCGTATCGAAAAGGGCAAGGCGTTTTTTTATAATGTTTAATGTTTGCAAAAAACAAAAAGGGAGGAAAATGAGATGCTAAGGGTAAACCATCTGTACAAGAGCTACCGCTCCGGCGGCAGCGTCTACGAAGTATTGAAAGATGTAAATTTCCAGGTAAGAAAAGGAGAGTTTGTTGCTGTGATGGGACCTTCCGGAAGCGGAAAAACCACGCTGCTAAACTGCATTTCCTGCTTTATTCCCCATGACAGGGGAGAAATTCTCTTAAATGGCGGCGATCTTTCCGTCCTTTCCGAAAAAGAAATCGCCAGGGTCAGAAATGAGGATTTGGGATTTGTGTTCCAGGACTTTATGCTTCTGGACGGCCTGACGGTCTTTGAAAATGTATGCATTCCCAAGGTAATCAAAGAGGAAAACTATGTTGAAATGGAGAAAAAGGCGGAAAAGCTGTTGTCTCTTTTCGATATTGCAGCGATCAGGGATAAGTTTCCGGCGGAAATCTCCGGCGGACAGAAGCAGCGAACGGCTGTAGCCAGGGCACTGATGAACGATCCTTTTCTGATTTTGGCCGACGAGCCGACTGGCAATCTGGACAGCAAGTCCAGCGAGGCGGTGATCGGCGCCTTCGTCAGCGCGAAGAAAGAGCTGGGCGCGACGATTTTCATGGTTACCCACGACAGCTTTTCGGCCAGCTATTGCGATCGGGTAATCGTGATGAAAGACGGAAAGGTATTCCGGGAACTTACGAGAAACGGCGGGAGAAGGGAGTTTATGAATCAGCTCCTTGAAGTTCTGTCAGCGATGAACAGTGGTGAAGGCTATGACGCTGAGTAAAGTGTGGGGAAAACTGCGAAAAGGAATCGGTCGCAGTACAATCAGTTTCGATTCTGCATCGGCTTTGCGGTACTGCTGATTACCTCTTATCTGATGATGCTGCAGAGCCCTATGATTCAGCAGACCCTTCCGGAGGGCGGCGATTCGCGGAAGCAGATCTATATGATCTTCGCGCTGGCGGCAGCGGGCTGTATCGTCTTTGTCGTCTACGCCACCGGCCTCTTTTTGCGCTACAAGAGCAGGGAGATCGGGGTTTTTCTGGCTCTGGGCGCGGATAAAAAGCGGATCGGAAGAGCGCTCAGCGCAGAAATCTGCAGGTGCAGCCTCTTTGCCGTTCTGATTGGAATCCTGGGCGGATGCGCTTTGGCATGGATCATCGGCACGGTTTTCAAGAAGGTGATGCCCGAAGTGACCACCTATGGGTTCTCTCTTTCCGCGTCCGGACTGATCATGAGTCTTCTGTATGCAGCAGCTCTTTTGATCATATTGGCCGTTTTGGCGGTCAGATCCATGAAACGAAGCAACATTATGGATATCCTCAACGAGCAGAGAAAGCAGGAACCGCTGAAAAAGATGGTCAATACCGGTTATCTGATCCGCGGAACCGTTTTTCTCGTTCTGGGCGTCCTGTTGGGCTTTGTAATGCCTACCGTAGTGGTGAACCTGACTAAGCATTATCTCGGAGCCTGGACCAATCTGTTTTACCTTCTGGCTCTTGTGGGCTTGTATCAGATTTTGGTCTATTCTATTTCCTGTCACAGACGGGGACGGAATCCGGAAAAGTATTACCGAAATGTGATATCCTACGGGATGCTGAAGTTTCAGGGCCGTTCTATTGTGCGAAATATGCTGGTTATCACGCTGCTGCTGATGGGAAGCCTGTTCGCCGTGTTTTATGTGCCGGTGAACAATGTGGCGGCGGGCAGCACTTTATCCGCCTATGAGTCGATGTACGCTTATTTCTATACGGAAGATATGGAGGGATTTTCCAAGGAGGATGTGGAAAAGATGGCGTCAAACTACGGACTCGAGGTGGAAAACTTCCGGGAAGCGGAGCTTGTACAGGCCGTGGGAAGCGGTGTCAACCGGGATAATGTGGACGAAAACGGGGATTTAGAGGAGATTTATGAGGAAAAATATCGGGTGTATGAGTTTATCAGCGCTTCCGATTTTGAACGGATGACCGGTCAGCAGACAGACATCGAATCGGGTTCCTATTACATGATACAGCGCAGCGATGCGGAAGAAAGTCTTTTCTTCCATTTTGACGATATGGATCAGGTATATCTGGACAGAGAAGACCGTTTCATGACTCTGCAATACGAGGGAAATCTGAACTATGCGTCGCTGGTTCAGGGGCGTGGATTTGACAGCGAAGCTCGATTTGTGGTCAGTGACGAGGACTACGACGAGATCCGACGGGGAACAGGCCTGTTTCCGCGGGAAATTCAGGTCCTCTTTGACAGCAGAGGCGGAGACGAGTTGAAATTTTCGGAGGAATTTTACCGACAGTTCGGCACGGCGGCTGCAGAAGATATGAAAGTCTGCGGCGCCTATGACCAGTGGGCGGCGATGCAGGCCGATGCGTCCGGAGAGGAATACGGCTATGCAGATATGGTTTCTTACGATCCGGAAAATCCGATCCTCGAAGCGGACTGGCAGTACGAGCCGAGGCTGATTCCTATGGAGGAGGCTTATGGCACGGCCAGTTATGCGGTATTCCTGATGCTGTTCCTCTATGTGGCGGCGGTATGTCTGGCTTCTGTTGGCATTGTGGCCTATGCCAGAAGTCAGAGTGTGGGAATTTCCAGTGCGCCGGTATTCTCCGATCTGGAGAAACTGGGAGCCAGCCACGGTTATCTTTGCAGGCTGCTGCGGCAGCAGATCCGAAAGGTTTATGTGCTGCCAACCGTTTTGGGCTGCACTGCCATGTGGCTCTTCCAGTTCCTGCTTTTGAATATGAACGATGGGAGACTTACGGATTCGGAGCTGCAGACCATGCTGATCTGCACGGCCGTTACGCTGGTTGCAGCTGCTTATCAGTTTGTTTCCTACCGTTTTTCTCTGGGAAAAGTAACAGGGATGTTGGGGCTGAAATAATCCGAAGACTCTGTGTAAAAATCCGCTGTTGGGCAGACGGCGGATTTTTTCTTTCTTGCGGCTTGTGGTTTGTCCGGCTGGGCGAAGGCGAGAGGCAGGAGGATATATGGTTTATCTGCGGTTTCTCGCGGAAGCGTTTTGCCTGAGCCGCTTTCGTTTTCTTGTTTTCCCGCATATAGATTGCATTTCATATGAAGTAAGATATAATAATTTTATACATTATATTATGAAAGATTTCGTTTGCTGCGGGCAGAACGCCGATAAACCTGTGAAACATGATAGGTTTATCGAGCTTTTTTCAAATCACCTAAATCCGTTTCTATTAGAAACAGATCTGCTGTTTTCGAAACGGACGGGCCTCTGTTTCCAGTGCAGTTTTTCAAATTGGCAGTAATCGTTTTATATAGAAACAAAATTAATCAAAAAGAAAAAGCCCCTTAAATTCTCCCGTCAATTTAACGAAAAAAATTGATGCAAGAGAGAAAACCAGATTCAATTTTTTATCGGAGAGTCAATTCGGTTTCTTATAGAAACAAAAACAGTGAAAAAGAAAATATTTTTAAATGATAGTTTCTAAAACCCTTGAATGGTTTCTATTGGAAACAGATTTCACGGATTTGAAAATTTACAGCGATATAGTCGCTTTTGAGCTGACCGGGACAAAACTCTACCTTTGGGCGGTATGCTTTTTCCTCGGCTAAGTGTATACTGGGCTGTGAAAGGGAGAGTGTTTTTATGGATCAGATTAAAATCGGAAAGTTTATCGCTCAGCAGAGGAAGGAACAGAATCTGACGCAGAGGGAATTGGGAGAGAAACTGGGTGTCAGTTATAAGGCAGTGAGCAAGTGGGAAACCGGAAAATGTCTTCCGGATGCTTCTTTATACAATCCGCTGTGCGGGGAACTGAATATCACGCTGACCGAGCTGTTCAGCGGGGAACGGATAGAAACAGAACGGATTCCGGAAAAGGCGGATGAAGTTCTCTCTGATGTTATGGAGAACACCGTCGCAAACGGGGTGTTGTCTGTAGTTGCGACGGTATTCACCTCCATAGCTGTAGTACTTTTCTTCATACCGACTCTGAAAGGGTTGGACCAGACTCTTTCTATCATTACTATCTCGGCCGGGTTGTTTCTGCTTCTTCTGGGACAGTCTTTGAGACTGAGCTCGTGGAAAAGGATGAACGGCAAGACAGTAAAGAATACAGGTATGGGATTTAGCAGCGCATTGACACTGCTCTTCATTGGGCTGAAGCTGACGGGATATATCGGCTGGTCCTGGATCTGGGTGTTTTCCCCGCTGTGGATCGGCATATCTGCTGTAATTGTCCTGCTTTTATCTGTCTGGGCTGTCGGACGGATCAGGAAAAAGTGGTAAACGGATCGTCTTTTGCAGAGACGCCCCTGTCCGCTGTGCCGGTGTTAATCTGTATTGCGTGTTAGATACAGGCGGATGGATTACCACAGCTTTGTAAAAAACAAAGGAGTGTACAAATGATGTTTGGTGAGAATTTAAAAGAACTGAGGGAACAGAGAGGCATGTCTCAAGAAGAACTGGCTGCAAGGCTGCACGTCGTCCGGCAGACCATATCAAAATGGGAAAAGAATTTGTCTGCTCCAGATTCGGAAGCGTTGACTCGCCTGGCGGAGGTTTTTGAGGTTTCTGTTCCGGAGCTTCTTGGCGCAGAACGGAAAACAGATAAAGTGCATGATGAGACGGCAGAACAGCTATCTCGGATAAGTGAACGGTTTGCAGTCAGAAATCGCCGTTCACGCCGTATTTTGCAGATCGTTATCATTGCGTTTGGCGCATTGGCCCTGATCGCTATGCTGCAGAGTGTCTGGTCGTGGTTCCCGGTGTAGAGCGCGGCATTGCGTGCAGATGCAACGATACAGGATACAAGTAAACAACGGGTGTGTTGAAGGAGAAAATTATGGATTTGTACATTAAGGTAAAGGAAAAACTGGAGGAACTTGGGATAGAGTCTGAAGTAATCGAGCACGAGCCTGCGCTGACTACCGAGCAGGCGGATAGCTTTATCGAAGGTATCGAAGGAGTTCGGACCAAGAGCATGTTTCTGACCAACAAGAAAAAGACCGCGTACTATCTTCTGATCATGGACGATCAGAAGCGATTGGACATGAAGCGGTTTGCGGAGCTTTCCGGAGGCAAGGGGATAAAGATGGCTTCCTCGGAGAGTCTGTACGAAAAAATGATGCTGCCGCCGGGCGTGGTTTCTCCTTTTGGGCTGCTGAACAACGATGAGAAGGATATTCAGGTTTATTTCGACAGGGAAATCGTTTCGGAAAAAAGGATGAGCTTTCATCCCAATACCAATGAGAAAACGATTTTTCTGGATACGGTCGATTTGTTTAAGTTTCTCGAGGCTATCGGATACGAGGTGAAGGTTATCGATCTGTAGTAGGCCGAAAATCGGCGGCGAAATGGGGAGGTAGGCGAAATGAATATCCAATATATCGTCCCGGAAGATGACCGGACGTCCATAAGCAGAGTTTATGAAGAAAGCTGGAAATATATCATGCATGGTGAAATAAAAAAACTCGCTTGCGCGAGTTTATCCACACCATGTGGAGCCCAAAAGGGCGATTTGAAAAATTCTTTATTTGAACCTGTAGTGTAATCTCATATGGTAGCCATTTGAGATAGCTAAAGCATACTATAAAGTTATGTGACTGTCAAGATTGTGGCCAAATGTTTTTCGGCGTGTTGAATGAAAAAGAGAGGGAATGAAAATGGAAAACTATTATATTGGACTGGATATTGGAACGAATTCTGTAGGATGGGCAGTGACGGATAGGGCATACAATATTCTGAAGCGAAAGGGCAAACGGATGTGGGGCATCCGGCTCTTTGAAAGCGCCGATACGGCCGCTGAAAGGCGGGCGTTCAGAGCGTCCAGAAGAAGGCTTCAAAGGCGGAAGCAGAGAATCGACCTGCTACAGGAGTTGTTTGCAGAAGAAATCCATAAGGTGGATCCGACCTTCTTTATCCGATTGAATGAAAGCAGGCTTCATCTTGAAGATAAATCTGTAGATGGCCGATTTCTTCTCTTTATGGACCCGGATTATACGGATATTGACTACTATAGAGAATATCCCACCATATTTCACCTGAGGAAAGCGCTCATAGAGAATTGTGCAGAGCACGACCCGCGCCATCTTTATCTGGCCTTGCATCATATTCTCAAAAATCGCGGGCATTTTCTCATAAACGGAGAATTAAGCGACGCAAAGAATTTTGACACCGTGTTTAACCAACTTGCAGAGGTTATTTTTGATGCATTTCACATTGAAATCGCCGGCGGACAGAGAAGCGCTTTTGAGACTACCCTTCGCGACAGGAATCTTTCCGGAACGGCAAAAGTGAAAGACTTGATCAAATGTTTTGAAATCGAAGGGGAGGAATACGGCAAGGCGGAGCAGAAGCAGAGGAAGGAGACCGTGGAAAATATCTGCAAACTGCTGGTGGGAAATAAAGGAGATTTAAAGAAGTTGTTCCATGAAGAATTTGAAGGCCTGGAAAAATCTTCTTTCAGCTTTGGGGATTCCGCTTATGACGATGGAATAAGACCGAACATCCAGGAAGTAATGCCGGAACAGAGCTATATCATAGACTGTATAAAGGCATTGTATGACTGGAACATTCTCGTGGATATCTTAGATGGAGAGGACTATATTTCTTTTGCGAAGGTAAAGCAGTATGAACGTCACCAGAAGAACCTTAAGGATCTGAAAAAATTATGCAGGAAATATCTCGCCCGAGCCGAATACAAGAAATTTTTTGACGGTACGGAAGGCGGGGTAAATTACGCCGCGTATATCGGCAGTGTAAAAACGAAAGGACGCAAAACGGCCGTAAAAAAATGCAGCGAAGAAGACTTTTATAAAGAACTGGAAAAGCGACTGGCCCAAATATCTCCACAGGAAGACGATAAAGCCCTTTGGGACAGGCTCCTTACCGAAACGAAGCAGAAAACGCTGCTGCCTTTGCAGCGAAGCAAAGATAACGGCGTGGTTCCTCACCAGATTCACCAGATGGAGCTGAAGAAAATACTGAGAAACGCAGAGGTCTATATGCCGTTTCTCACGAAGAAAGATGAAGAGGGGAAAAGTGCTTCCGAAAAAATACTTGCCATCTTTTCCTTCCGGGTGCCTTATTATGTGGGACCGCTCAGTGACCGCCATAAGGGGCAGGGTTCCAACTCCTGGATTGTGAGAAAAGAAGAGGGGCGAATTTATCCTTGGAATTTCAGCGAAAAAGTTGATGAAGAGAAATCCAATGAAGCGTTCATTCGACGTATGACTAATAAGTGTACCTACTTGATCGGCGAGGATGTCATCCCGAAAAACTCTTTGCTGTACAGCCGATTTATGGTCCTCAACGAGCTGAATAATCTTCGCGTGCGGGGAAAGAAAGTTTCTGTAGAAGAAAAACAGAAGCTCTATGATGAGCTTTTCTGTAAACATACGAAAGTGACGGGAAAAAGACTGCTCGACTATCTTCGAAGAAGCGACGAGAAACTGACGAAAGAGGATTTGAGCGGATTTGATCAGGATTTCAAGGCCAGTCTGTCGTCCTATCTGGACTTTGAGAAAGGCGTATTCGGTGCGGAGATGGCGAAGGATTCCATCCGAACCGTGGCAGAGGATATTATCCGTTGGAAAACCATTTACGGAGACGATCAGAAGATGACCCGCCACGTGATAGAACAAAAATATCCAAATCTGCTTACGGAGGAGCAGTATAAGGCGGTGAGAAGACTGCGATACACGGGCTGGGGGAATTTCTCGGAAAAGTTCCTCAATGGAATCCAGGGAATAGATCAGGAGACCGGTGCAATCTATACGATCATACAGGCCTTATGGGAAACCGACTGCAACTTGATGCAGCTGCTCAGCTCAAGATTTACCTTTGCAGCGGAAATCGCGAAATTAAATGAAGCAGCGCAGGGCGAGATAACGTCGGTAACCTACGATGCCCTGGTGAAAGATCTGATCGTTTCTCCGGCTGTGAAACGTGCTATCTGGCAGACGGTACAGATCGTAGAAGAAATACGTCATGTCATAGGATGCGATCCGGAAAAAATCTTCGTGGAAATGGCTCGAGAAAACGAAGAGAGGGATCAGAACGGAAAAGGAAAAAGAAAAGATTCCCGAAAGCAGCAGCTCTTAGCCCTTTACAATGCATGTGAAGGGGATGTCAGAGATTGGATTGAAAAGATTGAAGCGACCGATGAAAGAGCGTTTAACAGTATCAAGCTGTATCTGTACTATACACAAATGGGGAGATGTATGTATACCGGAAACCAGATTGATCTGGAACAACTCATGGCAGGAAATCCAAAGTGGGACAGGGATCACATCTACCCTCAGTCCAAAATTAAAGACGACAGCCTCGACAATTTGGTACTGGTTGAGCGGGACAAAAATGCGAAGAAGAGCAATGAAATGCTTTCATCAGAAATACAGGAAAAGCAGAAGGGAAGATGGGCCCAGCTTCTTAAGATGGGATTGATCAGCAAGAAAAAATACGACAGGCTGACAAGGACGGGAGACTTTACCGATGAGGAACTGGCCGGCTTTATCAACAGACAGCTGGTCGAGACACGTCAGTCCTCAAAGGCTGTAGTAGAGCTACTGAATCGAATGTTCAGAGACAGTCGTGTAATACAGGTAAAAGCCGGTATTACCTCGCAGTTCCGCCACAGGGACCTGAATGTACCAAAATCCAGAAGAATAAATGATTTTCACCACGCCAAGGACGCGTATCTCAATATTGTAGCCGGCGATGTATACGACGCTAAATTTACATCGAATCCCCGCATCTGGCTCAAAGAGAACAAGGAGCGGAAATACAATTTAAGCCGTACATTTGATTTTGATGTGTACAGGGGCAATACGCGTATATGGGAAGCGCCCGCCTATAATGGGAAGAAGAAAAATGAGAAAGGTGAAAAATTCGGCGGCACGTTAGATCTGGTGAGAAAGATTGTGCAGAGAAATGACATCCTGTATACGGAATATACATACTGCGACAAGGGCGGACTGTTCAACGCGACGATCGTGAAAAAAGGAAAAGGAGCTCCGATTCCGTTGAAATCAGGATTGGACACAGAAAAGTACGGCGGATATAACAGCGCCAATACATCTTATTTTACATTGATCGAGTTTGACGGGAAAAAAGGTGAACGAGTTCGGAATCTAATGGAGGTGCCGATCTATATTGCCAATATGCTGCCACACGATCCGGAAGCGTATCTGAAATATTGTGAGCAGGTCAAACATTTGGAAAATGTAAAGGTACTGCGTCCCTGCATTAAGAAAAACGCTTTATTGCTGGTGGATGGATATCCGATGCGGATAAGAGGGGCAAATGAAATAATAATTTTGTTTAAAAACGGAATGCAACCGCTTTTTAAACAATACGAGATTTTGATTCGGAATATCGAAAAGTATTTAGATAAACATCAGGCTTTTGAAGTCAATGAAAGGTTCGATAGGATCACAGAAGAAGGGCTGATAGATCTGTATGACGATATGACGGAAAAATTGCTCACGGTTTATGAAAAGAGACCGGCCAATCAGGGCAAGCTGCTGAAGCAGAACAGGGAACGTTTTTTGGAACTGTCCTTGAAGAAAAAAGCGGCGCTGCTCAACGGCATTCTCGCTATGTTTCGATGCGATATAGAGACCAAGGCTGACCTGACAGATATCGGGGGAAGTAAGAATTCCGGTAGCATGAAAATAAATAAAAACACTGTCGGTAAGAGCTACCTTATACTTGTAAATCAATCGGTGACCGGTTTGTACGAAACCAGAACAGAGTTGTGATATGAGTTGGAGAACGGTTGTGGTGACGGGCTGTGCCAAGCTCGATTATAAAATGGACTATCTGGTTGTTCGCAAGGCTGACCATACGAACCGAATTCACCTCAGCGAAATCGGCCTTTTGATGGTTGAATCGACGGCCGTTTCGCTGACGGCAGTCCTGCTATGTGAACTAACAAAACGAAAAATCAAGGTGGTATTCTGCGATGAACAGCATAATCCTCACTCTGAACTGCTGCCTTATTATGGAAGCCACGATACGAGCATCAAGGTGAAAAAGCAGATTCAGTGGAATCAGCAGACAAAAGAAATGGTCTGGACAGAAATTGTTTCCGAAAAGATCCGGAAACAGGCAGACCATCTGGAAGAGAGAGGCTATGCCGAAAGGGCAGAAACCCTCAGGCAGTACGTGCGGGAAATGGATTTTGCCGACGCCAATAATCGGGAAGGCCATGCCGCCAAGGTTTATTTTAATACGTTATTCGGTCTGGATTTTTCGCGAAGCAAAGACAATTCTATCAATGCGGCGCTGAACTACGGCTATGGAGTTCTGCTCTCCTATTTTAACCGGGAAATTGTTGCCAACGGGTACATTACACAGCTCGGACTTTGCCATGACAATATGTTTAACCAGTTCAATCTGGCTTCGGATTTGATGGAGCCCTTTCGCATTCTGATCGACCGAAAAGTGGTGCAAATGCTGCCGGAAAAATTCGACCATGAAGAGAAAATGCATCTGGTAGCAACCCTGAACGAGGAGTTGATCATAGACGGGAAGCATAATTTTGCAGCCAACGCCATTAAGATTTATTGCCGCAGCATATTTGACGCGCTCAATGAAAACGATATTTCGTTAATCAGGTTTTATCAGGATGAACTATAGATATATGAGAGTGATTGTTTTTTTCGATCTGCCCACCGAAACAGCGGAAGATAAAAGAGAATACCGCAACTTCAGAAAGTTTCTGATAAAAAAGGGATTTTTAATGATGCAGGAAAGCGTATATTGCAAACTTGCACTGAACACCACGGTAGCTGATTCGATTATTCAGGCTGTAAAAAGCAACAAACCGAAAGAAGGTCTCGTTCAACTTCTTGTCATTACGGAAAAGCAATTTAATAAGATGGAATTTATCGTCGGATCCGCTCGGAATACGGTGATTGATTCAGATGACAGGTTGGTGATATTGTGAAACTTGTGTATTATAACTTAAATCTCGTTCTTGACATCAAGGAAGGCGCGGTCAATTCGATTGTATTGGAGTCTCCGGAATGGCTGGAACGATTCATTATGGATCTGCAGGATTCCATAGAGAATGGGGCAGAGGAGGTTGCACTCTATAATTCGCAAGATGATCCGCTTGATTTGCACAGAAAGTGCGAGCTGATCATTTCTCCTTTTGATCTGACGTTTGACAAGAAAGAAATACAAAGGAAATTATTCCAAGAGCTGCAATCGACGATTTTAGACGAGAATTTTATAGAGGATTTTTCCCGGATTCAGAGCGAAATAATACAGCTGCTTGATCGCATGGGAGAGGCTTCCGATTATGGACTTGATTTTGAGGCGGAACTTGATCTGCCGGCTCTGTTTCGTATGTATCACCTCCATATTCAAGACCCGCAGGGCCACTTTGACGAAAAATTGATAGAGTATATCGTTACGATGAAAAAATTGACCGGGAAGCAGGTATTTGCACTTGCCAACTGTGAAGCATTCCTTGCGGAAAGTTCGTATAGGTATCTTGAGGAGTGTGCCGCGTACTATGATTTGAGTCTTTTATTTATAAGCAACAGGCAGATAGAGTTGCTCAAAGATAAAAATACGTATATAATTGATATGGATTTATGTGAATTACACTGATTTTCCATATGAAATACAAAGCGAGTAGTGGCGCTTACTTGAAAATTGAGGTTTGAGAGTAGTGTAATTTCATATGGTAGTCAAACGCACATTCTGAAATATAATGGTCAGCGAATGTTTGAGAGTAGTGTAATTTCATATGGTAGTCAAACTTTTCTCGTGTTTCAATAGGGAGAGAATTAGTTTGAGAGTAGTGTAATTTCATATGGTAGTCAAACCAACGACCGCAAGGAATCTCTTTATAAGTCGTTTGAGAGTAGTGTAATTTCATATGGTAGTCAAACGGTGTAAACTACAACAATGCAAAAATACTTGTTTGAGAGTAGTGTAATTTCATATGGTAGTCAAACTAATCAAAGGCGCATTATTCGCAGCCAGTGGTTTGAGAGTAGTGTAATTTCATATGGTAGTCAAACAGGAGCATTTTCGCTAAAAGCTTTAACACTGTTTGAGAGTAGTGTAATTTCATATGGTAGTCAAACAGTTAGTGAGAGCGTGGTGATTTAATGGCAGTTTGAGAGTAGTGTAATTTCATATGGTAGTCAAACCGGTGAAGGTAAACAACTCGTAAAGTAATCGTTTGAGAGTAGTGTAATTTCATATGGTAGTCAAACCACCGGAGACCATTCAGCAGCGACCAACACGTTTGAGAGTAGTGTAATTTCATATGGTAGTCAAACATGCTAATAGCCATCAGCTTGGGTTTTTTTGTTTGAGAGTAGTGTAATTTCATATGGTAGTCAAACATGCATTTTGTCAAAAGGGCAAACCTATACGTTTGAGAGTAGTGTAATTTCATATGGTAGTCAAACCTTGCCTTGTGCACTTCCTTCGTAGTAATAGTTTGAGAGTAGTGTAATTTCATATGGTAGTCAAACCACCGGAGACTGGTCAGCGGCAACCAACACGTTTGAGAGTAGTGTAATTTCATATGGTAGTCAAACGAGGATAATTCTTGCTTCCATGTGTACCTCGTTTGAGAGTAGTGTAATTTCATATGGTAGTCAAACTGATTTAGTGCTGTACAAAATCTCTCCTGAGTTTGAGAGTAGTGTAATTTCATATGGTAGTCAAACTGAGATAACGACCGTGACGATTAAAAACAGGTTTGAGAGTAGTGTAATTTCATATGGTAGTCAAACCACCGGAGACTGGTCAGCAGCAGCCAACACGTTTGAGAGTAGTGTAATTTCATATGGTAGTCAAACCACCGGAGACTGGTCAGCAGCGACCAACACGTTTGAGAGTAGTGTAATTTCATATGGTAGTCAAACTACAACG
This sequence comes from uncultured Emergencia sp., assembly GCA_904420065.1. Lineage (GTDB taxonomy): Bacteria > Bacillota > Clostridia > Peptostreptococcales > Anaerovoracaceae > Senimuribacter. The sequence continues at coordinate 74,871 of CAJFTU010000011.1, forward strand.
AGAATTTGGTGGTGGTTTAATGTGTTTGAGAGTAGTGTAATTTCATATGGTAGTCAAACACCACCAGCAGGAGCAGTAATCTGCGGAATGTTTGAGAGTAGTGTAATTTCATATGGTAGTCAAACATTTGAAAGGCAGCTTGCAAGCCTGTTAAGGTTTGAGAGTAGTGTAATTTCATATGGTAGTCAAACAGATTTACTGGGATTCCGGACATGGTGGAAGTTTGAGAGTAGTGTAATTTCATATGGTAGTCAAACTCTTTTTTTAACTGTTTTTCAAGGTTTTCAGTTTGAGAGTAGTGTAATTTCATATGGTAGTCAAACATAACTTATGGCACAGTAACCGTTGACGGCGTTTGAGAGTAGTGTAATTTCATATGGTAGTCAAACAGTGTTTGAAAACAGAAAATAGTTGAAATTGTTTGAGAGTAGTGTAATTTCATATGGTAGTCAAACGGTGTATAGTGGTATCGTGGACAAGATGAAGTTTGAGAGTAGTGTAATTTCATATGGTAGCCAAACATATGAGTAACAAAACAGATCTGCAGGCCAGTTTGAGCGTAGTGTGATTTCATGAATCTGCTGCGAATCAAAAGAAATCCCAACCGATCAAAGAAATGGAAAGCGTAATAGTAAGTATTTATGCAAAGGAGGAGACCGGTTTGAACAAAGCTGTGCTGATACAGTCACTGAAACAGATGTGGGGAATCATTGTGATGGAGCACCGATACCGCGGCCACTTCCCCGATGTAGATCATTACAAGTCGGAGAACGATTATACTCTGCCCTTCCATGGCGCTTGGACGGTAGTAAACGGCGGCGTTAGCAAGAAGACTTCTCATTCATGGGATATCCCGACGCAGAGATACGCATATGATTTTCTTATTTTGGATGAGAAAGGCAGGAGTTTTTGCGGAGAGGGGATTGCAGCGACGGATTTCTATTGCTATGGAAAGGCTGTCCTTGCTCCGGCGGACGGAATTGTGGAAGAGGTTTGCACAGAAAATCCCGATAGTCCGATCACGGCGGAGAGGGATGCGACATGTTCCGGCCGTGATATTCGCGGTAATTATATTTTGCTTCGTCATGGAGAAAGGGAATATTCCCTGCTTGCACATATGAAACCGGGAAGCATTATTGTGATGGTAGGACAATCGGTGAAAAGAGGCGAGAAAATCGGAGAATGTGGCAACTCCGGTAATACCTCGGAGCCGCACTTGCATTTCCAGGTTCAGGCCGGTAAAAGTTTTTATTCTTCTTTCGGTTTGCCAATCGCCTTTGCAGACGTTATGGTGGAGGAAACGGCAAATTATGAGAATTTCGATGACAGAAAATTACGGGAAGGGGAAGACAGCAGCTGGCCTCCCTACATCGAGGTGGGACAGACCGTGTGCAGCAGACAGCATAAAATATAGCGGATAAAGGCTTTAATTAAAGCCGTCTACACATGGAATCCGTTTGCTGCTTGTTGATTCTCAGGTTGAGGGATTTCTTTGCTCTGTAATATGCCGATGTTAATTTACGTTGCTTGCAACAGCGGGTCGTTCCTCATACAATAGTGACAGCACAGAAAGAAAGGGGATTATTTATATGCTGAGTGAAAACATTAAAGCTGTACGAAAATCCAAGGGTCTTTCCCAGGAAGAACTTGCTGTCAAACTGAACATAGTGCGTCAGACACTCTCGAAATGGGAGCGAGGGGTATCACTTAGATAAAGATACCACACCAATCCCACGCTGGCTTTTGCTCAACCGATACAGCCGGAGGGCTGGACAACAAGAAA